>JAHIRD010000112.1 GCA_018818835.1 Pseudomonadota bacterium
AAGGTCGGAGATTTCTGGAATCATCCAGGGATCACTATGATCTGATTCAGCTGAGCGGGGTGGACACCTGCAGTTCGACCCAGGCAGGGGCTTTTGCGCTTTCTGAAAATTTCCTTTACACTCGGGAAGCCTTTAACCAGTTTTACAACCATTTGACACCCCAGGGCCTTTTAAGTCTCACCCACTGGTTTATACCCAGTGCCAAGGGCTATCCGCGATTTTCCCTGCGCCTGTTCTGCCTGGCACTATCAGCCCTTGAAGATCAAGGCATAAAATCTCCTGAAAAAAACATTTTATTTTTTCAATCAAAGCGGTTTGCGATCCTTCTTGCAAAGCAACACCCCTTCAGCCCTGAAGAAATCAAGACCATCGCCGATATTGCTGATCAAAAAGGATACAGCTTTCTTTACAGGCCGGATAAAGTCATTTTCACTGCCATGAAATTTTACAGCTATGTGAAAGCCAGGGACAAAGAGGCCTGGATCAATGACTATCCTTATCAGGTGTCTCCACCCACGGATGATTCCCCCTTTTACTTTGAAAACCGAAAACTCAAAAACATCTTCAGTTCAGGGGATTACATATCCGGATATTCGCGTTTTGACGGCCAGACCATTCTTGTTCTTCTTCTTGGAGAAATGATTTTGGCCTCTCTGATCCTGATCATTTTTTCATTCCGCCTGGAAAAAAACAGGCCTGACATTCCGGGCTGGCTGTATTTTTTCTGCATCGGCATGGGTTTCATGCTTGTGGAAGTGTCCTTTTCCCAGCAACTGATCCTGTTTTTAGGCCACCCATTTTACGCACTTAGTGTGGTTCTCTTTTCCATTCTGATGTTTTCAGGGATTGGCTCCTTCGTATCCGAACGCCTGTCCACACGTGTTCCCGGAAGTGCCTTACTTCTGATTCTATCCCTCCTCCTGGTGGTCCAGAGCCTTTTTGGTCTCCACCTGATCCGTTCACTGATGGGCATTCAAAGTAATATGGTGCGTATCATGATTTCAGTGGTTTTAATCGCTTTTCCGGCGTTTTTCATGGGAACCGCCTTTCCCCTGGGTGTGTCCCAGCTCAATCGCGCAGGAAAGCATGAATCACTCGGCATCTATTGGGCATGGAACAGCGTGGCATCGGTCACAGCCGCCATCATAGCCATCCTGATGGCCATTGAATACGGATTTCATACCGTCATGATCACCGCCGCCCTATGCTACCTGATTTCAGCCTGCCTGTTTCCCCGATTAAATAAACCATAAATTCACCCCGTCCACTCAGTCCCACCCATCACCCCAACTCCCGCCTTAAAAAATCCAGAGCTGTCATGGCAAAAGCCGTCTTATTCTTTTCCCTTTCCCCATAGTCCTGCTTGAATCCAATGGTCCTCGTTCCCTTTTGGGATGACAAGCCGATAAAAACAGTCCCCACAGGTTTATCCGTGCTTCCTCCTCCAGGTCCGGCAATGCCGCTGGTGGCCAGGCCAAAATCAGCGCCGGAAATAATCCGGGCTCTCTCTGCCATGGAACTCACGGTCTGTTCACTCACAGCACCGAAGTCATGAAGAAGTTCTTCAGGAACACCCAGGATACGAACTTTGGACTGATTGGAATACGTGACTCCGGAAAACAGGAAATACTCAGAACTGCCCGCAACCTGGGTCAGCATATGACTGATCAGTCCACCAGTGCAACTCTCGGCAAGGGCCAGGGTCTTTTTATGCCGAATAAGACTCAGTCCAACCTCTTCGGCCAGACTTCGATCTTCTGTGGAAAACGCATAGTCTCCGGTGCGATCAAGGACCCAATCCTGGGCAGATTGAAGCTGCTCGTTGAGACCTGATGTATCTCCTCCCCTGGCATAGAGTTTAACGTGAATCACCGGAAAAACTGCACGCAATCCCAGCTTGATTCCGGGGAAAGCATTTTCAAGTCCTGAAAGACGCATGTCGACCTCAGCCTCGGAAATACCGAAATGGGATACGGCCCTTAGGAAAAAAAAATCCCTTCTTTCCCTGTTCAAGGATACCAGCCCAGGAATCACATGACTGGCCATCATATGACGCATTTCCGAAGGAACCCCCGGAAGAAAATAGAAAAGACTGTTCCCGGTATGAAATGAAAATCCCGGAGCAGTTCCCACTGTATTTTCAAGGCAGACCGCCCCATCAGGCAAGGTCATCTGGCTTTTATTTGATTCAGGAACGTCTTTTCCTCTTTTTTTAAAAAAATCATTCACTGATTTTTCAGCAAGCTTACTAAAACATAGACGTTTTCCAAAAGCCCCTGCCACAGCGGATCGTGTTCTGTCATCCAGTGTTGGTCCGAGACCGCCTGTTACAATCACGACCTGGGCACGTCCATCAGCTTCCTTGAACATATTTGTGAGGTGTGGCAGATCGTCCCCCACGCAGCTGTGACGTCCTATATCAAAGCCATTTTCAACAAGTGATCGTGCAATATATGCTCCATTTTCATCTTCAATGGATCCGTATAAAAGTTCCTCACCCGTTGATATAATTTCAATGTTCATAATGCCCCTTTATTTTTTTCAAAATACATTATATGATCCCTAAACTATAACAGGTATGTATAACTCTATATATGTAGTCAATCATAACTATTCATGCGGAATAAATGCATAATTGGAATTTTATTAAATAGGGATAACATGAAAACAATAAAATTCAATTATACGCTGTTACTTCTGGGACTCACATTTTATTGTCTTTCAGCGTGCTCAATCATGAAATACAACAACCCGAAGGCCCCCCAATGGGCTGTCGGCGTTCTTAAAACAGATGACAAAACATCGGTTCGTATCTTATCTGTGGACGGCAAGAAGTCAACAGGAACACTTGGAGGCCAACCGGTTTCTGAATTTCCGGATTCGGTGAACCTGCTTCCAGGCTTTCATGCCATCGTCCCCTGTTATCTCAGTAACCATGGAGAGATCCAGGGTGAAGTCCTTTCGTTTTATGCCCAGGTCGAAACCGAATACATGATCCGCCACAAAATCAAGTGGGACAAGAGCATCAAATTCTGGATTGAATGCAATGGGGTGAATATCACGACGGACAACTGAAACGAACCAGGTTCATAGAACCTTCTCGATGCAGGACGGTCCATTAGAAGACACTGCATTAACACGTTCGGACACCCTGTGAAAATCAAGGTCAGGATTTAAGAGTTCCGAAAGGACCCCTTTAAGGATATCCGCATCCCTGATACCTGAATCCAGCCAGAGCCCCGCGCCCTTGGGGCTTAGAATCAGTGGCATGCGTGTATGAATTGAACCAACGGCCCCTTTGGCGTCTCCAGTGATAATCGCACATGAGCTTTGATTTTTCCCCTCTTTGTCCTTCCAACTTTCCCATAATCCGGCAAATCCAAAAAGCGTTTTGGACGGAAGAAAAAAATAATAGGGGATTTTCATGTTCCCTTCTTTTTTCCATTCAAAATACCCGTCAGCCAATATCAAACAACGACGTTCCTTGAAGGCCTTCTTAAACGCCGGTTTTTCACTGAGCGTTTCAGACCTGGCATTGATGATCCCTATGGGTTTTTCCTGGTCCTTCATCCATGGGGGAACAAGGCCCCAACGCAACTTTCCAAGACGTATTCCATCCTGCCGAATCAGTGCAATCACCTCGTTTGTGGGAGCGATATTGAAGGAGGGTCTGACCTCACAGGTCAATGCGTCGATCTCGAACTGCGACTTAAGAATATCCACGGGACTGAACTGGGCAAAACGTCCGCACATAAAGGCCTCCTCAAATAAACTCCACCCTGGCTCTTTGAATGGAATCCACTATCATATCATGTCGGTATGCTCTTTGTTGATCCAATCATACTTTTTATCCATAATACATATTTCAAAGAATGCTGTTCAGGGATATTGTTGAAATCAGTGTGGATGCACACGACCATGGATTCCCGTTAAACCATGACCCCGGGCCCGGACTTTTCAGTTCACCGCCAAAACCGCCGCTCCATCCGGACAATAGACCGCCTCCCGATGATTTGGTACAGGGCATGCCCCCGCCCCGACCCATGGATAAAAACCATATCAACGACCGGATTTCCTTGTTTGATGCATCCAAAATGCCCGTGGCCGGCGTATCTCGGAATGTGAAAGAAAACATACTCAAAGAGATCCTGCTCAATGGGCAAGGGATCGGTTACCTTGGTGTCATCAAAAACAAGCCCCCGTCCAAACCCCATGAGTTGAGAACCCCCTTGTCCATTCTTCAAGGAGAAATTGAAGCTTTGCAGGATGGCGTAAGGCCTTGGGATGACAAGGCACTCCAGTCCCTTCACTCCGAAGTCAGCCATATCAACACCATAGTCGATGATTTATACTCTCTTTCCCTTGCCGATTGCGGGGGTCTGTCATTTAATATGGAGACCATCGACCCTGTGCTGATATTAAAACAAACCCTGTCCCTGTTCCGGACCCGGTTTGAAAAGATGGGCATGGACATCCGTGAAACACCTGAAGCCCAGAACCATCCAGGCCGAGGTCTCCGAATCGTCATAGACTTTCCTGTGATTACACGCGAAAACAACGAGGTAGCACCGTGAGCAGCCCACTCATTCTCATTGTTGAAGATGAAATGAAAATCGCCGAAGTGATCCGTGATTACCTAAACAGGTTCGGGTTTAAAACATCGTGGCTGACCCAGGGAGATACGGTGATTCCCTTTGTTTATGAATTTGGCATTTCCTTTGCTGTTAAATGAGCAAGCACTATGAAAGGAGGTTGCCACCCGGAATGATGTCCGGAAGTGGGATGCAGGATCTACTCCAGGCGTCTGACAGTTCCAGTGGCAAGAACACGGACCTCTTTGGTTCCATGGATTCAAACGGAGACGGGACTGTGGATGCCAGAGAATTCAAAACAGGTTTGAATTCTCTGATAGACAAGTACCTGAATCAGTCGTTTTTATCGTCAAGTGGCACCGGTACAAGCGGTAGTCTCCTGAGTCTTGAAGCCTGATGTTCCCCAGGCTGTCATGACAGATAGATCCGGGTCTGTTGATTCATTCCCCTTGCAGCAGACCCTCATCATCTAACCTGTTTTGACAGAGTGGTTAACCTTACTCCTTAATCCCATGCCCTGTCTCCGGCCGGACTCATTCCAGGTAAGTGCATGTTTTTTTTTAAACAAGCAGCCATTCTCTGACAAACTCTCATATCCGCAGTGATCAGAACCACCCAAAAAGAATATCAAATATATTTGGGAGTTTGATACTTTTGCTTGTCTCCCAGGGTTCATCAAAACCCCAGTTCACCTGGGTTGCGGATGCCTTTGAATAATTGTCATACATGAACTGAGCACAGTACTCAGAAAAATCTGAAATATTGCCCTGGCTGACTTTGTCAGGATCCAGGCGCATGGCATTCAGGTAGGCCTCGGTCTGATCAAGAATCTTATCCTCAAGGGGGCGGGTCCAGTTCTGGATCCGGATCAGTCCGGCCATATCAATGGTTATATCCGAGGTATCCTGGGGCTCCAGATAATCAAGAAACCCATCATGCCATTCGATCAGATGGCCTTCATACTCAGCCCACTCTTCGGGACTTGCCGTCACAAGCATCTTGTCATACTTTAAAATTTCCATAATAATATCAAGGGGCATACCCTGGATGATGGTGAGAAAACTGACACTGGTATTGTCATCATACAGGGTGTTGCGCTGATTGTTTATGGCCTGATTGATGTAGCAGGTGGGCTTGAAATCAAGGAGATAGGTCCCGAAAATCGTTTTGATTGAGGTATCGGCCCA
Source organism: Pseudomonadota bacterium (assembly GCA_018818835.1). GTDB lineage: Bacteria > Desulfobacterota > Desulfobacteria > Desulfobacterales > Desulfolunaceae > JAHIRD01. Next base: position 5,780 of record JAHIRD010000112.1, read on the forward strand.
CAGATAGTCTGAAATATTATTGGCTGCCGGAAAAACCGGAATGGCCACACCCACAGAAGGCTCGCCCAGATTGGTCCACATAGTGCTCAAACGGGGATCATCCCCGGGAACAACGCCGTCCACCACAAAGGCCAGGTTCGTACAGTAGCGGTTGATGGTGTGAAAGGTACTCTTCTGTGTGTCTGTACCCGGATCACGATGGGATAAATTGGGATAGGTTTCAAGGGCATATTCATCCACAGCCACATCCCGACTCACCTCCTGAAGAACAGAACGATAATTGAGACTGCCCTGAGCCTTGAGACTGAGCATCATATCCAGAGCGCGATCCTCCCTGGGAGTATCATCGTTCAGATTGACCCAGAAGCTGGAATTGGTCCGGTTCACAATCCCGCAAAAATGATCACCGCCATCAACCACATTGCCAAGGCTGTCCAGTATAGTCTGTCTGTCCGGGGATAAGGCATACTCTGTAGAAACAATCTCACGGCTCTGATCCATCACCATGATCGTGATGTTTTTTTCATAGTCAGTGATCATGCCGATCTGTCCGTCATTCCCGATCAGATCCCCGTCCTCGTTTGTCACAAAGCCTGTATTTGCATCAATTTTATGAATTTTTGCCCGGCCGCCATAGGCATAGAGATCGGTATCGGAATCACCGGTGGTGATCTCGTAAAGGGCAGCTCCACCCACAGCATCAATAACCACAAAGGTTCCACTGATAATACGTTTTTTGTTGCTTGTAATCTCATGCCACCTGGCCATGTATGCATCAAAATCACTCACGGTTATACATTGTATAATCGCATTGCTCATAATATTGAGGTTGGCGTTTGCAAGGTATTCATGGATAGGACTTTTCTGGTAAACCATGGTATTCGTGATGGCAAATCCCGCCTCATTGACCCCACCGGACTGGGCATTAACCCCACGCGTTTTATCCGTGACCCTCACACTGCCACCCACGCCAGGATGATCCAGGTTGGTGGAGCGTTTATAGCAGGTCACTTCCTGTTCCCATCCCATACTGTTATCGCGGACCTTCATAATCAAGGGCCGCCCTGTGGATGACGCAGCCGAGGATACAACGGCGATATCACAGGCAAACAAAACGCCCGGTCCGCCCAAAAGAACCAGTGACACAAAAAAAGAAATTCCAGTTTTCATTATTGTTTTTCTATTCATTTCCCCACCCCTCAAATGGATAATACATAAATACCAACAACTCACTCAACACATGCAGACCATCACCAAGCGGAGGCGCGCAGTTTTATGCATTGCCTCCAGCTGTTGGTTGGCGACGTACTTCCGAATTATTCGTACTCGAGTCATGCTGACACGGAATACATCACGTTTTTCATGGTCGAACATTTTGCACCTTTTCGAGTACGCGTAGGACTATTTTGGATAGCCATCAAACTCAACCACCGTTTTTTTTAGCGATCATTGTTCAATATTCATCTTTATTATCTCTGTCACGCCATTTGCAGGATTTGCTTCTGATGACACCCATAATTATGGTCATCAAGAGATCGTAATAAAAATGTCTGTTTTTGTCTGTATCCCTTATAGACCATCTATGTTGGGTTTCACTCTTGTTTTGCAGTCACAGCTCCCACTTTTTTCAAATAAAAAAAATTATAGCGTGTGTAAAAAAATGGCCCATGAATCAATGTTTCGCACTGGCCAGAGCTCAGCGGACAGTCATCGCCAATTCGTTTAAGGGGACGGGCTTCATCAGAAGATCACTGACGACTATCCGTTTATCAATGACTGAATTGAACCCGATTGAGGAAGAAAGACATTAAATGTTGTGCCGACACCAGGCTCACTATAAACGGCGATATCCCCGCCATGGTCTTTCACGATGCCATGGACCGTTGACAGACCCATTCCGGTGCCCTCTCCAATTTTCTTTGTCGTGAAATAAGGATCAAAAATTCTCTCCAGAATTTCCGGTGACATGCCATGACCGTTATCAGATACGGTTAACCTGAGAAATTGCCCTGGAGAAAGTTGCGAACATTCCTCAACATCATCACCAGAGGGAACAGGGCCCAGAGTCACCTCAAGCACCCCTACCCCTCCCTTGCCAACCATGGCATGGCAGGCATTGGTACAAAGATTCATGACGATCTGGTGGATTTGTATTTCGTTTGCCATAACCGTGCCCCCATTGGCATTGATATTCTGCCGAATTTCAATGAAAGATGGGCAGGTGGCCGTGATGAGTTTAAGGGCATCCTCAATGACCATGCTTATTTCAATGGGAACTTTTTCTGATTTTTCCTTTCTGCTGAATGTGAGTATCTGTTGGATGAGCGTTTTTGCACGCTCACTGGCCATGATAAGTTGGTTGATGAACTCCTGGGATTGGTGCCCCTCAGGAAAACTTAACATCGCAAGCTGGGCAAATCCGGACATGGCAGAAAGAATATTGTTGAAATCGTGTGCAATGCCCCCGGCCAGGGTTCCAAGAGATTCCACACGCTGGGCCTGTTGAATGCGTAATTGCAAATTTATTTTTTCTTCTGCATCCATTTTCTCTTGGGTAATATCACCTAAAATCCCGTCGTAATAGGGTTCTTCCCCATCGTCATCCATCACCCGCACCATGTTTAACGTTGTATAAATCATCCGGCCCGACCCTAACAAAAAAGACAGCTCACACCCCGATGCTGACTCAAATGGATCGAGCCATTCTTGAAACGAAATCGATACATCGGATCCCAGGTTAAACATTTCATGGATGGGTTTTCCTTCCTCGATTAATGCCTTTTCAGAAGGATAGCCAAGTATTCTGGCCATGGCTGGATTGGCCTTTTGGATCATGCCGTTTTTATCACATCGAAAAATGCCCTCCTGGGCGTTTAGAAATATACTGCGGTATTCTTTTTCACTTTTTATCAAATCAGATTTCGTCGTTTCCAACCGTTCCAACATGTCGTTGTAGGTATCCACCACAAGACCGATTTCATCCTTTGATTTCCAGTTTACCCGATGAAGGGTTTTGCCTATGGATAGTTTTTTTATGGAATGATTCAAAAGATTTATCGGTTTTATAATACTCCGTGATATAAAAAAACCGATCAGGGCAGCCTGGAGCCAGCACACCAGACCAATCAAGGCCATATTAATCTTTAACGCCTGGGTCTTTTCTCCCATATTGGCCAAGGGGATGAGGCTAACCAGCCTGCAATGATAGTCTGGCATGGGTAGAACCCATATCTGGCACGATTGCCCCTGGATGGTCTTATTGAAAAACAAATCGTCGGACGTCTGAAGGATTCGGGCCATGGTAGCGGTTTCCAAAGAATGTCCGGGCACGGATCCGTCAGAGCCTGACATCAGGGTGCCGTCATCTGACAGCAATAAAAAGGTTTCTCCATATTGCTTTTGAAGTGTCTCAAGCGGTTTTGTAAAGAAATTTTCCTGGACAAAGACCACCAGCACTCCTGACGGCTTAAGTGACGCCGTATCGGTAAACACTCGTCCCACTGGATTTTTTTTGGAACGTTCATCCTTGGTGAGCCAGACAAGATCCCCATCCGCAGATTTGATTTTAGACAGGTCCTCCGAACGAATTAACCCGGGATTAATGCTGGGATCAACCACAATCGAGAAACAGGGTCCGTCATCCAAGAGCAGAAAAATGGCCCCAATGTCCTCTCTCCCTAAAATAATTTTAAACAGTTCATTCTCAATTTGTATTGAATAGGCATCCCATTTATCATCACGTTCAAATTGATGATTCGCATCCCGAACCCTTGCCTGGATATCCTGGTTAGCCATAATGGACATGGTCAGATGATCAACGTTCTGTGTGGCCAGAGAAAGGATCGATCGGACATTCTGTGATACGATTTGGATATGGTGACTGAGATGGCTGTGAAGGACTGACGTCGTGGTCTTGTAGGCAACCAGGGCAAAGGACCCGGTGGTGATAAAGGTCAGGATGACCGTTACAATAAACAACTTCTGGCGAATGGGTAATGCATAGAAAGAATCCCTGAATGGCTTTGGTGGTTGTTTAAACATAATAACTCTCGTTCAATGATATCCGCTGATTATTCCTCTAAAGTCTGAAAGACGTTTTGGGGATCCTCACCGTCAAGAATTTTCCGAATGCTATTGTTAAACGCCTGGCCGGCAAGTCCGCCAAGACTAATGTCAGGAAAAAGGAAGAGCGATGTCATATCCATTTGAAGCTTGATCAACGATAAGAGCTCGGGCCTGATTTGTTTGTCGTTTACGGGTATGTTGGTCACCGGTATCAGCCCTGCCGTAAGCATCAGGTCACGCTGGCATGGCGGGCTGGTCACCCATTTGGCAAATGCCACAGCAAGGTCCTTTTGCGTACATGTTGCGCTGATGGCCAGATTCATATCGGTTTGCCCCATCCATACGCTGGTGGAGCCTGTACCGTCATCAAATCTCGGGAATGCCATCACACCGATGGTATCTTCGGCCATGCTGTGCTGGCTGGTAAGATACTGGATAAACCAGGACCCCATCAGCATCATGCCAGCCTTACCGCTATAAAACATCTCAATGGTGTCTTGATAACCAATGGTATTGGGTGCCTCCGGAAATGCCCCCAGATTATCCATTTCCTGAATAATTTTACCTGCTTTTAAAAAGGCCGGATGGGTCCAGGGCACTGTTTTGTTTTTTACATCTATAAAAAGTGATTCTCCGCCCAGGCGCTGAACAATCTGACCGGCCAGCATGCCACCGACCCATGGTTCATTATTACCGAATGCAAGGGGGGTGATCCCGGCTTTCCGCAGATGTTTAATCACGTTTTTCAACTCACGATAGGTTGACGGTTCTTCCAAACCCAGTTGTTTGAAAATCGCCTTGTTGTAGAACAGGACCGCCACAGCTTTTACTGTGGGGACAGCATAAATTTTCCCATCGTATCGCAATGAATCAAAGGCACTTTGCATAAACAATCGGTGCCACATATAATCCTTTTCAAGAAATTCATCCAGGGGCAGAACCTTTCCCGCTCTTACATAGGGTTCCAGAAAAGCACCGCTCCAGGTCATAAATATATCCGGGGGATTGTTAACCGCCATAAGAACCGGCAGTTTGGTTTTATACTGTTCCACCGAATAAAAAACGATGTTAAGGGAAACGGACGGATTGGCCCGTTCAAAGGTGCGGCAGGCCCCCTGAAAGACCTCCCGAACGCCTGTATCGACGGAGGAGCCCCAAAACAAGAGGCTTAGTGTTTTTGGGGATTTGGGAGTCTCAGGCATGGTGCAATGACCATCATATTCAAAGAACACCATGCTGAAAATGATGATCAACACACTAAAAAACTCAACGTAACAGAATGAATATGTCCTGGGCATAAATTTCATTCAATCCTCATTGCTGATTTTGGTGTCAATTGCCTCACAAAAACATCCATACATCTTATTGTAGCAGCACATTCGAGTACGCGTAAGAGTGCTGTCCTTTGGGGATTGAATACGAGTACACGTGTTTTGGATCGCCAACTGCATGATTATCAGGAACCCTATCACTTACTATCACGGACTGCAAGGCCCCAGTAAAAAAGTGATGGTGTCATCAAAAGCAGCGGGATGAAATTGTAAAACTCGATTCAAATGAATCGATATATTGAACGATTTAAGGAAATCCCGATATGATGATCTTTGATACGGATATTTTTATTTGGGCTCAGAGAGGGAACGAAAAAGCGATAAAAACTATGGAGAACGCTGATAAAAGACATCTTTCCATGGCATCATCGGACCAAGGGGAGTTGATCCCAGCGGGTGGTCCAGGCCGGGGACCTGTGGTTGAACACCGTGGGCCAGGTCCGGGTGGCAGACAAACCGGATGAGGCATATCGCAGGGTGTCTTTGCCCATGGAGGCATTGATCCTGTCCAGGGAATCCATGAGACGGGAACTGCGTTCCCGGTCAACCGTATCGAACAGACCCCGTTGAGCCATGGACTCCGAGCCCAGTTCATGGAAGAAAATCCCGGCTTTTTTATACAGACAACCTTCTTTGTAAATGGATTCAAGGCAGGAAAGGGCCCCGCGGATGATTTCCGGGCTGTTGTTGGTGGGCACGGAAAGCCGAACCGTTTCCGTATGATAGTAAAAGCGCTCGGGGCGGAATCGGTCGGTCATCAGAAAAACGGCCATCACCCCTGCCACCAGTTTTTCGCTGCGAAGTTTTTCGCTGCCCCGGGTGGCATAGCTGGTCATAGCTTCCCTCAATTCATCAAGGCACCCCACCACCCGGCCAAAACTCCGGGACACGGTTATATTTTTTTTGGGAAGGGGATTGCTGTCCAGGGGGTAGCAGCTCCGTCCTTTCAGTTCTTCGATCAGACGAAGACCGTTGATTCCCATCTTTTTCCGAATGAAGGCTGCATCTGCATCCCTCAGTTCACGGGCATTGGTGATACCATAAACCCTCAAAAATTTGGCGTACCTGCGGCCAACGCCCCAGATATCCTCCACCTCGGTGATTTCAAGGGCCCTGTCATGGTATCGGGTTTCAGAAAGATCCAGAACGCCCTGGGTCCTGGCAGATTTTTTGGCGATACGGCCTGCGATTTTAGCCAGGGTTTTGGTTTGGGCAATGCCCACGGAAACAGGGATACCCGTATGTTTTTTCACCGTGGCCCCGATCCGTCGGCCCAGAGCGGTCAGATTCTGCCCCCCCATGTGGGACAGATCAAGAAAGGACTCGTCAATGGAATAAACTTCCATGTCCGGACAAAAGCCTGAAAGAACCTGGACCACGCGCTGGGACATATCACCATACAGGGCATAATTGGACGAAAGAACCTGGATACCGTAACGCCTGATCTTGTCTTTTTCCTTGAACACCGGGGCGCCCATACGGATATCCAGCTGTTTCACCTCGTTGGAGCGTGCCACGGCACAGCCGTCATTGTTGGAAAGCACAATCACGGGTTTTCCTTCAAGACGAGGGTCAAAGACCCGCTCGCAGGACACATAAAAATTATTACAATCCACAAGGGCAAACACGGCCATATCACATCCAGCGCCGGACAAGCGCCTCCCTTACATCATGAAAGTCATTCCACCGGACATAGGGCCGATTTTGTTTGTCAAGATAATCGGCCAGATGCCTCCGGGCAAACACCAGGGATGCGGCCATGGCCATCCCGTGATCCGTGACACCATCGCCCAGAGCCACGGCATCCGTGAAGCTGTAGGTATCCATAATTTTCTTTTTGTTGACCAGTTCCGTGCCTTCTTCAAATTCTGAAATCACATGGAGACAAGGGCCTGCCGTATCCACATCCGCCGCATAAATGGCCGAAGCCCGTTTAGCAATATCGCCAAGCTGGCGTTCCACAAGGCTCCGCAGACCACCGGAGATCACCACAAAGGGCACCTGTTTTTCTTCCAGAAAATCCAGAAAGGAATCAAGACCCGGCCGTAAGGGGGTTCCGTTCACAAAATCCAACATCTCCTCATAGCGGGAAGACGGGATGGATTCCACAATGGTACGAATTCCCTCTTTCAGAGTCAGGGTTCCTTTGAAAATATCCTTGAGCATCCGGTCCACCACATCTGCCGCGAAATGGCGGCATACTTTAACAAAAGTGTCTTCCACGGTGATGGTTCCATCAAAATCGCAGAACACCATACGCGCAACAGGTTCAGTCATACAACTCCATTCCATAACCTCCCTTTCGGGCGGTTATGTGACATTCACAGAGCATGAATCACGCTGGTGACCACACCCCAAATTTCAAAGGTCATATCCCCATGGATCTCCATGGGCGGATAAGCATCATTTTCCGCCACAAGCACAATGTTTCCATGGCTGATCCGCAGCCGTTTCACGGTCAGATCTCCGTTGACCACGGCAATAACAACACGTTTATCCACGGCCGTAAGGGACCGGTCCACCACCAGAATATCATCGGGATGAATCCCGGCTCCAATCATGGAGTCTCCGGCCACTCTCACAAAAAAGGTAGCGGCCGGATGTTTCACAAGATGTGCATTCAGGTCCAGGCGTCCTTCTACATAGTCATCGGCCGGAGATGGGAATCCGGCCGTCACAGATGCCATAAAAAGGGGGCGTTCGCAAAACGTTTCAAAGGACGGCTCGTAAACAGCCTTGATGTCCGATACCATAATCGACTCCTTAAGAAGGCCTTTCATCCCGTGAATTCCAGGCAATCAGTTTATCCAGGATCAAACCGTTGAACCGGCGTCCGCTGGAGGTAAAAAGCCATCCCAGATGGGCCATGCAGGCTCGGCAGACGGCTATCTGCCAGTGGAATCCCGCAAACCAGGTGAACTCATAGGATGATTCACTGGAATAAGCACAGCCCGGAGCATGACAAAAACAGCCGATATCAAAAAACAAACCATGGGGATTGGCAAAACTGTGGGTATGGGCCCCGTTCACCTCGATCTTTTCCGATGCGGAAGTCACAAGCCCCATACAGGCCCGGCACAACAAGAACTCGCCTGTGCCTGAATGGGTATCCACCGGCTTATTCAGAGCAACCGGGGCCTTTGACGGACGGTGTTTTTCCGTTCCAGGACGGAACAACGTCGGCTGTTCGTTTGTATCGAGCATCATCATGGTTTATCTGTCGTTGCTGAAGGACACGTTATTTGTTTTTCCAACAGGATTTATAGGTCCCATAGGGCATAATACATCACCATCGTTTATCTTACACGCTCAGGTGTTTAAAATCAAAAAGATTCATGTCGGCAAGCTGGGAGGGTTCGATATTCTGGAGGCTATTGAAGATTTTTTCAATTCGGCCCGGGAATTCTTTTTTCCATGTTTTGAGCATGGCCTTGACCACCTGGCGCTGGGTGCTTTCCGAGGCCCCGCAGAGGTTGCCGGGGATCACGGGGAACTCCATTAGCCGGGCGTAGCGTGAAAGGTCCTCTTCCGCCATATAGGCCATGGGCCGAATGACGACATTTTTTTTGCTGTCCGTGAGCAATTTTGGAGGCATGGCCTTCATTTTCCCGCCGTAGAACAGGTTTAAAAACAAGGTTTCCACAATATCGTCCCGATGATGACCCAGAGCAATTTTCTGCATATGATGTTCTTCGGCAAAACGGTACAAGGCCCCCCGTCTAAGCCTGGAACAGAGCCCGCACATGGTTTTTCCCGGTGGAATTTTTGCTTTGATGGTGCCGTAGATATCCTGCTCAATGATGTGAAACTCTATACCCAGAGTGGTAAAATAATCAGGCAGAACCTGCCTGGGAAACCCGGGGAAATTCTGGTCCACCCCCACGGCGATCACATCGAATTTAACAGGCGACTGTCTGCGAAAGGCCAGAAGAATATCGAGAAGTGCAAAGGAATCCTTGCCCCCTGAATGACAGACCATGACCCGGTCCCCCTGATCAATCATGCCATAATCCCGCGCCGCCTTGGCCATCAGAAAAACAAGATGGCGACGGAGGCTGTCTGCTTTATGTTTTGATGACGTCATTTAAAATCCAGAGATTGTCTATAAAAATCCAGCATTTTCATCTGATAGATGGACCCCTGGGCCGTCAAAGCCGAAATATGCCTACCCCGGTCCACGGTCAGAAAGGTCTTGGGTTCTTTAGCCCGCTCATAGAGCATCTGGCCGTGGTGATAGGGCACCACCTCATCATCAATGCCATGGATGATCAAAACGGGAATGGGTGAAATAGCTTCGATCAGGTTACCTGAATGAAAGGAATCGGTGGCCATCACATAGGACAAGGGCCATTTAAACCAGCCGATGACCGGAATGTCTCCGATCTTATCCCGGACAATGGTTCGATAGGAATAAAAGCTGCTGTCAACAACCAGGGCACGAACAGCAGCATCACCAGCCACAGCAGCCACGGCAATGGCATTGGCACCGCCCAGACTCTGACCCAGAAAAACGATACGGTCTTTATCCACATCATTCCGGGACAGGGTGTAATCAAGTGCTGCCATTGAGTCCTCAAACACGCCTTGCCTGAAGGGTCTCCCCTGGGATGCACCGTATCCCCTGTAATCAAACATCAGAACATTGCAGCCTTTGTAGGGCAGCCAGCTCACAAACCTCAGATGCGCCGAGATATTGGCGGCATTGCCATGGAAATGAATAACCGTGGCCCAGGCCTGACCCCTTGCCGGAATAAACCATCCATGAAGCTGTGTGCCGTCTTTACTGGCAAAGGTCACATCCTCATAAACAAGGCCCGAATCCGAGGGGTTTGAATAATCATTCTGGTTGGGATGGTAAAACAGTCCGTTGGCGCACCCCGAAATCCACAGGAGAGATAACAGACTGACAGCAATAAGGACATGTTTTGTTTTCATCATTCCACGGTTAACAGAACAGGATCTTTCTGATGGTTGGCAATATAAGTCTTCCCTTTTTTTCTAAACACCACCACCCCTTCCAGGTAGTCTATTTTACCAAAGTCTTCATGGGGAAGCCCAAGTCCGTATTCTTTGAGAAGATACATATTCCAGTCATGGGTCACAGACACCTGGAGTATGTTTTTTTCAGATTCCATCAAGCCGCCCACCATAAACCGTAACATCCGGCGGGCTGCCTGGCCGGAGTTCATCAAAATGGATTCGTCAATATGACCGTCTATCCAATTGCGGATAAACATCACCGTATCCTGCTCTATAATCAGGTCAACGACTTTTTTGAGATGTCTTACATAAAAGGGAGACAAATGTTCAGCCACCCGGTTGTTCCGGGTCAAGCCGCCGGTCTTTTTCACAAAGCCCTTATCAAGAAGGTAGGCTGTTTCAATACAACGGCCAATATAACTCGAAAAAAATTCCAGACTAAGATTTTCAGGAAAGGTTGCCCCCAGGGCAAGTGCCATATCTCTCCCTTTGGGGGTCAGGCACATGAAGGGTTCCATTTTAATGTCTTGGTCATAATTCCGGGCCGAGTGACGGATGACCAGGGACAATTTATCAATCCCCTGTTTATTCAAATCTCGTATCAGTGATGCTGTGGGTGATGTGAGGCTTGTGTCCATGAATCAATCCTGTATTTTTTCTTCTTTGTCTTCAAAATGCATGGTGTATAATTTAAAATACTCCCCGCCCCTTGCCAACAGTTCATCATGGGTTCCTTCTTCGACAATCCGGCCACGGGCCAGCACAATAATCCGGTCAGCATAGGTTATGGTTGACAGGCGATGGGCAATAACAAAAGTGGTCCTTCCTTTCATCAGATTTTCAAGGGCACGCTGAACCACTTTTTCAGCCTCGGCATCCAGAGCCGAGGTGGCCTCGTCAAGCAGCAGAATCGGAGTATTTTTCAAAAGGGCCCTGGCAATACAGATCCGCTGTTTTTCACCCCCCGAAAGACGGTTCCCCAACTCTCCGATGGTGGTTTCAAATCCCTGGGGAAATTTTTGGACAAAATCATAGGCAAATGCCGCCCTGGCTGCATTCATAATCTCCTCATCACTGGCATTATGATTGCCATACGCAATGTTATTCCGAATGCTGTCGTTAAACAGAATGGCATCCTGGGTAACCATGGCGATCTGCTCTCGTAAAGAGGAAAGTGAGGCTAATCTGATATCCATTCCATCAATCAGAATACTGCCGGAGCTGACATCGTAGAAACGGGGAATCAGATTGACCAGAGTGGATTTCCCACCACCACTCATACCCACCAGGGCGATAACCTCACCGGGGTTTGCTTTGATGCAGACCTCGTCAAGAACCGTTGCCTCGTCGTAGCTGAAGGTTACATGGTCAAATTCAATTATATGGTTCCCCGGTGTAATGGTCTGGGGATTGACCGGGTCAACGATCTCCGACTGGGTTTCAATGATATCAAAGACACGGTCAACAGCAGCTAAGCCTTCCTGGACCACATTGTTGAGTTTGGTCAGCTTTTTAAACGGCTCATAAAGAAGAAAAACCGCTGTGAGGAACGAAAAAAAAGTCCCGGTGGTGGAAGCGCCCGTAACAACCCCGTGCCCGCCATACCAGACAATAAAAGCGATGCCAAGACCTCCGCAGACATCCATAATCGGCGATGACAATGCCTGGGCTTTGACTTTTTTCATTTCATAACGGAACAGCTCATACGATTTTTTAAAAAACCTTTTTTTTTCGTAGTCTTCGCGGCCAAAGGCCTTAACAATACGATTCCCGGCAAACGTTTCATGGAGAAAGGAATTCATTTCCGCCACCGATTCCTGGGTACCGGTGCTCACCTTACGGATTCGTCGGCCCAGCTGCACAATGGGTAAAAAAGCCAGGGGCACCACCACAAACGCCATAATAGCCATTTTCCAGTCCCGATAAAATACAACCACGGTAAGGCCCACAATGGAAAAGCAATGTTCTATGGCTCCCGTGACCACATTGGACACCATGGCTTTGATCACACTCACGTCATAGGTAATCCGGGACATGAGTCCGCCGGTTTTTTCCTTCTGGAAAAAAGTTAAGGAAAGATCCTGGATTTTGTCATAGAGGTCATTTCTAAGGGTCATAACAATACTCTGGCCCACATGGTTCATCAGGTATTCCTTGCCCAAGACCGCAAATCCCCTGAGAAAAGAAGTGGCAATCACAACCACGGGAATGAGCGTAAGCATCATTTCATCCTTGGCGATAAATATATCATCAAGAATATTTTTAATTAAAAAGGCCAGAACAGCTGTGGTCCAGGACACCACCATCATGCAGCCCATGGCCACAGCCAGTTTGAGCCAGTTTTTCCGGATCAATGCTATAATATGTTTGTATCTGTTCTGCTTGAAAAATTCCGATATGATTTTCATAATTTAATATCTTTTTTTATTCACCAAGTGCGAGAATAGCTATGTTATGCTGGTCAGCATAGGCAACCATCTCCTCTTTGTCAAAAACAATGGCCTTGCCCGCTTCGATTACAAGGACCGTTGCCCCTGAGTCGTGCATGGTCTCAAGGGTCTTCAACCCCACGGCCGGAACATCAAAACGCATATCCTGATTAGGCTTGCTGACTTTAATGACCACGGCATCACCCTTACCCAGCATGGCGCCACGCCGAATGGTGGCATCGGTTCCGTCAATGGCTTCCACGGCAAGAACAGATCCTCCACCCATGACAATGCACTGCCCAATATCCAGACGTCCGATTTCCTTGGCCAGCGAAAACCCTGCCCGGATGTCGGTCATATGGGCTTTGCCTGGTTTCATCCGAGTCCAGACCCCTGCCTCTGCCAGGAGTTCCGGCAACAGAAAGGTGGATGAACAGACCCGTAATCCCTCTTTTTCCAGAAAATCAGCAAAGATACCAAGAACGCCGTCATCATGGGTATGTTTCATGGAGGCAAGCAGCATCACCGCTTTCATATCCGGCTTGATATCAGAAAAAATTCTGGTTTTACGGATCCCCCCCACCATAACCACATCCCTGACCCCATGCTCACGGAAAAAACTTAAAAGTTTTTTCACCTGGCCCAGGTGAAGCCATTTGATGGAATGAGCGATATGTTCAAGGATTTCATCGGCTTCCTGGCGTATGGCAGCCACATGGACATCATATCCCTTTGCTCTGGCTGCCTTGGAAAAAAGAAGGGGAAACTGACCGTTTCCCGCAATAATTCCGATTTTCATTCTATGTTCATCCTTAAACCTTAGAGGCACGGCATGCCGTACCCCTCCATGCGAGTCATGTTCTGACTGCATGTCGTGCCACGTTCATCACCGGGTCACACCCCTGCTTGAAGAGTTTATAAATTCAATGAAGGCGATCACTTCCGGCAACTGATCCACCTCAGCCCGGACCCGTTCCACGGCTTCCGTTGAGGTCAATCCGATTCTGAAAACAATTCGATAGGCTTTTTTCAATGCAGCCAGGGTGGTGGGTGAAAAATTATGCCGCTGCAATCCCACTTTGTTCAGGCCATGAAGCTGGGCTCGATCCCCGGCAGCAATAACAAAGGGAGGAACATCCTTCACAACAGCCGATTTCCCCCCGATATATGCGTAGTCTCCCACCCGGACAAACTGATGAATGGCCACAAGTCCTCCCACGGTGACATGGTCACCCAGAATGATATGGCCGGCAAGGGTAGAATTGTTGGCCAGAATGACTTTTCGCCCGATGCGGCAGTCATGGGCCACATGGGCATAGGCCATCAGATAATTTTCCTCTCCCAATTCCGTGATACCACCTCCCATGCCGGTTCCCCGGTTGATGGTCACAAACTCACGAATCACGGTTCCGCGTCCTATTTTCAAATAGGTTTTCTCACCATGGTATTTCAAATCCTGTGGTGCGGCACCCACGGACGCATATTGGAATATCGTGCAATCCGGGCCAACAGTCACATACTGATCAATGACAACATGCGAGGCGATGGTGGTTCGTGGCCCAATAATTGTATCACCCTTTATAATGGAATACGGCCCAACCGTTACACCTTCTCCCAATTCTGCCGAAGGATCAATAATTGCTGTTGGGTGTATCAGAACTCTTTGTGTCATATATCTTCAGTCTCCCTTTTCTTCCAGTTCTTTTAGTCGTTTTGCATGGGCCCCAAGTTTCTTTTTCAATTCAGGTAGCTGGGACACTACAATTTGTGCTTTCATCCATTGTTTGTGGGGAATGGCCGGAACACCTGATAAAACAGCCCCCGCATCCACGGATTTGATCACGCCTGCCTTGGGGCCGATCACGGCGTTGTTTCCTATGGTGAGATGGCCTGAAACACCGACCTGCCCGGCCAGAATCACATGGTCCCCGATGACCGAACTCCCGGCTATACCCACCTGGGCCACCAGCAAGGTGTTTTCACCCACCTCCACATTGTGCCCCACATGAACCAGATTATCGGTCTTCACACCATTTTTAATCCGTGTTTCTCCGTGGGTGCCCCGATCAATGGTATTGGACGCCCCAATCTCCACATCATCGCCGATACGTACGATTCCTGTATGGGGAATCTTGGTGTACTGTTGCCCCTCGGGCACAAAGCCAAAACCGTCACTACCGATGACTGTTCCGGCGTGAATCGTGACCCTGCTACCGATCACACATCGGTCAAGAATGGTCACATTAGGATAAATCATCACATCATCCCCCAGAATGACCCCGTCCCCGATCACCACATTCGGATAAATCAGAACACGACTTCCCAGAGAGACCTTATCTCCGATAACCACACCGGATCGGAGTTCAACATTCTTTCCCCATGAGACATGGTTGCCCACACAGACCGAGGGATGGATTCTATCCCTGATCACAGGCCCCGGGTTAAACAGACGGGAGAGGCTGACAAAGGCCATGCGGGGATTTTTCACATAGATCAGATTCCCGGAAAGATTCAAAGCCTCTTCAGGCACCAGAACAGCTGCGGCTTTTGTTTCGCCCAAGCGGACCAGATACCGGGAATCGTCTGCAAAGCAGAGCTCCGATTCCATGGCCTGGTCAAAGGAGGCCATGCCTGTAATGATTTTATGCCCATCGCCGGAAAGGCGCCCTCCAAGCTTTTCAGCTATCACAGCAAGGGTCATGTCCATCTAGTTCTTCCTCTGATAATCCATATTGTATTCTTCAACCACCTTGCTGGTTATGTCTGTTGACATGGGGGCGTACAAGGTATCGTTCTTTTCAAGAATCAACAAATAACCGCCCTTTTTTCCAATTTTTTCTATCAGCTGAAAGACTTCGTCTTTTATTTCAGCCGTTTGTTTGGCGTTGATCTCTTTCAACTGGTTGCTGTAAAGGTCGTCGGCCGCCTTGAACCCATCGAGCTTGATGGTCAGTTCAAGTTTTTTTTGATCGCGATCCGATTTTTCACCCAACAGTTCGATGCTCTCGATGTATTTCTGAAGATTGACAATGTCCTGCTGGCGTTTTTTCAAATCCTCGGACCGTTCATCCTGCTTCTGTCTCAGGATCCGGGCAGCGTCTTTCCCGGCCAGTGACTCCTTGAGAATGCGTTGGAAATCCACCACGCCAATTTTCGCCACATCGGCTCCATAAACCGATGAAACAGAACCTATCATGACAAACAACACCAGCAAACTCAAAACAGATCGTTTCAACCTCATGAGCTTCTCCCCTGACATTTAAAGACCCCATGGCCTTTGGATCAAAACGTCCCTCCCATGGTAAAGTCCCATTTCCCGTTGGTAGGTTCTCCTTCTTGGGGATCAATGATGTAACCCCGTTCAAAACGAATAGGTCCGATGGGAGAATACCACCTTATACCAAAACCCCAGGATTTCCTGAGATCACCGGTTTTCATATGATCATTTTCTTCGAAAACTTGCCCTGCATCAAAGAAAAGAAGCCCCAGAAACCCTTCGGTTTTAAACAGGGGACGAAGAAGTTCCACGTTGAACTGAATATATTTTTTCCCGCCAACCTGAGCCTTTCCAGATATCATTACAGGGTTTCCATCCGCATCAACCATCAGCTCCCCGTCTGAATCCGTGTCTTGATATTCATAGTCCTCCCAAAGACTGATATCCTGCCAGCCGAAGCCCCGGACAGAGTTCATCCCGCCCAGAAAAAATGTTTCATAGGAGGGCAGCAAACCATCGCTGTTTTTTTTAACAAAACCCCCTTCGCCATGGAGGAAGCCTATGAACCTTGTAACCAAAGGGAAATAGCGGCCCAGGGACATTTTGTATTTTGTAAAGCTGATATCCCCGCCCAAGGGGCCACCGGCATATTCCACGGAAACCGAACAATCCGACCCCTGGGTGGCCTGGGCATTGTAGGCCCTGTCCCTGGAATCGTAGTGTAATGTGGTGGTTGTACTTCGTGTAACAAACTCACCGAGAAGATCATAAGTGACTTGATCAGCCCCTAACTGTACATTTGAAATATCATTGATTTCATAGGCATATGAAACGTAGAGTCGGGTATAATCGAAGACTGGATAACCGAATTTCAAGGCCCCACCAAGGGTTCGCTTATCATAGTAGTCGTACTCCCGTTCCCAGTCCATCAGTTCGACCTGGGCGGACAGAGGGATGTCAAACAGCCAGGGTTCGGTAAAGCTCATGGAGTACTTGTTGCTTTTATCACCAAATTCTCCCTGAAGATTCAAGGTCTGATCCCTGCCAAAAAGATTCCGTTTGGCCACGGCAAGGGTTCCGAACAGTTTGTCCTGACTGCTGTAGCCCATGCCGAATGTAAAGGTCCCTGTGGGTTTTTCCTTCACATCAATGAGCAGATCCATGGTATCATCGGTGCTTCCCCGCCGGGTGTTAACTTTGACGTCTTCAAAATAATCCATGCGGTAGAGATTCCGAACGCTCCGTTTCATTTTGGTTCCACTGAACAGTTCCTGTTCGTGGACCTGGAGCTGGCGGCGAATCACCTTGTCCCGGGTTACGAGATTCCCTCCAATGATGATCCGGTCAAAATAAACAAGCCCCCCTTTACTAATATCAAATTCAATATCAGCGGTAAGGGTCTCGGGGTGGCGATTCAGACGGGGGTGAATGCCTGCCGAGGCATAGCCTTTGTCTGAATAGACATCGGTCAGAACCATCACATCCTGCTGGATGATTTCCTTGTTGCAGAATTTTTCTTTGGTAATGGCTAATTTCCCAAGGAGTTTCTCTTTGGGTTCAATCAGCTCCCCGTTGATGGAAACCACGCCTGTTTTATACTGAAGGCCTTCATCGATTTTGATGGTCACAAAAATCCACTTTCCCTCATACTCGATTTTCGGGTCACCGATTTTCACATCAATGAACCCCTCTCTCTGGTATTGGCCACCGATGTTGGCAAGGTCGGAGTTCAAATCAGCCATATCCAGAACACCCGATGAGGTCAGCCATGAGAAAAAACCCTTTTTCTTTGTTTTCATGAGTTTTTTCAATTTTTTATTGTTAAATGCACTGGCACCTTCAAAGGTGATGGTCTTGATCAGTACCTTTTCCCCTTCTTCAATGACAAACTCAAGGTCTGCCTGATTGTTTTCCTTGGGATAGGTTTTATAGGTCACCTTGGTGTTGTGATAATGTTTGTCCTGGTACAGGGATTCGATCTGGCGAATATTGGATTTGATTTTAAAACTGTTCAGTATTGAACCGGGAGTAATGGTGACTTCTTTCAATATTTTTTCACTGTCAAGGGCTTTGTTACCTTTAACTTTGATTTTGTGAACCGTGGGTTTTTCCTTGACCGAAAAAATAACCTTTGTCCCTTGACCTGACCGGTCTGCCTCTATTCGGATGTCCTCAAAATATCCCATGGCAAAGACATTTTTAAGATCCTCACTAAGCTTTGCTTTCTGAAAACGGTCACCGGCCTTGGATTTGATGACTTTTAAAATGGCATCGGTTTCAATGCGCTCATTTCCAAGAATCGAAATTTCCGAAATGGCTTCCAGCTTGAACACCCGGGTTCCAATGGACACGGCAACCTGATTCACGGTGGACAGAAGGTTTTCAATGTCCTCCCCTTCGGCATACAGATACTCAGGGCCCTGGTCAGATACAGTATTCAATAATTTCACGTCCAGACTGATGCGCTTTCCAAGGCGGGTCAGGCTACCCCAGACCACATAATCAGCATGACCGGAACGGCCAAAATCACGTGCCTGCAAGAGGGTAATGGGCTTGGTTTCATCTAAAAAAGTTTGTTCAGATTCAATAATCACGCCCCCGTCTTTTTCAAGCTGACCGGAAATAATCAGTGGAATCTGTGTTTTGAGATAAGACATATCTTTCTGGGACTGAATCTCAAATGGAAGAACCATGATCCTGGCACTCCCTTCGGCAGCAAGGGAAGAATCACTGTAAGACACACACAGACACATCAAGACAAACAGACATAACGATTTTCTTCTTATCATCAACTAAGCTCCGAGACACCTTCATGATAACTGGTTATAATTTTACCCTCAAAAAGGGTTACCTTTCGTTTCATATATGCAGCGAGTGCCATGTTATGGGTTACAACAAGCGTTGTCATATTTAATTCCCTGTTCAGCTGATCAAGGAGTTCATGGACCCGTTCACTGTTTTTACGATCAAGATTTCCTGTGGGCTCATCGGCAAGAAGAATGGAAGGCTTCCTGACAATGGCACGGGCAATGGCTACCCGCTGCTGTTCCCCACCTGAAAGTTCACCAGCCCGGCTCAACAGACGTTTGCCAAGACCCACCCGTTTCAATATATCTTCGGATTCTGCTGCGGCCCGATCTTTCTGAAAACCATTAATTAACATGGGCATGGCCACATTTTCAAGGGCTGTAAACTCAGGAAGCAGATGGTGAAATTGAAATACAAAACCGATTTTCTCATTTCGAAATAAGGCCAGCTTCTCGTCTGAAAAATCAAAGACATTTTTACCATTGTACACCAGGCTACCCGAATCTGGTTTGTCCAGGGTCCCAATGATATGAAGAAGGGTGGATTTGCCGATACCCGAAGCGCCTACAATGGCTATGGTTTCACCTTCACTCACAAAAAAATCAACATCTTTGAGAACATCAAAATGATAGTCTCCAACGGTAAAGCCCTTTGAAACGCCCTTCAATGAAATTGTGGACGTGCATGCATCATCCATAGCGAATCGCCTCAACCGGATCTATTTTTGCGGCCTGGTGTGCCGGGTAAAGTGTGGATAAAAAACATATGGCCAGAGCGGAAATGGCAATAATGATCACATCCTGAAACTCCAGGAGAACAGGAAGGGATGAAAATGCATACACCGACGGAAGCTCGATAATTTTCCAGTTCATAAGAATGTAACACAGAGCAAGTCCCATACTGACCCCTATCCCTGTTCCGATCATCCCAATAAAGGTTCCCTGGTATACAAATATTTTTCGTATGCTTTGATCACTGGCTCCCATGGTTTTCAAAATGGCGATATCTTTTGTCTTCTCCATGACCAGCATGATAAGTGTGCTGGCAATATTAAACGCCGCGACTAAAACAATGAGTATAAGAATCACAAACATGGCTGCTTTTTCGAGCTTCAAAGCCGAAAAAAGACTGGCATTGATCTGCATCCAGTCCTGGGCCCAGTAAGCCGTTCCGATCTTATCCAGTATCGCCTTTTTGATTGGAGCGACCTGGTACATATCCTTAACCCAGACATCCAGCCCTGAGACCATATCCGGCATCCTCAAGGCCTGCTGAACATCTTGAATGTCCATGTAGGCAAAAAATGCATCGTATTCATACATACCTGATTTAAAGGTCCCTGCCACCCGGTATTTTCTCATGGAGGGAACCTGGCCCATGGGAGAAATCATTCCTTTGGGGGAAATCAGATACAGAACATCTCCTTCACTCACACCAATATTCATGGCAAGATCCTGACCCAGAATAATCGGAGGCAATACCGGTTTTCCATCTTCCGATGCAGGGGGAGTCTTTAATTTTTCCCTCAATTTTGCCGAGTCATAGCCTTCAATGATTTTCACGGAAACATCGGGGTTGATACCCCGAATAGACGCACCGGAAACCCCGTAGGCTGTTCTGAGCAGCACCTGACTGCTGATATAGGGAGATGTCTCAATCACACCGGGAACCGATGAAATCAGATCGCTGACAAAGTCATAGTCTGAAAAATGGCCACCATGCTGCAGCACGGTGATATGAGACTGAAAACCCAGAATGCGTTGCCTGAAGTCGGATTCGGCACCGCTCATCACGGCAATGACAACCACCAGTGCCATGACACCCACAGCCACACCAGCAACGGATAAGATCGTGATAAGGGATATAAAAGACTGTTTTCGCTTGGCTTTGAGATAGCGCAAAGCGATAAAAAACTCATAGGGCATATCCATGGATATCCTGCAAAAGGTCCTAATTAATGTGGTTATTTCACTTTATTCCTGAAAACAAGATCAGTGCAGGAACGTAAAGCTTGCCCCCCAAGCCAAGATGAAATTAAAAGACCTTACTAAAAAAAGCAACGGATTTATTTCATTTTCATTAAAGGAAATAAAATGACCTCTCTTATGGAGGCAGAATCCGTCAAAAGCATAACCAGCCTGTCAATACCGATTCCTTGCCCTGCAGTGGGCGGCATACCGTACTCAAGGGCCTCGATATAATCAAGATCCATAGAATGTGTTTCCTCAGCCCCGGCCTCCTTATCGGCAACCTGCTGAAGAAAACGCCCCTTCTGGTCATCAGGATCATTCAATTCCGAAAAGCCGTTTGCAATTTCTCGTCCTGCAATAAAAAGTTCAAATCGGTCTGTAAGTTCAGGATTTGCGTCATTTCTCCTGGAAAGGGGTGAGACTTCAACCGGATACCCGGTGATGAATGTGGGTTGGATCAACTGGGGTTCAACAAGCTCATCAAACAGCTTGGTAATGACCTTGCCAATACGATCCGCCTTGGTAATATGAATATGTTTGGACTCGGCAAATGCAAGAAGCGCTTCGCGTGATCCCAAGATGTTTCGATCCACACCCCCGATTTCAACCAGAGACTCCATCAAAGGAAT
The DNA here is from genome assembly GCA_018818835.1 of Pseudomonadota bacterium. Classification (GTDB taxonomy): domain Bacteria; phylum Desulfobacterota; class Desulfobacteria; order Desulfobacterales; family Desulfolunaceae; genus JAHIRD01. The sequence goes on from JAHIRD010000112.1 coordinate 27,209, forward strand.
ACGTTTCCATGTTTTGGAAAAATCAATGGAAACCCCCTGATACTCAACCACAGGTGATCCTGTCACTTGATCTGCCACATAACAAAACATCTCTTCGCTCAGATTCATCAGATCTTCATATGTGGCATAAGCCTGATAAAACTCCACCATGGTAAATTCAGGATTATGACGGGTTGAAACACCTTCATTCCTGAAGTTTCTGTTGATTTCAAAGACACGTTCAAAACCACCCACAACAAGTCGTTTCAGATACAGTTCAGGCGCGATTCTTAAGTACAGCTCCATGTCCAGTGCATTGTGGTGAGTCACAAAGGGGGTGGCTTCTGCTCCACCTGCCATGGGCTGCATCATGGGTGTTTCAACCTCAAGATAATCCCGACCCAGAAGAAAGGTCCGGATCGCCTGAACCACCTTACTCCTCCTGATAAAAATTTCTCGCACATCCGGGTTCATGATCAAATCAAGGTATCGCTGGCGATATCGTTTTTCAGGATCTTTCAACCCATGGAACTTTTCCGGTAAAGGTCGTGACGTCTTGCATACCAGATGAAATTCCGTGGCCAGAAGGGTCCACTCCCCTGTCCGGGTCTGAAACAGTGTTCCCGTGAGCCCGATAAAGTCTCCGATGTCGAGTTTTTTAAAAAGGTCATAGATCTCGTCACCGATTTTATCCTTTTGAAGATAGGCCTGAAGCTGACCGGTTCTGTCTTTGAATCGGATAAACGATGATTTACCCATTTTATTGATAGCCATCATCCGTCCTGCAACACGATATTCCGGGCTTTCATTTTCAAACAGTTCCGGGGACTGTTCAATGGCTTGGGTTATATCCTTGATCGTATGGGTCGCGGAAAAATTATTGGGGAATAGGCTTACGCCGGAGTCCCTCAGTTCTGCATTTTTACTTTTCCGTTTTTCTATGACATCGTTTTTATTTTCAGTTTCCATGTATATACCTTAAAAAACATTTATTTATAATCAATTTCCGGCGAGGACAACCGGACGTCCGAATCCCGTAACCCATTATTTGAAAATGAAAAACGAGGAGGGGTTCAAACCACAGTAAACAGGTCTAAATATCCTATTTCTATCGAAGGTGTCAAGATTTACCCAATTTTAATGAGTGGGCTCGTTTGGATTTTATCACATATAAGGTAAGTTGGGATAATCGAATGGGACTTTTTACGACGCCATCAATTTTCATTATTGCCAGAAACGGATCTAAGTTTCAGAGTAAATGTTGAGCCCTTATGTTTTTCGCTTTTAACATCGACTTGATAATTGTATGCCTGAAGAATACGAAGAACAATGGACAGGCCAAGGCCTGTTCCTTTTGCTTTAGTGGTAAAAAAAGGATCAAAAATAGAGGGTATGATCGCCTCATCCATACCGTCACCGTCATCAATTATTTTCACACGGATAAATTGATCCCTATGAAGATAGGACGTCACCGTGATCACGCCCTTGTTATTCTCCATGGCTTCGGCAGCATTCAGCATAAGATTCAAAATGACTTGTTTCAATTGACCTGGATCCATTTCCGTCCACAGGTTCTTTTCAATATCTTTTATAAATGTAACCTTGTCTTTGTACTTTTCGTTGTTTTCAAACAATGAGACTGTCTCTTCGAGCAAACAAGCAACTTCTATGGTTTCCATGGCCCCCAGCTTGGGTCTGGCAAACTGAAGGAAGTCACTCACTAAGGCGTTAAGCCGTTCAGCCTCCCTCACCACAATGGTCATCAGTTTTTTTTGGTCTGTATCATAATGATGCGATTCCATGAGCATTTGTATTGAGCCGGACAACGAAGTCAAGGGGTTTTTGATTTCATGGGCAAGCCCTGATGCCATTTCACCGACAACAGCCATTTTCTCCATCCTCTTGACCTGATCACCCATGGTCTGGAGATCACTTTGGGCACGACGCTCCTGTTCTGCCAGATAACTGCTCAAGACCATGGTCAAAAAACAAGCCAGCATCACGGTTCCCATTTTATAAATCACCTGATTCCACTCGTAATTATCGTAGAGATTGCCTTCGGTAAGAAACGCCGGGCGTATAATGTTATAGTATTCCAAATCAACCATAACACCGTATTCCAGGCAACAGAGTCCGGCAATAATCAAACTGCCTTTGCGGCTTAATAACATGCTGGCGCAGATGATCACAATCAGGTACAGAAAGGTGAAAAGACTTGCGTAGCTTCCGGTCAAAAAGATGATCGACGTGGCGATGATCGTATCAATGCCAGTCTGGACATAGGCAAAAAAAACTTCATTGCTGAAAAAAGAAAAGACAAGGGAATAACACAAAGACAGGAGGATAACCCAGGCAGTAAGCCAGTATATATACACAAGGGGTTTGGAAAAATAAGGCAGGTTTTCATTGGCACCGTAAATGATGGTTCCACCTAAAAGTAACAAGGCGAAAAGAAGCCGAAACAGCATCATCCATTTCAGTTTTCGGAATAAATCATCTTCCGGCTTTTTGACCATCTTGCCCATACAATCGAAGTAAATTATCCTCCGACAGCTCCAGCCATTTTGAAAATCGGAAGATACATGGAAATAACGAGTCCACCTACGACCACGCCCAAGAAGACCAGCATAAAAGGTTCTATGAGTGCTGTCAGATTTTCAACAGCCTGATCAACTTCATCATCATAAAAATCAGCAATTTTTTCAAGCATGGTATCCAGGGCGCCTGTGGATTCCCCCACAGCAATCATGGAACACACCATGGATGGGAAAATACCGGATTCCGTAAGTGGCTCTGCCATGGTTCGACCTTCTGAAATGCCTGCCCGGACATTATAAATAGCTGATTCAATCACAACGTTCCCAGCAGTTTTTGCTACAATATCAAGGGCGTCCAGAATTCCGACGCCGCTGTTCAACATGGTCCCCATGGTACGGGTAAATTTCGATACAGCGACTTTACGGATCAGTATCCCGAAAACCGGAAGTTTCAAATACAGCGTATCTAATATTTGTCGCCCTATCGGTGTTTTACCAAATTGTTTATAGGAAATGATTATCAATATAATTCCCAATATAATCCAATGAATATTGCCGATGGTAAAATTACTCAACCCAATAACAAAAAGTGTCGGCGCTGGTAATCCAGAACCAAAACTTTCAAACATCTCGACAAAGGTGGGGATAACAAAAACAAGAATAACACCTACGACAATGGCAGCAATCACAATAGTGACAATGGGATAGGTCATGGCCCCCTTGACCTGCCGTTTCAATTTCATCATTTTTTCCATGTAGGCTGAAAGTCTCCGGAGAATGACATCCAGAATACCACCGGCTTCACCGGCTGCAACCATATTCACAAACAGGGCATCAAAGAGTTTGGGATGTTTTTTCAGGGCCTCGGCAAAGGTCTGTCCGCCTTCGACATCAGACTTGATCATACGAATAATTTTTTTAAACGTAGGATTTTCCTGTTGGGAATGGAGGATGTCAAGGCATTGAATAATAGGAAGACCCGCATCAATCATGGTGGAAAATTGTCTTGAAAACACAATGACATCATTCTCTTTGACACCGGGCTGAAACAGCTCAACATTTTCAAAAAGATCCTTGGGCTTTTTCTTTATCTTAGTCGGAGTAATTTTGAGTCTGTTAAGATGAGCCCGAACGGTTTCTTCACTGGCAGACTCCATCTCGCCCTTACGGATTTCATTCTTTCTGTTTTTGCCTTCCCACAGGTATACCGGCATATTCTTCCTCCCTGGATGTGAAAAAGGACGTTCTAAACAAAACACCTGGAATCAGGTGTTTAGATTATAATCATGGTTGTGTAATTCTTGGATATTATAAACTGAAATCAAGCCAGAAAAAAACGGATTTTTCCTGGTTTCATTATAAAACAGAATAACAATAAACAATAATGGCGAACAATTCCAGATTTTTTTTACTATTTGCCTTCATTTCTAAAAAGAAGGCTCAGGTGGTTCGATAAAATTCACCCCGTTTCTGTTTTTCTGAAGTCACCAGACCCTGGTCGCAAAGGTGCCCGAGACACGACTTAAGCAGAGGTTTTCCAACAGGAATACTCAGCTCAATATCCTCGACAGTACAGGGTCTACGCTTAATCAGCCCGAGAATTTTGTTTTCAACATCCTTCTCATCAGAAATGAGTTTTTTTTGTTCGAATTCGGCGTGGGTACCTATAATTTCAATCCCTGAAAAATAATCTAAGACCCGCTGACGTTCGGAGGGTTCCAAGGTTTTGACCCAGGTCTCGGTCCCGGGACGGTCCAGTGAATTCAGCTGGATTCGATCCGCCCCTATGTTTCGGGCAGCCTCGGATAATTTCTCCAATTCCTCATGCGTATCATTCAGCCCCGGAACAATAAATATCTCAAGCCACAGTTCATGGGTAAATTCTTGACGTAAATCAATCAGTCCCTTGATAATTGTCTGGGGATCAAGTCCTGGGTCTGGCCGGTTCACCTGCTTGAAAACATTTTCGGATACAGCATCCAGAGAAGCGACAATGACATCGATATCCAGGACATTTTTACGGATTTCATTCCGATAAAAAAGGGTGCCGTTTGTCAAAAGGGCCAGTGAATATTCAGAGAATTGGCTTTTGAGAAAACGGACCACATCAGAAATGCCCTTATTCAATAAGGGCTCACCGCACCCTGAAAAGGTAATGTAGTCAAGATCAGGATGGCTTGAAAGATATACCGAAAGCTCCTGAATAACCTCACCGGAAGGGACGTCGTCTGAACATTGTGTTGTCAAAACAGTTGTCCGGCCGCTTTCGCAATACACACAATCAAGTGAACATGTTTTAGGTAGAACCAAGTCCACTCCCAGAGACATGCCCAGTCGCCTGGAGGGGACTGGCCCGAACAGATACTTATAATCCTTTGACATTTATTTTCCCATCTAACACCAAGCTGTGGCGCGCAATTTTATGCGTCGCCTCCAGCTGTTGGTTGGTGACGTACTTCCGAATTATTCGTACTCGTACTCGAGTCATGCTGACACGGTATAACATCACGTTTTTCATGGTCGAACATTTTGCACCTTTTCGAGTACTCGTCCGAGAGACGCCCCTTCGGGGCTGAGTACGCGTACGACTATTTTGGATCGCCAACATTTTAAATTCTCTCACCCTGAAGGGTCACTGTCAAGTTTTATCCATGGGCGTCTTTGATTCCCTTGACCTCTCCTTTCTTGTCTTATATATGATACATGTCAACACCAGCAATCCATAATTCTGCTGGCCTATGACCCACTCGTCAACGCAAAAACAAAAACCAGGCAGCCATGAGCCATCACATCCAAAGCCCCACCGATCTGTCAAAAGACTCTGACCATTCAGGGATAACGGTTATCACGACCCACATGAATGCCGACTATGATGCCATCGGATCCATGCTTGCGGCACAGAAACTTTATCCGGATTCTGTGGTTGTCTTTCCTGGATCACATGAAACAAATCTAAGGAATTTTTTTATCAGCTCTCTGGTTTACCTGTTTAACCGAATGGAACCACGGGATGTGGAATCCATGAATGTCCGAAGACTGGTTATCGTCGATACCAAACAGGAAAGCAGACTTGGGGTGCTCCATGACCTCCTTGATCTCAAACACAGGGAAATCCACATCTACGACCATCATCCTCCGTCTGAAAACGATATCAAAGGAAGTCTTGAATTTTATGAGCCTACAGGAGCGACCACAACTATCCTGGTCCGGCTCATCCAGGAAAGAGGTATTCTTGTTTCACCGGATGAAGCCACCATCATGTGCCTGGGCATATATGAAGATACCGGGTCGTTCACCTTTTCATCCACCACGGAATCAGACTTCCACGCGGCAGCCTTCCTTGTCTCAAAAGGAGCGAACCTGGACATCATTTCCAATATGATTTCCAAAGAAATCACCCCAAGGCAACTGGTCTGTTTGAACGATATGATCCAGTCCCAGACGCTCCATTGCATTAACGGCATCGACATTGTGTTCACAAGTATTTCATCCGAGGAATATATCAACGACTTTGCCCTCCTTGTCCATAAAATGATCCAGATGGAAAATATCTCTGTGATTTTTGCTCTGGGCAGGATGGAAGATAAAGTCCATGTGGTGGCTCGAAGCCGTATCCCTGAAGTGGATACCGGCCAGGTCATAACCACTCTGGGAGGTGGCGGACACGCCTATGCGGCGGCAGCCACTGTCCGTGATAAAACCCTGGCTCAAGTCGAACAATTGATCTTCGACATTCTGGAAAAAACGGTACAATCAAACAGAACTGCCCGGGACCTCATGTCCAGCCCGCCCATCACCATGGTGCCGGATGTCTCCTGCAGGCAAGCTGCCCGGTTATTGACCCGATACAACATTAATTCTGCCCTTATTGTCAAACAGGACCTCATCAAAGACAACATCCTGGGTTTCATCACCCGGCAAGTTGTTGAAAAAGCTTTATTTCATAAGTTGGATGAGACCAAAGTCACTGAATTCATGACATCGGAGGTCATCACAGCCCAGGCAGACACAGGTCTTGATGAAATCCAGGACATCATTATTGAAAACAAACAACGCATTGTCCCCATCATCCAGGGGGAGGATATCATCGGAGTGATCACCCGGACGGATCTTCTGAACATTCTGGTCCAACGATCCCATTTGAATACGGGGAAATTCCCTGACCCCTTAAAAAAGCCCTTTTACGCCAAAACAAAAAACATCTATCCCTTCATGAAAGAACGGTTGTCCGATCGTATCATTGAGGTCCTTAGAAACATAGGTCAAGTGGCATCAAATCTGGGTTTCGGTGTTTTTGTTGTGGGTGGTTTTGTTCGGGATCTGATGCTATACCGAGACAACGACGACATTGATATTGTCATCGAAGGACACGGTATCGAATTTGCTAAAACATATGCCAAGATGGAAAATGCCCGGATAAACACCTATGAAAAATTCGGTACAGCCGTCATCATTTTTCCCGACGGATTCAAAATCGACGTGGCCACCTCCCGTATGGAATACTACAGATCTCCGGCAGCTCTTCCCGAGGTGGAAATGAGCTCCATCAAACTGGATCTGTATCGAAGAGATTTTACCATCAATACCCTGGCCATCCGCCTTGATCCCAATCATTTCGGAACCCTGATCGATTTTTTTTCTGCCCAGCGGGATCTCAAGGACAAGGCCATCCGTATCATTCATAATCTGAGCTTCGTGGAAGATCCCACCCGTGCCTTTCGGGCGGTTAAATTTGAACAGCGTTTTGGCTTTACCATTGGAAAACTCACCGCAGGTCTGATTAAAAATGCCGTTAAAATGGATTTCTTTAAACGCCTGGGTGGCCTGAGGGTCTTTTCCGAACTCAAACAGATTCTGGAGGAAGAAAACCCCATTCCTGCCATCATTCGCCTGTTTGATTATAGGCTCATGGGAGTCATTCATCCTGAACTTTCCCTGAGCAAAGAGCTGATACGATCGCTGGATTCTGCCAAAAAAGTCATTGCCTGGCATGATCTACTTTATGTGGATGAATTCTTCGAACGATGGGTGGTCTATCTGCTGGTCATGGTCCGTAAATACCCAAAAAAAATCAGTGATGATATTGCTGAACGCCTATGCTTTCAGCCCAAATACCAGAAACTTTTCAACCGGGAACGTTTCCGGGCCGAAGGATGCCTGTATTGGCTTGAACAGCACCCCCAAGCCAGTAACAGCGAACTTTTTCGGCATCTTTCGCCTTTTAAAACAGAGTTGATTCTCACCATGATGGCATCCACGGAAAATGAGGACATTAAAAAAGCCATTTCAACCTTTTATACACACCTCAGAAAAATCAGTATATCCGTTCAAGGAAGGGATATAAGGGACATGGGCATCCCCCCTGGCCCCCTTTATAGAAAAATTCTCGAAGATGCCTTGGATGCTAAACTGAACGGCACCTTAAACTCCCGGGATGATGAATTGAAGTTCATCCAAAACTATGTTTGATTTGAATTTTTCTGCACTATAAGGTAAACAGACACCATCGGAGATTCTATGGAGCCATGATAATGCCATGGTTCTTGGTGCAGATATTTATTTTGATTTTAGGAATGACTATGAAAAAAGAAATTATTTTAACAGGTATCACCCCCACAGGAACCCCCCATCTGGGCAATTATGTGGGCGCCATACGGCCTGCCATAGCAGCAAGCAGACAAACGGAGAATGAGGCCTTTTATTTTCTTGCGGATTACCATGCCATCATCAGTTGTCATGATCCCAAACGAATTCAGCAGTCAAGTAAAGAGATCGCCGCCACCTGGCTTGCCCTGGGCCTTGATACGGAAAATGCATTCTTTTACAGACAATCGGATATTCCTGAAATCATGGAACTGACCTGGATTCTCACATGCATGACGGCCAAGGGTCTCATGAACCGGGCCCATTCATACAAAGCAGCCCTGGCCGACAATGACACGAACCAGTCCAATGATCCTGACAAAGGCGTTACCATGGGGCTTTTCAGTTATCCCATCCTCATGGCTGCCGATATTTTGATGTTCAATGCCGCAAAAATCCCCGTGGGCAAAGACCAGATCCAGCACATTGAAATGGCCAGGGACATCGCAGGTCGCTTCAACCACCATTATGGAAACCATTTTATTCTGCCTGAAGCGGTTATCAATGACAATGTGGCTGTGTTATCGGGGCTTGACGGGCGAAAGATGAGCAAGAGTTACAACAACACCATCCCCTTGTTCGCTCCGGAAAAAGCCCTTAGAAAACTGATTATGAAAATCAAAACCAATTCCCTTGAGCCTGGTGAGCCAAAAGACACAAAGGGATGTACACTCTTTGAAATATTTCAGGCATTTGCATCAAACGATGAGGTCAGTGATATAAAGGCACGTTACGAAAACGGCATTGGCTGGGGAGACATGAAAGGTCTGCTTTTTGATTATCTGAATCAGCACCTGGCACCGTTCAGAAACCGTTACACTGAATTGATGGAAACACCTGACTATATTGAATCCGTACTTCAAAAAGGCCGTATCAAAGCCAGAGAACGGAGCGTTCCCTTTCTTCAGGCTCTTAGAAAAGCTGTGGGGATCACGCCCATTTGTGGTTAACGTTGATGGTGTCGTAAAAAGTCCCATATTCGGCGTTATACGAGTTCATCAACGTTAATCGGTGATTAAATATAACACCGGTAGGGATTGAATCATGTTGGATGAGAATTATTCAATCAAGCTCACTATCTTTGAAGGTCCCATGGATCTTCTGGTTTACCTGGTCAAAAAACATGATATGGACATCGCCGATATACCCATATCAAAAATTACCGAGCAATACCTTCAATATCTGGACATGATGACCCTGATGAATATCGATTTTGCCGGTGATTTTCTTTATATGGCCGCCACCCTGGCCCATATCAAATCACGGACCCTTCTCCCCAGCCAAGGTGACGACGGTGAGGAGGAGGATCCAAGACTTGAGATCGCAAGACCCCTCATGGAATATCTCCGTTTGAAATCCGCCGCCGTATATCTGGGAGGACTGGATATGTTCGGTCGTGATACCTTTGAAGGAGGTATGTTAGATAAACAAGACTCAAAAACCGAAGATGATCTTGAAATCAGCATCGGACTGTTCGAACTCGCAGAAGCATTTGGCCAGATCATGGATCGGCAGTACAGAGATCATACAGTTGATTTCTCAACCAACACCATGAGTGTCAAAGAACGAATCCTTGAGCTAATTTCCATATTTGAAATACATCCAGGTATCAGTTTTCTTAAGCTCATGGACAACCACCATGGCAAACCCATGGTGGTCCTGACATTCCTGGCCATTCTTGAAATGGCTAAAATGAACCTCATTGAGATCAAGCAGCATATTCAAAACGGAATGATCACTCTTTATTATGTGTAAATGAATCCATGGATGTGAAACGTATCATCGAAAGTTTGTTGTTCGTATCACGGGGACCTTTAACCCTGGAAAGGATCAAATCAATCCTCCATGATACAGATAGGACTGTGATTAACATGGAAATTCGGTCACTTGTGGAAGACTATAAAAACCGGAACGGAGGTTTTTATATTGCAGAAGTTGCAGGGGGTTACCAATTCAGAACTCATCCCGACTGTAAGCAATGGGTGACCTTATTGAACCAGCCATCACCCCTTAGAATAAGTCGAGCCGCCCTTGAAACCCTTTCCATCATTGCGTATAAACAGCCACTTATCAGGAGTGACATTGAATACATAAGAGGCGTTGATTCCGGAGGTGTCATACGAAATCTCCTTGATCTTAAACTGATTCGGGTGCTGGGGCGGAAGGATATTCCAGGCAGGCCCCTGATCTATTCAACCAGCAAATATTTTCTTGAACTGTTCGGCCTTAACGATATCAAGGATCTGCCCACATTAAATGAAATTGAGGATCTTGTGAAAAAGCAGGAAGAACCCTCCCAAGGGCTTTCCGGTGACCAAGAAAAGCCTTGACATGATCCGGTGTTAAGCCCTACCTTTGTGATTCTTTTACCCATACGACAAAGATGTGAAACATAGAACATGAAACTTTCGACAAAAAGCCGATACAGTGCAAGGATTTTAATCGAACTTGCACGGCATAAACAGAATACCCCCCTTCAGACAGGGAAGATATCACGTAGACAGGACATTCCACTCAAATATCTTGAACAACTGATCACTGTCTTACGAAAAGCAGGATTCATTGAAAGTTTCAGAGGGCCCAAAGGAGGGCACAAACTGGCCATGGCCTCGTCCCAAATAATGTTGGGACAGATTGTCCGCCTCTTTGAAGGGCAGACCGATCTGGTTCAATGCATCTCGTCCCCTGAAACATGTAAAATGGCCGATGAATGCCGTTTGAGGCTGGCCTGGCAGCAAGCAACCGAATCCTTGTATCAAAAACTTGATGTAATCAGCATTGAAAGCCTCCTTGAAAAATCGGTCACCACATCGCCTGACGCCCATTGTCAACTGATACTGGCTCCTGACATCAGGGACTGACAGGTATTAGAAGCTTGACACCTCACCTCCTAACCGATAAAATCGATAAATTATATAAATGATCAAATATCATATCCTGTCAGATTCACGGATGGATCTGTGCCCTTATGATTCTGGTCCAGAATAAAAAATACTGGAGCAACGGACTTTGCATCAAGGATTGATTTATCCATGAACAATTTATTTCTATCGTTATTATGGCTTGTCCTGTTTCTGTCTTTGGCCTCAGATACCCGCAGCGAATTTTATGAATATGTTGATGAGAACGGAGTAAAAACATTTACCGATAATCCTGGAATCATTCCTGAATCAAAAATTGAAGGCATCCAGGTCCATAAAGAACCATACGACGATCTACCCGAAGAGGAACGGCAAGAAAAAATAAAGGCAGACCAGGCCATTCTCAAAGAACTTATGGAAAAAAGGGAAGCTGAACGGCAGCGGTATGATCGAATCCGACGGACTCGTGAATTCAGCGAGGAAGTTAGCAATCGTAAAAAGAAACTTGCAAATTCCAAAACGCCTGTGGTGATCAGAAACAACCAGATTCTCGTCCCAGTCACCATCGGTTACCAGAACAAAACTGTTCAGAGCACTCTGCTTTTAGACACGGGAGCAACCATAACGGTCATCCACGATAATGTTGCAGGCCAGTTAGGAATCAATTCCGGCAATGACGATGATGGCTATGAACGAAACGCAGACGGTAAAATTGCTTATGCACAAGTTGCAGGAGGTGGCCTCGTCCGAACACAAAACCTGGAAGTCAAATTCATTAAAGTAGGACCCAAGATCCTTCAACAGCATAGCATATGCGTCATGACATACAAGGGCTCCAGTGCATCCATGCAAGGCCTTCTGGGCCTGGATTTCCTCAAACATTTCAAATATGACATAGACTATAAAAACAGCTTCATCATCTGGAAAGAATAACTCTTAGGCAATGAATTCTATGACTTTTTTCAAAAAGATGATAACCCTGCTCCAGCCGTATCTGATTGCCATTCTGGTCACCAGTCTGGGTGTATTTGCTTTTTTCGGTAAACACACGTTCATTATCAACCAGTTCATGGAAAGCATCTCTCTGAAAACCATTGATCTGCGATTCAACATCAGAAAAGAAATCAGAACGGAGAACCATGTGGTTATTGCTGCCATTGATGAAAAAAGTCTGAAAGAAGAGGGGAAATGGCCCTGGCCCCGAAGTACCATGGCACGGCTCGTCACCAAAGCATCCGACGCTGGTGTGCGGGTCGTGGCCTTTGATGTGGGGTTTATTGAAGACGACGACAGCCGAATTCTTGAAACCCTGACCCGGCTCAAAAAAACAATTCCCAGTGACGATCCCACATGCCTGTCTTACCTGGATCAACTCTATCTGAACGCTGACAACGATACCCTTTTTGCCCAGTCTGTCACAAACAGTTCGGCCGGAGTGGTTCTGGGTTATTATTTCAATCTGGAAGAAATCCCTGGCATGGATGAAACAAGGGATGAGCAGGAAGAACGATTGGACCGAATCATCGGTTCCCAGGCCAATATGGCTGCCTCATCGGAAAAGGCTGTCAAAAATGCCGGGTTTATTCAGGCCATGGATGTTCAACCCAGTATCCGCATCCTGTCTGAAAGTACAGACTATTCCGGTTTTTTCAATATGAGAGCCGACATCGACGGCATTGTCCGGTCCATGCCTGCCATCATCACCTTAAACGATAACCATTACGTCCCCCTCTCACTTTCAGCTATTCGTGCATGGACCCAGAGCCCCATAAACCTGACCATCGGAGAGGAAAATCATATCAGCATTGACATCGGAGATTATCACGTACCAACCGACAGGAATGGTCGGATCATAATCAATTACAGGGGGGGGCCAAAAACCTTTTCCCACATTTCAATCACTGATATTCTCCATGATCGGATCACGCCCGGAATACTCAAGGATAAAATTCTGATGGTGGGCGCCACCAGTCCCGGGCTGTCTGACAACCGCCCCACCCCTTTTTCTACCGTATTCCCAGGCTGTGAGATCCATGCCAATCTGATCGACAGCATTCTGTCCCGTGACCTCTTGTATTACCCTCCCCTTTACGAACTGTGGAGTGTTCTATGTATTGTTTTAGCCGGTACCGTTCTCGCGGTTTGCCTCCCCATGCTCGGTGCATTGACAGGTCTTATTCTGTATGTGGGCCTTGCCATTTTCTACGGGGGCCTCTGTCAGTATCTTTTTTCAAAAAACGGACTGATCCTGGACATGGCCTATCCCCTCACGGTTCTTACCCTGGTTTACATTACCGTCACAGCCAACCGATACCTCACGGAAACCAGAAAAAAGAAATTCATCAGCGACGCTTTTTCTACCTACCTGGCTCCCTCGGTGGTCAAACAGCTGATAAAATCTCCTGAAAAACTCGGGTTAGGCGGAGAAGATCGTGATATCACAGCTTTTTTTTCAGATATCCAAGGATTCACAGGTATCTCTGAAAAACTCTCACCCAAGGAACTGGTGGAGCTTCTGAACGAATTTCTCACGGAGATGACCAATATCATCCTCGACCATGAAGGCACGGTGGATAAATTTGAAGGAGATGCCATCATTGCCTTTTTCGGAGCCCCGCTTACCCTGAAAAATCATGCTCAAAACGCCTGCAAGGCTTGCATCACCATGCATGAACGCCTCCTCATTCTCAATGAAAAATGGAAAGCAGAACAACGGCCCCAACTTTACATGCGCATTGGACTGAGTTCCGGAACAGCAGTGGTTGGGAACATGGGGTCTGTGAACCGCATGGACTACACCATGATGGGGGATGTCGTCAATACGGCGGCCAGGCTTGAAGGGGTCAATAAAATATATGGTTCCTATTCCATGATCAGCGATGCCACTCGAAAAATGGCTGGCCCATCCATTGTCACCCGGGAAATCGACACCATCTATCTTTTGGGCAAACATGAGCCTGTGACCGTCTATCAGATCATGGGTCACCAGGGCAGGGTCAATGAAACCCTTGAAAAATCCATGGAACTCTATGAAAAAGGCTTGTCCTGTTATAAACAAAAGGCCTTTGACAAAGCTCTTTCACATTTTAATAGCGTCCTTTCCCTCATTCCAGACGACGGGCCATCAAAAACCATGTCCGGACGATGCCGTGATTTTATCACATGTCCTCCTGATTCTTCGTGGAATGGCGTCTTCAAAATCACCAGCAAATAATAAGGGCAAATATATTCAAGGAACGATGCCTGAATCTTTTTTAAGTGACTTGATATCAAGGGCCTGAAACCATTCAGGGAGATTTTCAAAGACCGAATGAAAGTTGAAACCACCCTGGGTCATTTCCCTGAGGGCCTCTTCTTTTGTCCATCCCTGGATAGCCACACGATACAAGGCACACATGGTCCCAGTTCGATCAGCGCCATGCCAGCAATGAACCAAAACCGGGGTTCGGTCCGGATTGGTAACGATCTTTAGAAAGCGGACAGCATCTTCCCTCTCAGGATGCCAGGCCTTCATATCGATATGTTCATTAACAAGACCTTTTTTTCCGATTTCATCTTTATCCGAATGAAAAGACCGAAGGTTCAGAACAGTTTTGATTCCAATGGTTTTTAGGTTTTCCATTCCCTGCTCTGTGGGCTGGGCGCTACGATACAGATCATCGCTGACTTTATGAAGATTCAAAACTCCCTCAAGGCTAATGGGTTGAGCCCATGTCATAGGACGGATAGACCCTGACTCGTCAGCAACAGCAACCTGGGTCAAAATAAAGCATAAGGCAATGGCGGTTATGTGTACCATTATTTCTCTCCGGGAAAGTTCTATTTAAGGATACAAAATAACGATAAATGTATTGATTTAGAATAAATTTGTCAAAGATTTTTTGTATAGGCTCACAGTGTAAACCATACACGTCCCCAGACTCCAGTCATGCCGATAGAGGCAAGAGCCTGTGGACAAAACGGCAAAGCCGCACCAAAAAATTCTCTATAGGTCCCATGGGACCTATAGGACTCATAGGACGTATGTCATTTTATCACGTCTTTACTTAGGTATTATTTCATTCCACGTTATTCGTTTCCAAGCCCAACCCATTTGCGTGTTGGGTGAAGCCTTGGCGAAGACTGATCCAGCTTTTTTAGCGTAGGCAGGAAAGCTGCCCACGGGAGAGCTGCCGAAGATAAATGCTTCGTGTCCTTCGATTATCACAACAAACCACATGCCTGGATTTTTCCAGGCATACCCATAAAACAAAAACAGGTGACCACAAGGTCACCTGTTTTTGTTTTATTCATAGATCTTTTCATCGGGGGCAAAGGCTTCGGCAGCATCATTTTCACAATCCCTGATGGAGCCTTCTTTTTTCCGTTCAAGATATTCACGGTACCATTCACTTGCTATAATCATGGACATGACTTCATTGCTGCCTGTCCATATGGAGGCCAACCTCAAATCCCTGAAAATCCTCTCCACCGGGTAGATGGTTGTATAACCGATGCCGCCCATCACCTGCATGGCATTGTGGGCCACTTTCTGACAGGCCTCCGTGACAAATTTTTTGGTTTCGGACACAAGCCTGCGAATGGTATTCGGATCAACGCCATAATCCACGGAACGTGCCGTGGTATAAATCATACTCCGGGAAGCATCAAGAAGCATGGAGGCTTCAGCCACCTGGAAACTGACGCCCTGAAATTGATTGATCGTTTTCCCAAAAGCCTTGCGCCGGGTGGTATAGCCCGTGGCCACATCAAGTGCCGGACGTGCTGCCCCGATGGTCATGGCTGCGGTTCCAAGTCGCTCAGGAATCATCATGGTATTAAACACAGCATAGGCATTGTTAACCCTACCCACAACATTTTCCTTGGGAACCTTGACATCTTTGAATACGATACGTGCGGCTCCACCGCCTCGGGAGCCCATAAGTCCATAAAGATATTCCACATGAACGCCAGGTCCCTTATCAATGATAAGACAGGTCAGGGCTTTATGTGCCTGGGCCTGGGGATCTGTTTTTGCGTAAACCAGAAAATAATCGGCCCCTTCCCCTCCCACAATAAATCGTTTCTGTCCGTTGACCAGAAAATGATCCCCTTTGTCTTCGGCCAGGGTGCTTGTACCGAAAAAATCAGAGCCTCCTCTGGGCTCGGTCAGGCACTCAGCTGCAAAAATGTCCCCTTTTAATAAGGGTTTGACGTATTTTTCCTTTTGTTCGTCTGTACCATGCAGAATAATGGCATCACAGACCAGTTCAGCCCCCACACCGAACACACAGGCCATGATGTATCCGAGAACACCGATTTCTTCCATCACAGCACAGGTACTGGCCCAGTCAAGCCCACGCCCCCCCCATTCCACAGGGTACCTGCATCCCATCAGATTCAGTCGTCCCGCTTCCTGAAGAAATTCCTTGGGAAACTGGATCTTGTCCTGATCCATATCCAGCAACATCTGCCTGGGTACGGATTTGACCAGAGCCCTTGCTTCATTTCTAATTTTCAACGCGTCTTCGGATAATAAAAAATCGTACATAAGCGCCCCCTGTTATTTTATAGACCCGCGTTCTTCTTGTTCAAGTTCCTTGAGCCTGTTGAGCAAATGTGTCCTCATGGCACGCATGTCTTCTTCAAGGAGATCCAACTCATTCCGTCTAAGTCGAACCTCTTCAATGCGTTTGTCAGTGTAACTTAGACTCTTTTGGATCTGACTTTTTTCATTGACTTCAACATCCCAGAATCCAATAATTTCGGCAATTTCATCCAAAGAGAAGCCAAACCGTTTTCCGCGTAATATCAATTTCAGCCTGGCCCTGTCCTTACGTGTATATATTCGTTGGTTACCCGAGGTTCTTGCCGGTTTGATTAATTTTTTTTCCTCATAAAACCGAATGGTTGAAGGACTTATCTCGAGGCTTGAAGCAAGTTCCGATATGGTAAATTGTTTTTTATCATTCATAGAGATAGCGCACTCCCACCGCATCATTAAGTTAAAGTTAACTTTAACTATAGTCTTGTGCGCAAATCTTGTCAAGGGTTTTCACTTTGCTTATAAACCCATTGAATACACAGAAATATCCTACAAAAAACTGAATTTTCATATCCAGCCGATTGTTTTTCATGTATGAATAGAAAAATTTATTTTTAACGAGCCCGGTGACATTATCTTCAATGTCAAATAATAATGACAACCATGGTATTTGCCGTACAATCCTTTAAACACGGCAGACCAGAAAGGCAAAACCCATGCTCAACCAATTCATTGACGAGGTCATCTCAAAGGGGGCTGAAGCATTGCTCCCCCAGAATCTGGATGAAAAATGGCTGGATCAGATTTATGTTGCATCTAAAAACTTCTTGAAAATCGCAGCAACAGCGGAAGGTGAAATTGAAGAAGATGAGGTCTTAAGTGACGAGAATTCGATGATGATGCTTTCTTCAATTGTGGAAATTGCACATCACCAAAGTGGCTATGAACCAACGGGTAAGCCATTTGAAATTCCGGAAGATCTAATATTTGAATATATTTCCTGCTATTCCCTCGCCATTGTGCTGGAGTGCATCGCCAGACAATCGGATATCACCATGGAAAAACCGACGCTTGACACCATTTTCGACAGGGATTGGCTATTTGATGTTGAACAGAAATGTCCTGAAATAACGAATCTTTTAAATAAACTGATTTCGGGGGAATAATAGACTCGGGTTTTTAAAAAACCGTTTTCAAACAAACACATGCATCTCCGCTAAAAAGAAAAGACATCATCCCCATGTGCAGCAATTCATGAGAGTGAACACAAAAAAGGACCGGCTATTCCGGTCCTTTTTTGATGAACTCGTAAAAAGTCGAGGGATGGCTATGGAAAAAGGCCCAAGGACTTTTTACGACGCCATCTTTTTTAATCATCGGCCTCTTCTGCTCTGTGCATTATGCTCCATCAAATATTTTTGAACACGGATAAAAGGGGCATACCTCATATCGTCCTCCTGGATATGACGCAACAGCCATTCCTGGATGTATTTGACAGAATCCTTATAGATCTTTTCCGGTTCTTCAGAAAATACACGTCTGAAGGCAAGAACTTTTTTTACAAAACGCCGATGCTCTTTTTTGTGCCCGGCAATTTCCGGATATCGATACTGGATAAGAAGTTTCTCTTCGTGATTGAAATGCTGGCGAATTCCCTCGGAGATATCGGCCAATACTTCGCCAATTTCATCGTAATCCTCTTCTTTTATCCGTCTGGAATCATATTCCAGGTATCGGTTTATTCCCTCAAAAAGCTCCTTCATTTTTTCATCGATATCAAGGACATCAATGTTAAAGGCGTCATCCCACACAAGTTTGCTCATAATTCATCCTCTTAAACACAGGTAAATTTTTATACCCAGCGTCATGTTCAACCATATCGTTGGTTCTATGCTTTGTCTTTGTCGCATCATTTTATAAATATATCATTTTTCACGATGAACATTCAAGTTGTTCATGCCGTGATACATGAAAATGTTTATCATTTTATTTCATCAATTTTTTTAAGCAGCTGTTTTGCGTTATCAATATCTTTCTGGACTTTGAGGTTTTCCGGATCAAAAGCAAGGGCTTTTTCCCATTCAAGGATCGCTTCATCAAGCTTTTCATTTAAAAAATGTTTCACACCTTTTCGATAATGAATTTCCGATTCATTTTTCATGATGGCATTCAATTCAGCGATCTTGTCCACAACATCGGCATAACCGGAATCAACATATTCAAATGCTTTAAGAGATTCGATATACATTTCTTTTTTAAAAAAATCCCGGCCGTCACGATAATGAGCGGCATTTTTATTCTCTGTATCCGTCGCCATATGCCGGGCCTGAATCCCCTGAATTTCCATAATGCGGGGTTTCACATTCCTGAACTTGGGGTCAATCATCTTGAGCATATCAATGGCATCGTTATATTTTTGTTTTTTAAACAAGGCCTCGGCAAGACCATCGTAGGATGAATTGATCATAAACACGGCCTCCCTATTGTCCGGCATGTGCTTGACAATATTTTCTGCAATGGGAAGAACCCGGATGAAATCTTTATCCTTAAAATATTTCCGGGCCAGGGCCATTTCCTTATGATAATTAAAAAAACGCTTTGTAAATTCAACCTCAAGAACAGGCAAGGATAAAACAAGACCTTCCACCAGATCTTTTTCAGATTCAAGACCGGAAAAAAAGGCAACAAGAATGTTCTGATTGTTATTTTTGTAAACCTGATTGGCAATGGTCTTGAAACTGTCGTCTTTTTTTACGGTATATTCAATGGTTCGCTTGGGATTGACAGCTTTTCTCAAACATTTCAGCGCATCACTGTGATCACTTTCGTACCGGAGTGTCGTAAGAAATTCCAGCCTGGCTTGATCAATCAATCCATCATTTAAACAGGTCAGCCCCCTTTGAAAATGTTTTTCAGCATTGTTTCCGATATGTTCGGTCAATGCGCGTATCCGTTCATTCATAAGGGCTTCGGCAATCCTCCAGTTGGTCAGCGCCAGCTGAAGTTCGTTGTTTTTTTCATAGTCTATGGCTTTTAGCTGGTATGGAATCAAGGATGGAACGGAACTGTCCATTGGAAGTTCCTTGGTGTATTGCACCATGGATTGGCAACCGAACAGACTGGCAAATATCACCAGAATAACACTTAGCCGTGATTGATTATTCACTTTAATTCCATTTTTCTGAAAACAGAAAGTTTCGTTGCTAAATTCCCGGCCGAATCATAGGGAGAAATCGTGACCCGTTCTATATTGAAATGATCAGCAAAAAAAGGATTGGCTTCACCATCCATAGTCAACGACGCCTTGAAGCCGGATTTCCATAGAAACTGGTTTAAAAGATTATTCCCCCCAGAGGGAGGCAGTGCGTAATAAAGACAAGGACTACCTGATATTTCCTCAATATATGCTTTGGACCTTGGTATTTCTTTTTTCAAAGCTTCAAAATACTGGTTCAAAGTAATCTTTTTCGATTCTACGTCAGCATCAATGGCCCATCCCGCCCGGCACTGGATGGCCATGCCTTTTTCTTTTAGCGCATATAAATCCTCAACGCTGAGACCATTTTCAGTCCCCACGTTTGCAGGATCAAGAAAAAGCGTGGCTGGATAGCCATATTTTTCAAGCACAGGAAGAGCGATGTCCATCACGGCCCGTGTATTGTCATCCAGGGTTATCACAAGTGACTTTTCAGGAATCTGGCATGTGTAATTGAGAAATTCCATAAACCATGTAAAACTGATCACTTGAAAATTATTTTTCTTAAGGTAATCCATCTGTTGTTCAAAGGATGCCACAGGTTCAGGGACTTGGTTTTCCTGAGTCGGTTTCAATTTTTCATAGTTTAATACTGGCACAAGCTGATAACCCTCAGGCCCGATACCCCCAATATTGAACGGTTGCAATGGGACAATAATTTTTTGCCCTGGCTTGATATCTTTAATTTTATTGAATTCCGAAATCACCCATGCCTTTCCTGTATCATTCAGATACTTTCCGGCCAGAGTTTCCAGAGTATCGGTTTTAATGGTTTCAACAACCACATAATTCCCTGTGGAATACTCAAAGGAGTCATGCATACATCCAAAGAACATTGCCACACAGACTAAAACAATCCATGAACCGTATGAGCTATTCCATTTCATAAACTTTTTTTGGTCCTTTTCTCGTCCAACCCAATCACCTTAAAAATCCTGACCAGCTCTGATCGGCCTTTGATTTTCTGGGGTGCAAGTGGAATGGTTTTCAGGGTGTCTTTTAAACACTCGCACACACTCTGATCCACGATTATTTCCCCTGGCATGGCAAAGGCGTTCAGTTTTGAGGCGATATTAACACTGTCACCAATCACTGTATACTCCATTTTTGCCTGTGAGCCGATATTACCCGCAACCACCACACCGGATTTTATTCCGATTCCAACCAGAGACAAAAGCTGGTTGCCCTTTTTTGCTGTCTTTGTAAACTCTTCCTGCATTTCAAGAGCCGCCCGGATACATCGTTCCGGATGGTCCTTACTGTAGACCGGGACACCGAATACACCCAGTACCGCATCTCCGATGAATTTATCAATATAGCCGCCATGATTTAGAATCACTCGGGTTGCAATTTCAAAATACTCATTAAGTTTTTCAACCAGCTTTTCCGGGTCCTTGGTTTCCGAATAGGCCGTAAAACCTCTGATGTCAGCAAAAAGAATCGTGGCCTCTTTTTTCCGCCCCTTCAACCATGTATTTTCAGGGTTCAACATAATCATATCCAGAACGTCTGTACCCACGTATTTACCAAAGGACTTTTTCATCAGGGCCTGCCGTGACAACTCCGCTCCCATTTTGTTAAATGCTTTGGCAAGGGTTCCCATTTCATCTTTCCGCTTAATAAAAACCCGGTACCCGTAATTTCCCTTGGCAATCTCATGGGTGGCCTTAACAAGTTGAGAAATGGGCCATGAAAATTGAAGCCCAAACAATACGGCCACGATCAGTCCGACAAACACAATAATCAGGGTACAAAAAACCAAAAAACTCTGTTCATCCAAAAACAACTGATGAATAAAATCAATGGAGAGCCCAACATGAACCTCCCCAAGTTCTTTATCCTTAAACAAAATGGGCAGACTCATATTCAGAACATGGCGATTCCCTTCCATCACATAATTGAAATAGGTGACCTTTCCCTTTTTCGAAACCTTATCCACATGGTAAAACCGTTTGAATGTTTGCCCGATCATGGCCTGATCCGTGTGGGCCATGATGGTCTTGTCATTATTGATGATAAAAGCATAGAGATGCCCATCCACCCCTTCTGCATTTTTCAAAAGCGTGTTGAGGGCCAGGATATTTTCCTCCAGAAGTGGAATACTCGCATTACTTCCAAAAAAATTCAGACTGACCATGCCCATTTCAATAGTCTGGTTGTAAAGCTTGGCCCTTTGGCGTTTGAAAATCACATAGGAAAGGGTCCCGATGGACAAAAGAAGCACCAGCATCATGGTTAGGGACAACTGGAACCAGATGGGTATCCTTGGTGAATAAATCTCATCGACCAGGGCTCCACGGATCTTACCAATTAATCCTTTGATGTTGTCCGAAAGGGATTCAATGGCGATATTGTAATGGTCATTGATTGCCCCGACCAGTTCCTGTTCTGTTGCATAGCCCTGCTCAACGATGACCCGTCCGATGGGGACTGCCATGCCCAGTTGATAGAGTTTGTCCTTTTGAAGTTCCAATGCCGTGTTTAGCTGGTATTCTGTGATAAGCCCTTTTTGTTTCAGGACCTGTCCAATGAACATGCCATCGTGCTTTGACCTGAACAGATTTCGTCTCACATGCCCAAGGGCATGAACTATTTTATGAATGATGATTCTTATACTGCTCATATGAGGAAAATTGAATTTTATTGTTAAGATATAAAAGCAATGTCTTGCCAGGATCTAAAGGGCCTTAAGCAACCGATCATGGATATTGTCAAATCCGCCATTGGACATGATCAGCACAAGATCACCCGATTTGGCCCTGTCCGCAACAAATGAAATAATGCCTTCGGTTTCATCGAAGTAATGAGCATCAATCTTTTTCGCCTTAAGATCTGCCACCAATTTTTCAGAAGAAAAACGATGATTCTCGGGTATTTTTGAAAGCAGGGGCGGCTTACGGATGCAAACCATATCTGCCCCGTCAAATGATTCCGGATACTTTTTCTGAAACACATCCCGCATACTCGAATTGGTTCTGGGTTCGAACACAGCAATGAGCCGTCCGTCAGGGTAAAAGGGTTTCAATGCCCGGATAGTCTCCCGCACAGCCGTGGGGTGGTGGGCAAAATCATCCATGACTGTCACACCCCGTTTTTCACCCCGAACTTCCTGGCGCCGCTTCACCCCTTTGAAGGACATGAGGGCGTCTTGCAAGGTATGCACAGGAATATCAAGATGATCAGCCACAGCAATCACAGAAAGACTGTTCAAAAGATTATGCATTCCGGGCATGGGACTTTTGAACGTTCCGAAACGTTGGCCTTGTTTATAAACATCAAAGGACATCCACGGCGGTGTGATCATAACATTTTCCATTTTCCAGTCCGATTCGGCCCTTGTACCGTAACGTTCAACCCGAGCGGATGTTTTGACAATAAGTTCATCAATGTTCGCATCCGAGTCCCAGGCCATGAGAACACTGGTGTTGCGATGCAGGCCCACATAATGCCCGAACACGGTTTTTACATGATCCAGATCCCTGAATATGTCGGCATGGTCAAATTCCACGCTGGTCAGAACAGAGTAATCAGGAACATAATGCATAAATTTGGCCCCTTTGTCAAAAAAAGCCGTATCATACTCATCGCCTTCGAGGACCATGAAAGGCCCCGTGCCGATTCTGAAATTACTCTTAAAATTATTTACGATCCCCCCGATCAAGTAGGAGGGGTCGAGTCCTGCGCAAAAAAGGACCCAGGCCATCAGTGAGGATGTGGTCGTTTTCCCGTGGGTCCCGGCAACAACCACCGTCTTTTTCCCTTGTGCAAAAAAATGATTCACAGCCTGGGGCATGGAACAAAAAAAATAGCCGGCCTTTAACATGGCCTCAACTTCAGGGTTGTCGCAGCTTACGGCGTTCCCCACCACCACAAGATCCGGCGAATGGTCCAGATTCAAGGGATCAAATCCCTCACGAATCTCAATTCCCTGATTTTTCAAAAAATCACTCATGGGGGGATAGACTTTGTGATCGGAACCGGTCACGTGATATCCCTTTTCCTTAAGCATGCAAGCCAGGGCGCCCATGGCGGTCCCGCATATGGCAATCAGATGAATATGCCTGACCTGGTCAGGAAATCTGTTTTTTGTCATATCCATGGTCATCAACCGTTCAATCCTTTATTTTAGTTAACACGTCTTCCGCTGCTGCGAGGGTGACGGCAATATCCTCATCACTATGGGCGGCTGACATGAAACCCGCTTCAAACTGAGACGGAGCAAGATAGATGCCCTTGTCACGCATCCCCCTGTAATAGGCAGAAAAAAGTTTAAGATCACAGGTCTTGGCATCCTGAAAATTCAATACCTCTCTATCCGTAAAGAAAAGCCCCATCATGGACCCCACACAGCTTGCCCGGGCTGGAATTCCCAGGCGATTAAGGATCTCTCCCAAGCCCTTTATCAGCGTGTCGGTCTTCTTAAACAGTGACTCGTAAAATCCCGGGATTTTCAATTGTTTCAAGGTCTCGATTCCGGCTGTCATGGCAAGGGGATTTCCGGAAAGGGTTCCGGCTTGGTAAACCGGCCCCTGTGGGGCAATCTGTTCCATAATATCTTTTCGTCCCCCATAAGCACCCACGGGAAGACCGCCGCCGATGACTTTCCCCAGTGTCGTGAGATCAGGCATGATGCCGTATCGTTCCTGAGCCCCACCCGGAGCGACCCTGAACCCTGTCATCACCTCATCAAAGACAAGAAGGCTTCCATGGATTTGTGTCACCTCCCTCAAGGTTTCGAGAAAACCCGGCGCAGGAAGGACAAGACCCATATTCCCAACCACCGGTTCAACGATGACACAGGCCACGTTATCACCCAAATCACTCATCACACGTCTGAATTTCTGGGAATCGTTGTAAGGAATAGACAAGGTATGACGAATAACATCCTTGGGGACCCCTGGACTTCCGGCAATACCCAGAGTCGCCACCCCTGAACCGGCCTCCACCAGAAAACTGTCAGCATGGCCATGGTAGCAGCCATCAAATTTGATGATCATATCCCTGCCCGTAAAGGCCCGAGCCAGACGAATGGCACTCATGGTAGCCTCAGTTCCCGAATTCACCATCCGGACCACATCCACACAAGGGACCATTTCAACAATCATCCGGGCCAGTTCGATTTCACGTTCAGTTGGGGCTCCATAGCTGGTTCCTCTTTCTATAGCCAGGGAAAGTGCCCGATTAACAAAAGGGTTCCCATGGCCCAGAATCATAGGACCCCAGGACCCCACATAATCGATATAACTATTCCCATCAACATCAAAGAGTTTCGAACCTTGGGCACGTTCTATAAAAAGCGGTTGAATACCGACGGATTTGCAGGCCCGAACCGGACTATTCACACCTCCGGGAATAATCCTAAGAGCCTCTTTATAAAGTTCAGCTGATTTTTCAACAGACATGTTAGATTCCTTTCATCAGGAAATTTTATTGACAATTTCCTTGTTTTCCGATTGAAATGTAAAAGCATCAGATGATTTAACATCTAAACCATAAAATCAAAACAGTTTCTTTCAAAAATTTTCTAAAAAAGGCGGCCATGGATATTTCACGGTCTCGGGAAAAACTCAATTCATTTCTCGGTTATATATTAGGACGAAGCCCCTACGAATTCGGGCTTGTCCCAGATGATAACGGGTTTGTAAAAATCAAGGATCTTCTCAAAGCGATCCGGGAAGAAGATGGTTTTCGTCATGTCACTTCAAGCAGTCTGGACGAATTGATGGTGACAGTTAAAAACCCTTTGCTGGACATTCAAGGCGATTTGATACGGGCAAGGGATCGTGATCAGCTACCCCTTCCCTCCTTAGAGCAAGGAATTCCCAAACTTCTTTTTATCGGTATTAGGACAAGGGCTCATGGACATGTAATGAATAAGGGCCTTGCCCCCAATGAAGACCAAGCCTATGTGATACTTTGTTCGGACAGAGACCTGGCAGAACGCATAGGAAAACGAAGGGATCCTGAGCCGGTGATTATCACTGTAAACACACACAAGGCAGAAGATCTCGGTGTTTTATTTCTTTTCGCAGGCCAGCATATCTATCTGGCAAGAAGCATACCCATAGGATGTTTTTCCGGACCGCCACTGAGCTCAACGGATGACGATCGGTCCAAGCCGAAAAAAAACAAGGCCATTGACAAGCGTGTGGCCCCAACACCCGGGAGTTTTTTCCCCGACATCGGTGAAACCTTTTCAAATGCCCCGCATAAGACAGGTAAGCAAGACAAACTATCGTGGAAGCACAACAAGAAGAAAATACGAAAACAGAAAGAAACGTTCCGGGGAGATTATTAATATATGGCCCTATGTTATTTATCCTTGAATACAAAATGATGGATGGCTTCTGCCTGACTCAGGGTCAACATATCAAAATTCACAGCAAAGCCGTTATCAAAGGTCCGCACAATACGGCAGGTGGTTTTCACGGGGCCCCTGTCGTGGTTTTCCAAAAACGTCATGGTGGCTAAATGGCCCTCTGAAATAGATCCTGTATTTTCTACACACGCTCCCGCTTCGCTGATATTGACGATCAAACCACGCTCAAGACGCTGGTTATAAACAAAATCCACCGGCATATACCGACAGTTCTTACGATATTTTTTCCTTTTTTCCTGATATTTTTCTTTCGTGAAAGGTTCCATAACATTCCTCCTTTCCTTTCGTTTTCATTTCGATTATCTCAATAAAACAGTATCTTGAAAAACGGATATTTCTTACTTCATTCTTTCAATTTTAAAGGCTTCAACCGAAATACGGGAAACGGGTTCACTCAACTGTGATTTTAACACTTTGGTGACAACCGATACCAGACGAGATTTTGTATCTATCTGATCTTCATTCCTCTGAGCCAGAATAATTCGTATGGCATGATTGATTTTATCCAGTTTCTCCTTAATTTCATCCACACCCTTCTTGTTTTTGAATTCAACAAGCAGTTCAAAGCTCACCGTCGCCTTATCCTTTAACATGACAGAGCTTGAAAAATCATAGACATACTCTGTCCTGCTGCAAGCAAATAAAAGCAGAAAAAAGGATAATAAAAAAAAGCTTTTTCGCATGGATATCTCCTTGGATAATTAAAATCACATGGGCGTGTAAGAACGAACAGATTAATAACCATAGGCATAGGCATAGAATATATCTTATTATTATTATAGATTATAATCCACACCAAGTATAGCCCAAACTATAAAAAACACGAACCCGTATATATTATAACCAAACATTGTTAACGAGCCCGGGTCTTTTCATGACAAGGAATGTTTGACTCAAGTGCCTTTGTTTTGTTAATATGCAACTTAACGTTCCAAATGTCCGTTTCGTCTATTGGATGAACTCGTAAAATCTCGACGTATGGCTATGGAAAAAGGTCCATAGGCAAGGCATAGTGTTTGACCTGGGTTACGGCATACTTAAAGCGTATGTCGAACGTCCGGCCAAACACTATAACGCCGCATATGGGACTTTTTACGACGCCATCACATTTCATCAATCATGAATAATGAATTATATACAGGAGCCTCCTCATGGAATACTCCACCCTGATCTATCGTGTCGTTGAACGCACAGGAGTCATTACGCTTAACAGGCCGGAGCGTATGAATGCCGTCATTGAAGATATGTATCTGGATCTTCAGAATCTCTTATCCCTGATCAAACAGGACCCGGTTATACGAACGGTGATACTCACGGGGACCATCCGCGTAAAAGAGGGAAAATCCCGACAGATTTTCTGCGCAGGCGCGGACTTGAAAGAACATGCCGCAGGAACCCGGAGCCTTGACCAAAAAAAGAAGTATCTGCAACTAGCCCATGAAACATGTCGACAAATCTTCGAGTTCCCCAAGCCAACCCTTGCCGTATTAAACGGAGCAGCACGTGGAGCCGGGACAGAGCTGGCCCTTAACTGCGATTTTATCCTGATGGCCGACGATGCCACCCTGGCTTTCCCGGAAACAAGCCTGGGAACCTGTATCGGAGGTGGTGCATCAAAACACCTGGTCAGTGTTCTCGGGTTATCCGCCGCCAAAGATCTCATCTATACCGGTCGTGTCATTAACGGAGTTATGGCCTCCAGCATGGGCCTTGCTCACAGTTGTTTTCCCATGGAGGTCCTGATGGACAAGGCCCTGACCTTTGCCCGGGAGCTTTCCTCCAAAGCCCCCCTGTCCATGGCCCATGCCAAACGCCTCCTTCACCAGAGCATGTCCCTTAACATCATACAAGTCCTTGATTCGGAGACCGAAGCAATTCTTGACTGCATGAAAACAGAAGACTGGCATGAGGGTGTCCGTGCGTTTTCCCAACAACGTACTCCCCTTTACAAAGGGCATTGACATGATGGCCTTAAACCAGATTTTCAAAGCCGAATCCATTGCCGTGGTCGGGGCATCCAAAGATGAAACAAAACGAGGATATCAGGCCATTCGCACCCTGATGAACGGCGGGTACGAAGGAACGATCTTTCCTGTCAACCCCCGGGAAGCCAGGGTCCTGGGGCTCAAATGTTATAAAAACGTTCTTGACATTGATGAGCCTGTTGATCTGGCCCTGATTACCACACCAGCCCAGACTGTGCCCTATATCCTGGCCGACTGTGGAAAAAAAGGGATCCAAGGTGCCGTGATCATTGCAGGCGGGTTCGGAGAGCTGGGGACCGAAGGGAAAAAACTGGAAGATGAAATCGTAGCCACAGCAACCCAGTTCAATATCCGAATGGTGGGGCCCAATACATCCGGCATCATCAACACCTGGAGCAATATGAATCTGGTGGGTATACGGAATGTTCCCAAAGGCGACATCGCCTTGATTACCCAGAGTGGAAACATCGCCCTTCATATTATCACCGAAGCCATGTTGAAAAGCCAGAAAGGGTTTTCCTATTATGTGGGGGTGGGTAACGAAGCGGATATAAAATTCCATGAATATCTGGAGTACTTCAGAAATGACCCAGCCACCAAGGCCATCCTCATGTATGTGGAAGGCTTGCGTGATGGACGGAAATTTCTCCAGCAGGTTTACAAGACTTCCCGGGAAAAGCCCATTATACTCTTGAAAAGTGGACGTTCTTCAACGGGCCAGAAATCAGCAGGCTCACACACAGGAGCCCTGGCAGGCATCTCGGAAGTGGCTAAAACCTGTTTTGAACGCGCAGGTATCATCAACATTGAAAACCCCGCTGAACTTTTCCCGGCCGCTGAAACACTTTCAAGTCTTCCCACCATCAAAAACGACCGCATTGCCATTCTTGCAGATGGTGGAGGCCATGCCACCATCGCTGCTGATCTTTTGTCAGATAACGGCGTCCAGATCCCCGAACTAAGCAAAAAAACCCAGGAACGATTAAGGGAAATTCTGCCGAACAACGCATCTGTGGTCAATCCTGTGGATGTGGCCGGAGGAACGGATTCCAATCCATCCATCTTCGCGGATTGCGCCAGGATCCTTCTGGAAGACAGGAATATCGGAGGCCTTCTGATTGTAGGCTTGTTTGGAGGCTATAGTATCCGTTTCGCAGAGCAGCTTCGTTTTATGGAAGAGGATGCAGCCCACCGTATGGGCAAACTCGTTAAATCAACAGGAAAGCCCCTGATTCTTCAAAGTCTTTACAATGCCGTAAAGCCCCATTCACTTGAACTGTTGAGGTACTACGGGATTCCGGTCTATGAATCCCTGGATATAGCCTGCAAATGCATCTCTGTCCTGGCCCAGTATGGCCGTTATATCAGCACCTACGAAACCAAAACCAATTTTGAACTCCGATGGGGGGTTCGTGCGAAAAAAGAATGCAACGATATCATCAATCTGGCACGCTATGAAAAAAGAAATATCCTCCTTGAACATGAAGCCAAAGACCTGCTTCGATTACACAGAGCACCTGTGTCCCAGGACAGGCTGGCGAAAACCGAAGAAGATGCCGTGCGTATCGCAAGGGATATTGATGGGGATATCGTTTTAAAAATTGTATCCCCGGACATTCTGCACAAAAGCGAGGCAGGGGGTGTCCGGCTTAAACTCAAACATGATATTGAAATCCGTGACGCCTTCCGGGAAATCATCGCCAATGCCATGGCCTTTGACCCCACGGCCCGAATCAAGGGCTGCATTGTCTCACCCATGATGGAAGACGGCTTGGAAGTGATCATCGGCACCAAGATTGATAAACAATTCGGTCCGGTTATCATGTTCGGCATCGGTGGAATTCTGGTCGAGGTTGTAAAAGACGTGGCGTTCAGAGTGCTTCCCATCTCACGTTCGGCTGCCAACAAGATGATCAAAGAAATCAAATCTGCCCCCATTCTTGAAGGATTCAGGGGCAAACCGCCCTTGGACAAGCGGGCCATCAGTGATCTGCTCCTGGTGGTATCTGAAATTATCGAAGCTTACCCTGACATCGAAGAAATGGACTTGAATCCGGTGATTGTCCATCCCCAGGGAATCGACGTGGTGGATGCGCGAATCATTCTCAAGGAGAAAACATATGATGAACTCTGACCAAAAAAAAGATTATTCGGTTTTTGACATTCCCGACCTATTGAATATTTTGTTTCATCCCAGGTCCGAACATCTCCCATCCATATCAGATGGTTCCGTCACCGACCTGATGTTCGACGTCCCTGACAATGCCCGCATAGGAGCACGGTTCCATATTGCCGGGAAAGATGATCCGATCATTCTTTTTTTCCATGGAAACGGCGAAATTGCATCAGACTACGATGATTTAGGTCCCATGTTCACCGCCATGGGACTGAATTTCATGGTCTTTGATTACAGGGGTTACGGACGTTCCACCGGACAGCCCACGATAAACCACATGATGGCCGATTGCCGAATCCTGTTTGAAAAAGCACGGGAACATTTAAAAGAAAAGGGGTATCTCGGCCGGATCATTGTCATGGGCCGTTCCTTGGGCAGTGCCTCTGCCATAGAAATCGCTGCGAACTATCCCATAGAAACGGATGCCCTGATCATTGAAAGTGGGTTTGCCTTTATCATACCCCTATTGAACCTGCTGGGTCTCTACAGACCCATCCAGGGCGTCTGTGAAGAGGCTGGCCCCATGAATGCCGAAAAAATTAAAACCATCACCGTTCCCACGCTGGTGATCCATGCACAGAATGATCACATCATCCCCTTCTCCGATGGCCAAACCCTTTACCACAATTCCGGATCCGACAACAAACGCCTTCTTGAAATCAAGGGCGCCGATCACAACACCATTTTTTTCAAAGGACTTAAGGAATACATGCAGGCGATAAAAGAGCTTGCTGATAAAATCAGGTCATAAAGCCTGTTGGCGACACTTAAAAACTGCGCGACTCACCTTGGCGTTGGATCAAAAGCAAGGATCATAACGAAAAATCTTGGCCAAACCATCCCTTTCTGGTATGATCTTATGACTTCATTGTGATTGCTCCAATCCGTACCGCATGCTTCTCTTTCAACACGGATACAGTCTGATTGACCTTTATGTTTTATTGAAAAATGCCTTTCCTCCCTACCGGGGTTATTAATTTTCCAAAACGAGGAGCCCATGGAATACAATTATAAAACCATCGACAGAATTTCAAGTTATCTCTGTGAGGCCGTTGTCACTGTGCTTACGGCCAGTACTCAAAAAAAAATAAACTATTCCCCCACCATCCAGAGCATCCCCAAAGTCACCATGCGACCGGATATCGGATGTTTTGTGGCCATCAGTGGCGATTACAACGGTCTTCTCGTGGTTAATTTTTCCGGCAAGGCAGCCATGAATATTTATAAGAGTTATATGATATCCATGGGACTGCCTGAAAACGAACTCTCGAGCCATTTCACGTCCAATGAGGTCACGGACAGCATCGGCGAAGTCGTTAATCAGATCATGGGTGAATTCATGCGTGTCATTGAAGAACGATTCAATCTAATCACCTTTTGTGGCCAACCTAAAGTCCTGGCCCTGAACAGCACCATCACCCTGAGCATTGATTCTGATTACAGGGATAACAGACGGATATCATTTAGTATAGGCCATGACAGGTTCCAACTTGAACTGGCCATGGAACAGACAGAATTTATCATACTCCCCACAGACAATATGAATGAATTAAAATAAGCTTTTCGACGAAAAACCATGAAGATAGGGTCAAAATAACGGGGACTCGAGTCCCAAGGCCAGATACCCGGCTGCTGAACACATTGCATTCAGATAAAATGGGATGGGAAAAGGGTCATACAGAATAGGTGTGTCACAATTCCCTATTGAAGGGTTGAATGCCATTCCGTCCAGGCATAATCCCAGGCATGCCCCCCATAAATATCCATTGAAAGCCTCATAAATCAGCGTCATTCATGTTTCGATAAAACCCTCAGTCCCATGTCACTTTCGCCCTTTACTCCAAACACAGAGCATAAAATCATGCCCCTGATCCTTGAATCTGTCCGTATTTCCTACATTTTCCTAAAAAAATAGTATTGACATCAGGACAATATCAACATAATTGTTTATTAAAAATCATATGGGTTCGCTAATAATGCCCGTGTTTAATCTTCCCGTGGATAATGAAACCAAGGTAACTGTGACTGTTTTTTATGTGTCATTAAAAAGGTAGACTATGGAATTTGTACTTCATCTGTTTCGTATGTACCCGGATATAATCAGCACACTGGTCCAAGGTGTTGTTTATATCGGAAGCGCTGTTCTCTTTATCAATGCCCTGTGGATCACCATAAGGGCACACAAGCATATCCGCATGATCAATTATGAAAAAATGAAGGCCACTGTCCAAAAAGAAAGCTCCATGGACGACCCTCTGATGATCATCACGGCAAAAACGTATTATTCTGCCCATTTGGAGCATAATGGAAACGGTTACTCCAAGTCCTTTTTAGCCGATGCAACGTTTCAGCTTATTGAAAATCTATTCCACACCAAATATGTGAACAAAATCACCATGATCAGCAACCTTCTCCCGCCCATGGGTTTTATTGGGACCATTTTCGGGATGATCATGATTTTCCTGGCCAAGGGAGATCCTAACAGCGATCTCAATACAAGCGGCCTTGGAGCCGCTTTATTCACAACCCTGATCGCATTATCCTGTTTCGTTATCATTGAGGTATTGAAAAAAAATCTAATCAACCTCTCTGAAGTTAGGATCGATAAGGCCCTTGGAATGACATCCAAATTGTTTTAAACACGTTTTTAAGCTATTTAAGATGAATAAGGGACCTGTTTTTATGAAATATGAAGACTCAAAAATCTGGTTATTTTCCTTTGCCGATCTAGCGTTTCTGCTGCTGATCGCTTTCACCCAGGCCTCCACCGTTGGGAAAAAACCTGTAAATATCGGTGAAATAACTATTCCCAAGGTCGTTGAAAATCAAAAAGTGGCTTCCCTTGATCAACCCTATGAGTCGTATCAGATCAGGGTCCTCAAACCCACGATTCCCGAATCCAATCCGTTTCAAGTTGTTATCATGCGGGGTACCGAGGAAAACATCGAACCTTCTCCCATTTCAGCCCAGGAGTTGACCAACCGCCTGACCGTGATGAAACAGGATGGGAGGATGAGGCCCATTCTTGTTCCTGACATATACTCACTGAGTAAGGATACACTGATGGCTATGTCCATCATAGAGCGTGTTTACGAAGATGGAAATCGTGTAACGATCGAACGGACAGGCGGCCTGAATTAACCATGGCGATGACGATAAGCATGCAACATTACGGTCGAGGGGTTGGCAAAGTACCCATGCCCCGGGCTCTTGCACGTGACCCCAGGAAAGAATGGCCCGTCACACCAGCCTTTATCATATTTATTCTGGCGGTGACTCTTATCCTTTCCCTGAAGTTGACCATGTCCAATAAAAAACTCTTCAAGGTGACCCAGACCATCATCATTCTGCCCCAGACAAAACCCGCACCCGAGCCTACGGTTCCGAAAAAAATTCCCTTGATCAAGGTCCTCAAGGATGCCGTAAAAAAAACAGTTGAACCAAAACGCATGGAATTAAAAAAAATAATCCCCCAAAAAATCGAACCAAAAAAACCTTTGGAAAAAAGGATTGAGCCAAAAAAAATTGAGCCTCTAAAACCCCTGGATACGAAAATTCAACCTAAAAAAATCATCCGGGAGGATATCAAACCCAAAGCTCTGATTCCTAAACAATTAGAGATCCAACGAATTGAAACAAAAAAAATTGAACCAGCCAAACCGTTGCCCAAATCCATCAGCGAAAAACCCACTGTGTTAAAAAAGATTGATCTGCCACAGGAAACGGCTCCAAAAATAACGCCGAAAATGGTTAGCGCCCCCTCAAGTTTCACTCCCATGCAGGAAATCAAACGGAACAGTGCAGCCATTCCGGTACCCTCGGACAGCATCGCCAGACCTCAGGCCAATTCTGTTCCGATCAGTCAGGGTCCGCCACCCGAATTGACCCAGTGGGAATCCTACAAGCCCCCTGTGGCGACTGATTCATCCTTGTCTGCCCCCCTGGCCCATGCACCCAAAATGCCATCGCCAGCCCAGCCGCCTGTCAGGCACTTTACTCCGGCCTTTGAGGGCCTGGCCTTGGAGGATCTGGTCATCATTAAAAGCAGCACTCTGGGGAATTCAGAACGGGTAAAAAACCTTAAACGGGCCATCGTAAAAAAGGCACAGAATATGAACCCCGAGTTAAGTCCCTACACATACACGGTCAAGAACTACACCTGCACTCTGGTTATTGAAGGCGGCGCCCAGGGAAAAATCATTATTGACTTCACACCGGCAGATGCCCCCTTTGAGGTGGTTTCAGCCCTTGAACGAATATTACCCAGGTAGAGGTTTGTTATGAAACACAGATACATCGGAACCCTTTTGCTTCTTTGTCTTGTCATTGGTTTTTCATCAATTAATGTGATGGCATTAACCCCCCTGACAGGAACTGACAATTCATGGGACCAAGAGCATTCTTCTGCCGAAACGAAGAAAAAGGCGGCTCGAACCACGTTCACCCGCACGAGACGGTCTAAAAACCCCTCCTACAGTGCCGAAAAAAAGTCCGAGGGACCCACCATCAAGAAAAAAGCAATTCCCTCTTCGATCACTACACCCACCGATGAATGGATCCCGGAAGTGGGCAAGCTCTATCTTCAGGAAAAAGTTTCGGCCAAGGATCTGAACACTCTTTTTACCCTTCTTGGAGATCATCTGGGAATCCAGGTCAACGGATCCCTTGATCTTATAAAAACCCGTGAAGCCCAGGCCGCTTTAAATAAATACAGTGAAGATCCTGATAAAGCATTCAGTAATATCTATTTTGACGACAAACAAAATCTGACCGGCTACAATTATATTTATTTTGAAATGTGTACCCTGAATAAAGACAAGCAGGCAGCTCGTTTCAAAAAATACTTCGAGAATGGTTTTTATCCCAACAGGTCCCTGTTCACCAAGGAAGAATACTATTACAAAATCCTATATTATTACCTTTATATTGCCCAGGACGGACTGGTCAATCGGATCAGCAACGCAGTGAGCCAGCTGAACAAAGCCCCGGATGTGCCACCATCGTTCAACGCAACAGACATCCTGACCTTTGATTCAACAGTCAAAGTCTGTGCCGAACTTGATGAACTCAGAATCAAGGGCAACAAAGGTCTGGATTCACCCTATGAAAAAATATTTACACAGGCTGAGCGTGATTGGCTCAATGACAGTATCGCCTATTTTACAGATATTGAAACCCACATTGCTCTGTTCAGCTACCCCTGGTTCAGAGCCAATGTGCCCCTCTCCATCAGTGCCCAGGTGATTTCACATGAAATCCGGGAAACATGGATCGACCAGACCATTTCCCACAGGGCCCTTCTGCCTTTGATGCTTTTTACCAGCCAGGGAGACCTCCAGCTTAGCGTGGAAAAACTTTTCAGTGATACCTTGAACAAGTTGAAGCTTGATAACCGTGAAGTAGACGTTGTGGTCATGTCCGCCCTCAAAACCTGGCTGGGAAAACAAGTGGAACAGGGCATTAAGGTTGAAGACCGCATGAAGTACAAGGATATCCTTGATGAGCTTAATGTCTGCCCCTCGGGTTGGATATTCTACAATCTGTATTCCTGCAAAAAACCACTGGAAGAGCTCAAAGAATATGCACGGACATGGGACACATACGACTCGGCCAAAAAAAATGATATTTTCAATAAAAAAATCGTCTATCTTTACGCTGAGGCACTGGACAAAATAAACATCGTATTTTCAGATCTGGAGAAGTTGTTCGGAAAGGTTCAGGTATTCGGCAGGGAACAGAAAACGACCAGCATCAATCATATCTTCCACAGATACAGGGGAGAAATCGGATATTATTACGAATACCTTCAGTTTGGCCTGTATGACAAGGATCTATCCAGCATACGTTTCCCCCTTGCCAACTCACGGAAAAACTGCCTGTTTGATTTCAAGGCGGCGTTCGTCAAGGCTGACAATAAAAAAATCAACCACAAGAACCTTTTATATGCCTATGATCTTCTGTTCAAAGAACTTGCGTCCCAGGGAAAGATCAGCGAAATCATGAAATTTGAAGAAGAACTGGAAACCTTTATCCATAACGAGAACCACCAGCTTGGATCACTTGTGGAACATACGGTGGATGACCGCTACGATATCTATCGAATCATTGCCAACACCTATTTATCCAACAAACAACTTCAGACACGAGCACTCAAGGTTGCCGAAAAAAGTTATTCCCTGGCCCGGAATTATTATTTAACAGCAGCCCAATCTGCGGGGTATATCCATGGTGATATTCCAGGTGCATTGAACAACAACTGTACGGAAATTGATGACTTTGAACGTCAATATGAATTTTACCAGGAAATCGCGCTGAAACTTGGAAAAAAAATCTGGCTGCTCCTGCCCAACGAAGACATCCAGCTTTATAACAGATTACAGAATTTAAGAAACCCCGAAGGATTCCTACTATGATTCGATGCACGGCAAAAGCACTTTGTTTCTGGATGTTCATCCTATGTCTTTTTTCAAGCTGGGCCCATGCAGAATATATTGATGATTTCAAAAAACGTGCAAAAAGCATTTACCTTCTTCACACGGTGAAGCACACAGCCCGGACAAAAAATGTCAGAGAAAATGCTGAAAAGCGAAAAGCCATTATCCATGAGCGGGCAGACAGTGCACACCTTGAGATGCTTTCGTATATACCGCCCCAGAGTATGCTGCTCCCATTTGATGACGTTCAGACCATTATTTCACGCATCGAATTGTTGACTAAAAAAATCGAAACCACCAAGGAAGGAGAACAGGCCCAGCGCATGAAATTTGACATGGCCTATGAATATTTTCTTCTTTACCTCCACTATCTGCATGAAAAATATGGACTCACACGGTCATCGGAACTCAGTATGTACGATGAAATACCTGTCACGGACAAAGAACTTGAACAATACCTGTCCTTGTCAGAGTATTATCTGAAAAGTTTTCTCTCTGAAAACCCCGAGCCCCAGGATGTTTTTGTCCAGGGAAAAACCATGTTAAGAGCCACCGATGATGTGAGCTTCCGTTTTCGAAAATATAAAAACCTTTATCTGAATGTGTATTTTCTTGCCATGATGCTTGAGTGTGAAAAACTTTCGGGTGAATGGGGAGATACCTCACAGTCTGCAGCCCTTTCCAGTCAATATGACAAAAAAACCTGGAACTGGCTTGACAACCTATGGAAACGACATTTCAAAGCAAGCCGTGAAACAGCCGCCTATACACCCTCATCTCAAACCCTTTTCACATTGTATGAACTCTACATGCGCTATCATTTTTTCGGTCGTTACCTAAGGCATTTCAATGAAAATGATCCCTTGCTGGATTCACAGACCCGGACCCTTTTAAATCGGCTTTATGCACTTCAGAAAGAAGCCAACCTGGGCCAGAAAAATTATTACGCATACTATATGAAGGAAGCCACCAACGATTCAAACAATACGGATTTCCTGGTAAATCTTTATCTGGCACGCCGTGGCTATTTCGCAACACGGGATCTCAACTTTTCCTTTCCCAAATACGAACTTTTCGAACTTTACCACAAACTATATGATGATGCAGCATCAAGCATCAAATACAATATTACTTACCGGAGTACCATCTATAATGAATTAATTCTGTTTGGAATTGGCATAGACAATCTCCGTTTGATGGAAGATGTCCTTTACGAATACGGTCTTCTTTCAATGCGTTTACAAGAAAATGATGGCAAATCAATCAATAAAATAAAATATTCTTCCCGTTTGACTATGGCCTATTTACTTGCTAATATCCTCGACAAAAAGCGTAGATCAGGACTTGATCAGAATTCGGATGAATACAGAGATATTGCAGAAACACTCACACCGATACTAATTTCCAAAAAAACAAATTATTGGGAATATGCTTCGGTTATCCACAGTGCCCTTGCGATGTTTTATTCCCGAAAAGAAGGGACATACAATGAATCCTTGGCCATGTATCACGCCAAACGCGCATTTATTGCACCATGCGAAAAAGTGTCTCTGTCCTATGGCACGGATAAAAACGGATGGATGAATTTTTTTGAACTTCCAGGGGCGGAATCATATTTAAAGCTGTTTCTGGAATTTCAGAAAAAATACCAGACCAGTCCTGACGCAGTCATGCCCAGGGAATTTCGTTCGGATTTGATTATCAGGAAATTTCAGACTAAACAAAATAACTAATAAAGAATCTCACCATGATAAGGAGATTGAAATATATGAAATTCAGATGGCACCTTGTATTAATCGCCCTCACCCTGTCCACCCTGTTTTTCTCAATTCCGGGTGTCTCTGCCCAGAGTACGGATACTGTTCAGGAATTAAAAGCATCCTATCTCCAGAGTATCTACGATGATTGCAGAATTTTCCTTGAAGGTATAGAACTGTTCATACGAAGGGATTATCCGAAATTCTGGCAGAACATCGATGAAGAACTTCCCATTCCCCAGAATGAAATCGACCGCTACTCAAAAGAGCTGAAACATTTCGAAGGCCAACTGGATGCCCTTTTTGAGGAATACGTTACGTTTAAAAGCAATTCAGGCAATACGGCCAAGGAAGGGACGTCCTTTTCAAACCTTGAGCTGCAGATCTACCAGATGCTGGCATACTCCTATATGAAAACAGGTGATTTTGCCATGTCCTATGATCTATTACAGAACAAGAACATATTTTCACAGAATTTTACAATCAAACTTATTGATATCGAAGGGAATCTAAAAGAATTCCCCTTGACGCTGGAGCTGAAAAAACTGTTTAAAATCATCAGCGGAAACCTTAATTTTTTGACCCTGCGTCTTAAATATTTTTTCCCATCAGATATCCAGTACATCAACGCCTATTTAAATATCCCGGATTATGACCATGATAGCCCGTTTAACAAAGCATATTTCAGCTATTACAAGGGAGCATTCTCAGGGTTGGGTGAAAAGGACGAAAATAATATCCATTTCAGTGAAATCATCCATTTTTTCAATAGACGTGAGTTCAAAAACGTGACCAAAGGTGCCAAGATATCCCAGGATAATCAGCAATACATATCTTCCTACAAATTCCCTATTATAAAAGGTGAGTACGACATTGAGCTAAAAGACAACACAATCCTTGCCGCGGAATCATTGGATAACAATACCTTAAATCTGGAAAGACTTTGTATGTTCAAAGGATTTGTGGTCACGGATTTCAAACGTTTGAAAAGCGATGAACGGAAGAACATTAAAAACGACACCCTGATCAGCAAGGGCCTTTACCTGGAAAAAACAGATTTATTAAGTGATGATAACGATATCATGGCCACCAGTAAAAAAGACACCAAAAAACGTATTCTTCTGGATTACGAATTGAGTAAAGACAACCTTAAGATAGGTGAAATGCTTCGTTACGGTGTCTACCGTCTTTTTGAACAGGGAAAATATCTGGGAATGATCGAACTGGTACCCTGCTATAAGGGTGAAGACTGTAAAAAACGTTCCATCGATAAAAGCATCACCAAGGTCAAAGTATACAACCATGAACTGATCTTTTACCAGGATATACTGGATGCTGTCCAGGCGAACCGCAGAATGTTCGGCAAAGGAAACTACAGCACCCCGTCGAACACAAAAATCGATCTTGACACACCCTCTGAAGCAACAGTCCAAGCAGACACACCGTCGGATGCGCCCAAGGTTCATGTGGGTCGAGGATGTTCACCCAAAAGATAATCTTTGAGACCAAACACAACCCTAAGCCGCATTCCTTATGAACGCGGCTTTTTTATCTGAGATAGCCATGAAAACTATAGCTCAGCAATCCCAGAGAATGATCATTGCCCACAGAGGATACAGGGCTCGATATCCGGAAAATACCCTTGTTGCATTCAAGGCTGCCAAGGATCTGGGTGTACGTATGATTGAGCTTGATGTATGCCTGACCCGGGATCGCAACATCGTTGCCATCCATGATGAAACCCTGGACCGGACCACCAACGGCTCAGGACCGGTCCGGGATCATACCCTTGAGGAATTAAAAAAACTGGATGCAGGACGCTGGTTTTCACCTTTTTTCACCGGTGAAAAAATCCCCACCCTAAAAGACGTATTCAGTCTTTGCAATCACAAACTTTCTGTTAATATTGAAATCAAACACGAAGCCTTTGAAAGCCATGACCCCGATGACTCCATTGAAAAACAGGTGGTTCAGACCGTTCTTGAACGATCCAGATCCGAAGCGGTGATTATTTCCAGTTTTGAACCCCGAATCATTGAACGTCTTGCAAAGATGCAGATAAAAAATCTCAGATTGGCCTTTCTCACGGAAAAACGGTTTCTGGATGACGCCATCCTTGAATTCATGATCAAAAACAAGGTTTTCTCCTGGAATCCGGATTACCCGGCCTTAACCCCAGATCAAATCAAGGCAGCCCAGGCACAGGGGATCAAGGTTATGACATACACCGTCAACAAAGCCAGCACAGGCAAGCGCTGCTTTGACATGGGCGTGGACGGCATCTTCACCGATGAACCGCTTCTTTTTTGATTTTGAGATGACCGAGTGATAGGATAATCAGGATCGCATTCCAAAAGA
Source organism: Pseudomonadota bacterium (assembly GCA_018818835.1). Classification (GTDB taxonomy): domain Bacteria; phylum Desulfobacterota; class Desulfobacteria; order Desulfobacterales; family Desulfolunaceae; genus JAHIRD01. The sequence goes on from JAHIRD010000112.1 coordinate 68,098, forward strand.
AAATGAAATGACACTTGGACACAAAAACCGCTATGTATTAAGTTCAAAGACAATCATCAATGCCCGATTAATTGCTTGCACCTTTTCCAAGGACAATTGTCCGCGAATTTTGACGAACCTTTGGCGGTGATCAATTGGGCGTGTTTGTAAACAATCAGCCACCGATTTTTTGGATAAACCATTATCCGGTGAGGGATCAATTTCAACATTGGTTTTTACTCGAGCTTTTTTGGTACTCCACTCAGTAATTGGAACCACTTGGATGACCGGGACTCTTTCATTATAAATATCGTTCGTTACTACAATGCATGGCCTGACTTTACCAGTTTCTGAACCTTTGCTCGGGTCAAGATTAACGTCAATAATCATACCTCTTTTCATCAGTACGGTCATTCTGGCCATCCGTTTAAAGCTGTTTCGGTCAATCCTTTTAAATCATCATCTTCAGAATATATTTCAGAATATAAGTCAGCTGACTTCTTGAGGCTTTCACGTTCAATTTCGTTCTTGAAATGCTCTATAGCTGCACGAAGCATAGCGCTTTTATCTTTAAATCCATATTTTTTAAACTGACTTAAAAAAAAAGACTGGGTTTTTTCAACACTAAATTTTGCCTGTATCATGAGGCCTCCTTTTAGGTACTTATTATAGACCCTGATTTATATACCTATTATAGGTGCCACAAAAATAGATGTCAACGAAACGATTTGAGCTGTAAAAAAATTTATCGCATGCCCTCCATCGTCTAACCAGCACTTATTTCAAGTGTTCTCGCCCCTCTGCAATCACCGAAAGGACATCATTTGGCCCCACAAACTCGTAGACAATAAGACCTTTTTGCAAAAGAGCTTGTTCAGACTTCATTGATCTGAGAGTCGTCATCAGCTTTTCTGCATTCAACATATCCTGGGTGACTATAACGTTGATCTGGACACGCTTACCCTTCACGTCATAGACGGTATTTCGGACACTTCCAATATCTGCACCTAACTTGCGGCTCATTGCTTTTACCTGATCTGACTGTACCTGAATATCCGAAAGGACTCTCCATTCTGAGGGCATATCCGAAACGGGTGGATTCTCGCTGCCATATGCACGTGTGTTGTATTGAAAACATGCGCTTAGACAAATCGCCCATAGGGCCAAAAACCTTACTCTGTTTTTTTGAGTCATACTATCGTCCTTTTGATTGAGTTAATAAATCACATGAACCTTAGAAGGTCACCGTTGAACTGACACTGAGTGTTTTCACGGTCTCTTCACTTCCCTTGATTTCTCCGTCACCATTTACGTCCACAAATGTGTACTGGTTATTAAAGGCAAGGGTGGCTGAGCCCAAATTCAATTGAACAATAATACCGGCCACGGTACTGGGAGTTTTCCATTCTTGAAGGCTTTCCACGTTATTCTGGGCGTAATAGCCCTTGACCGTGGGCAGAAAAGAAATTGCCTTGTCATTCAAAACAACTTCACCGGCCAGGGACTTACGCTCAATATCCCCGCCTTTCATATCCTGGAACTGGCCGCTGGCTCGAATATAATTAAAAACATTGACGGACACGCCTGCCAGAAAGCCATCCATGTCTTCGGTGATATCACGAAGCGTTTCCTGTTTGGTCACCACCCGTTTGGTCAGCCCGTCATCCACAACCTGGGCCCGTTCCAGTTCATAGGTATTGTTGAAATATCCATAAAGGAATTCCTTTGACTGAAAACGGTATTCGGCGGTCAGGGTCAGAAAATTGCCGAACAAGGTCCGAAAACCAGGTGCCGTAATCCCCCATCCGTAATCAACAATATCGGAATAGGCTGAATAAAGATCCATTTTAATGAATTCCCCTTCGATGATGGGGATACCCACATCAAGGCCCCAAATGGTCAGGTCGGATCGTTTTTTTGAATAATTGATCAAATCTTCCCTTACCGTACTATCCACCTCTCCGTGGGCAATCAAGTCAGCGATGGTCGTATCTTCCAGTCCGATGGCGTTCAATCGATCAAGTTCCGTCACCAAAGCCCCATCATAGGGGTAGGCGTCCATCTCATCGGGGTATCCATCATCATCCGTGTCCCTTAGTCCATTGTACTCATTCAAATCAGACACAATGGAGGCACCCACCACCAGTTTAGGCAAAACCCTGTATCCCAGACGCGTCCCCACCACCATGGACGGCCTGTCATCGGCCAGTTCCTTGTAATCGTTGAGAAGAAGTTCACCTGTAAGTTTTTCGGTAATGAAAGACATCTCCATGCCTATACGCTTGTACTCGGGATATTCAATGGCATTGGAATAGCCGTTGATGATATTGGCATATCCGATATAGGTGTAATCCAAAGACCCGATCTTGGCATAGAAAGGAGCTCCTTTCTGATCCCAGCGCAGATAATAGAGAATATTAAAAAAGTCTTCGGTGTCATTCCAGTCTTCTTCCCTGACCGAGCCCTCTTCATCAAGCAGTAGTTGAGCATCAAGTCCAAGCCCCAGCTTCCCAAGGGGAATATCCGCCCGGATCCCCACCTGCTGATAATTCTTTCCGTCCACAGTCACTGCGCCCACAACGATACCCACCGAATTTCTTCCACTACTCTGCAGGCTTGTTTGAGTATACGCTATAGGTGTTTCCTGATTGTCGCCTTCTTCTTCACACTGGGCGGAGAACGGAACGAACATGACCAACAACGCAAGTAAGCATGTGATTCTTATCAATGAATTCATAAATTTCTCCCATTGGAGTCTAAAAAGTAAACACATGATGAAAAGGGACGCCCTTTCCGTTTTTAAGGTGTCTGACCAAACTGATTTTAAGGGTTTTTCGAACACGAAGAAAAATTATTCATATAAATAATATGAATAATCTCTTTTAGTCAATAAGCAACAAAATAATCCATTCCCCTAGTGTGACTTGGGTACCAGGATTTCCTTGCCACGTGAGGTAAAGGAGATACCTTGCTGTGACTGGGTTCCAATCATGACCGATTCCACAATGGGGGTATTCACGGGATTTTTGGAATCCCACTCTACCAGAAAATTCGCTCCCGCGCCCCCTTGCTTTTCTTTTTGCGGAACAATAAAACGGGTTGATTCCATGGGCTTGAGAAAAATCTCTTTATCCAGGTATTTTTTTAACAGTAGCCCTTTTGTCTCGTAATAATCCACACGTTTGATGACAATGGGATGGTTGAAATCCGTGTTCCGGATACTCAAGGTCACGGTCAGCAGATAGGGTATTTCCTTATTTCCACTGTAGATATGTGAATAGGCCGGGACATAAAGGGTCTGCCCTGTTGACAAGGAGACCCCTTCCCCGCCCACAGCCTGGACAGGGAACAAGAAAATAATTATGATTAACAGTGAAATAAAAAAACGTTCACCTTTTTGTTTCATGATATTCCCCCTGACATACGGTTTAAAAATCACCTCACTATTCCAGGGCAGATGCCCGTTCACATGCCCTTATCCGATTGGGCCTGAATGGCTGTCATGGCAACGGTATTCACAATATCCGGGACAGTACACCCCCTGCTTAAATCGTTCACAGGATGCTTTAACCCCTGGAGAACAGGCCCGATGGCAACAGCTCCGGCCGAACGTTGAACTGCCTTATACGTGTTATTTCCCGTATTGAGATCGGGAAAAATAAACACCGTGGCTTTACCAGCCACCTCGCTTCCCGGAAGCTTGGTTTTAGCCACAGACATATCCACAGCAGCATCATACTGAATGGGTCCTTCTATCTTGAGGCCGGGGAAAAATTCCTTGGACATTTCCTTGGCAATCCGAGTGGCCTCCCTGACCTTGTCAACATCAGCACCTGTTCCCGATGACCCTGTGGAATAAGACAGAAGGGCCACAATGGGCTCGATGCCGAATGTTTTTGCAGTCTGGGCTGAACTCAATGCGATTTCAGCCAGTTCCTGGGCATTGGGATCAGGATTCACGGCACAGTCCCCGTAAACAAGCACCCTGTCCTCAAGACACATGAGAAAGACACTGGACACAATGGAAACACCCGGTTTGGTCCGAATGATCTGAAGCGCAGGCCGGATGGTTTCTGCCGTACTGTGGATTGCCCCGGAAACCATGGCATCGGCATGCCCCTTAAACACCATCATGGTGGCATAGAAATTAACATCCTTGACCATATCCCGTGCATTTTCAGGGGTTATGCCCTTGTGTTTCCGCAGATCGTAATAGGTCTGGACATAATCATTAAATACCGATGATTTTTCCGGGTCAATGATATGGACCGTTCCCATCCGAAGTCCAAGAACGTCAATTTTCTCTTGAATGGCATGGGCATTTCCAAGAAGAGATATCTCCACCACATCACGATTGTGAAGGATTTCCGCCGCCCTTAAGATCCTCTCCTCTTCCCCTTCGGGAAGAACCACATGCTGCCGGTGTTTCCGTGCCCGTTGGATCAAATTGTATTCAAACATCTTGGGAGTGATAATCCTGCTCTGGGTCGTGATCAGTTTCTTCTCAAGTTCATCCACGTCCACGCTCTTATCAAAAAGAGCCAGTAACTGGGTTATTTTCCGTTCATCCGTAGGGGAAATTTTGGTATGAAGGCGGTTAATTTTTCTGGCCACCTGAAAGGTGTCCTCTTTCACAAACAAAACCGGTACCATCCGTGGTGAGGCTTTGATCATCTCCATAATCGATTCATCGGGTTTGATTCCGCCCGTGAGCACAATACCCGAAATCTTTTTCCGGGCTGTCGTTGCCACAACAGCCATACAGGCCACCAGGATATCCGCCCTGTCCCCACTGGTGATGATCAGAACGCCCCGTTCTACATTTGAAAAAAGATTCTGGATCTGCATGGCACCAATTTTAAAGGAATGAACATGGCGACTCAAGTCACCCTCACCCCATAGCACATCGGCTCCCAGGGCCCGGGCAACCTCCCCCAGGGTGGGACGGCCCAATGCTGGTTTGTCGGGGATGGTGGACAGCAACAACCCTGACATCAGATCATTTTTACTTAAAATCTGTCGAATCGCCTCGCTATGGTCCGAATCAATCCGATTCACAATGGTTCCCAAGGTCTGACAATTTTTAACAGCCAAGGATTCAAGGGCCACTTCCACAGCCCGGACAGCCTCTTCCACAGATTTTCCCGCTGCGTTGGCAATCAGAAGAACCGGACTGGATAAATTTTTACTGATTTCCGCATTAATATCGAATTCATAGACAGCTGTGGATGCCGCATAGTTGGTCCCGTCGCACACGACAAACTCACAAAGTTCTTTAAGCTCGTTGTATTTCTTGATAATTTTTTCTATTATTTCAATGGGTTTCCCCATAGATGCCAGATCCGTGACTTCCCGGGCTGTCATGCCGTACATTTTCTCGTAGGGAATATCGATATTGAAATATGTGGCGATCAGATGAATATTATTATCCTTTTCCTGGCCTCCGGCAATAATCGGCCTGAAAAAACCCACCTTGCTAATCTTTCTGAGTAATAACTCCATCACGCCAAGAACAATGGCTGATTTGCCGCTTCGCGCTTCTGTACCTGTAATGTAAAGACTGTTTGACATGCGGTTCTCCCGATAACCTGAACGAAATTCGAATGATAAAATAAAACCGGATCACTACTTTAAAAAGAATATCAAAACTACTATATCTATGGACTATAGTCAATAATGCTGGTGCATATAAAGATCTGTCTTTAGATTTATAAAAAAATCCCTGCAATGGCCCCGGTCATACAGGTGGCCAGAGTGCCTGAAATAATGGATCGAAGTCCTATGGAAACAATCTCATCACGTCGCTCCGGAACCATGGCTCCCATTCCGCCAATCATGATGCCCAGACTTCCCGGGTTGGCAAAACCGCACATGGCATAGGAAATGATGATACGGCTTCGATCAGACAAGTCCGTAACAGGAATTTTCGACAGGTCAAGGTAAGCGATAAATTCATTTAAAACCGTTTTTGTACCCATAAGTGAGCCTGTGGTTACCGACTCAGCCCAAGGGATACCCATAAGCCATGACACCGGCGACATCACCCAGCCCATCATTCTTTGGAGCGTCAATACCTGGCCATGAAACCAGGGCAACAGGCCCAGGGCCATATTGGTAAGGCTGACCAGGGCAACAAGAACGATAATCATGGCAATAATATTGATCAACAGTTCTATGCCTTGAATCGTGCCCTTTGTAACGGCATCCATGGAGCTTTTATACTGATTTTCTTTGCTAAACTCTCCAGCGGTTATATCGGACGTTTCCGGGATCATAATCTTGGATATTAAAATTGCCGCAGGAGCACTGATGATGGATGCGGTGAGAATATGACCCAGAATACCCGGAATAACGGAATTTAAAATGGACGCATAAAGAACCATAACGGTTCCTGCGATGGTGGCCATACCGCAGGTCATGAGCGTAAACAGCTCACTGCGCGTCATGGATCCCAGATAGGGTTTGATCAAAAGGGGTGCCTCCACCATTCCCACAAAGATGTTGGCTGAAATGCCGATGCCTTCCGCGCCGCCTGTGTTCATCGTTTTATTCAGAATCATACTGAATAAACGGACCACAAGGGGAATGACCTTCCAGTAAAACAAAAGGGCAGACAGGGCACTCATCACGAGGACCAGGGGAAGAGATTTAAACGCGAGTATAAAAGATGCCCCAGGAAAGGATTCGTTAAAGGGCAAGGGCCCGCCCCCCAGATAACCAAAGACCATGGACGTTCCGTCCCCTGTAGCCTTGTCCAGCGTAAGGACAAGTTTGTTCAAAACAAGAAAGCCCTCACGAACAAGCTTAAATTTCAACAGAAAAAAACCGAACACCAGCTGAAGCCCCACGGCAGTGACAATCAGTCTGCCGGATATTTTTTTTCTGTTTTCGCTCAACAGGGCAGCCATCAGTATAAATGCAAAAAGCCCAACAAAACTTTGTATCATCACACCACCTTTATATTTTCATCATGACACGAGTACACTTACGAGCACCAAACGTTGGGACTGAGTACTATTGTTTAGCTAACCAAATGGTTGACGTGTTCTCACATTTCAAACGCACCTACCCATTTGCCCAGCTTTTTAAAAGCTGGCCCTCGGAGAGCCGCCGGAGGCAATAACTTCATGCCCTTCTTCGTGCTCTTCGTGTTCTTCAGCGACCACCGGGAGCGGGTGGTGGATAAAATACGATGTTACCAGACTGGAAGCCTGGAAACGTGTATGATTTGCCCCGTGGATGCATACATTTTGTATTCATCCCTGGATGGGCACTATTTAAGAGACATGGTTTCTGGCATCCTAACAGCCACCACCCTGCCCTTGGCACACACCTGTCCTTCTGCAGACACGGTGGTTGTCACAACCACTTTCTTTTCTTTTAACTCTTCAACCCTTCCCCGGATCTCCAATGGTCCTCCAAGGGGTGTGGGCCTCAGATAGTCCACATGGAGGGATGCTGTGACAAAACGAAACGCCTTTTCCGTTCCCATGTCCTTCCCCGCCTTTTTATGGCACGCGGCAGACGCTGTGCCTGTGCTGTGACAATCAACAAGGGAGGCAAGCAACCCACCGTAAACATAGCCAGGAACAGCTATGTGATGGGCAGATGGCTGAAAGACAGCCACCGTCTCATCCCCATCCCAATAACTCTTGATCTGGTGGCCATGGGCATTATGACGTCCGCAACCATAACAGTGACTCAATTCATCCGGGTAGCAATCCTGAAACGCTTTTTCGTCCATTCCGTCACACCTCCGTTGTCTATGATGGCTGGGGCAAGGGACACAACATCCCCAAACCATGCTCCATATAAAATATCCTATTATGCCATGGTTGACGTCTTATTCAACATTCTTCTTTATTTTAGATTTATGTTCTTGATTAATTTCTCATTTCCTGAAAAAGGATCAATGAAAATAAATACCATACATGTTATCACGTATCCAAACAATAATGGGCCAAGGCGTTTTAAACCATGAGAAATATTGAAATTACTGAAGAATACATCGAACTCTATAAAGTTTTAAAGTTTGAAAATCTGGTCGCAAGCGGCGGTGAAGCAAAACATGTGATTGCCGAAGGTCACATCCGTGTCAACGGAGACATTGAAACACGAAAACGAAAAAAGATTTTTCCAGGTGATGTGGTGGAATTGGGCGACATCACCATTCGAATCCTTGTTAAAGCATAGACATTTAGAATATTAATATTGCATATGGTCTAATTCGTCCTTATGTTTTTTAAACGTATGACAAAAACGATTATCATACGTTTAAATAAACATATACAGGTTAAAAACCTGTTTTTCTTAAGGAGAATCATCATGGACCACTATGGATGCAAAACATGCGGTAAGGTGACCATAGGTAAAGAGTCGCTATGTGATCCGGAACCCATTGACAAGGTCTATCAGTGCAGTGAATGCAAAGAGAGTTATTCAAAGCCGGACCATCTTGTAAACCCCATACCCGTGGAGTTCAAATACTACTGCAGTGATTGCGGAAGAGGTGCGCTCACCGATAAAGAGGTCTGTACACCAGCCCCTGTTTAACACTCTACATGCCAAGAAAACCGATAAAAAACAGCCCCGGCAGGACACTCCTGACCGGGGTTATTTATGCACGGAGTGAAAGCTTAACGCTGGTCTCAAACAATATCCGAGAATTTGAACGGGTTGAATCCTTACGGTTGGCGAGCTGGGTATAATTTACAGCTTTAATGCAAATAGTTTTTTAAAGGCAGTGCCTGGGGAAAGAAGTCCGTTTTCAATGTCACGGATGATATCGGGCAAACTCGTTTTCACATAGGGATGGGAATAGAACTGGCGTTTCAGTTCTTCTTCCACCATCTGGTTCATCCAGTCAATGGCCTGTCTTTTTCGTTTGTGTTCAAGGGCTCCAGTGGCAAGAAATGCCTCACGATGACTGAGAACTGCATCCCAAATGTCTTGGACACCTTTATTTTCAATGGCGCTCACGGTATGAACCACAGGTCTCCAGATGGGAGATGCGGGCATCAGATAATGCAGGGCATTTTCATAATCCCCCTTGGCTTTTTCCGCTTTTTCAAGATTTTCTCCATCGGCCTTGTTGATGGCAATGGCATCGGCCAGTTCCATGATTCCTTTTTTAATCCCCTGGAGTTCATCACCGGCTCCGGCAAGCATGAGAATCAAAAAAAAATCCACCATGGAGGAGACAACGGTTTCCGATTGCCCCACCCCCACGGTTTCCACGATCACCACATCAAACCCTGCGGCTTCACACAGAATAATGGCCTCACGGGTTTTAGCAGCAACCCCGCCCAGGGTCCCCCCGGAAGGTGAGGGTCTAATAAAGGCATGGGATTCGGCAGAAAGTTTTTCCATGCGGGTTTTATCACCCAGGATACTCCCACCGCTTCGACGGCTGGATGGGTCCACAGCAAGCACGGCCACACGATGATTTTTCTCGATCAGCGCAAGCCCAAGGCTTTCAATAAACGTGGATTTACCCACCCCTGGGACACCGGTGACGCCCAGTCGAATACCCTTTCCCGAAAAGGGCAGAAGGTTGTCCACAAGACGCCGGGCGCTTTCCTGATGATCCGGATGCACACTTTCAACCAGGGTGATGGCCTTTGAAAGAAGTCTCCGATCCCCGTGTTTAACTCCTTCAATATAATTCGCTATATCAGCCTGCTGCATGATCTGTCTTTTCAATCTCATCCAATAACCGGTTTGCTGATTCCGTCACATTGGTTCCGGGACCGAATACAGCGACTGCACCGCATTTATAGAGAAAATCGTAATCCCCCGGAGGGATGACGCCCCCCACAACCACTTTGATATCATCGGCACCTGACGATTTTAGCTTCCCGATCAGATCGGGTACAAGCACCTTGTGACCCGCCGCAAGACTGGAAACTCCCACAACGTGAACATCGTTTTCAATGGCCATTTTTGCAGCCTCATCAGGGGTCTGGAACATGGGGCTGATATCCACATCAAAACCGAAATCTGCGTAGGCTGTTGCGATGACCTTAATGCCCCGGTCATGACCGTCCTGGCCCATTTTAACAAGAAGAATTCTGGGCCGTCTGCCGTGGTTGGACAAAAAATTGTCGGTGCGTTTACGAAGATCTGTGATGGTATCGGAATTGTCAAATTCAGCGGCATAAACACCTGAAATACATCGTGTCGTCGCCACATACCGACCAAAGACGTTTTCAATGGCATCGGAAATCTCACCCACAGTGGCCCTTTCACGAACCGCAGCAATGGATGCTTCCAAAAGATTCCCGTCAGTTTCAGCAGCCCGGGTCAACGCATCAAGGCATTGTTTCACCTTATCATTATTCCGTGTTTCCTTGATTTTTTTCAACCGTGCGATCTGTTCATCTCGAACGGTGGATGAGACCTCAAGGACGTCCAGGTGTGTATTGTCGGTTATCTTGTATTTGTTCACCCCCACAATCACGTCTTTGCCCATATCGATCCGTGCCTGACGCCTGGCTGCAGATTCTTCAATCCTCATTTTTGGCATACCGGATTCAATGGCCTTGGCCATGCCTCCCAGCCCTTCGACTTCGTTGAGGATTTTTCTGACCTCCGTAATAATTCCGTTGGTCAGGGACTCCACATAATACGAGCCTCCCAGGGGATCCACCACATGGCAGACCTGGGACTCTTCCTGGACAATGATTTGGGTATTCCTGGCAATCCGTGAGGATAATTCCGTGGGAAGACCCACGGCTTCATCAAAGGAATTGGTGTGAAGGGACTGGGTTCCGCCCAGAACGGCGGACATGCATTCCAAGGTGGTTCGGATAATATTGTTGTAGGGATCCTGCTCTGTCAGACTCCAGCCCGATGTCTGGCAATGGGTTCGAAGCATACGTGACGTGGGGTTCTTGGGGTTGAACTGATCGATTATCTCATTCCATAAAAAGCGGGCTGCCCTGAGCATGGCAATGTCCATAAAAAAATTCATGCCTATGCCAAAGAAAAAAGAAAGCCGGGGAGCAAATGCGTCGATGTCCTGGCCCGCAGCAAGGGCTGCCTTGACATACTCAAGGCCGTCAGCCAGGGTAAATGCGGTCTGGAGAACCGAATTGGCTCCGGCTTCCATCATGTGATAGCCGCTGATGCTCACTGTATTGTATTTGGGCATATGTTTGGAGCAATATCCGATGATATCCGACACAATCCTCATGGATGGAACCGGAGGATATATATAGGTATTTCGGGTCAAATATTCTTTAAGAATATCGTTCTGAATGGTTCCGGTGAGTTTTTCCTGGGACACGCCCTGCTCTTCTGCTGCCACGATATATCCGGCCAGAATCGGGAGTACCGCCCCGTTCATGGTCATGGATACCGACATCTCATCCAGGGGAATCTGGTCAAAAAGTATTTTCATGTCTTCCACCGAGTCCACAGCAACACCTGCTTTCCCAACATCCCCCACCACCCTGGGATGATCCGAATCATATCCCCGGTGTGTGGCAAGGTCAAAGGCAACCGAAAGTCCCTTCTGGCCTGCGGCAAGATTTTTACGATAAAATTCATTGGATTTTTTGGCTGTTGAAAATCCGGCATACTGCCTGACGGTCCAGGGCCGTCCCGCATACATGGTGGCTTTGGGACCCCGAACATAGGGCGCTGAACCCGGAAGCGTGTTGACACATTCAAGGCCCTCAATATCTTCGGCCGTGTACAAGGGTTTGACCGTGATGCCCTCGGGTGTGTCCCAATCAAGATCAGACAGGGGTTTGCCCCTTAGCTCTTTTTCAGCACGTGCGGTCCATTTTCCTTTTAAGGGATGTTCAGCCATGGGTTTCTCCTTTTTTATGAATCAAGCATGAAACAGAATCATGCGTCATCGTAAACATGATGGTATTTTTTTTTATATGCGTCGGGAATGAAAAAATTAAAGCAAAAAATCAGTCACCCTCACGTTCACACAGTTCAACGAGAACACCATGGGTTGCCTTGGGATGAAGAAATGCAATCCGAGCACCTCCGGCCCCGATGCGGGGAACCTGATCAATCAGTTTAATGCCTTTTTCCTTAAGTTCAAGCAGGCATTCATCAATATTTTCAACTCGAAAAGCAATATGCTGCATTCCTTCGCCTTTTTTTTCAATATATTTCGCAACAGGTCCTTCGGGTGACGTGGATTCCAGCAACTCGACTTCACTGTCTCCCACCGGAAGAAAGGCCGTGGTCACCTTCTGTTCTTCAACGGTTTCTTGCCCGGTGATCCCAAGGCCAAGGACATCCGACCAGAAATTCGCACTTGTATCAATGCTGATTACTGCAATGCCGATATGGTCAATCTTAAGTATTTTCATGGTTCCTCTCATGGGTGTATGAATCCAACGAATATAAAAATTGATGTTACGCAACAATTCTGAACGAGCGCTCAGTCAGATAGGTCGTAACATGGCATGGTTTTTTTTGTCAAGCATATTTCGTGTTTGCCAAGGCTATAACGGGACAGGCAAACAGGTATTATTTTATTCGGTATTCATGGGGGACTTACGTTAACAACAAATTTACCACGAAGAACTCAGCGGGGCAAAGCCACAACCAAAAAGCCTCTGTGAGAAAAATTTATGAGCATGTCCTATATCCGTTCACATATCCAATTGCATCGCATTTTATGAGGAGTCGGTCAATCTGGAGATGACCCTTAAAAATCTGCCTGCCTCAACTGGGCGTATGATATTAGTTTAAGCGTTTCCATAACTTGATATTGATTTTCATGGAGGGGCCTGATAAAAAAGACGACTTGCTTTATTTTGCCCGTTATCATCCATACATGCAAAAAACGACAAAAGATATGGCATACCATATCCTAAGAAAGGGCTATTCCTTATCCCAGGCCTGCTTTTTGTTTAAATTATGATACTATTTTGAAAAAGAAAGGTTTGTTATGTTTATCCCGATCAACCCTGAAAACCCCCAGTCACGGCTGATTGACAAGGTGGTGGACTGTTTGAAAGACGGGGGAATTATAGCCTATCCCACGGACACCTACTACGGAATCGGCTGCGACATCATGAATAAAAAAGCCATCGAAAAGGTCTACCAGATCAAAAAAAGAGATAAAACAAAACCTTTCAGCTTCATCTGCTCGGATCTGAAAAACATCAGCGATTACGCCAAAGTGTCTAACTATGCATACCGGACAATGAAACGGTTTCTTCCGGGTCCATACACATTTATTCTTGAAGGTTCAAAACTGGTACCGAAAATCATGCTCACCAAACGTAAAAGCGCGGGAATCAGGGTGCCTGACAATGCCATTTGCATCGCCATCATCCAGGCACTCGGTAATCCGGTGATTTCCACCACAGCGACATATACAAATGACGAACCCATTCTGGATGCCTGGTTGATCAGTGAAACCTATCCGATCCAAATCGATATGGTCATTGATGGTGGGACAGTCCCCAACAAGCCATCCAGCGTGATTTCCCTGATCGACGATCAACCGGAGGTGCTCCGGGAAGGCGCTGGGGATGTCAGTTTTTTTTGAATAGCCAGTTATTGGCCGGGATTGAAAATATACCCACCACTTAATTTTGAATCAATAAAATACTTTCCAAGTTCATCCATGGTGGACTCGGTCACATATTCCATAATAGACAGTTTGGGCTTGGGAGGATAGATCACCGAAATTTCACCCTCAATGCCTGCAAGTTCACCGGCCCATTCAACGGCGTCTTCAAAGTTCCCCAATCGATCGACCAAACCAAGGGTCATGGCTTCATTTCCGGTATATATCCGTCCGTCAGCCAGTTTTTTCACGATTGCATATTCCATATTACGGCCCTTGGAAACATCATGGACAAATTGTTCATGGATTTTATTCACAAAATCCTGCAAAAAGACTTTTTCATCCTCACGCATCTCTCGGACCGGGGATCCGGTATCCTTAAAGGCACCACTTTTGATAACCACGGGAACCAAACCGATTTTATCAAAAATATCCTTGAAATTGGTATAGCCCATGATCACACCGATGCTGCCCGTGATGGTGCCGGGATTGGCCATGATTCCTTCAGTGGCAGAAGCCGCATAATAACCACCGGATGCAGCCAAGGCTCCCATGGATGCAATCACGTGTTTTTTCGCCCTGACTTTTTCAATGGCCCTGAAAATTTCCTGGGAAGGGCCAACACCGCCCCCGGGAGAATCGATCCTCACCACAATGGCTTTGATACTGTCGTCTTCACGAAAACTCTTAAGATTGTCAAGGATGGTTTTCGATTCGATAATCGCACCATTAATTTCGATGACGCCAACCTTTTCTCCGGATTGTTTTTCAACGCTTCCGATATTTTCTGAAACGATCAGAGACAGAACAATGGATGATCCAGCCACAATCCCGGTAAACACAAGAATAAAAAACAAAAAAGGATGTCTGCGCGAAAACATGAATATTTTTCCTTATTATGCCAAATCATGGCACATGGTTCATGGTATTTAAATCGTATTCATTAAAATGAAATAGCCCCGAAGGAAAAATCCTCCGGGGCATATCACACATTATCAGATTCTCATTGTCACAGCCAGGGAATGGTTCTCCCGGATCATGAATTAAATTGAATCATCATCGGATTCATCACCCGATCGTTTTTCATGTTCACTTTTCAACTGGTCTTGAAGAATTTCTCCGAACACGGATGTGGCAGGTTTCATTTTACTGACATAATCCGTGAGAATCGCTTTGTCATCTTCCATTTCAAGCCGTTTGATGGACAGACCGATGCGTCGTTCATCGCTGTTGATGTTCATCACTTTGGCGGTGAGGGATTCGCCTACATTGTAGGTTCCAACTGGAGTTTTGACTTTTTCCTTGCTAATTTCAGAGACATGCACAAGACCTTCAATGCCTTCTTCAAGTTCAACAAAAACACCGAAATCAGTCACATTGGTGATGGTCCCGTTTATTTCGGTTCCAACGGCATAGCGCTCAGCCACGCTTTTCCAAGGATCATCCTGTGTTTGTTTCACACCAAGAGAAAAACGTTCATTGCCCTTGTCAATATCAAGGACAACAGCCTGAACCAGATCACCCTTCTTATAAACTTCCGAAGGATGCTTGATCCGCTTGGTCCAGGAAATATCTGAAATATGAACCAGACCGTCGATCTCGTCATCAATACCGATAAAAAGACCAAAATCAGTGATGTTTTTGATTTTTCCTTCGATAATCGTTCCAATGGGATATTTTTCGCTAATCACTTCCCAAGGATTCTGGGCCACTTGCTTCATACCAAGAGAAATCCTTCGGCTTTCAGGCTTGATATCAAGAACAATGGCTTCGATAACTTCACCGGCGGAGATAACTTTGGAAGGATGACGGATCTTTCGTGTCCAGGACATTTCAGACACATGAACAAGTCCTTCGATGCCCTCTTCCAGTTCAACGAACACACCATAATCAGTAAGGCTGACAACCTTGCCCGTAACTTTGGATCCCACAGGATATTTCTGGGAAGCAATGGACCATGGGTCGTCAGACAGTTGTTTCATGCCCAGAGACACACGTTCTTTTTCAATGTCAAAGGAAAGAATTTTTACAGTGATGCTGTCGCCCACGGAAAACATTTCCGAGGGGTGTTTAACACGACCCCAGGAGATATCCGTGATATGAAGAAGACCGTCAACCCCGCCAAGATCCACGAACACACCATATTCGGTAATGTTCTTGACAATCCCTTCCATGACTTTACCTTCATGGATGTTTTCAAGGGTTGCTGAACGTACGCTTTCGCGTTCTTCTTCAAGAATAGCCCTTCGTGAAAGGACAATGTTGCTTCTCTTTCTGTTGTACTTAAGAACTTTGAAGGTAAAGGTCTGACCGACCATCTCGTCAAGGTTTCGAATGGGTCTGAGATCTGCCTGTGATCCGGGAAGAAAAGCGGGTATTCCCACATCCACGGAAAAACCACCTTTAACACGGCTGGTGATAACACCTTCGACAGTTCCGTTGGCATCATGGATTTCTTTGATGCTTTCCCATACTTTGATTTTTGCGGCCTTGTCTTTGGAAAGAATGACCCGTTCTTCATCTTCGTCCCAGAGTTCAACCATGACCTCGACTTTGTCACCAATCTGAACATTGACTTCGCCGTTTTCATCTTTGAATTCATGGATTGAGATCTGACCTTCTGATTTGTAGCCCACATCAACGAGCACATGATCATTGTCAACCGCAATAATTCTTCCCTGGGCCAGTTCGCCTTCGGCAAACCGTTTGAAGCTTTCTTCATACATCTGAAGAAATTGATCCATGTTCTCGTCACCTACGGGAATAACGCGCCCGATGGGATCTCCGAACATGTCCACTTCTACGCTTCGTTTTTTCTTACCTTCAGTTTCTTCGATTTCAGTACTTACTACCATTAATAAGCCCCCTAATAAATTTATTTTATACACTCGTCTTTTGGAAGAATGTATAATTTTGCATAACTATCAGTTTAAGCTTAAAAAAACAATATTTTTTATTCGGAAATTTTACTTTTTATATGATTCATCATTGTCTGGATAACATCATCAACCTGAATGGGTGTGGCATCAATTTTAACAGCATCATCCGCAGGCTTCAATGGCGCCAGGGCACGGGAACTATCGTTTTCATCACGCTTTCTCAAATCTGTTTCCACCTGCTCCAGGGTGACTGCTTTGGAGTCTTTCAGTTCAAGATATCGCCTGTAAGCACGAACCTCAGGAGAGGCATCCAGGTAGAATTTCATTTCAGCCTCAGGGAAAACCACGGTACCCATGTCACGGCCTTCGAAGACCACTCCTTTTTCCATGGCCAGCTTCCGTTGAAGCCCTAAAAGATAGGCCCGAACCACAGGACGAGCAGAAACTGCCGACGCCATCATGGACATGGCCGGAGTCCTTATGTCTTCTGAAATATCATGCCCCCCGGAAAGAAGGCGCAAACCCTGTTCAGACAGCACAAGCTTCAGATCAAGTTTTTCGCAGAGTGTCTTAAGGCCCTCGTCATCATCGGCATGAATACCTGCAGCATTGGCCTCAAAGGCCACCCCCCGGTACAGTGCGCCTGTATCCACATAGCGGTATCCCAGTGCCTTTGCAAGACGTTTGCTGACAGTGGTTTTACCGGCCCCGGCAGGGCCGTCAATGGTCACAACGATGCTTTTCATAGACTCACCACCTTTTTAAAAGCCATTATAAAACGCTTATTTTCTTCGATAAGCCCAACTGTGACCCGAATATATTCCGGAAAACCGTATGAGGTCATGGATCGAACGATCACGCCTTCCCTGAGCAACCGCTCGAACACCTCGTCAGCTGACATCTTTACATCTATCAGAAAAAAATTGGACTGGGTTTTAAAATATGTCACCCCCATCCCATCAAGCTCACCATACAGATAATCAAGGCCGCGCTGGATCACAGCCAGGCTTTTTTCCAGGTAGTCTTCGTCATCCAGAGCAGCAAGGGCTCCAGCCTGGGCAATGCTGTTCACGTTAAACGGCATTCTCACCCGGTTCAAAACCTGGGCGATATCCCGGTCCATGATACCGTAGCCCACACGCAGACCCGCAAGACCATATGCTTTGGAAAATGTTCGCAATACCACCACCGGACGACCCTGATCAATATAATCCTGACCAAACAGGCCGTTTTCATCCCTTGCAAATTCGATATAGGCTTCATCGATCACCAGCAGGATATCTTTGGGCACCTTGGAGCAAAACGAATCAAAGTCATCTTTGCGGATCACGGTTCCCGTGGGATTGTTGGGGTTAGTCAAAAAAATCATCCGCGTCTTTGGATTGATCATCCGTACAATACCGTCAAGGTCAATGGAAAAGGATTTTTCAGGACCGGACAAGGGCACAAACACCGATTCAGCTCCAGCGGAATTCACCATGATTTCATACATGAGAAACGAAGGAAGGGGCATCAGCGCCTGGTCTCCCGGAGTTAGAAATGCACGGGTCAGAAGTCCTATGATATCATCGGATCCATTTCCAAGAACAATATTTTCCGGTTTTACATGATTTTTCGTTGCAAGCTTTTGTGTCAGGTAGAATCCACTTCCGTCCGGATATCTATGCGCATTCTTCAAGGCGTTTTTCATGGCTTCAAGGGCACTTTCAGGGGGGCCCTGGGGATTTTCGTTGGATGCCAGTTTAATGGAATCTTTGATCCCGTATTCCCGTTCGAGCTCCTCAATGGGCTTGCCGGGTTTATAAGGTTTCAATTTCAGGATATAATCGGGTACGTTGATCTTCATGATTGGGCTTTCCCCTCTATGGTTTTGTGCTTGGAATCGTTTTGCCTTGTATCCACGTGGTTGCAATATTCCACCCCTTGATACGTTTTCAATCAATACATGTGAAACGAGCCCTTTTTACACTAAAATGAAAGACGGTACAAATTCTTTTCGGTGTCTCATGAAATCATCCCATATAATAACTTATGGCTGGGGATCAATACCAAGGCCTGACCGGAAACTGTGACACAATAATCTTGTTTTCAACGGCGGTGACTCCGTCAACGTTTCTGACGTGTTTGAGAACGGCTTTATTTTCAGCTTCGGTGGAAAGGTAGCCTGATAAAACAACAAGGCCGTCATAATTGGCAGACACCTTGACATAATTCGAGTCTTTCATCTCCTTCATCAGAACAATCTCAATTCTTTTTTCAAGGGATTGTATCTGATAAGTATGGATATCCTCCGGGGTCAGGGGGTATTGTTTTTCAAGCCGTCTTAATTCATCCACCAGAAAGGCCACCACCCGGTCCATGGGAAACCGGTCTGAATCGATCACAAGATCATACCAGCTTAAGTCCCCGACTTTTTCACGGTATAGATAATTTATAAATTCCTCACGCTTCTGGTCCGATGTGCGGACATAGTCGCTTGCAATCTTTTTTTCAAGATTCATCCGGGTCATGACCCGTTCCACACGCAAGTCAAATGGCGCAACAATTCGGGCATTGATCACATGGGTCTTTCCATGGAGGAGAAACTGCCCCCCTCGTCCCACAATGACACATTTATCCTTGCCCGCAGCATCATAAACCATGGATGCAAGCATATGACCATAGACAGACCGCTGATGAAAAATAAAATCAAAAAAACCGGGTTTACTTTCATTGGTGATCACATCCATTTCCGACGAATAATCGCCTTTGAACCCTGATGACATATCATGAATTTTATGTTTGTCGATCAGAGAATAAGACAATGTGTCTGAAACAGCCTTTGCAATTTCATCACCCAGACTGCCCTCTTGTCTTGAAATCGTTAGTACAGCCATACGGCCTCCTCATGCGGTTGAATAATCGATAAAAATATGTCACAGTTTAGGAAACGAGAAAACGTATAAACATCTTACAATAGTGTTGGAATAATCGAAATCGAAATCGCAATCGAAAAGAAAATGATACTTGGACACGAAAATCTTGATGAATTTACCATTAGGAGAGATACCATGAATAATATTGGATCACGCATCACCTGTATGACAGCCGATATCACCCGGATGGAGACCGACGCCATTGTCAATGCCGCCAACACCAGCCTTCTCGGTGGTGGTGGGGTTGACGGGGCTATCCACAAGGCTGCAGGGCCCGGTCTTCTGGCTGAATGCCGGACCCTGGGTGGCTGCCCCACGGGAGAAGCCCGGCTGACCAAAGGATACAATCTCAAAGCCCCCTATGTCATCCATACGGTGGGGCCGGTTTACAGCGGCAAGGATCGCGACTCGGTACTTCTGGCCAGTTGTTATACGAACAGTCTTGACCTTGCCAAAGCAAAGGGAATAAAAAGTTTGGCTTTCCCTGCCATCAGCTGCGGAGTTTATGGCTACCCCGTTTCAGAGGCGGCCCGGATCGCCGTGGATACCAGCTGGGATTTTTTAAAAAAAAACAAGGACATGGAAAAAATCATCTTTGTTCTTTTTTCAGAAGAATTCCTGGATATCTATGAGCAGATGTTGGCCCTGAAAGTTTAAAACCACAGTACCAGCGAAACCCGACGTCTTGTCATCAGCCTCTTAAAATAGAAATATTCCATGGCTTGCCATGAACCATGAGCCGTCACGTTTCGAACCAGTTTTCGAATAAAAGGCCGGAGAAGCCCTGATAATCCTTAATATTTCGTGTGACCAGTATGCAATCATTCGTAAATGCAATTGATGCGATCTGACCATCTACAAATGCCGGGGTCAACCCCTTGGATGATAGTCTTGAACGTTCAATGGCATGCCATGCTGCGGATTTTTCGTCATAGGGGAGAATGAGAAGTGTTTTTTGTATGGTTGTATGTAAAAAAAATTCAATGGCTTCTTTTTTAGGTGACACCGGTAGGCGATGACAACCAAAAATCAGTTCATGCCATACCGGTGAGGCAATCACAAGGGCATTCCGGTATGTTTCAATCTTATTAATAACCGATGCATCCGGTTGCTTTTTTACCAATTCGGAGATGATATTTGTATCAAGTAAAAACATCAGTCCAATTTGAGGTCCCTTCCTGGTGAATGATCCCGCACATCCTCAAAAACCGAATCATCGATCATTAGATTTTTTTCTTTCACATGATGCCTGAATGTCAGGTAATTTTCCCAGAAGTCGTCCTTTTTTCCGATAAGACGGTCATATTCATCAACAGATAACAACACTGCCACCGATTTGCCATGACGCGTAACGTGAACCATCTGTCCTTTTTCAATTTCATGGATAATGGCGGGCAGCTGATTTTTGACTTGTGATATAGACAATTGAGATTTCATAAATTCTCCAGAGGATTTTGTATTATGATTACATTTAAAATATAGCCATTTTTATAGCCAAAATCAATATCAAAATTATATCCTCATCATCTGCACACATATCAGCCAGAATCCAGGGTCAGCTTACAAGCGCTTAACCTTCATCATATTGGTGGTCCCTTCAACCCAGACAGGATGACCGCCGGTGATCACGATCAAATCGCCTTTCTGAACAGCCCCTGTTTCAAGGGCTGATTCGGCGACTTTTTCGATCATTTCATCGGTGTTATTCGGGATGGCCACAAAGCCGGGTTCACACCCCCAGTACAAAGCAAGTTTCCTAAGGGCCTTCTTGTCCGGAGATAATGCCACAATTTTTGAATAGGGCCTGAACCGGGAAATCTGCTTTGCGGTAAATCCTGATTTGGTGGATGCCACAATGGCCGACGCGTTCAGTTGCTCTGCAAGGATACATGAAGCATAGGCCACGGACAAGGCGATATTCGGTTCATGGGTTGTCAGGGTCAGATAACGATCATGGGGATAGCCTTTTTCAGCATTCAGGGCAATCTTGGCCATGTATTCCACGGCGGCAAGGGGGTAGCTCCCACTGGCTGTTTCTTCGGATAGCATCACGGCATCGGCCCCATCAAAAACAGCATTGGCAACATCATTGGCTTCGGCACGGGTGGGGCGGGGAGAATCCACCATGGACCTGAGCATCTGGGTGGCCACGATCACGGGTTTTCCTTTTTCATTGGCTTTGCGCACCAGCATTTTCTGAAGTTCCGGAACTTGCTCCAAGGGAATTTCAACACCCAGATCCCCCCGGGCGACCATCACAGCATCGGTGGCGTCCAATATACCTTCGATATTCGTAATCGCTTCATGCTTTTCGATTTTTGCCACAACCGGAATGTCTTTCCCAGACTGATTGATGATCTTTTTAAGCCCGATGACATCCTCGGGTGTCCTTACAAAGGACAGGGCAATATAGTCCACGTCGTGCTTTATTCCAAAATCAAGGTCCACTCTATCCTTTTCTGTCAGAGACGGTGCCTTAATGGTTCCGCTGGGAAGATTGATCCCCTTGTTGGAAGTCAGGGTCCCACCGATAATGACATCACAGACAATATCATTGCCGGTGATTTCATGGACAATCAACTCCATCATGCCATCGGCAAGCAGGATGACATCCCCCTTTTTGACCTCGGATGGCAGGGGTTTATAAGAGACGGACACCCGGTTCTCTTCCCCAAGAAGATCCTCACTGGTCAGGATCAGGCTCTGGCCTGCCTTCAGGCTGATTCCGGGATCCTTGATTTTGCCCACACGAATTTTAGGACCGCACAGGTCCTGCAAAATGGCGACGGATCGGCCCATCTCTTCAGAGACCTTACGTATGGTCGTAATTTTTTCCAGGTGTTCGTCATGGCTCCCATGGGAAAAATTCAGCCTGGCCACATTCATCCCTTTTTCGATCAAGGAACGAATCATATCAGGACTGTCACAGGATGGGCCGATGGTACATACAATTTTCGTTTTAAGTGAATTCACAGGGGCTGTCTTCACGATATTTTTTTCTCCATGGGTCTGCATATTCTGATTAAAAGATCTTCCAGGATCAATCTGGGGTTTTCACCCGTGCTTTTCAGCCGGACATCGACATTGTATGCCGCTTCATAGGCATTGATCAATTCATCACGGGAGTATCGGCCGGCATTGACCATAAGAAGGTATACCGGATAAGGGCTGTTAGGGTTTTTTGCAATCACGAGGTCTGTCTCGGCTTTGATCTTTTTTTCTTTCTTTCCTTCTTCCGGGGATTCTGCAAGGGCTGTTTCCCGAGTAAGGGTCCGTTCAAGCAATTGTTTGTCATACTCCTTGATAACAGGCATAATGGAGGATCTGAAACTGTTATAATCCATGGTTCCCCTCCAACGGCCCTGGGGCAGGCTCATCAAAAAATCCTTGGCCAGGATCAATCGCCGCAACTGATTGACAATGGTTGCCAGGATCTGGAGCGGAAAGATGGCATTGGCCAGTAGGCTCCCTGTAAAAAAAAGTGCCTGTTCAAGGTTTCGTTCTGCCACGGCACCGGATAATTCATAGATGGGATCCTGCTTGGACCGCTTGAGAAGAGTCCGGGCATCTTGAAGGGTGATTCTCGGCCGGGATCCTGTATAGGTGATAAGTTTTTCAAGATTTCCCACAAAGGTGCGGATATCAAAACCGGTCATATCACACACATAGCGGTAGGCATCAGGGTCCATGGCTTTACCGCTTTTCTTAAGCAGCGTATTCATGTTCTCTCGTAAAATGTCATCCTGGGTATCCTTATCTGCCTTGCGATCCCCCTTGGGCACTGCACAGTCTATCACCATGCCCAGGTCCTTGATGGTTGTATACAGTCCCTTTCGTTTATCCACCATATCCGTAGTAATCACAAGGTGGTGCTGGTCCGGGAATCCTTTTTCAATGGCATCCTTGAGGAGTTTTACCGGATCACCGGCATCCTTGGTCTTGATGGAATGTTCGGTATAAAAGGAAAGAAGATCGTTGAGCCATGATCCATCATCTGAAAAGCTTTCATTGTATTTCAATTCTTCCCGTCCCTTCTCTGTCCGGGCTTCATCCACCGTCAGGCTGGAAAAAGACAAGAGGGACGAAAGGAATCTGGACGCTTTTTTTTTGTCTCCGGTGTCATAGGATGTTTTGCATTTTTTCAAAAGGGCCGACATATCCTGCCTTGAATGAAAAATACGGGATTCACACAACGAAACGGCCTTGATACCGGACATCATGGAAAAGGTATTCAGACGTTCAATCACATCGGCCATACTTTCCGTGTCTTCATCCACAGGTTCGTAGCCAAAACTCCGTTTAGACGGTGGTACCATCTGGCCAAGAAGGGAATCAAATGCTGACCGGGTGAGGTATTCTTCCCCATGAATCAAATAGACCGGTGCAAATCCGTCTTTAACCAGATTTGAAAGATAGGATTCAAGATGTTTATAGTTCAACTCAGGCATAGGGGGTCAAACGCTCATCCACGGGGTTAATACTCGGTTATACGGACCCTGGCAAAACTACCAAATGGATCCGGCTTAAAGAGTTCCTAAGTTTGATGAACTCGTAAAAAGTCGACGGATAGCTATGGAAAAAGGTCCGTAGGCCAAACACTATCTCGCGGCAACGCCGCATATGGGACTTTTTACGACGCCATCAATTTTTACGCCGATAAAGATAGGTCAGCATGGCCAATGAAGCAACAGACAGAACAAGGGCCACAGCCTGGGACACAGATAAGATACCTAAAACTTCCGCCCCTCTAAAATCACCCCGGAATGTTTCCAGGATGGATCGTGCGAGGGCATAAACAATGACATAGGTCCAAAAAACCTGGCCATCAAATCGTTTGAATCGTTTGTAATTAAATATAAAAAGAAAAATCAAGAAATTACTGGCCGACGAATAAAGTTGTGTGGGGTGCAAGGGCGCGTGAAGGGGCGCAAGGGATTCAGGATTGGTAAAGGTCACGGCCCATGGCAGATCACAGGCTCTGCCATGGCAGCACCCGGCTGAAAAACACCCCAGGCGACCGAGAAAATGACCAAAGGGAATAGCAGGTGTGATGATGTCCATGGATTTCCAGAATTTTAGTTTTGTGGTTCGGATGTAGACAACCGACATAATAAAAGCACCCAGGAAACCACCGTAAAAGACAAGACCGCCTTCCCAAATTTTGACCATATCAATCAGATGGCCGGGATAATAGTTATCCCAGTAGATAATCACATAAAAAACCCGTGAGCCCACAATGCCGGCAACCAGAAGCCAGAATATAAAATCTGCTATCTTTTCAGGATCTTCTCCAACAAGCCGGGCTTCACGTTTGGAAATAAAAATAGCGGCCAAAAATCCCAGGGCAATAAAAAAACCATAGGTATGAATAACAATATTCTTGAATTCAAATAATACAGGATGCATCGAATCTTCCTTACATACCCTAAAACCAAGTTATCAGAACAATGGGTGGCTGCCTTCTTCGGGCATTTTTTTGAATACGATATGGTAAATGAAAATACCCACACCAACACAGATGGCACTGTCGGCAACGTTGAATGCCGGCCAGTGGAAATGCTTGATATAACAGTCCAGAAAATCAACCACACGACCCATTCTGATCCGGTCAATGAGATTGCCTATGGCGCCTCCCAGAATAAGGGCAAGGGCATTGGCCAGCATGGGATGTGACCGGGGGACTCCATGGTACAGATAAAAGATAAAGCCCACGGCAATCATTGACAAAACGAGAAACATCATCACCCGGACCAATTGACTTTGCTGGGCAAACAGCCCAAAGGCCCCTCCGGCATTCAACACATAGGTGATGTTGAAAAAACCCGGAATAAGATTTATGTTTTCTCCGTAGCTAAGAAAACGGACAATCACGGCCTTGCTGATCTGATCAATGAGAACCGTGATGCCTGAGACGATCAGCAATCGCATAATTTTTTCACGTGTCATGATTGTCCTATCTCTTCCAATGCAGCACAACACCGTGCACAGGCATTTTCAAACCGTGAATCTTTGCCGGTGCTGGCGTCGTATGTCCAGCACCGCTCACATTTTTCGCCCGGAGCCTTTCCAATTCCGATACTCAAACCTTCAATGTCAGGACTTGAATAATCCATCTGCCCTTTGTCATCCATTAAGGATGCACTGGATACAATCAGAATATCCTTGAGAATATCGCTGTATTCCCCAAGGATCTGATGATGGATTCCTTGGGCGTGGATGGTCACCGATGCATCCAGAGGATGGCCAATCAGTTTTTTGGCCCGTGCAACTTCAAGGGCCTTGGTTACCTCACCCCTTATTTCAAGGATGGTTTCCCATTTTCCGGCAAGTGATTCATTCTTCCAAAGGCTTTCAACAGCGACCTGGTCTGCAAGGTGAATGCTTTCCTCCTTGCCCGGATAATCCGGAATATGCTGCCAGACCTCCTCGGAGGTAAAAGGAAGAACAGGTGCCATAAGACGGGAAATAGCCTGAATCACCATGTGCATGACCGTCTGAATCCCCCGACGTTTCAAGGATTTTTTTGGCAGAACATAAAGGGGGTCCTTGGCGATATCCAGATAAAAGGACGAAAGGTCAATGGAACAAAAATTATACAGGGCATGGTATATAACATGGAATTCATAGGTATCATAGGCTTTCAATCCTTTTTCAACCAGAAGTCCCAGTTTGTGAAGGGTAAATTTATCAATATCCGTCAGCTGATCATAGGATACGGCATCAATTGCAGGATCAAAATCATTGAGGTTGCTAAGCATATAGCGACATGTATTTCTGATCCGCCTGTATGCATCACTCAACTGCCTGAGAATATTGTCGGATATGCGCACGTCATCCCGATAATCCGATGAAGCCACCCAAAGTCTTAAAATTTCGGCCCCGTACTGATCGATCACTTTTTTAGGGGCAATGACATTGCCTTCGGATTTGGACATTTTATGCCCCTTTGAATCCACCACAAAACCATGGGTCAGCACGGCTTTATACGGTGCTTTTCCGGTTTTCCCCACCGAGGTTAGAAGGGAGCTGTGAAACCAGCCCCTGTGCTGGTCACTGCCTTCAAGATAAAGGTCGGCCGGACGTTTTAAATAATCTCGCTCGTCAAGAACCGCTGCATGGGTCACCCCCGAATCAAACCACACATCAAGAATATTGCTGTCTTTTTTAAATGAGGTTTTACCGCAGGCCCCGCACTCGGCATCATCTGGCAGAAGATCTTTGGCCTCCCATTCAAACCAGACATCGGCCCCATGTGTTTTAAAAAGCTGGTAAATCTTTTCAACCGATGATTCGGTCACATGGACCTCACCACAGGATTCGCAATAATAAACCGGAATGGGTACACCCCATGACCGTTGCCGTGACACACACCAGTCCGGACGGTTTTCAATCATTCCGTATATACGCTCCCTGCCCCAGCCAGGAATCCATTTTACCGAATCAATTTCCGTTAAGGCTTTCTGCCGAAGACCGGTCTGGTCCATGGAAATAAACCATTGGGGTGTTGCACGGAAAATAACGGGTTTTTTACAACGCCAGCAATGGGGATAGGAGTGACTCATGTTCTCCTGCTTGATAAGGCTGTTGTTTTCGGTCATTAAGGCGATGATCGACGCGTTGGCCTTCATGATAAACTGGCCACCGAAGATTTCCAGATCATCCACATAACAGCCCCCGTCACCCACCGGAGAATAGGGTTCAAGACCGTACTTCAAACCGGTGATATAGTCATCGGAACCATGACCAGGCGCTGTATGCACACAGCCTGTCCCTGATTCAATGGTTACGTGCGTTCCCAGGACAATCAGGGAATCTCTGTCATAGAAGGGATGGCGGCAATGTTTGTTTTCAATAAGAGGCGCCGGAAATTCTGCAATCACACGATAATCGGTGAATGAAAACTCCTTCATCACCTTCTCCACCAGATCTTTGGCAAGAATCAGGACCTCATCATTGACCTCAACGGCCGAATAAATAAAATCAGGGTTCAGACAGATGCCCAGGTTGGCCGGAATGGTCCAGGGTGTTGTGGTCCAGATCACGACAAAAACCTTCTTACCTGAAAGGGCCGGATCGATAATGGCCGGATCATCCTTGAAAGGAAACTTGACATAAATGGACGGCGAGGTGTGATCCTTGTGTTCGATTTCAGCTTCGGCCAGGGCCGTCTGGCAGTTGCAGCACCAGTGGATGGGTTTTTTCCCGATATACATATCCCCTTTGACGGCAAATTCCCCGCATTCCTTGGCAATTCGGGCTTCAAAATCATAGGCCATGGTCAGGTAGGGATTATCCCATTCCCCGATTACGCCGAAACGTTTGAACTCCTCACGCTGGATATCCACAAAGGATGTTGCATAATCCCTGCATTTCTGACGGATCTCGGCCTGGGTCATAGTTTTTTTCTTGGACCCCAGAGACTTGTCCACATTGTGTTCAATGGGAAGACCGTGACAATCCCAACCCGGCACATAGGGCACATCAAATCCAGCCATCTGACGGGAACGGATAATCATATCTTTGAGAATCTTATTCAGGGCATGACCGATATGGAGGTTGCCGTTGGCATAGGGAGGGCCGTCATGGAGGATGAATTTTTTCCGTCCCTTGGATACCTTCCTTATTTTTTCATAGAGTTTGCTCTCTTCCCATTCTTTGAGCTGCTGGGGTTCACGGGTGGGAAGACCGGCCTTCATTGCAAATGAGGTTGCAGGAAGGTTGAGCGTATGTTTATAATCCATATATCCTCCAAAACTGTTCGGATTTTAATAGTTTAATTTTGAAACAAACAAATTTATGTCAGAAGCTTTAGTTATGTCAACGATATTATACCTTTTATGAGTTCATCTTAATCAGATGTCAGGGTATGCACTTATTTTTAAGACCAATGACAAACAATGCACGTTGGGATTCGATGAACGGAAGACGGTATAAAATCTGTTCCATGGAGAGATCCTGACACAGGACCTGTCTCCCGTCCCAAGCCGTTCCTGTTATCGTCGTAAGGAGGGATTTTTCATGATCAATCTCCTTGCCTTTCATGGCAATGATCCGTCCATTCTCTTTAAGAAAAGGCAGGGCCATGGGAACAAACACATCAAGACCTGAAAAAGCCCTGCTTATAACATAATCAAAGCACCCACAAAAGCTTTTGTCATCCTTAAGCTCCTCACCCCGTGCATGAAAAGCGCGGATTCCAGTCAAGGACTTGGTCCGGATCACATGCTTCATAAAACTCACCTTTTTACGTGAAGAATCAACCAGGATCATGTCCAGAGACGGATTGAGAATTTTTAGGGGAATTCCCGGAAAGCCCCCGCCAGATCCCAGATCAAGCACAGACGCACCCTGTGATATCAAGGGAAAAGCCGCTGCCGAATCGATTATATGTTTAACGGCCACATCATAGGGGTCTGTTATGGCCGTCAGGTTTGTCTTCTTGTTCCAGAAAAGCATCTCTGAGGCATGGAAGGTCAGCTGTTCGATCATTGCAGGGGTTGAAGGAACCTTAAAATAGTCAAGGCCTTTTTTAACCGTGTCTTTAAATGCCTGGGAATGAACCACCATGGCTTTTTCCTGTTGGGGTTGAATTGTGCTCATGGGTTCTCAACCTTTGCGGTAAAGGAATCATCGCTACAATAAATCTGTTGACATGGGTTCATATTAGTCCACAAATAAAGATTAATTTAAACAAACTGCATAAGGATAAAAAGGACAATGGACCCTATGACTGAAAAAACGTATCGAAATCCTCTTGTCACCGTTGATATCATCATTGAAACCGAACAGGGTATCGTTCTGATCGAACGAAAAAATCCACCCTATGGTTGGGCAATACCCGGGGGTTTTGTTGACTACGGTGAAACCCTTGAAAATGCAGCCATAAGGGAAGCCATGGAAGAAACATCCCTTGAGGTTAAACTGGTTGAGCAGTTCCACACCTACTCAGACCCGTCCCGGGACCCCCGTCATCACACGGTATCAACCGTATTCATCGGCAAAGGCAAAGGCGTGCTCCGTGCTGCTGATGACGCAAAAAGCACAGGAATATTCACACGGGATGCTCTTCCATCACCCCTTGCCTTTGATCACGGTCACATCTTAAACGATTATTTCAGATACCTGGAGGGAGTTTCAAAAACAATCATTTTCCCATAGATCACCCATGGGAAGAGAACCCACAACCTACCGATTATTTCATCATGAAGTTACTGGGAATCAGGGGGAGTTTTTTGTTTTCTTCGTCAAGAACCTGCCCCTCAAGTTGTGCACGCACATCCCCATGGGTAAGCACTTTCCCTTGTTCATTGAGGACCATGTTATTTTCAAGAATAATCAGTCCTGATTTTTCCATGACCCTTCTCTTGAAATCCCAGCGCCGTTCGATTTCAATTTTATGAAGCCTGAATTTCCAGAACAACCAGAAAAGAAGAAAAATAAGGGCTCCGGCCACAATGACGGCAAGCATGATGAAGATATAAAACGCTGTCCTCTCGCCCACAAGACCAATGACTTTTAATATGGCATCCAGCTTGTAAAGGATCACAGATCCCAGACCGATGGCGAACAAACCGGCCAACACAGGCATCTGATTTAAAAAACGTATAAAATTCTGGGCCGTATATTTAAGGGTTTTTCCCTGTTCAACCTCGCCGGTATTCTCCGGAACATCCCCACTGTAATCATTCCCGAATATGTAATAATTGAATCCGATAATCACAAGACCGATCAAAAACACAAGTACAATGGGAGCGATAAAGGATACAAAGAAGTATTGTTTCCACGGAAACGTTCCCTTGTCCGGGCCGATGGAGCCTATAAAATGGGCAACAAAAATAACAAACTCAATACCCAGGACAAGAATAAACAATGTGTCAAAGTATTCTTTGATTTCGGTTTTTTCCAGCATTGAAGCAATGCCGACCCGTTTCTTTTCCTTGTTTTCTTTCATGAACGTTCCTTAAAGATAAAACCCTTTAAAAATCAAAACTTTATATCACTATGACTCTCAAGATGTTTTCATTTATTCATTGTTCAGGTATTATAGTCTGTTCCTGAAACAGGATACAAACTTTATTTCATAAAAAAAGAGTTTATTACACGAGTTTGATCACATCTGTCAAACAATTGGTTATAAACCATAAAACTTTCCTTGCAATAGACGCCTCGTGCTGGTAATGGGTTACGTGAAATGCTCACACGGTAATACCATACCGGTTCACCCTTTAGACCCGATAAAATGATGGTTATAATACCCAATAAATCCAGAACATCCAAATAAACGGCCGTCTTGAAAGGCCCGGAGTAAAACCATGTCTGAAAACGATGATAAAGTGGAAAACCAGGAAGAAAGCTTTGCCGAACTTTTTGAACAGTACAGTGCAGGGCTCAATCAGGATATCAATCAGGGAGACCGGATAAAAGGGACAATCATCTCCATCGGCACCAGCAGCGTGTATGTCGACACCGGCACAAAAAGTGACGGTGTGGTGGACAAAATGGAACTTCTGGATAAAAATGGGGAGTGTCCTTACAAAGCCGGGGATAAAATTGAACTTTATGTGATCTCCGTGACGGAAAGTGAAGTGATTCTTTCCAAAGCCCTGTCCGGTTCAGGTGATGACATGGTCCTCCTGGATGCGTTCAAAAGCCGGACACCCGTGGAAGGAAAAGTCAAAGAGGTGATCAAAGGTGGATTTCACATCGACATTTCAGGAAAACGCGCCTTTTGCCCCGTCAGCCAGATTGATGTCACCTATGTGGAAAAACCTGAAACATATCTGGGAGAAAGCGGTACGTTCTTTATCACCCGCTATGAAGAAAAAGGCCGAAACATTGTGGTTTCCCGCAGGGAGTACCTCCAGATTGATATTGATAAAAAGAAAAAACAGTTTTTCAAGGAACTCAAGGCCGATGATATCCGGGAAGCCCGAATTACAAAAATTATGCCCTATGGTGCCTTTGCAGAATTGATACCGGGTGTGGAAGGCATGATTCACATTTCCGAGCTGTCCTGGACCCGGGTTGAAAAAGCCGAAGAAGCCGTGAGTCCCAAAGATGTGGTGATGGTCAAGGTCCTTTCCATCAAAGAATCCGAAGGGGACAAAGACCCTAAAATATCCCTGTCCATCAAGCAAACAGCAACCGATCCATGGGATCTTGCCGGAACCCGTTTCCATGCCGGAGACCAGTTGACCGGTACGGTCATGAGATGCGCACCATTCGGAGCCTTTGTGGAAATCGCTCCTGGAACCGAAGGTCTGGTCCATGTCAGTGAAATGAGTTACACCAAACGGATTTTAAAACCCGAGGACGCCGTATCGGTAGGAGATGTGGTCCAGGTGGTTGTCAAAGATATCGATACTTCGAAAAAGAGAATTTCCCTGTCCATGAAAGATGCCCATGGTGATCCCTGGGCCGGTATTGCCATGAAATACCCCTTGGGCAAACCCGTCACCGGAACCCTGGAGAAAAAAGAATCCTTTGGTCTTTTTATAAGCCTTGAGCCAGGGGTCACAGGGCTTTTGCCCAAATCAAAAATCAGCCAGTCCAGCGAAGCATCGGCCATCGACAAACTCAAAGCCGGCGATGCCATCACCCTCTGTGTGGAAAGTGTGGATGAGGAAAAACGACGAATCAGCCTGGCTCTTACTCCCACCGAAGGACAGGATGACTGGAAAAGCTTTGTGCCCTCGGAATCCAAAAACCTTGGAACCATGGGAGAACTTTTAAAAAACGCCATGGAAAAAAACAAGGGGTGATTTATCATGTTCATGTCTTTGATCAGAAACAGACGAAGTATCCGTTCATTTTCAGACAAAGAGATTGAGCCTGAAAAAATCGCCCTTCTGATTGAAGCAGCCCTGAGAAGTCCCTCGTCCCGAAGCCTTAACCCCTGGGAGTTCGTCCTGGTCAGAGACAAAGGCATGCTCGACCAACTTTCATCATCCAAACCCCACGGGGCCACGTTTTTAAAACATGCGCCCCTGGGCATTGTGGTCCTGGCTGATCCGAAAAAATGTGATGTCTGGGTGGAGGACGCATCCATTGCCTCCACCTATATCCAGCTTGCCGCCGAAAACCTGGGCCTTACAAGCTGCTGGATTCAGATCCGAAACCGTGAGTTCGGGCCAGGTAAAATGGCCTGTGAACAAGTGGCTGACCTATTGAACATCCCGGCCCATATAGAGGTTGAATCCATCATTGCCATCGGTTACCCCGTAGATAGCCTGCCCGGTCATCCCAAAGAAAGCCTTGACTATACGAAGGTCCATGATGGCATTTACGGGAAAAATTTTTCATAGACAGGCATAAGGTGACCCATGACACATGCTGATATTCGATGGCATCAGAGATTTCAAAATTTTGAAAAAGCTTTTTTTCGTCTAAAAGAAGCGGTGAACATGGAGAATTTGAATGAACTGGAACGAAACGGTTTGATTCAACGGTTTGAATTTACGCTTGATCTATCATGGAAAGTCATGAAAGACTTTTTAGAAGTCAAAGGATTTGCCTTCAAACCCTCCCCCAAAGACACCCTGCGCCTGGCCCAGCAAAGCCGGTATATCGATGTGGCCCAGGAGCTGATTGATGGGCTGGATATCAGAAACGAGCTTTCCCATGATTACAGCGGTGAAAAATTTGAGGCATCGGAAAAACAACTCCGGCAAGAGACCTTTGTTGCCTTGGAAAAACTATACCTCTTTTTTCTCAATGAAAAATCATCATGACAAAGACAAATAAGGCAATAAACCCATTCGGTCTGACGGACCGGGACATGAAAACCTGTGAGGACATTTTAAAAAAATACCTGGATGTCACCCGGGTTTTCATCTTCGGAAGCCGGGCAAAAGGAGACTATCACATCGGAAGTGATCTTGACCTGGCTATTATGAATCCCCTTTCCAACAAGACCCTGGTCCAAAAGATCAAAGCGGATTTTGACGAATCAAGCCTGCCCTTTTTCGTGGATCTGGTCCATTATCCCAGCCTTGACCACCCCGACCTGAAAAGCCATATTGACAGGGTGGGGGCCTTGTTTTTTCAGCGAGTTTTCTAAATACAAATGCCCATCCGCACCCGTGAGACGACTTTCATGGTGCATATTAAAAGCGAAGAATAAATTCAGTGCCACCCAGGGTGTCACAGGGGCTCGATTCAGTGACGGCCGGACACAAGGATATTCGTCCGGGGCAGGTTTTTTTTTCTTCATCAAGATGGGGGCATCGTGTGGAACGCATCTCAATGGTAAAATTGTATGCTTCTGAAAAGATTTTCATGCGCAGTAGGTCTGCACCTTTGCCGCCTGCGTTGAAATCAAAGGGTTTTCGGGTGGAGTATAGGGTCATATCCTGGGTAGGAAAAAATCCTTCAAAAATTCTTTCCTGATGGTCTTGACGGACACCGACCCCTGAGTCTTTCACGGAAAGAAAAACATGTTCTCCTTTTTCAAAGACAGACAGATGCACACGGCCTTCATCCGGCGTATTTTCTATGGCGTTACGGATAAGACCGTCCACGATTTTTTGCAGAATTTCTTGGGGAATAAGGATATTTCGAGCTTTTTCCAAATTGAGTCGGAATTCAATATTCCTGTGTGTGAACTCTTTGTTCAAGACACGGATTCGATGGTCTACAAAATCACTGAGATAAACCGACACCATCACCAGATCTTTCGGGGTAAAGAGGTTTTCAATAAACGCTTTGATTTGTTCTGCCACATCCCCCTTCCCCATATTATTTGAGGCTAAAACAGACAATAGGTCCCCGCATTGTTCAATCAGCCATGGGGTCAATTCCGATACATTCCGGTCCTTGGCCTTGATGATATCTGCGACCTCATCTTTGATGTCACTGATACGATGCAGCTGTCTGTAAATCATGCCTAAAAAGGGTCTCCAGTCATCTTCCGGTAATGCCTGAAGTTCTTCTTCAAGGACAGACACCGCCTCGGACAGAATGGCCACAGGGGTTTTCAATTCGTGGGAAAGATGATTGATGGCTTTGCCTTTGGCTGTGTTAAGGGCTCGAACCTCACGGTAGGCATGCCTTAATTCTTCCTGGTATCGTGTATTTTCAATGGCAAGAGCCACGGTTCCTGCCAGGGTGGATAAAAGTTCAACGTCCTTATGGGAAAATTGTCCGTCTTTTTTGTTAATGCCGCTGAGGACACCGATAATCCGATCCTCTGCAAAAACAGGAACCTCCACAAGACTGCGGGTGATATACCCCATCTTCTGATCACGGATAGGATAAAGATCATGCCAGGATGTATCATTGATGATCACCGGTTTTCCGGTCTGGATTACTTGCCCTGCCACCACTTCATCCATGGAAAAACGAATGGTCCGGACCCGTTTTTCATTATCGGGGTCATCGTATGCAATGCCAGGACAGTAAAGTTCATTTGCTTCCGGATCTCGAAGGACGACCAAAGCGCCTTCGGCCCCCAAGAGGTTTTTGATCTCTTTGCTGATATAGGTCAAAAGGTCTTCAAGGTAGGAAAAGTTGTGCAGGGCATTGCTGATCCGCAGCATGGCGGCATTCAGTTCAGATACTCGTTTTTCCCGGGTAATATCCTGGAGAGTCTCAATGGCCCCAATGACATTTCCCTGATTATCTTTAACCGGTGCTGCCGTAAAAAAAAGCCATTTTCCGTCCTCGCCCAAGGCCGGAAAATAATCTTCGGCCTCATAAGCTCCAGGCTTGACGGTTGAGACTCTGTATTTGCCTTTATAAAACGTCTCAAGACCGTCATGCCCGGCACTATCCAGGACAATGTCTGCCATAACAGGTCGCTTTGTTGAATAAAAAGCACGCCATTGTTGATCAGATCCAATGATTTCCCGGGCCGGTATACCGGTCAGTGTTTCGCAGGCTTTGTTGAAGTGGGTGACTTTATGGTTGCGATCAATCACAAAGGTCGGAATGGGACTACCGGAAATCATCTGGGAGAGCATATCTTTGCTTTCACGGATAAACGTGTCAAGCATGTCCTTTTTTCCCACGAAAAGTCTCCCTTGTCGCCCTTGTATAAAGTGATAAACTCGTAAAAAGTCGACGGATGGCTATGGGAAAAGGCCCATAGGCCAAACTCACCGCATATGGGACTTTTTACTACACCATCATAAATTAAACGTCTTTATAAATTATAACCCAAATTCCATTAAAAAAAAAGCCAGAGCTCTTTTAAAAAAAGCACTGGCTTTGGGATGTGCATAAAACCAATTAACATCAAAAACAACAGAACGCATCAATCATCTCAGTATACCGGACAATGGTTTCATGCATCAATACACGGTATATAAAAATCAAGTAAAGATGGGCTGAGTTGCCATGGCAAAGGCCATGTCGCCTTCAATCTGCATAGCACCGCTCATAAACAGATTTACTGGATGTGCTTCTTTTTTCGTAATTTTCGTGGAATCTTCGGTTGTCATTTTAAACGTACAATTTGGTGAGTCCGATCCATTGCAAATGGTCTTGATCAAATAGACACTTCCGTCGGTATTTTTCAATTCCGCGTTAAAACTACCCTTCAATGATTTGAGAGCATTGAATTTTGTTTTATTGAGATCCTGCTGAATACCCAGAAGCATATCAAGGTTGTTTGTGGCGATCATTTTTTCAAGGTCAGATTTGCTCAAAGCGATTTTGACCATGGGATTATCAATGGCTTCGGCTTTAACTGTAAAATCCTTACCATCTTTCACGATATAGCTGTATGAATTTTCGCCCTCAACAGCAATGACCAATGTGAGTTCCGTTCCTTCAAGCTCAGGAAGTTTTCCACTTGCTGCAATCACCTCTTTGGCAAGACGGGGGCTGAGATCACATAAAAGGTCTTTGATACTGATATCTGTGGGTATGTTCTGCATGTTTAACTCTCCTTTAGTGTATGTGTTACATCATTATGCGCTAGACTGACATGTCAGTTTTAATATTTACTATCGTATAAACTTTGTCAACATTATTTTTCATAAAACTATTTTTTTCTGGAGACTGATCGAAATACAGGTCTATTTTTTTAAACGGGAATGGGCATCCATTAGCTCACACCATGCGGATTCAAGGTCGTTGACGTAAGCGGTCATGAGGCCCGGATGTTCACAATCATTTAAATTGTCAAACTGCTTGGCAGCCGCTTCCAAACCATGGGCAGAAATATTTGCAGCAGCCCCTTTGATGGTGTGTACTTCGGTCATGACACCGTTCAGATCCCCCACGTTGGCAAACTCTTTGACCTTGCCCATATTAATTTCCAAATGCTGACAAAAATCTGTGATGATATCGATATAGCTTTCCATATCGCAGCCCAAACGTCTTAAGCCGTCAGCCATATCAAGCCCGGGCAGATCATACCGGATCTCGGCAACATCCCTTGGGGCAATCTGGCCGTTTCTTGTACCCATCCTGCCATGTTCTCCCCCATGATAAAACGTGCTGAGCACTTTGAACAGCGTCTCTCTTTCAATGGGCTTTGAGATAAAATCATTCATACCTGCCTCAAGACAGCGTTCCTTGTCGCCCTGCATGACATGGGCCGTCATGGCGATGACAGGCAGGTCATGCAATCCCATATCATTTTTGATAATCCCTGTGGCCTCAATCCCGTCCATCTCGGGCATCTGCACATCCATCAACACCGCATCAAATGTATTTGCTGCCACCATGTCAACGGCTTCCCTGCCATTGTTTGCCCGGGTGACATGGATACCTTCGAGAAGCAGTATCTCAACGGCAACCATCTGATTGATTAGGTTGTCTTCAACAAGAAGAACCCGCATACCTTTGAATGCGTCGGATTGTTTATACTCCCTGTCCATGTGACTCCTGTGAGCAACACCGCCATTATTGCTCGTCATGGTGGTATCATTTTTTTCACGTTCCCGTTCAACAATAACGTTGAAATAAAAGCGGCTGCCCAATCCGAGTTTGCTATCCACCCGGATCTCTCCACCCATCATGGACACGATGCGCTTACATATGGTGAGTCCAAGACCCGTTCCTCCGTATTTGCGGGTTATGGATCCGTCAGCCTGGGCAAACGCATCGAAAAGGTTCTGCTTTTCATCCAGATCAATTCCGATCCCTGTGTCTGTGACCTCAAATAAAAGTTCAATGGTTGTGTTGTCCATCCTCCCTTTTTTGAGTATCACGCAGATATCCCCTCTTTCCGTGAATTTCAAGGCATTGCTGATAAGATTCAAAAGGATCTGCTGCAATCTCAAGGAATCACCCCGGACGAAAACAGGAATGTCAGGAGCAATATCAACAATCAATTCAATATCTTTGAAATGAAGGGTCTGGATAAACATGTCGGTTACGCCTTCAACATGTTCCCGGATTCTGAATGGTTTGGCTTCAAGCTCAAGTTTTCCGGCCTCAATTTTTGATAAATCAAGAATATCGTTGATAATGCCTAGAAGAGAACGGGCCGACGTCCGGATGATATCCAGATACTCGTTCCTTTGTTCCTGGCTGATTTTCGAATTCATGGCAAGATCGGACATGCCAATGATGGCATTCATGGGGGTTCTTATTTCGTGGCTCATATTTGCAAGAAATTCGCTTTTCGATCGGGCAGATTCATCGGCACGTTCCTTGGCCAACCCAAGATCCTTGTTTGCAGAGATCAATTCAAACGTCCTGTTTTCCACCCGGACTTCCAGTTCATCCTTCATTTTACGGAGTTCATCTTCAATGGTTTTTCTCTGATCAATCTCAGCGTTCAAATCCGCATTCAGATTATTGAGAAGGGCTGTCCGTTCGTAAACTCTTTTTTCGAGTTCTTCATTGGTTTTATGTGTTTTTTCCCGCTCGTTTTCAAGTTGAATGGTCATGTAAAAATTTCTCCTGTCAAAAAATTCCAGGAGATAACACGAGACCATACCAATGACATTGGCACAGATAAAAAAGAAATTATTGTTGATTACAACAGGCAGGGGCGGAGATGTCATCATGATGGCAGTGAGTTCATAGACAAGAATAAGTAACCAACCCGAAAGCGTTGCCCAAATAAACCGAACTCGGCCAAAGGTATAAAGAAACATAAAAACAATGATCAGGCCGGCATAGTATGAATAGGTTGCAGGGGGGGTGGCCAGGACGATCATGGCAATAATGCCCCCCCCACCTATGACTGCCGTAGACACAAAGATCAGCTGCATGAACATTTGAAAATAATGTGTATATGATAAAAGAATAACAAAAAGGATATAAGGTAAAAAGATACCAAACCTTATAAAAAGTAAGGGTTTATATCCATCAGGAACAAGCAGGACATCCAAAATACCAAACAGGGAATACACGAGGCCTGCAAGGAAGATGACCGTACGGATTTCAAACATGTATTTCTGATTTTCGTGAACGCTTAGGGTGTAAGCTTTTTCAAGATACGCCTGATCGCCTTTAAACGATAGGGTTATGGGATGAAGATTTATTTTTCCTTCTAAAGGCATTGTCATGGGTCTTTTATTGAATTTGTACAGGTTCATTCAACTCCTCAGTCTCCATCGAACCCAAAATTATCTGAAGCATTTAACTTCATTATATAAATCTATTTCATAGAGTTGATGGAATTTCAAGATAAAAGCATTAAAACCCTGACAATCGCTGCATGTGGCAAAATTCTCTCCATATGGATGAGTCACTTTATTATTTACAGCATCAGTATTTTCATTTATCACAGGGTTTAAAACGGAGCATCAGCAGGATCGCTTTTGCATAATCCACAAGAGAGATTGACAATCATAAGATATAGTTATACTTTTATATGGCAACAACAGAACATCACACTTAAACGAATGAGGTTTTTATGATTCCAACCCGGGTTATTGCGGGAAAAAGCCTGACCAACCAAGTCACAGAGTTTTTTATGAGTGTTCCTTTTTTCGAACGGATCAATTCAGAAGAAATCAAAGTGATTGCAAAGCATATTGCTTTTATGGAGGTCAAGAAGGGTGATGTGCTTTTTAATGAGGCGGACAAAGGGAATTATATCTGTTTTATTGTCAGCGGTATTCTTGAAGTTGTGGTGACCAAAGAAACCACCGGTCAGGAAGTCGTTCTTGCAACACTGTCGCGAGGGCAGTCCACAGGTGAAATGGCCATCATCGAAGATATGCCCCGTTTTGCCACGATCCGTGCCATTAATGACAGCACCATGTACGTTTTATCGAAAAGCGCTTTTGAGCTGATCCTCTCCAAACACCCCCACATCGGCATCAAACTTCTTAAAGGGGTGGCCTATGTCTTGAGCCACAACCTCAGGCAAACATCCATGAAACTTGCCAATTATATGTAACCCCGTTCATGCTTAACCTTCTCATACGCTTCCTGAATTTCTCTGAATTTATTCGAAGCAAATGTGACAAACTCATCCGGAAGCCCCTTGGATGCGATCTTATCCGGATGATATTCGGACACAAGCTTTCTGTATTGTTTTTTGACAAAGGCATCGGTGTCCTGTCTTGTGCAGCCCAGGATTGCATGATAATCAATCCCTTTATCTATATATTTTGCTTTGAGTGCCAGATAGGCTTCTGTGGGGTAGTTGAATATGTGGACGGCTGAAAGAAGAAGATGCTCCTCTTCATCACTGAGGGTCCCGTCTGATGCTGAAACCCTGATCAATACATCAAGAATAAAATCCAAAAAGCCTGGTTGGGAATGGAAATGCTCATAAAACTGGTAAGCGAAACTCTCAAAATTTTCCTGTGAATCCGCGGCTGCTTTAAAAATCGTGAGGGCAATCTT
This sequence comes from Pseudomonadota bacterium, assembly GCA_018818835.1. GTDB lineage: Bacteria > Desulfobacterota > Desulfobacteria > Desulfobacterales > Desulfolunaceae > JAHIRD01. The sequence goes on from JAHIRD010000112.1 coordinate 108,174, forward strand.
CCGGCTCTCGGAGTTGAGATGCAATTCGTTTTTGATAAACTTTTCCACGGTTTCATATTCATTTTCACAAATTCGGCCGTCAGCTTTTGCCATTTTCGCAAGCATGGAGAAGACCGCCACAAAAAACACCATTTGTGTCTGCTCATTTTTTGAAAGCCTCGGCCTTCCGGCCCCTGGTGTCGGAACCATCTGACCGTCGAAACTATGGCCGAAAACAGCTCCCGCAATGGCTCCAAGGGGGCCGCCCAATGCAAATCCAATCGTTCCACCTATTACTTTTCCCAGCCAACCCATTGAATTCTCCTTAATTTACACACTATCAATTCAACTAACACCCAATGTATTTATATATAACCCGGATTCCAAGAAGAAATCAAAGCAATTACAAATATCTATCCCCTTCATGAATTCATATGCCGCTGAACGCCTCCGATTATTTTTGACACAGCCCTCTTTTTTTTCTATAATTTATACAAGATATCGTCACTATTTTCCACATGCCCGTTTGATTGGCTTCTTTTAACTGAAAGACCGGCCCCCTTGTCCGGTTCATCTTCTTCAATAGAAATTAAATAAACCATGATGCAAAGCCCCAAGAATCTTGTGAATGAATCCTATGTACTCCAAATCACGGACTGCCTTCGTCATCAAAACATGGAAACGCTCAGAGATCTTCTGGATAATTTCCCTGATAGAGATGAAAAAACCAGAGTCAGGGCTCTTTTTGAAATAAGCGTATCGTCCAATAACAATGCGTTTTTCGCACTCAACCATTTGATTGATAAGGCTCCCCCCAGTGCCACCTATAAAAACGATCTGGTTGAATTATTACTCGACAAAGCACAGGCTCATGCCCCCTTCATTCTTCCATTTATAGACCACGCCTCCCCGGGCCAGCAAAAAAATGCTGTCCCTGTTTTTGCCAGCATCCTTCTCAGTGAAACCGACACGCATATTCTTCAGAAAGTCCTTATGGCCATCGGAAAAACAGGTGAAAAATCCTGCATCAACGTTGTGGCCGACTTCATATTTTACGACCACGAAGGATTGAAACGGGCTGCCATTAGTGCTCTTGGAGGAATTGGTGGCCCATCGGCCATCAAACGACTTGCCTTTGCCAGCCAGACGAGTAAGTCAGATGCCTATCTTGTCAGTACACTGGAGAGGCTCATAAAGCAACTCTCCCTTGATGATCCCAATGACAATCCTGACGCCAAACAACTTGCCTCACGAAAAGATACGCTGGAAGGGCTTACCGAGGATTCCGATATGGCCCAGCTTATTATCATGTTGAATTCCAACTCCCCCCATGAACGTCATCTTGCCATTGATTCCCTGATTGATATCGGTCCCCGGGTAATCCCGGCCGTCTCTGCGAATATAGATCTTTCAAACGTGGATTCCATTATCAATGGGCTGGATATTCTGGGGAATATTCGACACGAGGCTGCCCTGCCCTCTATTTTAAAAATATTGTCTCTCCACCATCCGGATTCCAATGTCCGTTTTTCAGCCTATGAAGCCATTTCCAAATTATCCCGTCTTCACTCCTCGGTTTCACTGATCGACGGAGTCACTGATGCCTCAGAACAGGTGCGGCTTGCAGCGGCCACAGCCATCAACAGCAATCCATCCGACGTTATACTTTCCGGTCTGAAAAGTAAAATCGAAACCTCAGGGCGGCGATCCAAACGCGCACTTATTATTGCTGCCATCATTGACAGTCATGCCGATCATATTTTCTCCAGCCTCATGGACTCCGACTCCTTTGTTTTTCATGCCATGGAGTATATCGCCCAGAGCCATCATTCGACGGTTTCTTTTTTCAAAGACATTCTCATCCGGCGAGGAACGAGGTCCCTGGCAAATTCAATAATAAGCCAGGTCCGGAAACCTGAAAAAAACAAACCTTCTTTAACGATCTTCTGCGTTGATGATTCTTTAATCTGCCTAAAATATTATATCAGACTTTTTCACAGCATGGGTCATCAGCCCTTTGTTTTTGAAGATCCTGATGCTGCATGGGTGGCCTTGCAAAAACACAAGCCTGACCTGGTCACAACCGACCTGAATATGATTTCCATGAACGGTCTTCAGTTGGCGGAAAAGATCAGGAGTCTCTACTCCATTTCCGAATTACCCATCGTTGTCATTACAACCCAAAAAGATTTTATTTTATCGTTTCAGTCCATCGATACCTCCCGGAATCATCCGGACAACAATACCATGATGAAAATTAACCATGCCATTCACAAGCCCCTGGAGTTCAAATCCATCAAACCTCAGATAGACCGGATCACCTGACACCCAACGATAAAAAATCATTCATCGTGCAGGTAAAACAAAAAAACTTTTGACTCATGCTCTTTTTTTTCTTAGTCTTGGATCGTTTTAATCGTCCATCAATTAAGGATTAGGGTCCATGAATCTGGTGCTTTTATTTAAAAGCGATTTCATTTTTGACACATCACGGGTCCGTCTTATGGGAAGACGATTAAAACATGTGCTGGAGATCCACAAGGCCAGCACAGGTGATTGTTTGGAAATCGGGCTTGAAAACGGACCCATGGGTCAGGGCAACGTCGTTTCCATTGATCATCAGTGCCTTGAAATGGATGTCACTCTGGATAGACCTCCTCCCCCCAGCCTTGCCTTGAATCTGGTCCTTGCCCTCCCCCGGCCCAAGGTTTTAAACCGGGTGATCCTTTCTGCCACCTCCCTGGGCATTAAAAAAATATGGCTGATCCATACCGCACGGGTTGAAAAAAGCTATTGGCAAAGTCCCCGCCTGGACAAGGAAAATATTAGGGAACAAGCGATTCTTGGCCTTGAACAATCCAAAGATACACTGATGCCGGAAATCATTCTTAAAAAAGGGTTCAAACCCTTTGTTGAAGACGAGTTACCCGGAATCATACAAGGAACCCGTGCCTATGTGGCTCACCCCGGCTCTGGCCTGGCCTGCCCCGTGGCTACCAAGGAACACCTTACACTTGCCATTGGCCCGGAAGGTGGGTTTATTCCATATGAAATAAGTAAATTATCAGATTGCGGCTTCATACCGGTCCATCTCGGGAACCGGGTTTTGAGAGTAGAATCAGTTCTTCCATACATCATCGGGAGGATGTTCTGTTGACGGATATATTCATGGGATAGGACTTTTTACGACGCCATCATTTTTGTGCCAAAAACCCTTGGCATCACTTCCGTTTATGTATATCATGGCACAACACATTTTTTTAATATGACCAAAAAAAGGACAACCATGAGCACCATAGACAGGTTATCACAATCCGATGCAGCCGCCTGGACCGAAGAACTCATCGCCTGCCTTGAAATCGGAAAACTTCTGACGTCCACCCGAAATCATAAAAAAATATTTGAACATATTATGCAATGCGGGAGCAAGATTATCAAAGCCCAGCACTGGTCCCTTCTGATCAAAGATGAAGAAACCGGCAATCTCAATTTTGAAATTGTTGTTGGAGCTGACAAGACTCTTTACGACCCCATTGTTCTTGGCCCCAAGGAGGGTATAGCCCCCTATGTGGCACATACCGGGAAACCCATGTTCGTTCCTGATGTCAGCAAAGAGCCCATGTTCAACCGTAAAGTTGATCTTAAAACAGGTTTTATTACTCAATCCATTGTGTGCATCCCCCTTTCCATCCGTGGCAAGGTCATGGGGGTTATTGAAATCGTCAACATCAAGGACATGGATTTTTTTAGCACAAAAAATTACCCTATTTTATCGATTCTTGCGGATTACGCCGCCATTGCCATTGACAATTCCAGATACATGGCCAAAATCAAAAAGATCAGTATCACCGACGAATACACCGGGTTGACCAATGCTCGATTCATGCATGACTTTCTGGATGATCATTTCAGAATCAATCAGGGAAAAGACATTGGCATCGCGGCGATTTTCATGGATATGGACAATTTCAAAACCATTGTGGATAAACACGGTCACATGGATGGCTCCGAGCTACTCAAAAAAATCGGCTGCACCATTAAAACCTGTCTGTCAGATGGTGATTTGCTCATTAAATACGGCGGCGACGAATACATTATCCTGCTGCCCGGCCGGAATAACATGGATGCATTCACCCTCTCCAAAACCATATCCGAAAAACTGATAAATACGGTGTATCACATAAATACAAACGATCAGGTTCGTGTTACAGCCTGCTTCGGGGTGGCATCATGCCCTGAGAATGCCAAAGAAAAAAAAGATCTTCTGATCGCAGCGGACAATGCTCTTTTCAAAGCAAAAATCACAAAAAAGAACAGTATTGGCCTTGCGTGACTGATGGCGAGATTAGTTATAACCGCAGATATTCACGGCAGTCTTCGAACCTGGGATAAAATCAAGGCCCTTGTCAAGCAAGGAGACAGTTTGGCCATTGCCGGAGATTTGTTTGATACGGTTTACGGGTCGAAGGGGAATGACGATTTTAGGCCCGATATCATAAAAAAAGACTTCAGGAGCCTGCCCTTTCGGACCTACTATGTCTATGGGAATTGTGACAGGGAAGATTATTTCAAAGGGCATGGCTTCCAGTGTGATTTCGATTTCAATGGTCATGCAATCCTGATGAACCATGGCCATCAAAAACTCCCGGATCTGACGAATTATCAGATCATCATCGAGGGTCACAGTCACAGGCCGCGCCTTGATAGCATCATGGGTAAAATCTTTCTCAATCCGGGTTCTCCCAACCATCCACGTTCAGAATATCCAAGTTATGCCCTCCTTGAAAACCATCGTATTCGAATCATGGACTTCACAAAAAACAAAGTGATCAGCGAATTGGATATTTCGTAAACATTCACCAGGTAAATCACCCCTTGGAAAACAGATTCTTATCCATGGCTTTTTCATGGGCCGAATTCTTGCTGATCATTTTTTTGGACACCAGTTCCATCAAATGCTGGTCCATGGTCTGCATGCCCTGGCTGGTTCCCGTCTGGATCAAGGAATTTATCTGGGCAATTTTCCCATTCCGGATAAGACTCGCAAGGGCTGGAGACCCAAGAAGAATTTCATTGGCTGCACAGCGGCCACCATCCAAGGATCGTAGCAACTGCTGTGCGATCACGGCCCTGAGGGACTCGGAAAGCATGGTCCGTGTTTGTTCCTGTTGATCCACGGGGAAGGCATTAATGATCCTGTCAATGGTTTTTGAGGCTGAATTGGTGTGAAGGGTCCCAAACACTAGAATACCAAGCTCTGAGCAGGTCAATGCCAGAGCAATGGTTTCCAGGTCCCTCATCTCCCCCACCAGAATAATATCCGGATCTTCACGACTCGCCACACGCAAAGCATCGCTGAAGCTCCGGGCATGGGCACCGATTTCACGCTGGGAAAACAGGCATTTTCTATTCGAATGCACAAATTCAAGGGGGTCCTCAATGGTAATGATATGGGCTTCACGGGTGGAGTTGATATAATCAATCATGGCAGCCAGCGTGGTTGATTTTCCGCTACCCGTGGGACCTGTCACAAGGACCAGCCCTTTTTTAAAATGTGCGATTTTTTTTAGCGTTTCGGGCAAACCCAGTTGTTCAAGGGTCATAATCTTGGTGGGGATAATGCGGAACACAGCACCAATGCCTCGCCTCTGGAACAGAAAATTACACCGGTAACGAGCCACGCCTTCCAGCTCATAGGCCATATCAAGATCCAGATTTTCTTCAAGATACGTCTGTTTTTCCTCATCAAGAATTTCATAGAGAATGCTTCGATTTGATTCGGCAGTCAGAACAGGGTGATCTGTTTTGACAAGCTGTCCGCCCAGTCTCAATAAGGGCGGAAAACCAACAACCATATGAAGATCGCTGGCACCCTTGTCCTTCACTTCCTGGAAATAGGTATCGATAATACGCGTCATGAACGTTTATCTCCTCTCGGATAAAAATAGAGGTCTTAGGCCTGTTTAGTCTGAACAGGCGCGGAAACAGGTTTCTGGCTAAGGTAGGCTTTGATCATGGCTTCGTTTTCAACATTTGCAAGAGCGATCTCTTCACTGATTTCATTGGCTTTGAGAAGTTCAAGAATAGACTCATCCATGATCCGCATGCCAACATTTTTACCGGTCTGCATTAAATTGGGAATCTGAAAGACCTTACCGTCCCTAATCATACTGGCCACCGGCAATGTTCCGATTAGAATCTCCACGGCAAGGACCATTTTGTCATTGTTTACTCCGGGAATCAGTCGTTGAGTGATCACTGCTTTAAGTGTTTCACTTAAGGTGGCACGAATCTGACCTTGTTCCCCCGGCGGAAAAGAATCAATGATTCTATCAATGGTTTTGGGGGCATTGGTGGTGGATAAGGTTCCAAGGACAAGATGGCCTGTTTCAGCAGCTGAAATAGCTAAGGATACGGTTTCAAGATCGCGAAGTTCTCCAATCATGATCACATCAGGGTCTTCACGCAATGCCGCTTTCAGAGAATTTTTATAGGAACGGGTGTCATCATTGATCTGTCTCTGGTTCACCACACCTTTTTTCAGCGGATGCACAAATTCAACCGGATCTTCAATGGTCAGAACGTGGTGCGCCCTGGTTTCATTGATGTGATCCACCATGGCAGCTAAGGTTGTTGTCTTTCCTTGACCTGTGGCACCGGTGACCAGAATCAGGCCCTGATGGTTATCAAGAACCTTGGAAACGGTTGCCGGAAGGCCTATACTGCTTAATTTTGGGATGTCAGGGGGTATGATTCTGAAGATGGCGCTCATCCCATTCTGGTGCATCATGGCACTGCCACGGAAACGGCCCAGATTTTCAATTTCATAGGAAAAGTCTAACTGGAGGTCCTGTTCAAGACTGATCCTCTGATCATCATTGATCAGTTCATACACCAGTTTTTTACACATGGCATGTGTAAGAGGTGGGCTTTTCGATTTCATCAATTTCCCGAAACGCCTCATAATAAAGGGTTCCCCAGGGACCACGTGTACATCCGAGGCGTTTAAGTTGACTCCAATTTTAAATACCTTGTCTAAATCAGCCATGGCGGGTTTCCTTGTTTGATGGCGTTCGTAAAAAGTCCAATATACGGCGTTGGCGACGGCGGAAGGCCGCAATGTTTTCGAAACCGCAGGCTATCACTGCGCCCCCGGATTTCGAAAACCTGAGAACGCCGGTATGGGCCGTGAGATGCCATTTATGGATGGGCACTAGTTAGCAGGTTCTTTCCACACCGTAGCCAACCGAGACAAATACAACATATCAAAGCAATCCCCTTTTGATTCGGCGTAATACACCTCGTAATAACGCTCATTAAAGTTCTGGAGATAATCTGACACCCGGTCGTAACCGGTCATATTTACATCCCCTTTGATGATATCCCCATTGATCATACGAAAATTCAGGGTCTGCCAGTTACCTATTCGATCTGTCAGGGGCTTTTCTCCGGTATGGACCCAGAGGGAGTGGTTTTTTGATAGGATCAGGGTGCGGGCATTCTGGCTCCCATTGATCATGCATTGGTACATGACTATATCCGGTTCCGTACCCTGAAGATAATTGGAAATGCTTCGCCCTAGAACGTTAATCAAACCTGAGATTCTTACATTATCGGTGGTTAGAAGATTAATTTCATGATCCTGCTTCGGATAATCGGTCATAGAGTCTCCTTTGTGAAATGAACAGGGATATAGGCTCTGTGTATGAGCTATTTCTCAAAAACAATTTGACATCCTCTCCGCCCTAAAGGACGGGAGATTCCTGTTTCATCAAGGCTGCCCGGACTGACTTCTTAGGTCTTACCGCCTCTCCACAGGCTGATACGGTGTGCCCCACCGCCAGGATATTCATTGCGGCGACGTAGTCC
>JAHIRD010000262.1 GCA_018818835.1 Pseudomonadota bacterium
ATCTTGTCCTAGCGGTGCCTTGTCCTCATCCCTATCTTCGCCTGCCGGTCGTCCATCGCCTTGGCCCTGTCCTCCACTATTCCCTGGATCACAGCCTTCTTCTAAATTCCCAACTCCTCGATTGCACTTGGGCTTAGGGTCAGGTTCGGGTGGTCGTTGTGTCGCAGTTGGTGCAGGCACAGTCGTGCTAGTAGGCGGAGATATTGTGGGTATCGGAACATCAGTGGCTGGCGGTACATCTGTTCTCTCAGGCGGAGGTGCATCGGTGTGGGTCGGCTCCGGCGGAACCACGGTGCATCCGAAACACTGTGGTAGTGAGATATGAGTTGCCATCGGGCAGACGACGTAACATCCGTCTCTAACTTGACATCCTCCGAGCATGTACCTGCCCGGAACCGAGCCCCCGCCGCCACCTGGGTCGTAGGCGCCGCTCTCAATTGCCGTGGGCGAAGGACATGCTTCCAGAACGTCTTTGCTTTCAGGTGTTTGATTATATCCTGCGCAACTAGCCATGCAACAACCACAACACTGAACACCTTTACAGTCACATCGAATATCATTGCCAACGTTTTGAATGTCTGCATAACGCATCTCCCGTCCTATCATCCACGCCGCCACCCCAAATAACAGAGCAGCTATTAGCATAATCACGATTAGTAAGTCATTGCGTTTCATGCCGTCCCCCTTCATGTTGTCCCCCTTCTGTAATCCCGAAGCGATGCCAAGGATACGGCTCGTCTAACTCAGTTATCCATCCACGGCGCTTCAACTCGTTGATGGTAAGATATAGATTGTGCTCCCCCATCTCCCACGTGCTGACTCTGGGATTGCGCTCAAGGCACCTCAAAACCATGATGGGGTCACGCTTCTGTTTCGGCTTCAAGTCCGAAACAGCACTGGCGAAACTGCATATATGGATGCTCATTTGCTGTCCTCCAACACATCCTCCATGTCTTTAGCTAGCGCGTCGATGACCTCCAGGTATTCGTGGTTGAGTTCAACTAGCTTTTTTAGGTCACGCTCGATTGCCTTGATGTTCTTGCCCACCCGTTCTATAATTTTGTCCGCTTTGGTTTCGTTCATTTGCTGTCCTCCTGTTGACACTTATTGCGGTTGGCGGGGGTTTCCTCCCCCGTAGCGGTGGTTAATGTCAACTCCATAAATTCACCCGAATTTGTGGATCACGTTTGGTGATAACCCGATCACATTTGTTGATAGCATCGACATATCAGAAACACGCCTGACGATTGCGAAGAACGCCAGCAACACTGCCCACTCCTGGCGGTTCATCTAGTCAGCCTCCTGTAGCAATGTGAATAAAGGCAGTTCTTCCAGCACATTTGCCGGCGTTCCGCTGGATGTCCTGATTTTCGCTTGCTCATCCAGGTAGGGACGCGATATATCCATCACGACCCAACGCCTCATCAACTGCTTGGCTACCATTCCGGTTGTGCCAGATCCCCCGAAGATATCCAGCACAATCCCCGGAACAGGCTCGCCTTCGTGTTCGCAGGTGGGGCGGTAGCCGGTGACGGTTGACGTTGCGTCTTCTCTACTGCTACCCGCCTTGCCAACTGTTCCCGTTGGTATTCCAGTTCCGCCTCTGGCATGATGAGCGTCTATTGTCTTTGGCGTAAGTTTCCCGTTCCCGACAGTTCTCTCCGCCACCGGCGCATAAGGCGCGCCGCACTCAGGACACGCACGGCGCGGACAACTAGCGCGGATAAGAGGGGCTATCAGGTTGGGAGGGAACGTGTTACCAGTTATGAACGCTCTGCCCCTTCGCCTCGCAAGCCAGAAGCCGGTAAGGGTATGAGGACACCAAACCGTACCTTTATATTCTTTTCTTGGAAGTTGATCGTGTTTGCCGTTCGTAGTCCTTAGAGTCAGCCATCTTTTGTCTGTCATAAAAAGAGCATACGTCCCACACTTGCGCTGAGACAACACGGTTTTATATCCAAGACGCACTGCCAATAGTTGCATCAGATCAATGGTATCCTTGCTTTTTTGGATAAACTGCAATCGCCCATCTTTTCTTTTGTTCCCATCAGCGGCTATCATCGCATCTAACATTGCCCGCGCCTCATTCAAAGGGAGATTTGCAAGTCTTGGCGTTAACTTCTTGCCTGGCGCAAGTGCCTTAAGTTTGATTGCGGCGTTTCCGTAAATGACAAATTCAATCATGTCGGCCGGCCGGCCTCGCCATGTTCTCTTGCGATGGCTTTCTGAATAATGGGCATCTACAGAGTCCAGCAGGTCGCGGATCGCATCAACCTTACGAGGATTGGCTATAAGCGATTGACTTATTGCTACGTCGTTTTTGTGCTTTATGTGTCCATCTGTAATGAACCAGCCAACGAGCGCGGCCCAATTCTCCCCAACTGGATTAACGCTCTCGCCATCAAACGGCGCAGAAAGTAAAAGTTCATAGGCCGGCGTGAGGTCTTTTGCTTCAACTGTATCTGTTCCCCAACCCTTGCATCCCTGATGGCCCATTCGCCTACGAATAAAACATCTGTGATTAGGGGTTATGAGCTGCGATGTCTCTCTCTTTTCAATTGACACCATTTCGCCGTCATATTCATATCTGTGGAAGCTGGCGGATTGCCATCTGACAAGATCGGCTTCGGGATCGTAGCAAGCAATAATATCCCCCTCTTTCAGTTCGTCATGTCGCTTCCAGCCAGTCTTGGTCAATGCCTCCGTCTCTGCATCAACACAGGCATAGTGGCTTCCCTTGTACGGCGCGGTAGGAACGTCGAGGACAGAGCGGGG
>JAHIRD010000280.1 GCA_018818835.1 Pseudomonadota bacterium
ACCAGCTTTAGTAATAGGGCACTCTGAGTAAGTTTCAAAGTCTAGCCATAAGGCTCTGTCGTATTTGTTAATCATTAGCTTCCTCAGAATACTCCGCTTTAACAGCTGCTTCAAGTTCAGTATCTGGTATAGCTACTGAAGGTGACTGGTAAGTAATAGGATATGCAGGATATACAGGTACTTCAGAAGGTACAGGATAAAATGGGTTTCCGAATAAGTCGTTTAAAATAGCTTGCAGTTCTTTAGCTTTTTCAAGAGTCAATTCTAAAGTTCTGCTGTACTTATCAACGCCTACAATAGTAATGTTAGAAACTCTTACTTCATCTGACATAATAAATCCTCCCTCATTGAATTAAATTTACTTGCATAGGCTTTAGTAGCTCGGTTTACTTCAGCAAAACACGTATTCCATAAAGCTTTGTAGGCGTCATCAAGTGCAACACCATCAGGTATATCTTCTGCATAAGCTGCCGAGGCTTTTACAGAATTGTAATTACCCAAATTAATTGTTGCACTTAGCTCAACACTAATTCTTCGATCCGCCATAGGTACTTACTCCTTAGCCTTTTAGGTAACCAGCTCTCCAGACATTATGATACTCATGTCCTTTTGGATACGGGTTGTCTTTAATGCCTTTAATACCTTTCATACCAGCTTCTTTGCCTGCTGAATATGCTGATTGTGCACGTTGTTGTCTTTTACTCATTACCTGTTACCTCCCCAGAATACGGAACAGCCGATTCAAAAATATCTTTTTGTTGATCTTGAGCCCCAATACGCTCAACCAAAAGAGCTAGCAGGAGCGGATGATAGTTCATCGAATCACAGATTTTCTCTCGAACTAAAGCTATAGTAAGTTTTTCTGGACACTCTTCAGTCATCTTAATAATGTCTAGCACTGAGACTAAGTGTTTCTTCCACATGCCTTTAAGAGCTCGTTCAGGAGTTTCACCGTCTAAGTCTCCAGCTCTTTTAAAGAAGCTTAAACGATCATCATCGCCTGAGTATCCTTTGGATGCATCATTAAGTTTACGTTTACCTTCTTGGTATACTTCTTTAACTAATTTATTAAATATTGCAGGTGTCATATAATTCTCCAAGTGTATTTTTTAGTGTAAAATTATGGAGCCCCGAAGGGCCCCATAAGTTTAACTAGAGAAGCTCGTCAGTCTCAGAAGCTTGACCATGACCATCGTCATTATCTGTGGCAAAGCCACCAAATGCATCTTCAGCTCGTTGTCGACCATCAAGTCTCTCACCGTCTGCCCAAAACATGACATTGTTTAGACCCCAGCCAACACCATTATTGCCTCCATTGCTATAAGGGAAAGCATTGATGTCTGCGCGTACATAGCATCCGGCATAAATTAGGTCATCGTCAAAGGCTGGCTTAGCTTTTCTGTCTACTAAACCAGGGGCATCATTGCTTGAGCAGTTAAGAAAATAATGGCCCTCATAAGACCGATCAGTTTTCTCACCTGACTTAAGCTCTTCGTCTCCGTCTCTCAAAGGACTGTACCGGAATTTAGGTACTTTACCTTTCCAGAGGTCTGACTTCCCTTTTTCGACAGCAGTTTGGATAGCTTTTTCAATTTCAGCTACACCAGCAGTGTCTGATTTAGGGATTAAGAGGGAGCAAGAGTACTTCATTGCGCCACTCAAGTTAGCTTTGGGTTTAACTAAGTTAGGATACGAGATTCTGCAGATTGTTGTTATCATACGTTTTCCTTTTTGCGTTTTGGGCTATTTATAGTTTTCCCTTAACCGAACTGTAGCCCTTGTCAATTCGGATAAGATTGTTAGCAAGAACTTTTCTGAATCCATCTTCAATATCTTCAGGAGTAATGTCAAGGCAAAAAGCTTGGTCAAAGAGAAAGAATAAACAATCAATCCACTCTCTTATAATATCAGCTTTTTTACCATGATATTGACCTTCTGAATCCCGCCAAGGTTTCCAGGGAAGTTCTTGTAATAACTCAGCTTGTTCCATGCTTAAGGCTATATAATAATTCTTAAACTGCTGGAGTTTTTCTTCAGTTGTCATGTCTTTATATACATAGCCAAGCATGTTTTGGTAAGCCAATATTTGGAAATAAACTTGTTTTATTTCCATGGCTTACCACATGAAAACTTACCTTGCTTACAGGTACCGTCCATAAAACACTGAGGACCGGCGTTGTTAAATAGTTCAGGAAAATGTAATGCTGATATTTTAAGAACTCTGTTAGAGAATATCAGCATCTCATCCACATTCCGTTTGCAAAGGCGTTGTCGAAGAAATCCCATTAACGACCTAGCATTAATTGTCCACATGAAGTTGACAGCCATAGCCATAGGAAGTACTTGACGAGCATTAGCTTTTGGAACACCCATATTAAGCAGGTCTTCATAAACCTCTTTTGAGTCAAGAATACTTGTTATACCTATATCAGGAAAACCTACCGGAACTGATCCAGGATATGCTGAATAAGTTTGATAGTGTTGGCTTCCTGAAGTGTGACTTGCAATACGATGCTCATGAACTTGAGCATGAAGGGCACGTGAAACTCCTTGGACAAGGAAGGTAAAATTCACGTGTTCAAATACAGAGGTGTGTTCTGCATCCAAAAGAAACATACATTTCTTAGATGTAAGAACAGGAGGAATGTTTTCTGGATCTGTTGACATTGTAATACTGATGGCTTGAGCAGTTACTTCTGCTGGATAAGGTGTAGCATGTATCAGCTCAACCGTCATGTCGTGGAAGTGTTGGATCATTGGTATCTCCTTTTACCTAGAAAGCCCCGGATCCATTAAACTTCTTAGGATCCGGGGCGGGGATGGGATGGGATGAGGCTTAAACAACACCTCTGGAAAAGGCCCCAAGGTCATAACTCTTGGGCCTGCTGTACAGCTTAAATCAGGTCATCAACCTCTTCTTCAAGGACTTCTTCATCAGACTCTTCATCAGACTCTTCATCAGACTCTTCATCAGAAGTTGCAGCAACAGCAGCTTTTGCGGTCTCAAGGTCAGGAAGATCTGCAGCCTTGGCTACGTTCCGTTTAATCTTGATGGTAAAGAGTGTAACATTGGCTTCAGCCTCAGCAATGAGATCATCGATATCTGCAGGAATATCACCGTCGCCTTCGAGGTCTGCTTTGTATTCAGCTGCTTTCTTGGTCCAGATCTCGAGCTGTTTTGTCTGGGTCTTAATAGTTTTGGCTACAGCTACAGCCTGCTCATCAGGGGTCTTTTTGGATACAGAAACTTTGCTTCCAGCTTTGGGTTTGTTGGCCTCAAACTCAGCAAATTCTTCTTCTGTAACAAAAAAGAGTATTTTGGTCTCAGGATCTGTGATAATAAAATTACCCATCCATCTGAGGTAAGTCATCTGAGATGACACGCCACCAAGTTTAATGTCTAAAGTATCTGCGATGTCCTGTTTTGTATGAATCCCTTCTTCAATCATACTCTTAACTTGTTCAATTCTTTTTTCCGCCATGATTCTTGTCTCCTATTTATTTGTTAATAAAATGTACTTCTCTCATTCACTCTTTAATTATATTATATCATCAAAATATTGGAAAGTAAACAATTATTTTTAGTTTTTAAATCTTTTTACCAAAGCTAATTATCCATTTCCGCGTAACATGCAAACTTTTCTTCCACTGTTTTAAACTCAATAGGCGGGCGCTTGTCAGAAGTTGGTACAAGGGTAGGCTTACCTTCAGGTTTCACAATGAGAGAATAAAAGTCTTCGTCGGCCATTTTCTTTTTCTTCATAACTTTCTCACTGGCTGCCGGTGATAGTACTTTCCGCACATACGCATCCTCTTTCAGTTTAGCCAAAAGAAACTTTTCAGCTTTTACTGGGTCTTTCCAGGCTCGTATACTTCTACCTGCAACAAGTTTATATCCTGGAACTTCTTTACCTGCTGTTAATTGATTGTATACAAACATTTCAATGTCTTTTATATACTGAATAAGATCCTTGGAAACATTAAGAAATGCAACGAGCTCTTTCATATCCACTTCAGGTAACGAAGCATAGATTTCAAAAGCCTTAGTTGCCGCATAGTCTTTTTGTTTCTTTCGTGCTTGGCAAGTAAGTTTAATTTTACACCACATACAAGCTCGGTCCGTTGGATTAAATGGCGGATTCTTGAGAGTAGTAGCAATAAGAGCTGGGCATAGAATGTTGGTTACCCAATCCAGCAACTCTTTCTTATCAGTTTCATAAACCTTTATGATATCACTAGAGTATAATCTTGGCTGTACTATAACCAAAATAATCTTTTCATACAGAGATTTCTTTCGGCCAAGACCTAGCAAAACTCCTACTGCATATGCCATGAGCTGCTCAGAGTCTGGATAAGCTTCAACCCCAACCCCAAATTTCCAGTCAATAACATATAAAGTCTTGATTGATGGAAACATATAATCTAAATCAGAGGTACCTTCTACATCCTTAAGTTCTTCACACTTTAGGGGCTCAGCTAGATTACGTAATGACACCTTTTTTTCTGTGACAAAATAAGAATACTCATCTCCATGCTCAAATGTTAATTCAGCTATATAATCCAGACATACTTGTACAGCTTCAACTTGGGCATCATCAAGTTTCCATCTTTCAATAGTCTCTTGTGATACTTTAGCTTCACCAAGCTCTACGCATTCTTCAGTTACTTTATGCAGCATAGTGCCTTCTTCTGCATATACTGATTCCTGGCTTGGTAATGATTCATTAGCATCAACAGATGCCGGGCAATCAATTACCCGTGGTAACTTACTAGGTGAATGCCTAGCATGTGATTCATGACCCATGTATTACCTCCTTTTAATAACAATACTTATCTAGACATCCATGGATAGCCTGCCTACCACAGATATATTCCTTCGCTCTATTATTTTATTATGCGCCCGTTGGATTCCAACCAACTCCTTTGTCCTTTATCGACTGGTGGAGAGTTTCTATTGGAGCACCACCACGTTCCATTTTGCCTCACTTGGTCTTAAGTGCCAAGGTCTTAGACTCACAGTGTTCGCACCACTGAGAGGCGCATAATGTTAAAGTTCAGCGGCAGGCGGGTAAGTGCCACAATAGAAACAAACCAAATCTACCTTATGAAAAGACGCACAGATTTTACACTGAGTCTTAGCCTGACCGTTTGCAACTTCTTTATTAGGAGGCTGATAACCTTCTGGTTCAGGTTCTTCTGGCTCGTTATTATCCCACGGTGGTGTTAAATATTCGTTCATTTTGTCCTCCTAATGTAATGATCACCGGCTCGTCCGGTGCATTATTTTATTGGCGGTTAGATGTGCTATTTAGGGTAAAATTTTATACACGGTTTCAAGTTACTTTTAGTATGATATCTACCCCTGCATTCTTTATCTTCTCCCTCAAATCCAGAACAGTTTTTACAAATTTCTCCTTTTTTAAGTTTACCCCAAAAAGGATAATTTTTAATAAGATAAAACTGCCCTTCTTTAATGCTCTTATGATACATAATTTTACATTTATCACAAAAGAAATAATTTGGATTTTCCCAATATGTAGGACAACAGGCTCTTCCACTTGCATCCGACCCATAAGAGGTCCCTTCTTTCATTATGAGAACTAACTTCCCACCGCATTGACATTCCATTCCATTCCTCCAATCAGTGGTTTATCCGCTGCATACAGTTGATTAGCCTGGCTCGCCCAGAGCTAATGTAATGATCACTGGCTTGTCCGGTGTACTATTCTATTATTTTTTCAATGCATCAAAGTGTTCTGCTTTTGATTTATACTCATCTGTTTCCGGCAATGGCCCCTCATATTTTAAATACTCTTTTTTGGTAGGGTCCATTTCCGTTATGAGTATATTTACCGGATCTCTGCCGTTGCACCACGTGTTTGCGGGACTGAATAGATGAACCCACGGACCCGGTTTTTTATCAATTATGTCAATCTTGATATGGTCTTCTGCCATTGACCACACTGGTAATCGAAGACGGTCAATTCCATTTTTAGTAGCTTCGTTAATTGAAATTAAATCGGTCATGTGACACTCCTTTCTTTTTAATAACAATATTTATCTGGGCATCCATGAATAGCCCGCCTACCACAGATATATTCCTTTGATGGCTTGGAACCCCTACTTTTGTACCCTTTGCCGGGAGTAAATACTCCAGGATCTGGACGTGCCCAGTAACACTTTCTTTTGGGGCATTCTATAGAACATACATCAACATATGTATTTAAGCTCTTATCTTTAATTTTCATCTGTATTCCTTTAGTTGGTGGGCGCAACCACGGCAAACAGTTGCCCCACCACGATATACAATATAACCGTTAGGTTACAAGCCGTTAATTAGAGACTTTACTTTCAGTTAGTATAAAATGCTCACAAGGCTCATAAGACAAACAAGAATAGCCATATTGGCATTCATGAGCTTTATTTAACATACATGTACCAAATTCTATATTCCTATTAGTTATACCATTTAAAGTAATATTATCCAAAGGAAAAGGATATTCAAAGTTAACAATTACTCTTGGTCGCATTTATACTTCTCCTTTTCAATGAGCTGAGTCATATAAAATCTGGCACATTCTTTGCACATAAAAGCTGTTTTGTTATCTATGGAAGACCTTCCATAGTAAACAGGTTCTCACAGTACAAACTTTTTAAAACACTCATCACATTTGTCTGGCATTATCCCTCCAGTTTTTCAAGAGTTTTAGAGTCATACTTTTGGCCTCTACCAGTACCTAAACCTTCCCCTGAATACTTAAAGCATGAAGGGCACATAAGAGCCCATCGCCTTGATTCTATTTCTATACCATCTACAAAGTATTTTTCTTCAGCTAAAGACGTACCACATAAGCTGCATTGTGCTGGCCAAGTTCCAAGCCATTTTTTAGTCATTTATAATCTCCTTTCTGTATTTTTAATTTTATTATACCACCAAAGTACTGGAAAGTAAACAATTATTTTATTTTTAGTCGGAAGAGTCTTGTATTGCTTTTATTCGTGCTTGTAATGCCGCTATCTCGTCTTCTTTATTTAATTTTGCTATAGCGTTTCTAATAGGTGGCATTAAATAAAAACGTTTGGCGCGAGCTCCTGTACCTGTCCATGGGATAGTATAATTTGGAGTGGCTTTAAGCCAGGTTTCTATAGAATATTTAGTCTCATTAAATTTCTTTGAGTTTAATACAAGATCATTTAATCCCAAGTAAGATCGTATAGTAACAAAGTCTAACTTTTCCCAGTCTGATATTGGTGCTTTAGCATTGAATATATCATCCAGTTTTTCATATATAGCTTCATTTTTAATAAACATCCCCACATTATTAACTTGGGTCTGTATTGCTAAAGCTTTTATTTCTTTTGGGTTAGTAGTATTTTTTTCAATCCACCATTTTTCACCATTGGAATAATATGTAGTAACTTCAGCCCAAAGTTGGTCTATATCAATAGTATGATTGTCTATTAAATTTTTTGTGTGTAGTAAATAAAATCTTCTATTACCTGATACGTCTTGTAAAAAATGTCTTTTGTTTGTTGATCCGATGAATACAGTTTGTCTAGATTTTACTACTGGGGCATCTCCATAGGGCAAAACTACTTGCTCAGATGTCTTATCCAAGAAGGCTTTAAAATCTGCAAAGGTGGACGGATGGAAACTCCTATCAATCTCATTGATATTACAGATTAAAGTTGAGGTAAGCTCCATAGTAAGCTTTACTGCGTCAGACCTAAAGGTTGACACTTGGACTTCTTTATCTCCAGCACAGAATTCCCGTAGTCTAGGTGGAAACAAACTTTTAACCCATTTAGTCTTACCTATGCCTTGCTCTCCTATAAGTATTAATACTAGGTTAAGCATGAATGAATTCTTTTGGCTAGCATGTGCTGCCGCTACTACTTGAATAAGCCACTTTCGTAGGAAAAGCCTATTAGCGTCTATACAGTCTAAGTTCACGTCGTCTGGTGGGATGATAGTACTCATAAGGTCGTCTAACCTAGACTTACCATCCCAAGTATTCTTCATATCTTTAAAGTAGTCTTTGATAGGATGATACTGGTTTTCTGGTAAACTTGCATGCAGCTTTAAATAGTGCCTAAGTTTAGGCATAGTAAATGCAGTAGGTGGTATACCTTGTAGTTGCATATCACCATGAATTAAAGCAGCAGCTTCATTTAATGATGTGATTGTATCTAAGTTATTTAAACCCCATTCATTTAGTTTATGTCTTGGTGGAGATATATCCAACTGATTGTTTATTAAATTTAATCTAATTTTATAGTCAAAGAAGGCCATATAAGAAGTAAAGTTCCGTGGTGTACCTAATGGTAAACCTTTACTTGTTGTATCAATAAACTCTAACTTTTGGGCATTGGCTAAGGCAACAATGGTAGCAATTGTTATACCATCTTCAACTTCTTTAAAGCTTTTCCAAGTACTATATAAAGCTTCTTCATCATACTTATTACCTTGCTGTGACCATTGGTCCCATACTAAACAACCTTCATATGAACCCTCAAAATAGCTATGTAAAGCTTGACCAATCATTAACCAAGGCTGTCGTGCTTCTTCTTCATTAGACATGTCAAGTCTAGCAGACTTACCTGGAGTATTAAGTCTGCTAAATATATCAGACGTCAAGTTCTTACAGGGTATTAATTCCAAATATCTAAATATTTGGTTTCCTGTTAAACGTTGCTCAGGCTTCTTCTGATGTTTAGTGTCATGAGCTTTTTTTAGAGCCTCACCTTCTTTTTTAGCTAAAGGTGTGTTAATTGAAGTTATGTCATGCAAAAAGTATGGGGATAATTTTGTTAAGATATCTTCAGCGCTATATATTGTAATTGTATCTTCTGAAAAGATTGTAATAGGCTTTCCTGTGAT
>JAHIRD010000264.1 GCA_018818835.1 Pseudomonadota bacterium
CAAACTGTGATAGGGTATATAGCATAAAAGCCAACTTGAAGACACTTGTTATACCGCATCCTCCCATGGAGGAGCAGGTAAAGATTGCAGATGCTCTGTACACTATAGACAGGCTGATAGATCTATCCCACAGAAAAATAGAGACACTCAAGGAACTTAAGAAAGTCCTGGGACATGAATTATTCAGGGGTAAAAAAAGATTTAATAAACCAGAAACAGAAAAGGAGGGGGCAATTCCTCCGCCAGATAAATCAGGTGGTCTCCTTACCCATTTTTTATGAATGGTGATATGCTGGAGGATGGTGAAAGAGAACAAATCAAGGAGGTTAAAAATGAACTTATTACTCGCAGGCATCCCTATGAAAGGAGACGTTGTAAAAAGAGACGCACAGACAGTTACAGTACATCTACCAGTACGTCATGTAGATAGCCTGGAAGAATGTAATGTTATTCCAACAAAGTTTAAAGATATGATACCAGGCAACCGGATGATTATGTATGAGAAGGCTATATCTGTTCATAAGGTGCTGAAGGACAGATATCTTGATATGGGTTATATCCTGGTATTCCATAAGGAAGATGTAAAGAATGACCACACAAAGGAGTGAGCGATGCTGATGAAACTAATGATAAATCGATTGTATACAAAAGACATGCTTGAAGGTATGTCTTCATCAAGCTTATTCAGAATTCTCAGAAGATACAATATCAGCCAGGATGAAGCATCCAAATTGGATATGAAAACCAGGATTAAGCATATTCTGGAACTTCAGAACCAACTTGAGAAGCAGGATCCGCAAAGATTTTGCGGGACCTGCGGATGGGTAAAAGAAAACTGTATTTGCAGTTATCATCCGGGAAAGCCTCTCCGGATAGAGGCTAAGGCAAGGAATAACATACTCTGGCATATGATATTTGATAAATATGAGAGTGTGGTGCATTTCTGCCGGGTACATGACTTAGGGCAATGGGAAGTGGGCATGTTATTAAATCTGACAAGGAGTCCCAAAAATGCAGAAAAAGTGCATGATAAGTATGGTGAGTGGTCTACTGTGGCAACGAAGTTAGCCGAGATTTTTCATACACCTGAAAGCACATTGTTTCCTGAGGAATTGTACCGGATGAAGAATACAAAAGCGGTTATTGAGACAGAGCCTATCATGCTGCCTATTACTGAGGAAGTCCTGGCTTTACCTGATCCTGGGTATACTCCGGATGAATATGTGGAATATGCAGATATGGAACTTGAAGTGAGGCGTGTCCTAAGTACTCTCACTGTTCGGGAGGAACTGGTACTGAAAAAGCGTTTTGGTATCGGACAATCTGGTTCTGAAGATACATCAACCTTGGAAGAAATAGGTCAGAACTTTGGTGTATGCAGGAACAGAATTGGCCAGATCGAGGCTAAAGCATTACGTAAACTGCGTCATCCATCTCGGGGTAAAAGAATAAAAGTCTTCCTCCAGGACGCAAACGGGTATGCCAGGATAATAAGATAGGAACAGGAAAAAGAAGCTCAAAGAACCGCTATGCAGATGTTTGAAGAGAACTGCAGAAGAAAGATGCAGAATACTGACATCAAGTTATATACCCTGGATGAATTCCTTCATGATGGAGAACTGGGTTTCTTCTGGCCATATGTTGAGTTCTCCAGGAACTGCCGTATGTGGTTAGAGATAGACCTGCAACTCAAATGCAATGATGAGAGGTATATACCGGGTGTTGTAGGAACCTGCAGCAGGGACACTCTCAAAGACGGAACATATAAAGTCGAAGTGCATGGGAGATCATGTGTTTTGCTTATATGGTCAGAGCCCGGACAGGTAACGCTACGCGGAGATAAAGGAACCTTTCAGGTTCCTGTAAGATATGGCATCGTAGCGTTTGAAGAAGATATTGGCATATATTACGACGCATGTCATAAAAAAATATACCGAAAAGGAGAAAGACAATAGTGATAGTTAAAAGAAAGGGACGTGAAGTTCCTTTCTTTTAGCTCGTTCAAACCTTCTGGGTCCCTGGCAAAGTAACTATTCCCTCTTCACAGGTCTCGTATTCGGTAACCATTCTTCCCTGCTACGTCTCGGATAACGTAATTATCAGGCAAGAACAGTTATAAATTTTGCTATAAGAATAGTGAAAG
Organism: Pseudomonadota bacterium; assembly: GCA_018818835.1. Classification (GTDB taxonomy): domain Bacteria; phylum Desulfobacterota; class Desulfobacteria; order Desulfobacterales; family Desulfolunaceae; genus JAHIRD01. The sequence continues at coordinate 2,144 of JAHIRD010000264.1, forward strand.
GAGGAATTATGAAGAGAATTATGAAGAGAATTATCCAAATCCAGAAGGTGGATTTGGATACAGCGGGGGCCGCTTTTCTTCTCGAGGTAACTCGGGAAGATAAGGTAGAGGCTGTTCGGGGAGATGCCTCTCCTGCAGACATTACAGACGTTAATACCGTCTGTATTGAATGCGGGGGAAGTGGTGACTGGCATTTAAACTGCTGGGATCACCACAAGGCAGGAGGTCCTGAGGATTCAGCAGTTATGCAGGTGTGGAAGCACCTGAATAATTTGCGGGATCGCTCGGAAGAGTATCCACTGGTTAATTATATTAATCAATTAGATACTCAGCCTCAAGCTCTTCCGGCTTATGGACAGGTGGAGTTTCCCACCCTGTCCGATTGCTTTGCCGGTATGCTCCTTACGGAGCGTAACCCGGTGGAGCAGCTCCACAAAGGAGTTGAGTTCCTGGCTAAAGTCATCGAGACTGGCCAGGATCCCTTCGGTACAATCGAAGGGTTCG
>JAHIRD010000308.1 GCA_018818835.1 Pseudomonadota bacterium
AATCATTATATAAATTTTTCTATCATTTCAAATAAACAAAAACAATTCAAAAATATTTGATATCCAATAGATTGTTCTGGGGTGTGATGAACTGAGATGGATTGGATTAGGATGGATAAAATTGGTCTGGTTTGAACTGGAATGTCAATCTGATATAGTTATTTATAATTATAAACGTTATGGCGGGGTCACCGAAAGTATTCAAAATCTATCCGAAACATTTAAATCATAAGTAAAACATTATATGTATTAGGTGAAGAAGAAATGCCTGTTACAGAAATACCGACCGACCGAATTCATGGATATGATTATACCAATTCTACTTGGGTAAATATTGCAGCCAATGCCTCTGGAGAAGTTGCGATTGCCCGTGGCGAAACAATTACTGCATATGAAACCCTGTGTGTAACTGATGCTTCTGGAGGGCAGGTTTTCGGAAGCGGAAAAATAGATAGATTGATAATATCCGTTCCAAATGTTCTTATATCTGGAACAAACAATTATGCGGCTTATTGGCTCAGTGGAACACCAGACGGTGGTATATTTATTGGTGGAAAATCAGGAAATGCGCCATTTTCTGATACAAATTTCGTCGGTAGCGGTAAGGGTTTGTTCGTTGGTCCTGGTGCACAAAAGACCATTTACGTTCAAGACCTTAATGAGGTATACGCATGTGCTGTCCGTTCTGGAGACCCAATTACTTACATATCTGAAATCACAACGGCTTAGTTTTTCATCATATCTCCTCTCAGGGAAGAAAAGGGTTTTCCCCAGGACGCCTCCCCCGAGTATTTTAGTTTGTCTTGGTTTTTTCCTTTTTCTTCCCACACCACAATATTTTTAAAGTAGTTTGTATTATTTATTATTGTTCTATGTCTCCCATCGGAGGTATAGGATAGGTTGTAAGCTGAGGGTGGTGTTATAGACCACGTGTCTCAAACTCAGTACCTTTAAGGAGATAATGGCGAACTGAAACGACCTTCTCAACCTGCATGTGGGTAAGGAGTAGGGGAGCCGAAAAAAAGGGTGGAAGGGAAGGATGTTGCAACATTTCCACTCGTAATGTTTTTTATGGTAATGTTTTTAAGGCATCTTTTTATATTGACAATTTGACATACTAGGTTTTGATATGAAATACTCGGTTATTATGACTACTCGTAGGAAGATAGATGGTATTAAACATGCCTTTCTCGTATCAGATAAAGAAGCAGAGTTCATACTTGTTGATTCAACATTTAATGAAGAAACTAAAAACGAGTTGAAGAAGCTTGAACATGATTATTGTCGGATTGTTTATGCTCCGCTTAGACATAAAAAAATATTCAAGCGTGATTTTTCTTTGGGTCTTAATACTGCTTTGATGTATGCTGAAGGAAAATGGGTTATCAAGATTGATGATAGTACTGAGTTCAAGCCTGATTTTTTTGATGTATTGACTGAGGATATTGTTAAGCTTGCTGATTATTATAAGAATGAAGATTTTGTTTTACGCCCTGTCAAACTTGAGGGATGGGGGGTAGATAAAAAATGGGAGCCATATCATATTCTCAATGGAGTGAAGGAGAGATATATCGGTCTTGGTCGTAATGGACTCGGCGGGATTGCTTTTACAACTCTTGACCAGGCGATATTCAGACGGGATTCGATTGATATGTTGAATGGTTATGATGAGCGTTATGATATGGGTCATGGCTATGATGATAATGATTTGTTTCAGCGTTTTTTGACTCTTCATCATAATGTTGTGATGGACCAAAAACTTATGACATATCAATATGGCCATGAGATAAAACCTGATTTTGTTGATTTCGTTAAGATATTGTTTCAGTTTACGTTTCTTGAAATTCAAAATGGCAGGCATATGGCATATAACAATTTTGATTTGAAGTCAGAACGTGAAAAAATGATTAAAAACAAGGAGAAGTACATTTTATGATGTTGAATTATTTTGAATGGATGACGTTGGATGAGTTGTTGACTCCTGAATATTTTTTTGTTACGTATAATTTGTTTCAGATTGAAAATAGG
>JAHIRD010000007.1 GCA_018818835.1 Pseudomonadota bacterium
CTCGTTTTTTTCAATGGCTTTTGACAATACAAGCTTTTCTCCGATTTCCTGACCTTTCCGATGCATTTTTTCATCCCCGGACCCTGTCTTTCGTTTGAAATGCCTGATTCTCGGATATTTATCCGCTGCATAGTCCATCAGGACAGGATCATGATCGCTTATGGGCACAAGATTCGTCTGGTTTGTCTTGTTGAGGTGTTTCTTTTTTTTATCGTGGTCCAGGCCCGAGCAAAACCCCTGGATAAGGCCGCAGGCAAAGTCGCTTTTCCGGTAACGATTGAATCCCTTGGAAACATTTATCGCATCCCAGGCCATGTTCATCTGGTTGATGATAAAATCATAGACATAGGCTGCGGTTTTGACATTTTCCTGTCGCCCTGTAATTTCAAAGACCCGTCCCATTTTTTCTCTGTCCATGACATAGGCCGAGACCCAGATGCCATAGATAAAATAGTGATCCACCAGAAGCCGGGCCAGAAGATAATCTTCCTTGAAACGCCGTAAGGCTGGTTTCCCCACAAACATGCTGATAAACAAAGGATCTTTTTTTTTGAAAGCCGGATTTACGTTGAATTTTTCGATCAACACGCGGGCTTTGGATAGGGCGGCTTCAGCTTCGTAGCTGTTCTTGCTTTCCCCCAAGGCAAGAAGCTTACGGATTTTGAGAAGTGCTTTATCATCATCACTGGTTTCCGAAGCGTTAAGCCGGTCCGTCAGGGGGAGGTATGAGCCCGAGGCCTTTGGATTGGCTTTGAGGATGTGGCAAGCGTTTAAGAATTGGGGCCCGTGGGCTGTTTCGAGGGTGCACAACAGAACCTCGTGGGTGTACTGATGCGCCATTTCATGGAGCAGGACTTCACGCACGGCATCCCAGGGATAGCTTTTTACAAAAGAACGGCTAAAGGATATTTCCCGTTTGGCAGCGTCCCAGTGGGCCAGACTTTTATGACCGTTTTTAAGGGAAAACACGGGTTTTTTCATGGCCTGTGATTCAGAGAAAGACAGAACTCCCAGGGCTGAGTCCCATTCCAGGGAAAGGCCGTGAAGAATTCTGTTTTCGAGCTGTTCATCAAGAAGGCCAGCGTTTGTCAGATCCTGATTTGTCCCAAACATAGTCATGGCGATACACTGTCATGGTGGATAGCGAAGGGGATACCCTTCCAAAAAAGTACCCCTTAAATATATCCCTTACATGGCGTATATGTCTTCCCCTTTAAACACTTTGATTTTATTTTCCTGAAGGATTTTAAGGGCATTGTCTGTGTTGTCGAACCTGAAAATCATGATGGCCTGATCACTGTCCCTTAAAAAGGCGTAAATGTATTCCACATTGATTTCAGCCTTGGCCAGAACCTGGAGGATCCTGTTGAGGCCGCCGGGTTTGTCTTCAACCTGGACAGCAACCACATTGGTTTTACCAACGGCAAAACCTTGATCTTTCAGGGCTTTTTCTGCTTTGTCCACATCACTGACAATCAGACGGAGTACGCCGAAATCCGTGGTGTCAGCTAAGGACATGGCCCGGATATTGATACCGGCATCAGCGAGAATGGATGTGGCTTCGGCAATACGGCCACCTGTGTTTTCGAGAAAGATTGAAATCTGAATCACTTTCATAAGGAACCTCCTTGTGTGGGCCTTGTCTTAGATTTTCCGGTTATCAATCACGCGAACAGCTTTACCCTCACTTCGTGCAATGGATTTGGGTTCAACCAGTTTGACCTTTGCCGATACCCCCAGGTATTCTTTGATGTCGCTGGACAACTTGGCTTCAAGGGTCTGAAGAAGTTTGATCTCGTCCGAAAAGAGCGATTCACTGACTTCCACCTTGACGGTCAGGGTGTCCAGATTGTCTACGCGGTCGACCACAAGCTGGTAATGGGGTTCGATCTTGTCGGTTTTCATGAGAACACTTTCAATCTGAGAAGGAAACACGTTGACCCCCCGGATGATCAGCATATCATCCGAGCGCCCGCTGACCCGTTTCATGCGGATATGGGTTCGGCCGCAGATGCAGGGTTCAGGATGGAGTGAGGTGATATCCCGTGTTCGGTAGCGGATAATGGGAAAGGCTTCCTTGGTAATGGATGTAAACACCAGTTCACCGGTTTCGCCGTATGGGAGAACCTCTCCGGTTTCCGGATTGATGATCTCAGGGATAAAATGATCTTCGAAGATATGTAGCCCGTTTTTGGCCTCATGGCATTCGATGGCAACGCCGGGGCCCATGACCTCACTTAGCCCGTAGATGTCCACAGCCGTGATATTTAATGTCTCTTCCAGTTCGTCCCTCATGCTTTCGGACCAGGGTTCCGCACCGAAAATTCCGAATTTGAATTTCAGGTCTTTGAAGGAAATTCCCATGTCCTTGGCCACTTCGGCCAGGTGGAGGGAATAGGAGGGGGTTGCCGTGAGAATGGTTGGGCCGAAATCCTTCATGATGACAATCTGTCGCTTGGTGTTTCCACCAGACACTGGAATAACCGATGCACCCAGTTTTTCGGCACCGTAATGGACTCCCAGGCCGCCTGTAAACAGACCGTATCCGTAGGCGTTGTGAATAATATCACCCCTGTGGGCTCCTCCGGCAGACAAAGCCCGGGCCATGAGCTCGGCCCAGGTATTGATGTCCCTGGCTGTGTACCCCACAACCGTTGGGCTGCCCGTGGTTCCTGATGAGGCATGGATACGGACCACATTGGCCATGGGGACAGCAAACATGCCGTAGGGATAATTGTCCCTCAGATCCTGTTTTGTGGTAAAGGGAATTTTTTGAAGATCGTCCAGGGATCGGATGTCATGGGGCGTGAGCCTTGCTTTGCGGAACATGTCCTTGTAAAAGGGAACTGTTGCATAGACGTTTTCCAGGGTGGCCTTGAGGCGTTTCAGCTGAATGGCTGTGATGGCTTCTCGTGGCAGAGTTTCAAAATCAATATTGTAGATCATCATCTTCCTCCTGTGGAAGGATTAATACCATGTTACATTCAAGCCTTACCTGGTGTGGAGGCTTTTTTGACGCCTTGATCGTATGCCTTTTGTCCCTTGCACCCATCCGGGAGTCGGTCGGCATAAGTTTTGTTTCAAGGGGCCTGAACGCTCCTTGAAACAAGACGTGTTTTTGTATCAGCTGGTGTAGGACCCTTTGAATTCAGCTTTGCGTTTTTCAAGGAAAGCCTGGGTACCTTCTTTGGAATCGCAACTGGCAAGACAGATGGAAAAGGCATCAAGTTCAATATTGCAGCCTGTTTTGATTTCCACATCCTGGGCCGCATTGATTGTGTATTTTGCAGCTCTCAAAGAAACGCGTCCTTTCGTGGCAATGGAACGGGCGGTTTTCAGGACGTCGTCCATCAATGCCTCCGGAGCGCAGACTTTGTTGACCATGCCCATGTCTTTGGCTTCGGCAGCAGAAATGATTTTTCCGGTGAATATCATTTCTTTGGCCATGTTTTTTCCGATCAGCTTGGTCAGACGCTGGGTTCCGCCAAAACCCGGAATAATGCCCAGGGTGATTTCAGGAAGACCGAATTTGGCTGTTTCGGAGGCGTAAATAAAATCACAGGCCAGGGCCATCTCACTGCCTCCGCCCAGGGCAAATCCATTAACAGCAGCAATGACAGGAATGTCCAGGGACTGAAGTTTGCTGATGGTATCCTGTCCTTTTTTTGTGAAAATCCGTCCCTGGAGGGTGTTGAGGGTGGCAAGCTCTGAAATGTCCGCCCCTGCAATAAATGCTTTGTCACCCGAACCAGTTAAGATGAGGACCCGGATGTCGGGATCGGCCCCAATCAGGTCCAGGGCCTTGGATAATTCGGTTAAAAGTGCGTCGTTCAAGGCGTTCAATGCTTTGGGCCTGTTAAATACAAGGGTCGCGATCCCCGACTCAACGTTTAGAGTAATATTTTCGTAATTCATGTTGGTAACCCTCCGTGCTTATCTTAATTAAATGCTTTTATCTGCTTTTATGTAATCATACTTTATAGGGTAATCCTTGAAGAATTTAAAGGGAAAAATATCTGTGGATTATTCCTGGAATTCAGATTAAGAAATATGGATTATTTACTTCTTCCTGATTTTGTCATAGAATTTTTAAATGGACCCGGGCTCAAAGGCGTTGCTTTTGAATCCATTTAAATGACATGCCAGGATAGACATGATAGATACCCATTGCCATATAATTCCCGGAGTGGATGACGGTTCACCCGACTTCAGAACATCCATGGACATGGCTGTGATCGCTGCAGGTGACGGCATCAAGACCATTGTGGCCACGCCCCATGTTAATTCCTTTGACCTGACACCCGCCATGATACGCGCTTATGTTGCGGCCTTGAACACGCGGCTTTCAGATACGGGAATCCCCGTGTCCGTTGTCACGGGCGGCGAGGTGGGCTCATTCCTTCCACCGGGGCTTATCAAAGGATACAGCATCAATGGCAACGGGTATATCCTTCTGGAGTTCCCCCACAGCCATTTGCCTGCAAACGCCAGTGAAACCATACGACATCTGACCCTGGAAGGTTTAAAGGTTCTTCTTGCCCACCCTGAAAGAAATCCCAGTGTGATAAGGAACCCCAAGGTATTGGCCGGTTTGGTGGAAGAAACAGGGGCACGGGTTCAGGTCACGGCCAACAGCATAACCGGAGCCTTTGGTATGGGAATCCGGGCCTGTGCCCGGCATTTGCTTAAAAAGGGTCTGGTGCATGTTATTGCCTCGGATGCCCATTCAACGGGCATGCGTAAGCCATGTTTATCAGAGGCTCTGGATGTTGCCGTAAAAATTCTGGGCAAAGAACAAGCCATGCGGCTGGTTTTTGATAATCCCCGGGCTGTGATTGATGGAGAAAATATAGTATGACTATTTTATACTGATTAATCTCCTATATGCTTTTCCGCATACTGAGCCAGAAGCTCGTGGACTTTGACAGGCGGTCTGACTTTGAAGTATTTTTCAACCACCACATGCCCCACCTCGTGTGCCACAACCTGAAGGTTCGCGTTTTTAACGGATAGATACATGGTGTCGTTGATGGGGGAATAAAAGCCGGGGCGTTTCCATTCAAGGCGGTGCAGGGCAATGAATTTGTCCTTGACCCTGTCCATGTTTTCACACAGGGAAACAGAGTAATGCAGGTGGGGTGGGAACATTTCAAGCACCTGTTCAACCTTTTTAGAAATCACATCCATTTTGCTTATCACTTCATCTTCCATGGTCAGTGCGCGCTTTGCCCTTAAAAGATATCGGAGACGTCCCATGAAAAGACGGTTGTTAAATGCTTCCAGCATATTTTCCGTTTCATAGGAAACAGAGGCATACTGCCCATGGATTTCAAAGGCACAGGCACAAGGAGGCCTGTGGATAAGAATGGCGCCCATGATCAGGTACCCAACAAAAAAATAGGATTTCATGATTTATAACCTGTTTGGCCTGGGAAAAGGTGGCATAGACCGGGGTCATTCACGTGATTTCCCCGGCAGGGTGTTACGCTATAAAAAAACGCGAAAATCAGGATAGATGCGAAAGGAATAACCTCATTCTGGGGGAAGATCTCCTGATAGATTAAAAAATGACAGACTGGACTTGAACGCTTCATTAATGGTGATCAGCTGATCAGGAGACCCGGTCCCCTGGGCCTGATGGTCGAGTTCTTTTCCGGTGATGTTTTTTTGGACATGCGCGTCAAGGTCCTGTGATATGGTTTCGAGTTCCTTGATTTTTTTGTAAAGGACGGCATTAAACTGATTTATTTTTTCGGCAATATTCTTGTATTCGTCATGTTTACGTAAAAAAATGTGAACGTTTATATCTCCGCTGGTCATGGTCTCGATGGTTTGGCTGATTTTGAAGATGGGGCCTGCCGTGCGATGCGTAAAATGGGTGGCGAAATAGATAATGGCAAGGCCGCAGACGAAGATCAGGATTCCGTGGATGCTCAGAATCATGTCCATCAGGATTTCAGGCGTCTGGCCCAATTTCAGGTTATAGTTGTCGTATTTGATGGAAAGAACATCCGATGAAAAATACATGAAAAGGATGGTGAAAAGGATGGTGACCAGTCCGGCAAGGGTGAAATAGCTTAGAATGTATTTCCCCTGGGGGCTATCCTTGAAAAAAAATTTTTTACGACGGTATCCCTTTGACATTGCCTTCACCCTAATCATGATGAATTCGTAAAAAATCGACAGATGGCTATGGAAAAAGGTCCATAGGCAAGGCATAGTGTTTGGCCGTGGTTACGGCATACATGAGCGTATGTCGAACGTCCGGCCAAACACTATAACGCCGCATATGGGACTTTTTACGACGCCATCAACTATAATCACTCATTCGTCTGTGGCTCACCCTGATTCACGGTAGCACCGAGGGTGATTGCCGCATGTTCTTTCAATTCATCCAGCCATTTTGAAATCAAACGTTCCTTTTTTTGTTCGCGCAGCATCTGCCGGATCATGTCCCGGTCTGTTTCCTTGTCGGTCTTTGTGTCTGATTCCCTGATTTTATCAAGCTGGAAAACAGAGTATTCCTGATCGGCTTCCGAATAGGACGGCTGGGATATGCCTCCGGTTTCAATGGAAATCACCTCGAATTTCACGTCCAGGGACAGCCTGTTGAAAGGGATGCTGATAGTTTCTTTTGTTTCAATTTTCCCTTTGACGATGTCCCCGGGTTGTTTGTATGTTAGAAGGGAAAGATCAAGGGTTTTATCGGACAACTCGATATACCGGTCAACCATGGCCGTATCAATATCCGGGTTAAGGGAGTCGTATTTACGGTCCATAATGATTTTGATCAGGGATTGTTCATAGAAATCCTGAACAGATTGGCGAAATGATTCTTCGCCTTGAATCCCGGCCTTGAGGGCTTCCTGGATCAGGAGCTCTTTAATAATCACCGAATGAATGAATTCGTTCTTGTTCTGCATTCGGGATTCTTTTGAAAACATTTTGTTGAACGCTTTTTCTGAAATGGATTTGTCGTTGATGGTCAAGGCCGTATCGATCGGACCCGGATGGGATAAAAAAAGTTTGATGCTGATGGAGATTGAAACCAGAAAGATGATTAAAAGAACGATGCTCCGATAATCAGTTTGTTTCATAGACGCTCCGTTTGTACCCATCCATATATATTTAGCTGTCGGTCCACGCTGACGTTTTTAAAACCATGCAATCATAGAAAAACTGACACATTATTACCATGAATTTAATCTTCATGCTGTCATAGGGATTTCTGTCTCTTGTTTATTGAATGATTTTGACGCATAACAGGTAGACTAATGGTTTTATTATAAGTGAGGTTCAAAGCCTCTGTCAAGGTGTAAGCCTGTTTTTAACCAAAAGGCTGGATATGATGATCATAACGATAAATGAAAATACATGAAAGGTATAGTGGGCTTATGTGGTTTTTTTTCGGTCTTTGCATTATCGTGGTCGGTCTTTTGGGATACGACTGGGACGGTTTGACTGGAATGATCGTTTCAGGGGTTCTGTGTTATCTGGTGCTGCAGAATTTTGCGATGAAACGGAGTGTGGCATCCCTTGAAAAGCGTGTCCGGACCTTGTCTTTGGTTGAATCACCCTGTGGAAAAGAAGCCCCATACGATCAGAAACGGGAACGGTCTGAACAGGTTGCGATAGAAACCGTGCCTGTGTCCATTAACGAGGCGATGGAGCCGAAGCTTGTCGATGCAGCGGATGTTGCCAAAGAGGCTGAAAAACTGATCGAACCACCCCCACTTCCGGACCCGAACACCCGTGAGGATGCGTTTTCAACCCGAAAAGAGGAGGCAACGGTTTCATTCAAAGCAGGTCCAGACCCCTTAGAGCAGGGATGGAACAGAGTCCAAAAACAGGTCATTGATTTTTTCACCAAGGGCAACGTTGTGGTGAAAATCGCCTGGATTGTCCTTTTTTTCGGGGTGGGTTTTCTTTTGAAATACGCCTCGGATCGTCAGATGTTTCCGGTTGAACTCCGGTATATCGCCGCCTCATTCGTGGCCCTTGTCATTCTCGGCCTGGGATGGAAAATGAGGGAGAAACACAGGGCCTATGCCTTGCTTCTCCAGGGCGGGGCCATCGGCGTACTTTATATGACCGTTTTTGCGGCCTCAAAAATTCATGGTTTGATTCCCATGGCCTTCACTTTTTTTATTCTGGTCTCCCTGGTGGTGCTGTCCGGTATTCTTGCAATTTTACAGGATGCCAGAATGACGGCCGCCTTTGGGGCTGCCGGTGGTTTTCTTGCACCTGTTCTGACCTCAACGGGATCAGGAAGTCATGTGATGCTTTTCACCTATTATGCCATATTGAACAGCGGAATTTTTGGAATTGCCTGGTTTAAGACATGGCGTGAACTGAATCTTATCGGTTTTGCCTTTACCTTTGGTATCGGGAGTATGTGGGGGTTTTCAGCCTATAAACCCGAGCTTTTTTTCAGTACGGAACCTTTTTTGATTCTTTTCTTTGTCTATTTCGCGGCATTGTCCGTTTTGTTCGCCGCCAAACAGCCCCCCCGTCTCAAAGGGTATGTGGATGGCAGTCTGGTTTTTGGTCTTCCGGTGATATTCTTTACACTTCAGGGATTTCTGGTCAAGGATATGGCCTATGGCCTTGCCGTGAGCGCGTTGTCTTTAAGCCTTTTTTACCTGGTGATGGCCAGGTCCTTATGGAACCGGCAGGTTAAGGGGATGAGGACCCTCACCGAAGCCTTTCTTGCCCTGGGGATCGTGTTCGGGAGCCTTGCCGTGCCCCTTTCCCTGGATGGTCGTTGGACCGCTGCAGCCTGGGCTTTGGAAGGCGCGGCTCTGATATGGGTGGGGGTACGTCAAAACAGGGTGCTCGCCCGGGTGTCAGGCTTTCTTCTTCAGGCCGGTGCCGGTCTGTCATTTTTGAGTGTCATCCATGAACCGTCTCGGTCATGGCCCATCCTCAACGGGTTTTATCTGGGTTGTTTTTCAATCTGTCTGGCCGCGTTGTTTTCTGCGTTTTATCTCCAGAAAAATCAGGAAAGCATAAGGCCATGGGAACGTCCCTTTCATGGGGTGGCCCTCATCTGGGGCTTGCTCTGGTGGTACGGTGCAGGCTTGAGTGAAATCGGGCGTCATGTCAATGATCATTATGAGTTGTCCATGGTCGTGGGTTTTTTCGGATTGACGGCCTGGATGCTTTCAGGGCTTTACGGTAGGCTTTCATGGACGACGCTCAAATACCCTCTGTATCTCTTTGTTTTTTTTCTTGTCTGCCTGCTGATGATTGAAGATTTAGTCCCAAGGCATAAACACCCCTTTCAATATGGCGGCTATCTTGCCTGGTTGTTTTCCCTTTCTGTGTTCTACCGGAGTCTGTTTTGCCATGAAAAGGACCTTCCAGGATTTTATCGTCTTATTCAGCATCGCGTGGGCTTTCTCCTGGTGACGGCCCTCCTGGGGTATGAAGCTGCCTTTGTGATGAAGACCCTGACCTTTAGGGCCAGTGTCTGGGTGTTCATGTCCTGGGGCCTTGTGCCCTCCTTGTGTGCTTTATTTATTCTGACCAAGGCTCAACGAGTCTCCTGGCCATTTGAACAAAACATAAAAGACTATAAGACCATGGCCCTTTTACCGGTGATGGTGTTTCTGGGCTTATGGTTTTTAATGGGGTGTGCTCTGATCGCCGGGAATCCCAAACCCCTTGCTTACATTCCCATCATCAATCCCCTTGAATTGATTCAGCTTTTTGTCATGATGATTCTGTTTGTCTGGATACGCGTCATGAACCGGGATGTCCCATGGTTTACCGAGTCGGTGGGGCCGTTACGGGAAAAGATATGTTTTGCCATACTGATATTTATCTGGATGAATGCCATCCTCGGACGATCGGTTCATATGTTTGCCCACATCCCTTTTCGATGGGAGACACTCTGGCATTCCATGATCTTCCAGGCCGGTCTTTCTGTTTTGTGGAGTCTGATGGCCTTACTGACCATGGTGTGGGCTGCCAGGCGGGGGATCAGGCTCCTGTGGTTTGCCGGTGCGGTTCTCCTTGCTTGTGTGGTACTCAAACTTTTTTGTGTGGATCTTTCACGGTCAGGGACCATTGCACGGATTGTATCTTTTCTTGCCACAGGTGTTCTGATGTTGGTCATCGGATTTTTTTCCCCGCTTCCCCCCAGTTTAAAGGAGAGCTCTGAATGAAAAAATGGTTTATTGGTCTTGTTTTTATGTGCCAAGTGATTCCCGTCTATGCCAATGATCCGGTTCCCATGGATTTTGCCAAGGGTATTGTTCTTGACTGTGAAGAGGATGCATCCATCTATCGGTTCACCATTCCGGAGTTTGTTTATGAACATTTGACACGCCCTGATTTTGGAGATATCCGTGTGTTCAACAGTCAGGGGGAAGACCTGCCCTTTGAACTCAAACGCCCTGAGGGCGGACAGGTTATAGAACATGCACTGCCTTCGTTTCCCCTTATCGTTTTTCCCATTTATGAACAAGGGCAGATAAAGGATCAGAAAGGGGTGTCTGTGCATATTGTCACTGACAGCAGCGGCGCTGTTATTGATGTCAACAGAGGAACTGAAGGTAAGTCTGATGAAACACCCGCAAACGTGGCGTTTTATCTTATAGATCTGTCTCAGATCGAAAAAAAACCCGATGTCCTTGACTTCAGCTGGGACAGAATAGCGGCGGACCAGGTCACACGAATCCGCATTCAGGGCAGTGATGACCTGGATCATTGGACACCCCTGGTGACATCCGCCGTCCTTGCTGATATTCGTTTTGCTGAAAATACCTTGAGACAGGATGCGATTCAGCTGCCATTTTATGACTCCCGTTATTTGAAAATTGAGATCCTTGAAAAATCGGATCCTCTGGTGATCAAGGGGGTGGCAGGTCAATATCGGCCCACCCGATCCTATGAAGACAAACCCAGGAGATGGACGATGTTGCCTGTCACATCATCGCCGTCATCACCCCGTGATTATCTGTTTCACACCACGGGCCATCTGCCCATCGACCGGATACGGGTCACATTTCCCCAGAAGAACACCTTGATCCGGGTTACCCTTAAATCGAAAAACCAGAGTGAGAAAGAATGGACCCAACAATACAAGGGGCTGTTATACAACCTGACAGCCAAGGGTATGGTATTTGAAAAAAATCTGATTCAGTGCAACAATGTCTCGGATGATACCTGGCTTTTGTCCATTGATCCCAAAGGCGGGGGCATGGGGAATGGGCGGCCCATGATGGAAGCGGGCTGGGTACCCCACACCCTGGTGTTTGTGGCACGGGGCGAAGAGCCCTTTACCCTGGCCTACGGCAGCGGCCGGGTCAGTCGTCAGAGTGATCGTATGGAGAATATTCTTTCAGGAATTAGTCAGGATCAGGAAAAATTTCTGGTCAAGGACATCGGCATGAAGGCGACCATAGAGCTGGGAGGAGCAAAACAATTGGAAAAACCCCAAGAGCCCTTGCCCTGGAAGCGCATTGCTTTATGGGGGATACTTCTGGGTGGCGTATGTCTTTGTGCGGGGATGGCCTTATCCTTGTATCGTCAAATGAATAGGCCAACAGACCCCAACTCGTGATCAAACGTCCGTCCAAACACTATAACGCCGCATATGGGACTTTTTACGACAAATGGATGGCTATGGAAAAAGGTCCATAGGCAAGGCATAGTTTTTGGCCGGGCGTGAAGGCATA
>JAHIRD010000189.1 GCA_018818835.1 Pseudomonadota bacterium
TAAGAATTAACTTACGATTAATTTCGGCAAGGTCCCCTCCATAAAAGATAGTATCAAATAATTTTCGTTTAAACTGCTTCCATCTTGAGACGAACTCATATTTTCTAAAACGGATTTCTCTAATCGCCTCGGTAATTTCTTCTTCGTCGAGAAGGGGAATTCGTATCAGATGAAATGGTACATGTTCATAGCCGAAAAGCTTGGGCTGTTTGATCTATCAAAAAACAAATTACCACGCGGCGTGCTTAATGCGATCTACATCCACAAAGACACGATGCGATTTCGCAGGGAACCAGTTCTCAAAATGAAAAAAGATATCGAGGAGGCCGGTAAAGACCTGCTTGCTTGGATTAATCACATAAATATAACATCCGCCCAAAACAGCTTTCCAAAGGCTGATTATAGCATCTGCTCTCAGTATGGTGGATGTGATTATCTTCCCCTTCGTAGAGCGTCAGGAAAAATGCTTGATAGTTTAATTGATGCAAACTACGTCAAATCTACGTATTCATTCGGTTCGGATTCAAAAGCAGACTCAGAATAAATCCCACGTGGCAGAATGGTTCGCCATTTACCTCGGAACGCCAAGAGCGAGACGTGTCTCCCAGAGAGCGTATCTGAAATTCCAGGCTCATTACCTGGCTGCCACGCCAAATAAAGGAGATTTAAATGCCAACTCGACGACAAGGGATACAACTTGCGTATCCTTTCGAAGAAAAGCGTCTTGCTAAATGGAATCCGCCGTACATCGTCCAACCAAAACTTGATGGGGATCGGTGCTGGAATCAGATAGACGCGATTAATCAGGCTAAACCAATATGCGACCTTATAACATCCGAAGGAAATATCTTTCAATCAGTCCCACATATTGTATCCGAACTCGAGTCGTCAAAGCTTGCGGCCATACCGTTGGATGGTGAGCTTTACAGCCACGAACTTTACATCGAAGGCGGGCACGAACTTATCTTTTCAATCGTGTCAAGGACAGTAAATCTTCATCCAAGGCACCATGAAATGGAGTTTCATGTTTTTGATTATAAAAACGCGAATCAGGATCAAGCCACAAGGCTAAATTTTTTACACTCTATCGAGTCGGATTTTCCACTACATGTCAAACTCGTTCCGATACGGATAGCATACACCTTGGACGATGTTAAACACGTGTATGATGAATTTGTTAAGATGAAATACGAAGGTATTATCGTGCGTAACATCGAAGCATTCTACGTCGAGAGGCGTAGTACTTTTATGATGAAATTCAAACCAAAAAGATCAGACACATACAAAATCATCGGTTGGAATGAGGAAATAGCTATTGATGGCGAGCCAAAGGGTAGGATTGGGTCATTGATCTTAACATCCGGTTTTGGTGATGTTTTCAATGTTGGGGCCGGGTTGGATGCGGACCAAAAAGCCTTTCTTTGGGATATGCGCGATGCTCTTGCTGGAAAGAACGCAACTGTGTTTTACCAGCATCTAACCAACAGGCAAATTCCGAAAGGGTCGTTTGATATTATCATCCCTGAACTTGGCCTTACGTAATGCGCGGCTTTCTTGAATGGCTTTTAGGTCTGACGTTTGTGCTTATCTTAATCCTCTGGGAGATTCTAAAACAAAAATGAGGTAAACTATGAAATGTTTTTATCATCGAGCCGATCTTGATGGCATATGCGCAGGGGCCATCGTTCGAAAAAAGTATCCAACTTGTGTTATGGTTGGTTATGACTATGACGATCCGTTTATATTTGAAAAGTTAAATCCGAAGGAAATGCACATCTTTGTTGACATGAGCCTACCATTAGATGACATGAAACGGCTCATCGAGGAAGATATAAAAGTGGTTTGGATCGACCACCATCATTCCAAAATAGTGGAGTCGATGGAGCATGGCTATGACAAAATGCGTGGCCTTCGTAGGATTGGTATTGGTGCATGCGTTTTAACATGGGAATACTTTTTCAGCACCCCGGTACCCCAATCGGTTAGGATGCTTGGGGAGTATGACGTATGGAATCATACAAACCCAGATACCCTTAATTTTCACTGTGGGATTGACGTGTTGGACCTAACCGTCTACAGCCGTCTTTGGGCGAGGCTTTTTGAGGACGCTAATCTTAGCTACAACATAAGCACCGGAAAAAAGTTGCTTAGTTATATCCAA
>JAHIRD010000113.1 GCA_018818835.1 Pseudomonadota bacterium
GGATGGAGTTTATCCGCAAAGGCCGTCATGATTTTCATAAACAATGCTTATTTTAAACGTTTCCAACCATAAAGGGTGCTATGTGGTATCTATACAGCCTATTCGGCCTAACCGTAAAAACTGAAATTCCATTTGCCCAAAACACAACGACGGATAAAACCGTGGACGTGACTGTTGAGTATGGTCTTGTTCCTGAACATTTGCCCAATGCAGTCCAGGAAGGCATCCTTTTCCAGGCATCCCCCGAGGCTTTCCTACTGAAGGTTGACCGGATTGCGAGATATTTCGTCAGCGGCGGGAACCGTATTGTCATCAAGCCCGAACAAAATGCCCATGAAGATGACATCCGGCTTTTCCTCATGGGTTCGGTCATGGGAGCCTTACTGCATCAACGGAGTTTTTTGCCCCTGCACGCCAGTGCTGTTGAAATCAATGGAAAGTGTGTTTTGTTTACTGGACCGTCCGGAAGGGGGAAATCTACGCTGGCCGCCGGGTTTGCCCGGCGGGGGACATCTCTTTTCGCCGATGATATCTGTGCTGTTTCCATTGACAAAAAAGGCAGCCCCAGAGTCGTTCCGGGATTTGAACAGCTTAAACTGTGGGAAGATACGTTAAGCGAACTCGATCTGGACGTCGGCCTATTAAAATCTGTTCGCTTTGGAAAAACCCTCAAAAAGTATTACCTGCCTGTGAGCCAATTCCGGAACACGACGAGTCCGGTCCATTCGGTGTTCGTGTTGGACACGCATAACGAGCCCCATATTCTCATAAGTCAATTCAAAGGCATGCAGAAAATCGAAGCCATTATCGAAAATACCTACAGAGTTAATTTTCTGGATGGATTCAAGAGGCGGCAGCAGCACTTTGATCTTTGTAAAAAAATGGCCGAAGCTGTGTCCATCTATCACATCGCACGACCCCATAAACCCCATCCTTTTGATCTGGATGGGCTGATTCATAAGGTTGAAGCGTGTCTGTCATGAGAAAAGGGATATTCTGGATAGCCTCCTACCCCAAATCAGGCAATACCTGGATGCGGATTTTTCTTGAAAATTTTTTAAGTGACCAAGAAGAGCCGGTTTCGATTAACGAACTCAGTCACGTCCTCACGTCATGTTCACGCAGTATGTTCGACGATACGGTGGGTATTGAATCCTCGGATCTGACCATGGATGAGATTGACCTGCTCAGACCCTTGGTTTATGAGCATATCGCCGCCAAAACTGACAAACGGATTTTCATGAAGATTCACGATGCCTATTCCTTAAACTGCAACGGCAAACCTCTCATTCCGGAAAAGGCCACCGCAGGGGTTGTTTACATTATTCGCAATCCGCTGGATGTGGCTGTTTCCTATGCCGGTCATTTCGGATGTAACTACGATACGGCTGTTTCGCGAATGTCAGATCCCATGAATACCTTGGTCAGACATGACCAGTATATCACCCATCAGTTCAGACAGAAACTGATGTCCTGGAGTGAGCACGTCATGGGCTGGATGGAATCGGGCCTTCCGCTTCATGTGGTCCGCTACGAAGATATGAGACAGGACCCGTTACGGACATTTGAAAAGGTCCTAACGTTTTTAAATTTGGAATATTCATTGGACAAAATCAAAAAAGCCATTGATTTTAGTTCTTTCAACGCACTGAAACATCAGGAGAAAAGCCTGGGATTCAAGGAGCGGCCGTTGACATCGGCATCATTCTTTCGAAACGGGGAAACAGGCTCCTGGAAAACGTCGTTAAACAGCCATCAGATAGAAAAAACCGTCAAAGACCACAGGGGCATAATGTTTCAACTTGGATACCTGGACCATTGTCCCCCGGATTATGACGGTCAACACACGGTATTAGCCAATTACTAACATGGAGGAATTATGGATGATCAAGAAGCTCGGATCACTATGGAGCAAACAGAAACAAAACCGACGGATAAACCAGAATGGACTCCGCCACAGTTAAACATTTTAGCCATGGGAGCGACAAAGACAGGCCCTGGATCAGGGCCTGATGGAGGGACAACAGGAACAAGTGCATCATAATCGTTTTGATCATGACAGGACGTTATTGGGTGGCATGGTCTGACCTTAGGGTTTTATATTCCTGAGAAGAAAATGGTGAAGATAAACCATCATAGGAATGACCTTTAAGACTTGTTTGTCACGATTAGTCAAAAGGGCTATGTTCTTAATAGCTTCGTCAAATATTTTTTTGACCTTGGCAACATGCACGATTTCGTGGATGGGATCACTATGCTGAATCTCAGAAAATATGTTTTTTACCATGGGTATCTGTCGGCTAAATCTCATATGATAGTCCGGTGAGAAAGGTTCCTTACATGTTCTTAATCGAATGATTTCGGGCATAATTCCCAGCATTCCCGAACGGATCATGTTGCGTTTGTATCCATGCCGTATCTTGATATGTTCAGGTGTTGCCAGGCAAAAATCTATAATTCTTGGATCGGCATAAGGGTAATTGTATTCCACCATTTCATAAGCGGCAAATGAATTTCTCGGCCAGCATGCTCTTTTCCTCAGATAGAGAGCCACCTGATTTCGCCTGTGGTTGATATGCTCTGAAAAAAGAAGCGACATTTCATTTTTTAAATGTTGGATAAAGGCCCTATCTGCCCAGGTTTCAATAAATTCGTTTCTGACGGGCACCAGTACCGGTTCCTCATTGGAAGAATCTCGCCAATTCAGCAGATTGGCCGGTAAATAGGGTTTCATCACATGCGTTTTAAGCAGGCTCATGAAACGTCTGTTCTCCCTATGTGATAAATGAAACAGTTCTTTAAGAACAAATAGCCATTTGCCTTTCCTCAGGGCATCGGCAAGACAACCTGTACCGCTAAAACTTGGGCCGTGCTCGCCAAATACCCCGTCCAATATCACTCTGCTTCCCGTGTGATGAGCGGCCTTGCAAAAAGCCGTATACAAAAAATGCCTGGACATACGAAATGGCGTGTCATCGTTCCACCTGTCCATGTGGCTGAACGGGCCAGACTGTTCATCATCGATATAATGCATGTCGATGTTGTCAAAGGCCTTAAACTGATCAATAAAATACCGCTCATCAACACCATTTCCGGAAAAGGCTTCAGGGGCCACAGAAGAGAATGTGGTCAACCGTTTACCCTGTTTTTCTAAAATCCTTGAAGCCACAGCAACGATTGCAGAAGAATCAAGCCCCCCGCTCAGAAGAGCTGACACGGTGAAAGCACTTCTAAGGTGGGCTTTCATAACCTTGAAGAATATGTCCTGAAAGGCATCCCGCCAGTCTTCCTCGCGTTTCACCTTCACTCGTTTATGGATATCCGGAACCCAGTAATGGGTCTGTTTGAGAGACGTCCGGTTTACCGCCAGCACATGCGCGGCACACATGGATCGGATATGCTTGAAAAACGTTTTCTCCGGAAGGACATGCATGGATAAGGGCAAGACCAGATGAACAGCCAGATGTTCCTTGTCAATTTCCCGTTGAACCCGGCGTGAACCGTGGATCCCTTTTATTTCAGATGCAAAGATAAAAACATTTTTGCCTTTATAAAAAAAGATTGGCCGGGTGCCGGAATGGTCAGTTACCAGAAACAACGTTTGTTGTTTGCCGTCCCATAGAGCGAGGGCATAATGACCCAGCAACCGGTCAACCATGCCGATTCCCCATTTTTCATAGGCATCAAGAACCAATTGACTGTCCGGAATCAATTCATCATAAGGAGAAAAACCAAAAACAGGCAGGAGCTCTTCCCGGTTGTCTATCCGGATATCACCGGTAATCGCGATATCGGATTTCGCACGATAAAATGGCAGTTCTTCGGTAAGAGATTCGTGGGTGATGCAGAATTTCTGGTGGCCAAAACCGATGCACCCACGAATCAGGAACCCCGCCCCGTCCTGTCCCCGGTGTTCCAGGGAGGTCATCATACCCTCAAGAGCCTCTGAATCCAAAGGTTCTCCATTCAAATTGAACATTCCGCACAGTGCACTCAAAGATTTCCAATGCTCCTTTCATTTCATCGACAGGTTTGGACGTGGACTATTCTGATCGGACTGCTTACCTAAGACATGAGAAAATAGAGCTTAATTTCAAAAATGGCATATTATATTACGAATGGATGGCTATATATTCTTTGCATGATTGAGCACGATCAGATTTTCTTGGCTTAGCTGACCAAGAAACCGCATCATGTCTTCTTTGATCCGATTGGGATCACCGGCGAATTCCTGCTGAAGAGTGGTCTGCAAGTCATGAAATGAAACACCGTTTTCCAATAAATCCCAAATGCGGCTTCCAATGGCATCCATTCCATAATATTTGCTGTTTTGAATACTCATAAGAACCGTTTCACCATCCAATCCCGTTGAGATATGGTCGGGATTTTTTGATAGAATCGTGTGCGATTTAATACTGATTTTTTCTTTCATTTTGGCCCCTTTGTATGATGTGAGGTTTCATTTTAAAAGTGATAGATGACACCGATGCCGGCATCCATAATTATATCCACGGGGGTTTCTCCGCTGAAAAATCATTGTTCACCTGATCATGCAACCAACGCAAGGCCTTGACTTTTAAACTGTTCCGAAACAACGTTTCTGCTTCCTGAATGACCACTTTTATCAGACAAGGGCATTTGTCTGAAAACACAGACGGATCATTCACAAAAATATTTTTTCATGACACGAGTCCTTGAAGTCACGGTGACGTCTTTGAAACAAACACTCTAAACGGGCGTCTATTCTACAGCTCCTGCTTTAAGAAGAAGTTGCACAATCTGTTTACGTCCAAGTCGTTTGGCTATCTCCATGGGTGTTGCCAACCCCATGGAGATGGTCGCGGTTCTTAAATTTTCAATAAGAACAGGAGCCCCTTTGACATTGACACCCGCCTTGTTTGCTATAAGTATTTTAATGATTTCTGTGTTACCTTTCTGCACAGCTTTGCAAAGGGGTGTTGCATCTTCAAAACCTTCCTTCCCTCCTAAATTAACATTTGCTTTATACTTTATAAGCAGTTTTACGATGTCTGCAGAGCCATTTTCACATGCAAAAAGCAACGGCGTTGCTCCAATTCCAAATTCATGATCAACAATGCCGGTACTCCGATTAAATGAAATGCTTCTATTGATTTCCTTTTGATTATTATAAACAAACGCATTCACGGTTGCGCCTCGTTGTAGTAAAAGATGAACAGCATGGAGGTTCCCCGCCTTACACGCTTTATGCAATGCCGTATAACCTTCTGAGTCTGTAACGTTCACATCAATCGTGTGATTATCCAATAGATCTTTTAATGTTGAGCTATCTCCAGTCATGGCTGCTTGCATAAAACCTTTTATCTGTAATTCCTTGATGCGTGCCCTTGCATCACCATTGAGGGGAACCTCCTTTGGATAAAGGGCAAGGAAATCTTCATAGGATTTAATCGTGTTATTAGTCGTTGCGAGCTTCCACGCACTCTCTAAGCGTAGTTTACCGATTTTTGTTTTTGCATCAGTACTGAGGGGAACCTCGTTTGGATAGAGGGCAAGGAAATCTTCATATGATTTAATCGTGTCAATTTTCTTTGCTTTCGCCCATTCCAAGGTCAATAATTTTTTTTCTGCCTCGATCTTATATTTACTTTCCGGATAATTTTTCAAGAAATCGTGATATGTATCTATTGTATTCATACGTTGAGCATTTTTCCATTCCCCTTTCATTGTAACGCATCCGGCTATAAACAAAATACAGAATAACAATGTAAATCCAAACCTTTTATTCATGACATTTCTCCTCTTTCTCCTAACGGTATGAATGGATGAAAAATGTGATCCAGGTCAGTCGATTGAGCAAAACGATCACACGCTGCAGGGGCACGGCGCACCGTGCCCTAAAAACTGACTAAATAAAAATTATAGATTGAATATCAAACGGACGTATCATATCATAAGCCAATAAAGAATCCATAGGAAGTTTATCAAAGAACGCATGATAGGATCATCACAAAGGATTACTCCATAGATGAAACAAATAGCCTCATTAAAAACAAACAGGAAATAAAGCAAATGGCATCTGATATTGATTTTGTCAAATTCATTGTCGATCAGATTGGACATTTTGAATCAATAAGATATAAAAAAATGTTTGGCGAATACGCCATATACTGTAAAGACAAAGTCGTTGCTCTGGTCTGCGATAACCAGCTATTCGTAAAACCAACAAACGCCGGTCGATCTTTTATAGGTAATGTTGTTGAGGCACCCGCCTACCCGGGAGCCAAACCATCGTTTCTCATCGAGGATCAACTTGATGATAGAGACTGGTTGAACAAATTGATTGAATTAACAGAGCACGAGTTGCCTGAGCCCAAGCCGAAGAAAAAAAGTTCAAAATAATTGCAAAAATCATAAGTCCCATAAGACCTATAAAGATGATAACAATAAACGTCCTTCATTCAAGCCTATCGTTGCCAGCGCACCCTGCCAAAAAAATCGTTTGGCAACCTTTTCATAAGAGTCTGCCCCAGCGAAGGCTGGGGTTGGCCCTGCAGGGTCGCCGGAGGCGCACATAACGCATGCCCCCTTGCTTAACCATGAAAAAAGCTCTATGGTGACCGATTTTAAGTCAACGCATTGAATGGATAAAACGTATGAAAACAGCCTTGATCTATCCGCCTTCGGCAGACCCCACAGCACCCTATCTGTCTGTCCCTATGCTCACGGGTTATCTTCGTGCAAAAGGCCTTGAGGTGATGCCGGTGGATGCCAATATTGAGGCCTATGATCAACTTCTTCGCAAAAGCACACTTATAAGCATGGTCAAAAAAGCGGTCAGTCGGCTGGCGGGCCTGGAGAAAAAAGCGTCTCTGTCTCACACGGATCAGCTATCCTACATCCGTTTGTGCCGGTCAAAGCAGCTGATGAGGAATCTGCCTGAAAAAATTGATGATGCCGTTGCGGTCATGCGCGGAAAGGGAGACAGGTTCTATGATCCCATCGCCTATGAAACTGCTCTTTTGACCATAAACGACGGGCTTGCCCTTATCAGCGCGGCCTTTTCTCCTGTGGCCCTTGATTTCTGCTATTACAATACGCCCTTTTCTTTGCTGAATATCAATGAAATCCAAAAGGATGCAAAGGCACAGCGCAATCCCTTTTATGATTATTTTGAAAACACCTTGGCGCCGAGGTTGTCACAGGGCAAGATCGACATTGTGGGAATATCCATGGCCTTTCCCAGCCAGATCCAGTCGGCATACACCCTGGCGTTTATAGTGCGACGACTGTTTCCGGACATGTGTATTGTTGCCGGTGGCCCTGCCATCACCCAGGTCTTTGTCAAACTCAATGCCCATGAAGCTGCAAACGCACTGGGCCCCTTTGACTCGGTGGTGTTATTTGAAGGGGAAGAAACGCTTTATACGATCATTTCAGACATGAAAAAAGGCATAAAACCCCAGGGCATCATTCAGGGAAAAATGTCTGAAAAACTTGAGACTCTGCCTGCTCCTGATTTTGACGGTATGCCCCTTGATCTGTACTTTTCACCTGAGCCGGTGTTGCCCTATGATCCTGCCCGGGGATGTTATTGGGGGAAATGCGCCTTCTGCCATTACGGCCTGTCAAAAACCGGTACGGCACATTATCGTGAGCGGCCGATACAGCATGTTTCCGACCATCTGGATCATCTGGCGGACAAACACCGTTGCCGAATCTTTTATTTTTCACAAGACACCCTGTCACCCAAAACCGCCTTAAAACTGGCCACAGCATTTCGCGATTCAGGGGCCACCTTTCGGTTTGGCTCGGATATCCGGCCCGAGCCCCATTTGACCAAAGAATGGGCCAAGGCCATGGCCGCAGGCGGGGCGCTGTCTTTTGCCCTGGGCATAGAATCCGGGTCCAAACGGATTCTGGCCAAGATCAATAAGGGAGTCAAAATCGAGGATATGCAGGCGGCGGTGGCCAATCTTGCCGGGGCAGGCATTGCTGCCGAATGCATGTGCTTCACCCATTTCCCCACGGAAACCTATCCTGAGGCCCTTGCGACCCTTGAATTTCTCAACAAACTCAACGACAAAATTGCCCTGTTCATGTGCGGAGAATTCGGCCTGGACAGCGGGGCAGGCATTGCTTTGGATCCTGATCACTATGGCCTGTCGGACATGTGGCATGTGACGGGGGATGAATTTATCAAGACGCTGTTCTTCCTTGAAAAAAAGCCGTCCAAATCCATGGATGAGTGTGAAAACCTCGATGATGCGGTCAATGACCTTTCACGGTCATACTGGTTTCACGCCTATCCCTGGGCAGGGTCCTTGTCCACAGCCCACTCCCTGCTCTGGTATGATCATTATGGCCCGGATGTGTTCAGGCGGTTTGCCCATATAAGGGCGCCCTATCATGCCGGTGAGTTAAAGCGGAAAAATGACATTCAAACCATGGAGGGAAAGGCCCAATACAATGAAGGCCGGATCTGGCAGATTCTTGTTTATGAAAAACGGATTGTCAGTGCCAAGGATTATAAGACGTTGGCAGAAAGCCTTCCCCATGTGGGGATACCTGGAAAGGGCAGGAAAAAACACGGTTAGGTCGATACACACAAGTATTTCCCCAAAATATATGGGTTTGGGCTTATTTTCAGCCCCCGTTCAAATCCTATTTGTCCAGCTTTTTAAGTCTGCCCCAGCTGAGCGAGGGGCTTGTCCCCGTGAAGGCGGCCGGAGGCATATTCTTCGTGCTACTATCTCGTAAAATTTAGTTTTTTTTGCTGAAAGTTGAAGCCATAAGAAAATAACTTACTAAAATTACATGCTTTTCTTCGTGCCCTTCGTGTCCTTCAGTGAGCTGCGCGAACGGGTGGTTTAAAAAAAGAAAAAACAAATTTACCACGAAGCACACGAAGAGCACAGCGCGGCATAGCCACAACCAAAAAGCCTCGTCTCTCACAGAGGCACAAAGATCACGGAGAAGGGCTAAGAGCTTGGGAATAATAGTTTTTCTTCATGAACATCATGGTGATTATAAAAATCCCAGGCCTTGCCTGGGATTGAAAAAAAGCAGTTTAACCTTGCAATACCGTCTGCGGAACATGTCCGTGTTTGTCTGTGACAGTCCGTGTTTGTCCAGGCTATTTCTTTCGTGGACGAACACAGACGACCACGGACTGACACGGACATTGGAGCACTGTCTGCCGAGCTGTGCCCTTCGTGTTCAGCGACCACCGGGAGCGGGTGGTTAATAAAAAACGATGCCCAGGTCACGACGCCATCAAATCTCCAGCACCAGCCCAACCGGGCAATGATCGGAACCGATGATTTCATTATCAATGAAGGGTTCTTTGATCCAGCCTTTGTCCAGGATGTCCTTGGTGACAAAAAAATAGTCGATGCGCCACCCGGCGTTTGTTTTCCGGGCTCCGGACCGGTAAGACCACCAGGAGTATTTGATTTCATCGGGATAAACATGTCGGAAGGTGTCCACATAGCCCCGTTTCACGATGTCGTCCATCCAGTCCCGTTCGATGCGAAGGAACCCTGAATAATTCTCATTGGCTTTGGGGTGCTTCAGGTCTATTTCATTGTGGGCGATGTTGTAGTCTCCAGTGATGATCAGGCTTCTCCCCTGGTTTTTCAAGGCGTCGGTGTGGGCAAAAAAGGCATGGAAAAAATCGAGTTTGTAGGCCAACCGCTCATCACTCATCTGGCCGTTGGGGAAATACACGTTGAACAGTATAAAATCACCAAAATCGGTTTCAAGAACCCGCCCTTCCCCGTCAAATTCGGGAATGCCGATTCCTGCGTTCACTGAAAGCGGCTTGATCCGTGAATAGGTGGCCACCCCGCTATATCCCTTTTTCACCGTGGAATAGGCCCAATGGCTATGATAATCATCGAAATTCAACATCGCATCTGTCCGCTGATGCTCCTGAAGCTTGGTCTCCTGCAATGCAACAATATCGGGATTCATCCGCCGGATACTCCCAAAAAAATCCTTACCCACAACAGCCCGAAGCCCATTCACATTCCACGATACAAGACGGATGGTTTTTTTTGACACGGTTGGAGCTCCTTTATTTTTATGCCTCCGGCGGCCCTCAGGGGGCCAGACCCCTCTCTGCAAGCTTTAAAAATCTGGACAAATAGGTTATGAAGTTATTATTGAATATTACCCGCCAATCTTATTGTACGCCAATTCAATAAAAAGACTTTGATTGATCAACTCAGAAGATTCGACTTTCTTGTATTCGATAATGACCGGGTTGTTTTCTTCCGACAATGCAAGACTATCTATCCGTCCTGCATGTAAGGCACCTGTTGAGAACTCCGAGGCAACGAAACGGCAATTAAACACCACCTCTAAATTTTTCTCGATCAGAGTTTGTAACTCCTTCTCGATTGAAAAATTCGTCTGTTCGACTGGGTCCAGTTTGTTTCCTGACATTTCAAATAATGGCATTTAGTTTATTTCCAAGTTTTTCCTTTAAGTTTTAACCCCGATGCGTAGTAATCAAGCATGAAGCCACCTCCGCCTCCAGCATCCATCCAACAACAGCCTTGATCCTGTGATCTTTCAAGATCACAGGATCAAGGCTGTTTCCATTGAGGATTTGTCCCTGAAAGGGTCAAATTCTCAATTGTGGCATTTGGAACAGGAGGTGGGGCCGGTTTTGAGGCCTTCCTTTTTCTTGGCTTTATGACAGGCAAGGCAATGGTTCATCACCTGTTTTCTTTTGAGCTTGCCGTCGGTGATCATTTCCCGGACCACGCCCGGCTTTTTGGGGAAGAGGCTGTGACAGAGCGTGCAGTCTTTGAGTGTCTGCTGGTGTTTTTCATGGGGAAAGGTGACGTCCCCTTTTTCCCCGTCAGCTATTTTGAGCACAGGTCGGCCCACGGTCTCTTCTGCTGAAAACGCAGTATGGTTGATCAAAAAAACAAACAGTATCAGAATGGGGAAAATCATTTTTTTCATAATAGGGTGGTATCTCCTTTGTTAAAGGGTCAGGGTGGTTTGAATTTCTTCCATGGTGACAATGGGAAGCGTCTGTTTACCTTTGCCCAGAACCTGGTCAAGGACTTTCTGGGGGGCGCTACGGTATAATAGTTTGACGATGATGGTCAATTGCTTGGCCTTATTTTTCGGGAACTCGATATTTTCCCGCACAGACTGTCCGGGAGGGATGCGTTTGTCTTTGAGAACTTCCCGTGCCTTGGCGATGTTTAATACGGGATGTCCCTTTCCATCTCCGAAAACCGTATGATAAAGGATGGCGTCATCAGGGACATACCCATCCTTGTCCAGGGCTCCCCTTGAAAAAACTGTGGTGTTCTTTTCATCTATAATTCGAATGTCCAGCCACATCTGCCGGACATCTGTCAGTCCTGTGGGCAGGTAATGTCCGGCACCGGAATTGGTGATGGAAATACCCAGCTGCCCGTCTTTGATCTTTTCGGTGTCAAGTCCGAGGGTGGCACTGTTTTGAAGACGTTCCAAGGCCATGTCTGCCTTGTCTTTGCCCCCGAATCCGGAAGGAACCACTGTGTTGGCCCCCACAAACACATGGGTGAACACGTGGTCCCGCATGGGGCCGTCATCGGCGGCACGGCCTTTGTTGGGGGGACGTTGGGTGGATGCCGTGGCCGGAATCCCGGGGCGCTGCATCATGTGGCAGCCCTGGCAGGTGATGTGCTTTGACGGATCCGTCGAATTATAAGGCCCTTTCTTCCATTCATCATACGTTGTCTCAAGTTTTGTTCCGAATGAGACATGTGACACATTATGGCAGGTGCCGCAGATGTCAGAGCTGGTATGGAATTTGGAAAAGGCGGTCGCGTGAAAATCCGATTCCGAATCTGTGTAGGGTCCCCGCTTGATTCCCGGATCATCTTCACCCTGGCCCGGACTTAAAATCAGGCCGTTGTTTTCCATTTTTCTGGCACCGGTTGCCGAATGGCAGTAATCGCATTGAATGGCCTGGGCGGCCATGGCCGAGACTTTTTTCCGGTCATCGGATGTTTTCAGGGGATAGCCCGTGATGTTGCCCACGGGGGTGTGACATTTTACGCAGGATTCACTTTCGGCAATTTCATCCGGGTCTGTGAGGCCTCCAAGGAGATACTCAGACACGGCCACATAGATCGGGTCATAATGGGCCAGGTTGTGCATGGAATTCTGCCACTGGCTGTGGATCTCACTGTGGCAGTCCCCGCAGGTATCCGGGCTGATAAACCGTCCTGGGCTCAGGGTTTCTCCCATGGAGACAGCCGTGAACAGAAAAAACACGGCTGTCACCACTCCAATGATTATCTGTTTTTTTTCCGTTGAGTACCGACGTTTATTGTCCATGGAATGTCCTTTTATATTGTTTGACTGTGGGGATAGGCGGACAAAGCATGGGCAGAAGGTCCGTATCTCTATGCTTCGGTTTTAGCGGCCAGTTCTTTCCCATAGGCCTGGGCCATCTTGATTCCGCCGTCCACCGTCCCTGCTTTCAGCATCAAGGGAGAGCTGACCATCTCCATGCCGTAAATATTTTTCATGGTGTCAAAAATCCGTTCCGCTGCTTCACCGCTCCAGCCATAGGCACCGAATGACCCGCCCTTTTTCCCCTGGAGGCCCGCCTTTTCAGCGATAAACAGCATGGTTTTCATGCTGTTCATCATCTCGCCGTGATAGGTGGATGAGCCGAAAAGATAGGCGTCATAGCCTTGAAGATCGGTTTCCTTCTTGATATCCTTGGCATCTTTCATGGTGACATCGACCATTGAAAACCGCAATCCCTCGGCAATGTATTCTCCGATTTTTTTGGTATCACCGGTTCGGGTTGAATAAACAATCAGTGCTTTTGTCATGTCAGGATCTCCTTTTATAATGATTTGTGGATTAATTCAATGTTTTTACAGTCCTTATCCCTGAGTCCGGGGACATGATGCCCCGATGCAAAACGACAAACAGATCATTGAAATACATCTCGTTTGGTACAATCAATTTCCATGCCAAACATTTTCAATAAGCACATTGAGATGTCGTGGCAGTCCCTTGGCAAATCAGAGTAAGGGTACACTACATAAATATCAGTGGACAGAGTGTCGAATATAAGTGACCCCTTAAAAACGTCGACGGATGGCTATGGAAAAGCTTTTTACGGCGCAATCAATAAAGTGTGGACAGAGTCTTTCAATCTTATTATAGGAACAGTCATCATAGAAGGGGGACCCGTCATGACCCTGGATAATCATGGCAGCCCATGATTTTAAATTTTTCCCTTTATATCACGGATGATTCACATAATCACGAATTCTGTCATATCATGAGGAAAAAAGGAGTTTTCATTTGAACAAAATCAAAGATATCATTGCCACCTGCCCTTTGTTTTCAGGGCTCCCTGACAAACAACTGGATGCCTTAGGCAAAATCAGCATTGTTGAACAGTATAAAAAGGGAGACACCATTTTCAGCGAAGGGGAAACGGGCCGGGGTTTTTTTATTGCCGAAAGCGGCAGCATAAAAATTTACAAACTGTCCTTTGACGGAAAAGAACAGATCCTTCATATATTCGGACCCGGAGAGCCCTTTGGTGAAGTTCCTGTGTTCACCGGGAAACCGTTTCCAGCCAATGCCATGGCCCTTAAGGTCTCCCGTGTCCTGTTCTTCCCGAGAAGCACCTTTATTGAGCTTTTATCCAGAGATCCTTCCCTTGCCCTCAACATGCTTGGGGTCCTGGCTCTGCGGCTTCGCCAGTTTACGGTGCAGATTGAAAACCTGTCCCTGAAAGAGGTGCCTGGCCGCCTGGCAGCACATCTGGTCTGGCTTGCCAAGGATCAGAAAAACCATGACAACGTTGTTCTGGACATTTCCAAAGGGCAGCTGGCAAGCCTTCTGGGTACCATACCGGAAACCTTGTCACGAATCCTATCGAAAATGGCCGGAATGAACATTATTGACGTCCAGGGCCGGGACATTCGGATTCTAAATTACGATGGGCTGAAAGAGCTTGCTGACTTTGGAAAACTTGAGGTATAATAAAAAAATTTTTGGTGGTGTGTCTACCATGGGGAAATGCAGCGACACTGCTTTGATACAAACCTGTCTCAAAGTCCTGTCCGAGACATGATCCCATGAAATTTATCTTGATTTTTCAATGAATTAAACGTATGTGTTTTGATCATTGCCGAGCACTTTTTCATGGGCTGTATCAGTTCCCTTGCAGACATTGATTCGTCATGATCATCACCTTAAATGGTTCCACATAGCTAAAATTAAACAATGAATTATGATAATTAGAATTAAAAGCCCGTTTCTTTCATGGTATTGGCACGCAAATTGTATTGCAAAAACCACGTTTTGGGCAACACAGATGCTCAATGATTTTTAATTCAATACTCAACGTGCCATGATGGCAGAGAAAGGAAAACCCATGAAAAAATATGTTTGCTCGGTTTGCGGTTACATCCATAATGGTGAAAATGCGCCTGATAAATGCCCCCAGTGCCAGGCACCAGCCTCGAAATTCAGGGCGCAGGAAGCCGGAGCGACCATGACCTGGGCCGATGAACATGTGATCGGCGTGGCCAACGGTGTGGACCCGGAAATTATCGAGGGTCTTAAAATGAACTTCACAGGAGAGTGCACGGAAGTCGGCATGTATTTGGCCATGAGCCGCCAGGCTGACCGGGAAGGCTATCCTGAGATTGCCGAAGCCTACAAACGCATTGCATTTGAGGAAGCCGAGCATGCAGCAAAGTTCGCAGAACTTCTGGGTGTGGTTTTGAAGGCTGATACAAAAACAAACCTCCAGATGCGCGTTGATGCGGAGCACGGTGCCTGTCAGGGCAAAAAAGATCTGGCCACACGTGCCAAACAACTGAATCTGGATGCCATTCACGATACGGTACACGAGATGTGTAAAGACGAAGCCCGTCATGGCCAGGCCTTTGCAGGTCTTTTGAAACGATATTTTTAAGATATAATTTTTAAGATATAAAGGAGACCAACACACATGGATTGTTATGAATGCCCCTGCGGTTATGTGTATGACCCGGAAATCGGAGATATAGAAAACGGCATTGAAGCAGGTACTGCCTTTGAGGATTTGCCCGAAGACTGGATCTGCCCGGTGTGTGATGCGGAAAAGGAATTTTTCGAGAAAGTGGAATAGTCCACGGTCAAAAAACCGCGGGTTTTTTAATAAACCCGCATTTTTCATTCCCCATATTTATTTTTTAAGGAGGCTCCATGTACGAATGCAATGTATGCGGTTATGTGTATGACCCTGAAAATGGCGATCCTGATAACGGCATTGAAGCCGGAACAAAATTTGAAGATCTTCCGGATGACTGGTGTTGCCCCTTGTGCGGTGTGGACAAAAGTGAATTTTCCAAGCAGTAGATAAAGACCTGCGAAAGAGTGTGACATGAGACCATTAAAGATAGCCGAAGGTATTTACGATGTGGGCGTGAAAGACTGGAATATCCGGGATTTTCACGGTTATTCCACATCCAATGGGACCACCTACAATGCGTTTCTCATTGTGGATGAAAAGGTGGTTTTGATCGATACGGTGAAAAAGGGTTTTGGAGATGAACTGCTTAAAAACATTTCCGCTGTCATCGACCCAAAAAAAATCGATTTTGTGGTCAGCAACCATGCGGAAATGGATCATTCGGGTTGCCTGCCCCAGATCATGCACGTGATCGGGCAGGAAAAACCTGTCTACTGTTCCAAAATGGGTGAAAAAAACCTCAAGTCCCATTTCCAGCGCCAACTCAACTATCAGGTTGTACCCAATGGCAGTTCCATGTCCATTGGTAAGCGGACCTTGAACTTCATGGAAACCCGGATGCTGCATTGGCCGGACAGCATGTTCACCTACATCCCAGAAGACAAGATCCTGTTCTCCAGTGATGCCTTTGGCCAGCATTATGCCGGCCACGAGAATTTTGATGATGAAACAGGAACATCGATTCTGGGGCACGCAAAAAAATACTATGCCAATATCCTTTTGCTTTATGCACCCAAGGTCAAGGCCCTTATTGAATCGGTTGTGGCCGCAGGCCTTGATATCAAGACCATTTGCCCGGACCACGGGATCATCTGGCGCAAAGACCCGGGTGCGATCATCACCAAATACATGGAATGGAGCGATCAGGCCCCAACAAAAAAAGCCGTTGTGCTTTACGACACCATGTGGAACAGCACGGAAAAAATGGCCGAAGCCATCACATCCGGCCTCAATGCCGCCGGTGTGGAGGCAATCCCCATGCATGTGAGAAAATGGCATCGAAGCGATATCATGACGGAAATCATGGATGCCAGGGCCGTGATCGTGGGTTCTCCCACGCTGAACAATGGCTTGTATCCTACCTTGTGTGATGTGCTCACCTATGTCAAAGGGCTGAAACCCATGAACAAAATCGGAGCTTCCTTCGGGTCCTATGGCTGGAGCGGGGAAGCGGTCAAGCTGCTCAATGCCGAATTGACGGCCATGGGCATGGAACTGATCAACGATGGATTGAAAATGCAGTACGTCCCTGATACGGACCAGCTCAAAACCTGTTTCGAATTCGGGAAAAGCATTGCTGAAAAAATATGAGACAGAATCCGGGCGGCAGAAAGCTGAAAAAGCGCCTTGAAGAACTTCTTTTACAGGAACCCTGGGAAGAGAATAACACGGAGCTTTCCCAGTACCCTGCAAAGCAGAGTATCAATGCCTTGATCTCGTTTTTCTGCAGCCTGAATCCTCTCTTGAAATGGCGGGCCGTCTCAGCCACAGGCTCTGTGGTTTCGGCCCTTTCAAAAATCAGCATTGAAGATGCGCGCATCATCATGAGGCGTCTGATGTGGATGCTCAATGAAGAATCCGGTGGAATCGGCTGGGGCGTACCCGAAGCCATGGGTGAGATCATGGCCCAAAGCCGAATCCTTGCCGGTGAATACAACCGGATCATCCTGTCCTATCTTGATGAAAGCGGTAATTTTATAGAACACGAGCCCCTTCAAACCGGGGTTCTCTGGGCCCTTGACCGTCTTGCTGAAACCTGGCCGGATCTTCTATCCCAGGCCCCCGACCTGACCCGGCCCTATCTGAACGCATCTGACCCAGAAAAACGGGGCCTGGCATGCTTGATCGCAGGCCATCTTCACGATAAAATTTCACGGGTTCGCCTGGAGCAACTGCGTCATGATGACGCCCTTATTTCCATATACAGCCATGGCTATATCCGGGAATATCACGTGGGAAACCTGGCTGAAAAAGCGTTGTCTCATGATTGATTTTTTTTACCATAAAGCACATATTGATGAACTCGTAAAAAGTAATTCAAGTTAAGTTACTGAAAAAATTATAAAATTGCAAATTTAACACTTGCCTTTTTCATTGAAATTTGATAAAGAAGTCTAATATTATCAATAATATAAAGGCAATTTTTATGATCA
>JAHIRD010000188.1 GCA_018818835.1 Pseudomonadota bacterium
CTGACATTATCCACTTCGGCTAATTCTTTGTTGTCGAAGTGGATATGATTTCTGTATTGGTCTGCCATCTCTCGCATTCTACCTACTGTTTCGAGTATCTCTATCCTACCATCAGGATAGACTAATCCACCTAAAATAACAAGTGGCTCTATACCCCTGTATTTCTCCACGCTCCCCTTGTCTTGGCGAAACTCAGTTATTCTGCCACCACGCATTACCCTGTAGACTTCATACCGGTGGAAACCTGAACTGTCAGGAGATTGAACATCTTGCTCGTATAACTCGAAGCAGGGTTCATCTTCTGAAATCCAGTTCGTTCCTATAAGTATCTTCATTTTATTCCTTCAGGAACTTTAGTAGTGGCATTAAGACTGACGGCTCTACATCTAAGGGAATAGAAAGAACTATCGGCTCCGCATCAATCTCCACTTCCTGATTAAGCAAGCTAACAAACTCCGACCAGAACTTGTTGCGTTCCTCTACCGGTGCCAGGTCTACGCTCATGTTGCCGTTCTCGTCTTTGATACCATACTGATTGACGAGACTTATCCGAACGAGTTCCATGTCCTGGAAATCCACATTGACCTTGTTAGCCAATTTGGCTAGTTTGAGGCTCAAAGAAACTGGCATTTTCAATGCGATTAGTTTCTGAAGAGCATCCCTCATGAGTCTTACCTCTCCATTAGTTACCTTCACATAGCCTCCATTTATTTTTATTAGCGGTTGATTATGGCTCAACCGCTAAAGCCCTTAGCGTTTATACTACGCCAACGTATCCTCTCCAAGTTGTGCCATCGCAAGCTATGACACCAGTTTCGGCAGTAGCGATTGTTAGAAGTGCCCCGCCAGCATCATTCTGGAGGTTGATTGTTTCACCACCAGTGTTGATGATTGTCAGAAGCATCCCCGTGCAATCCGCCTCATGTGGAAGAAGTAAGTTCTCCGTGCTTGCACTATTGGCATCCACACAAAGGACATTCCCTGCCAGAGTTGTCCCTGTTGGTGTCCCTGGAACCATGGTCAGACTTACGGCAGCATCTGCCATATCAATAGTCTGAACCTTCATCGTGAGGACACCAGCCCCGATTGCAACTCTACCGGGTGCACCAGCCGTTCCGCCTCCAGCACCGCCACCAGCGCCAGCAGTCAAGGTAATTGACCCACCTGTTCCGCCTACGCCAGCTCCAGCGCCAGAAGCTCCACCAGCACCAGCTGTGATAGCTATAGCCCCGCCGACTCCGCCATTACCTGTGGTGTTACCAGTTAAACCAGCGCCAGTGACTAAGGTTAATGCACCGCCAGCACCGCCTACGGCGGTAGCAGTAGCAGAAACACTACCATCACCTGTTCTGATTTCCAGAGCAGCACCCGCCCGACCAGTGCCAGCGCCACCATCTGCACCACCATCTTCTGTCTGAACGTAGACGCCATGTCCAGCAGTATTGGCAGCAGCAGCAAAGGTTATGCCAGCATCGTCAATCTTTAGAACCTCGTCTCCACCAAGAGCGATGGTTATTGCGCCTGTGCCCGAAGTATCAATCATCAGGTTGGAGTTAGTCTCGCCCTGAGCCTTGATGATGGCTGGTGAACTGGCAACAGCGTTACTAATCCCGATTTCGCAGACGGCAGAGGCTACACCCTGAAGGTCGATTACCTCGTTACCGTTCACATCTTGGATTTCGTTGTTGTAGCCAGCCTGAGCACCAAGAAGTCGCAGGATTACAGGGTCAGTCCCATTGTTGAGGGATATGACTCCCGTTCCCTTAGCTTCCAGAACCATGTTGACAGCGGCGGTATCTCCAGCAACGGAGATTGTGGGCATTGTCGAGCCATCACCAGACTTGATATTTACATAGTCCACAGCCGTAGCGATGTTCTCAAGCACCAGCATCTCTTCGTTTTCGGATGATTCAAAGGACATACCAATGTCAACCGCACCAACAGTCTGCAATGTAGGCACTCCGCCAGACGCAGCATTGATGACTCCAAACTCGTAAATAGCTGAGGCAACACCCCAAAGGTCGAGTAGTTCGTTGCCATTTACGTCTTGGATTTCATTGGTAAAACTACCTTGAGCACCCATTACTTTCAGGACTACGGGGTCTGTTCCATTGTTGATAGTAACAGCCCCTGTGCCCTTGGGCGCTAGAGTTATATCTATAGCAGCAGTCGCTCC
>JAHIRD010000329.1 GCA_018818835.1 Pseudomonadota bacterium
AGAATGATTCCAGGAGAAAATGTAATGTGATAACCCGTTTGTGTCTGACCAGTTTGCATAAAAAAGAACAACATCATTTACTTTTATAGTTGTGTCATTCTTTCCGATATCTGAATAAATTGGTGCAATTGTATCTATAAGTTTAATATTATCTATATAAAAGTATCTGTTATAAGAATTTAAACCGACCCCAGATGTTTCACTAACTTTAAATATTAGATTATACATCCCATTTAAAGCAGAAACATCTATATTTACTGTCCCATTAGAATCATCTCCCTCAGCATCAGTATAAGACCACTTTATTGTACTATTTATTATAAAATAATATATAACTTCATAAGGAAAAAAGGAATAGTGATAAAAAGTTATATTATTTATACCAGTTAAATTAACTACTTGTTCTATTTGACAATATGTGAACTGGTCAACTGTATTAAAGGCTGGAACCCCCAACACATAATCATAGGAACCATCATCAACATAAGTGGTATCTAAGTCTATACCTACCCATTCAGTATCAGTCTCAGAATAATTCCAATCTACTGTTCCATTAATTGCTGTTTCAAAACTCGGATTATTTATAGCTGAAATTAAAGGAATAAAAGCAATTAAAAACAAACTAAGTATAAGAAAGAGATTTAAATTAAGAATTCTTGATTTTTTGTTAAGTTTAAATCTATTCATGTTAAGCACTTCTTTGAATTTTGATTTTCTCGTAATTGTGAATATTAAGTTGCTTCCAACAGACCGCTTAAATATGTGGCTTCTATTGGCATGTTCCCATCATTTTCAACTGTAACTATGAATTTTATTGAAGCAGTATCTGGAGGCAACTGCACTATTGTGTCTGGCTCATAGTATATCATCTGCAAGTCTCCTCTTGACATTTCTATGGTATCAAGCAGTCTTCCATTTTCATCATAGGCATTGATAACAACACCTTCTCTTGGAACTGCTGGCTGAAGGAATAAAAAGTATATCAAAACAATTACTCCAACTATTATTAAAATATTTTTATTTTCCATTTTTACCTTTTAATAAAACTGATAACACTATAAAAGCTAAAACTATTCCAGCAATGTAAAGCAGAGTTTTATCTTCCTTTTCCTCTTCAACATCTCCAGTTGAAGGATAATCTCCTTCCTCAACTTCAATGTCCTCATCATCACATTCATATCCTATTTCCAACCCAAGCCTTATTCTATCGCAATTTCTCCTATAAACACCATCAGAGCAGCAAACCTCAGTATAATCAGAACATTCTGAATCTTCTGAAAGTTCCCTTACAACCTTGTATTCAACATAAATCGGCTCTGAATCCATTAATTTGATGTCATTAACCTTATTATTTATAACTATAAAAGGCTTTGCCTCAATGCTGACTTTCCCAAGCGATTCTGTGACAACAGGAACTTTCTCATATTCATTTGCACCTTGCTTTAATGGAAAGTATGAATTCAGGGTAGATTCGTGGTAAAGCAGGTGCTTCACTGTTTTTGTCCAAACCCCTCCATCAATATCAGGAGCAAAGTTGTTTTCAATCTCAATTTTCATTTTTTTGTCTGAATTAAGTAAAACCTCATAATTGTCATCAATTACTTTAATCTTTAAAAAGTCTTTGTTTATTATTTTAAAAGTAAACTTGTTAGTCCAGTGTCTCAAATCATGCCCTCCAAATGCATAATTAGTATGACCTTCTGGGTTGAATGTAACCTCTAAGTAATCATTAAGTTTTTTAGTTTCTTCTGCAATCATTGTAAAGGTCTCTGTCTTGTCCTTCTGTTTCCATATTATGCTTGTGCTCCAGCACTCATTCGGAGTAAACCCTACTCGAACATCCTTATCATATTGGTCTGCACAGTTAAATTTTAATGTTGAAGGCAAAAAGTAATCTGAGCCAAACCTCATTTCACCTCTGTTATCAGGAGCATAAGTGTAGGAGAAAGTCAAATCCCCTACAATCTCTTCCCTGGACTGGTTTTTTTGAAAAAGGAATATGAATACAACTAATAAAACTATTACAATTATTAAAGTATTCTTGTTTTGTTTCATCGGTAATATTTTTTGCTAACATTGCCACAAACCTTGCCACGCTTGACAATTTTGTGCCTTCCTGCTTTGGGTTTATTTTTAGCCATTTTCACCTCCTGAATAAAACTGGTTCTTGTGTTTTCTTGTCTGCAATAAATGCAAATATCAAGATTAATGTTGTTAATCCAATCCATTTATTTATCAAAGATTTTTCAAATATAACATATGCCACTGCAATAAACAATCCTGTAATAAGCCATCCTTCAATTGAGATTGGAATCCAGCCCCATCCCAAGTCCCAGGATAATAATCCTCTTCTTCTCCTGAACCAATACTCACCGCTCAAAGACAATCACCTCATCTTTTGTCTGCTCCAAGCCACCTGCAACTGCTTTGATTAAAAAGGTTGCTTTAAGGGTTTGTGGCATATTATCAGTAAGAACAATATTTTTTGTCTCAAAAGTCTTGAACTTTCCTGGATAGATTGTCAAGGGGTCAGTAACTGTTTCAATAGCAACTGGCTCAAAATAAGAGGGTGGAACAGTATATCCCTCGCACCTTCCAGTTGAAGTTTTCTTGGTAATAAAGAACAACTGCCAAGTCTCTCCTGCTGGAACTGTTAAAGGGTATCCACTTGTCATTGACTCATAAATCTCATCACCCTCATCAGAAGTTGAACCTGTGTTAGTTATTATGAAAGCTGGATGTCTTCTGCACCAAGACTCAACCTTGCAGCCATCAGCAGAAATCTTCTGGTCATTGTCCATTTGGATTGTTTCACCAGAAGTATAAATTTCAGTTACAAGCATTTCATCAAGTCCTATTTCACAGTTAAACTGTACTCTATATTTTATGTTGTCAATGTAAGTATAAGATATAGCATAAGCAGATGATGAAATAGTAGGTGTTATACTTGCTTTTACTTCATCATCTGTTATATTAAAAGTATTGACATAAACCCCTTTTACATAAACATCAATTAAATTCTTATCAAGTAAATGGCTTTTGGTTTCAACCTTAAACATATCTTTATTAAGAACAGCTCCAGAACCACTTGATGCAACAAGACCCCAAGAGTATGTATATACACTTATATCATTCAACCAAATACTATATCCTGGATAAAGTTCATAACCACTGCTTCCTGAAAATCCTAAATCAAACTTAAAATCAATTCCTTTTATGTCCTTATTAATTGTTATTTTGGTTACTTTACGCTCACTTCCTGGATAAGAGCAGAGACTCCCACAACTTTGTGAATAAATTTTTAATTCTCCATTTTCAACAACTGGTAATGTTAGCATATCAGTAATTAGTGGTCTATAACTGCGTGAATCTGG
This sequence comes from Pseudomonadota bacterium, assembly GCA_018818835.1. GTDB lineage: Bacteria > Desulfobacterota > Desulfobacteria > Desulfobacterales > Desulfolunaceae > JAHIRD01. Next base: position 3,375 of record JAHIRD010000329.1, read on the forward strand.
GTAAGGATTAATATTCTTAGTTTTGTATTCTATTATATATTTATCATTCCAAAAAGTAGCATACCCTATTTGGGGCCATAGCCAAACTTGACTCACAGCATTCCATGTAGCAAGGTTGTCTATATAATCTGGAAATGTAATTACTCCTTCTGAAAAGTCATCAAATATTACATAATCATCTTCTGGTGCAAAAAGTGAACCAAGAAATCCTGAATACTTAAACAATAGGAATATAACTATAAGGGCAATTACAAGCATTAAATTTCTATTTTCCATTATAAATTACCTTTTCTTTGTTTTTCATTGGACACTGGACATATAGGCATAAGGTTTATATATAACCTCACCTTGAAATATACTATGAGGACTTATAAATATAGGATTTATCCTTCTAATAAACAGAAAGAAAGGTTTCTTAACC
>JAHIRD010000314.1 GCA_018818835.1 Pseudomonadota bacterium
AACGTCTCCACCATGGAGATAACCCTGAGTAAAAGCCTCGGGGCCTTAAACCCCGAGGTCGTGAGCCAACCACGGAGGCAGGATAGGGCTGCCTGAAAGAGAGCTTAAAGGAAAATTAGGAAAAGGAAAAAATGATGAAAGTAAGTAAAATCAAAGGAACACTGATGATAGCAGTATTACTATTAACAACACTCGCAATAGCAATACCATTAGCAAGCGCAGCAGATACTTGGTATGTAGATAATTCTGCCGACCCTGACGGAGACGGAACTACACTATTAACTGCTTTCGATACTATAGGAGAAGCCATAACCGCTGCCGTTGCAGGAGATACAATCCTCGTGACTGCGGGAACTTATATCCAAACAGAGGATCTAGTGATAGACGAGGAAGTTTCTATTCTCGGAGTTTCTGAAACTAAGCCCACTATCCAGTTTGATGGAAAATGCGATAGCGTCGTCATCAAAGCGGACAATGTACTATTGGAGCATCTAAGTTTCTACAAAACTAACACAGAAGTTGGCTGGATGCCACCACCACCAACATGTGGAGCTAATGTAATTTTGGAGGTTCCAAAGGCCGGGCTGCCTGATTACCTATCTCTGTATGAAGGACTAGCAATCAGTGACTGCGTCTTTGAAGGCGGATGCAATGGTGCGATGTATATCAACATGAATGGCGACTTTACAGTGGAAGATTCGGAGTTCATCGGTTACGGTGCCCCGTCAGCAACGCCAGGTAAGAGCACTGGTTATTCGACGATTCACATAGCTGCATTCGAAGGAACCGTGGATATATCTAGGAACAAATTCACTGGAGACGGCGGAAGATCTATCGTCGTTGAGCCAGGACCTGACCAGCAAATATTATACGGGGGTACAATGAACCTCATTGAAAATACCGTTACGGGGAAGACAAGCTTCTTAGTATACAATCACTGGGCAGATTCTTCAAAGAAAGTTGACATTAACATCGAGGAAAACATATTAGAAGATATTGCTGGAGATGCAATCTCAATCTTCACATGTGGAGATATGGACATAAGTAAACTTGCTTCAGTACAGATCACCGGTAACACATTCAACATTTTAGATGGATCTGCAATACGCGTAGACACTACCTATGCATCAACTGTAACTGGTGAACTTAGCCTCACTGCCAATCTAAATAACATATATAGCAATACATACGGAATAATAAACGAGTACACTTCTACTATCGACGCCACCCTGAACTGGTGGGGAACTTCGGATCCAGATGCAGTTGACCTTCTAATAGACGGACTAGTTGACTACTCACCATGGCTAGGAGCCGTAATTGGAACAACTCCAATGCCAATCAACGATGGACACGCTACAGTTGAAGATCCAGTAATACCAGGCGATCCAGTAGATACTAATGTAACAGGATCTGGATCTCTCACTTTGGGTGATGCAGATACTACTGTAACTTTCTATGACGCGGACGAGTGCATCATAACGATTCAGGATCTCGCGGAGACCGATGTCTCGGAGAGCACATTCGCCGGTGTAGGTAAGTATGTCGATGTAAAGATCGATGACACCGATGCGGTTGATGAGCTATTGATAAAGGTCTACTACGACGACACTGATGACCTTGATGGGCTCGATGAAAGTATGCTCATAATGTACTGGTACGACGGAACTGACTGGCTCCCATGCTCGGACACGGGCGTGAACACAGATAATGACTACATTTGGGCCAAGATAAGGGACGATACGTCTCCATCTCTCGCAGATATGACAGGAACCGAATTCGGCGTAGGAGGATCTATATCTCTTGACTCAACTGTCTACAAGACAGGAGACGAGATAACGGTCACAGTAGTTGACTACAATGCGAACATAGACCCTATCAGGATAGAGACCTTAGAAGTCCACACTAACAGCACCATAGACATTGTGGGAATCGACGTAGAACTCACAGAGACAGGCGTTAACACGAGTATCTTCACCGGCTCCTTCATGACAACAGGCGAAGTACCTCCAGCAGTTGGAGAACTAGCTGTCAATGACACTAACGTGGTTATGGTCATATATGACGCTGGGATATATGGAGATGTCTCAGTTACAGCAGTTATAGACGACGTTGAACCAGAAATCACCGTTACAACATTGGGAAAGATCATAGGGCAAAATGTAACAACAGTTACTGGTACTTTCGACGAGCCGAACATCGACACGATATACGTTGGAGTGGTAAAGGCGACCATTGACGGTGACGAATTCACAGCGGTTAATGTACCCTTGCTCTACGGAAACAACACGGTGACAGCCGTAGCTACAGACTTATGTGGTTTAACCAACAGCAGCTCCACATGGATCGTCTCCGACACCATTGGACCCGCAATGACTACTGATGCATCGGCGAAGCCTCCAAAGGCCATTGCCACTGGTAAAACATATCTATCTGTGAACTTTACTGACGTTTGGTCGGTAATGGGTTCCGTGTTAGTCAACCTTACCGATATAGGAGGAGATGAGGACCAAGCCATG
>JAHIRD010000332.1 GCA_018818835.1 Pseudomonadota bacterium
CCCCCATAACTATCATATTCTATCCCAGTTCCGTTTATCTTTTCTACACCTTTCATAGACATTCTTGGACCTATATATTCTGAATCTGAAATAAACCTAACATTAGTTATTGTTGTTACTCCTGTGCCTGAGAATCCTTGTGTTAAATCTAATTGTGCGTTAGTACATGTGTCCATATTACTTAATGTGGCTATTCCTGTCGTAGCAGTCCAAGGTTCATCCACTACTGTTGCGATATTTGAACCTCCTGTTATTGGAGAACCACAATTTGACCAAGTAAACTTTAGATTTGTTGTTGGTCCATCTGTAATCTCAAAAGTTATCCTATCATAATTCGATAAATCATAATTCTGGACTATTGTTGTTGGACTGGTAAAAGTCCCTGGTAAGGATGCTGATTTCTTAGCCTCTTTCTTCTCTTGTTACCAAAATTTTGCTTAACCTATTAAAATCAAAACAATCAATATTTTATTATTTTTCATATTGTATCACCTTCTCTATGGACATTCATTGAATATGTTATTCACCCCAACATTTATTTCTTCTTCTGTAAAGTATGTTTGGTAATCATAATTATTAAACAAAAAGTTAAAACAATTATCATAACTGTACATACAACATTCGTTTATAAACCCTATCGGAGGGTACATTATTGCATTGTTCTTTGTGTATCTAACTGTCCAATAGTCTGCACATTGTGTTAGTTTGCCACATGGTTCAACATAATTGGAGAAATATGACATTGGCATCAAGAATCTGCTGTCTGTTGGAGTTGATAATAATTGACCATCATAAATATCATCACCATGGTTCAAAACTAAACTTAAGTATGGAATAAAAAGCGATGCATGTGAACCCCCAGCATACCATCCTTTATCAAAATATGATGGAATATTTAGGTTTCTCAAAACTCTAGACAATATTCTGCTCATAGACTGGCAACCATTCCTACTGACTCTGCTTTCTGGAAGATAGTCATCACAAGTTGGGCAACCATAATCAGTTAAAGCATCATACAAACTATAAGGTATATCTATTTCATCTCTTGTTTCTATGCCATGTCTGAAAGGGTGTGGTCCAAATCTAAAATCATCTATTATAGAATATAATGTTTGTTCTTGGTTTACACTTACAAAATTACTCATTAAGTTGTAAACTTCTGATGGGGAATAATCTACAACAATAGTAAAGTCATCACCTGAATAATCAAATAAATATTGTTCATCAAAGAGATAACTTAAATCTATTTGGCTGTAATCACTAAGTTTCCATGGTAACAGATTATTCTTGTCTATCCATATAGAATGGGCAGATAGTGCTGCTCTTATCCTTTTATGTTCTTCAACAGATAGGATAACCATTCCTATTGGAGCTAATGGTGTTTCTAAGTCGCTTGGTTTTTGCATAGTAATCATTCCGGTTTCATCTAACTCGTTTATATACTCCCAAAAATAGTCTTCTGTTTCTTGGTCCATTGTGTCTAAGGCGGCTTGCTTAACTAATGGATTTGAATCAAAATAGCTTGTGTAATCTCCCTGGTCTTCACTTATCCATGAATTTGACTCTTGTATAAATTGGATGAATGATATTATTCCCGAGTTATAATTACCAAGAGAGATATAAAACCCACCATATGATTGTTTCTTTTCTTGGGATATTATCATAACTAACGCTATGATTAAAATAATAATCAATATTTTGTTATTTTTCTTTACCATTTGTATCACATTTATGCTGTAAAACCAATATCCACTTCCACACCTGTATCTCCAACCCAGTTGTTTGAGTGGTAAGTAAATTCTTCAAAAGTTATTGAACCATCATTGTATCTTCTTTCCATTTCAATAAACCGTTCATAAGTGTAATCAATATCTGTTACCCAATCATTAGCCAATAATAAAAACCTGTTGTATGTATCAACTCCGTCAAGATAATCTTGCTTATAACTTATGAAATTATTATGTGCAATAATTAATGTCTCTTTCTTTATTGTTTGGCTTAACATAATCAATACCAAAACAAGAGTTATTATCAATGTTTTATGTTTCGTGTTTTGTCACCATTTTTGCTTAAAAAACCAGTTGAGTGCGTACCATGCTAAGATAATAAATAAAATTGAATTCAATACTAATGCTATTGGTGAAACACATGCTTCACCCATTAAATGACTTATTATTGTTTGTGGTCCAGTAAACCAGCACATCTGTTGTGCCATAACATTGCCACTTAATATAAAGAAGAAAACATCTTCTGCACCTCCTGATAAAATTATGAAAGCAGATATAAATACACCTACTGCTTCAGACTTGTCTCTCTTTATTAAGTAATACATAACAGACATTCCTAACAACCCAATCCACCACATACCTAATATTGCAGGCATTACATAAAAGTTATATTGTTCCCATAATTGTGTTTCCTGCCAAGGTATAATCTGCATTGAATCTAGGTATCCAAATAGTGCAATCAACACTATGCTCAGGATGAATATGTTTCTTGTTTGTTTGTTTACCATATTACCACCAATCTTTTTCAAAAGCCAAAGCCATTTCCCCATCTATTAATAGGTGGGATACAAAGGCTAAAAACCCAACTATAAAATATATTAAACCAAAGTAATATAATGGTGCGGATATTATAACTGCTGCCAATAATGAATGTATGCAGGTCCTATGTTCTATTATCCTTAATAAACCTAATATGACTGCTGTAACAATCCCGATTGTATTTTGTGCAGTATAAAATGCCCATATTATAATCCCAACTAACCCTATTGTAACATACTTATTTATCTTTGCTCCAGGTTGGTCTATGTCGGGCATATTTGAAAAAACAATGGCTACAACTATCAATTTGATTAAAGATAAAGA
>JAHIRD010000187.1 GCA_018818835.1 Pseudomonadota bacterium
TCAGTCAACCCAGAGCTTCTGTGACCGTCTACGTTGGAGCATGTCGAGATGGGATCATCAACCCTGGCGAACTCCGGTTGAAACTAGCACGTCTGGGGATGATCCCAGAGGACGTGGAACTGTTCGTCACCCTGGCAACCTACTATCCTGCTATGCCCGAGAAGATGCTCACCAAGACGGACACGCTCAACGCATACGAGGCGTTTTTCTTCACCCGTGTCGACGCGCTCCGGCGATTGGAGATGTTGGGATACGCCCTAGAGGACGCTGACGTGCTGATCCGAATGAAACGGCGCGATCCACAGGACAGCGAAGTACACACTCTGTACCAGGCCGACGTGCTCACTTTTGAGCAAGCGGCCATCTCACTCTTTGCTCTGGGATACACTGAGGAACAGATCATGTACTACTTTGAGCATTATGGAAAGGGGGAAGTGACGTGACCTACGGACGGACTTTGGACAAGTTGCGGAAGGTGACCAAAACCACGACGATCATTCCAGCAGATCTGCGAAAACGTGACGAAGTGAACGGGGAAAAGGAATCAGAAGAGGCATCGAAAGGCGTCACGGCAGGTGCTCAACAGCCCACGCCCTCGATTGCCACAATCCCTGGGGCGACCCCCTGATCCGATAGTAGTCACGTTTGGGATCAGCGTATCTCATGTGGCGCGTGGTCGTGATCCACTCGGAAGGGGTCAAGTTTCGGACCGCCGCTTCATATATCCCCACGGCCTTCTGAAAGGCGACCTCTTTGGTCGAGATGTACTGAGCGCGATATTCCGCAGGAACTCCCCGACAGGCGATCCGTTCCTTCCCTTGGGGGGTGACATAACGATAGAACTTTGGGGCGTAAACCTGCAACTGTAGGTCGGTGTCCACAACCCCCAGGTCGCCCAACCCCGAACTGGTCGGCAACACAAGCGAAGTGAAGATACTGTCCGTGTCCGTGTATGACACCTGAAAGTCGGCTCTCTGCATTGCCTGGTGTAGACGAATCCGGCCATAGGCAGTCGTGTATGCAGCCCACGGAACGATCACGTAAGCAGGCTCATCTGATCCCCCCAGAGGCTTCCGGACGTAGACACAGTCCAGTATCTCCATCATCTGATAACCCGTCAAATCTGCATCCTCATCGATGTCCTCTAGTCGAAAGAGCTGATCCAGACCGCTCTCGCTACGCTGACCAAACTTGCCATAGAGACTGTTCGCCATCGTCTTGTAGATCACTTCTCGCTGATCGCCCCGACCCTTGGCCTCTTGTCTCAGACTCCAAAGTGCGTCCACGTATGACACAAAAGGATTGCACGTTCCTTTGGCAAACATCGTTCGATAGATCGCCTTGATCTGATACCCCAGAGAGACCGCATACCTCAATTCACAGTGTGCCCAGACCCCTCGCATCGTTCCTTTTGGAAAGTATAGCTTCCCCTTGTGACGATAGGGCAGGATCGGAATGTGCATCGAGGGGCATTTGACCATAACCTCAGAGAACCCCTCGTACTCGAAGATGAATCGTATATCTCTGTTCTCCCAAGGACCAACGAACGTGTCGGGATCAGGATAGGGATGGTTGTGCATCATGGCCGCGTATAGAGAGTGAAAGTCATAGTAGTTTTGACGTGACGTTTCACCCCAGATGAAAGGCTCAACCCGACCCCCATAGTACGCAAGTCTGGCAAACTCGTTTCGATAGGGGAAGGGTTTGACGTACTCTCGATCCAGGAACGACCGGCGAAACAGGGTCATGGCCGTGGACGCCAAAGTGTTTCGCACTTCAGATCCAAGCGATAGCATCGTGTCCTGGTACATGATCATAGCCCGATAGACGATCTCCGCATCCCTGACATTGTAGCATTTCGGACACCACTTTTGGTCATGTTCCTCACACCGCCACTCGGGAACCACTTTGGCGTCTGACGTGAACTCTGGGGGTGTGGGCAGTTTGGGCAGTCCAATCGCGTTCCCCACGACGCTCAGTGCCAAGTTGTAGAACATCCCGAGACTATCGTTGAGATAGAACGTATGTTTGTTGCCATCGCTGATCACCACCCGATAGACTTTACCCCGAACCAAGTATGCCTTGAAGGGTAGGGGAATGAAGGGGAGCATCATTCCAAAGTCATAGGACAGATAGTGGACGTAGAAGTGCGTTCCCCTGTACCTCTTGGAGAACATCTCATCGAACAGCGTGTCGCGACTCTTGGTGAACACTTTCCGCTGACCATCGACAATGGACGCGGATACGAAACTATCGACACCGCCTGCCCCTTCCAAGTCAAGAGCGGCGATCTTCCGGACGTGAGGCTTTGTTTCGATAGGGGTCAGTACGTCCTTAGATCTGCGAGTGGACATAACGCTCCGTCATATCTTTCGATATGTCTGGACGTAGTAGTCGATCCCGATGATCGCCCGTTTCACTTTGGTCGTGAGCAGGGGATCACCTTTGAAAGTGGCGTCGCCAATGTCACTTGACAGACGACGATAGAACTCTGACTCATCGAAGGGTTGACCATAAGGAAAAAGCACTCGGGATACGACGACCCGACCGTCTGGGGTGACCAACGTGACCGTCGCGGAGATCATCTGACGATCCCCTGGGATGAACTCATCGACAGGAATAGGTAGAGGCGTCCGAACACGGTCAAAATTGCGGAGACGTTGGACGAGGACTTCATTCTCACGAACGATCCTCTGGACTTCACGCTGCGTAAACCCGCGTATGATGGGAAGTCGAGACCACCAGGGTAGAACAGTCGGGATCTCCAATCCTTCCCTGACCGCAACCCGCATCTTCTCTAGCAGGTCGGCCATACCTGGGAATCGTGTGATCATCGTCACCCCCTGGGCCTAGTGGACATGCGAATGACGGCAATGGAGCTTGATTCTACCCCACTGCCGTCATAAGACCAACTGTCAAGCTAGTGGAACGCCTGATCTAGGCGAAGCGCCAGGTGCGACCACGACGCTTGAACGTGACGGCCAGCGGAAACGCATCATTGGCCTCGGCATCGGTCAACGCATCGACCACCAGCATCGCGCCAGTGCGGACCTTGATCTCATCATCCCCGTCCACGACGGACATGATCACGTACTGACCAAAATCGCCCTCGAACCACTCGACTCCCGTGACCAGGACATCGTGCCCCTGAATATCATCGAGTGTGTCGAAGTCTGGCTTCTCTTTGTGGAGCGACCCGTACTGCGCCAGACGGTTTACATCTGCTCTCTTTGCCACCTTGTCTCACCTCCCTTCCTGTATATTCAGCAATCTCCGAATGATCCTCACTAGTACAGATCGAGGAATCAGATGGA
>JAHIRD010000186.1 GCA_018818835.1 Pseudomonadota bacterium
AGAGCAGAGCGAGGAGTATTGTCAGATCGGAGTGAACCGCTACCAGAGCCATAAGCACCAGTTGGAGCTGGGGGTGTGAGCTCTAGGTATATGTTATTGGTGTGCGGCCCTACCACATCGGCAAAAGGCTTCATTGGCACAAAGCTATCTCGCAAGGAGAGGGAGCCAAGGCCAAGTCTAAAGCGAAGAAAGCCCTCGAGCCTGCTGTGGCAGAGGGCATAGGAAGATGTCCTCGATGCGGGGGGAACCTGTTCCCCAATGAGGATGAGAAGGGCGATTATTTTTGTCTGCTTTGTACTAGGCATTGGAAGATTCGAGGAGGGAAACTTTGGTTGCAATGAGGATACTGTGGCATGGTTACCGTGTGAGGTGCAGCTACTGCTCCTGGACAGTCCAGGAGCACCGGGGATGGATGGCTCTACGGCTGGGGGCACAGCACTATGTCGCCGAGCACCCTGCTCACATGTCCGCAAACTTCGGCACGATTGAGGAGATCGGAGTGTGGGGGTGGCTCAAAAGGTTGTGGCCTCGTAGGCCTCGCCCTTGAATAAAACCTAGCTGGATGGTAAAATAATATCGATTATTGTGAAGCTGGAAGGGGGAGATCCAATGGTTCAAGAAGAAACAAAAGTTGATGAATACTTGCAATCGTTCTGCCATCTTTGCCATGAGATAGAGATCGAAAAATCCAAAGTCAGTCAGATTAACAGCGAGGTGAAGAGACAGTTGAAGGCTTGGCTCGCAGAACAGGAGTCATTGAATCCCATCGACTTGGCTTGGAAGGAAAAGGAACAGAAGGAGCAGGTGAGGATAGAGAAATCCCTACATCTGCGAGCCGCTCAGTCAGCGCAGACCAATTTGGAGAAAGCCCACCCGAAATGTTCAAGCTGTACTCTGCTATTTGGTAGGCTGCACCTTGCTTATAATCTAGGTGATGGTGAATGCCAGTTTTGCCACAAGGATCAAGAGAGGAAGAAGCGTCTTGCCAGAAAGAATGTGGGTAGAAATAAGTAGACTTATTGTATAGCTAAGGAGGTGGAGGGATTATGACGAACCTGAATCAATTCTGGGAAGCCTATTGGGAGGCTCTAGGAGCAGGAGCGGAAGCCCATGCTGGACATTGATGGATTCCTGGGCGATCTCCAGAACATGGAACTCACTGCTAGAACCTATGCGACGGGATTGCGGCAATACGCCCGGTTCCTCGACCTGGACGGCGGCGAGCCTAACCTTGACACGGCCCGGGCCTTCATCCGCCATCTGAGGGAAAAAGGGAGGAAGGATACGACAATATTCCTCTATGGCCAGGCGGTGCGCAGCTATTTCGCATGGCGCGACCCTGAGAAGCCATTCCGCCTGAAGCTGCCGACCCCTAACACTGAGCTCAAACCCTTCCTGCACGAGTCCCGCATAATGGAAGTCTACAGCAAGTGCCGCACACCCCTGCAAAAGGCTGTGATAATGCTCCTCTACAATTGCGCCTTGCGAAGCGAGGAGCTTAGGACTCTTCAGGATGGGGATGTGATCGATGAGCAGGGGTTCCTATGGGTGCTCGCCAAGGGGGGGAGCAGGCAGAGGGTGCAGCTAGGTCCCCAGACGCTACAAGTCCTCAGGCGTTATATCGAATGGAGAAAGCCAGGCCGCCATCTCTTCCCCTACACCTACAACGAGATCAAGGCCATCACTGTCTCCCGGGGCAGGTCGGCTGGAATAAAGAACCTTACCCCGCATCTGCTCCGCCACAGTAAGGCTGCCAATATGTTGCTACAGGGGGTGCCATTGGAACAGATAAGGGATCATCTCCGGCATAAAAAATTCGAGACGACACTACGGTATGCCCAGATAAGCGAGTTCGGGATGCGTCCCCGGGTGCCTGAGGCATCACTGGGGGAATCCTGGTGAAAGAGGACAAACCAAAGCCAACTTCAGGCAAGTGGTATGTCGAGTACCCCACCGAGACCTTGGAGTGCGACACCATCAAGGAGGTGAACCACCTCCTTGCCATCTACAGTGCGCAGTACCCCAAGATCGTCCCCAAGGTCTATTTCAAGGAGCCGGGAGGTCTCCGCCACATACTGCATGTCAGGAGTGGCGGGAACGCCCCCAAGAGGCAGCCATGCCCCCGGTGCGGGGGCTGGAGGAAGAGGAGGACGAGAACCGCAACTTTGGCAACCTATCAGTGCAACCCATGCAACCTAAGCCATATCGTAAGTTTGAGGGGGAGCAAAGGATGAAGCTAGAAATCGAAGTCGACGAACACATTGTCGGTATACTCAAGGAGATAGTTGTTGAACCTTTGGGAATGAGCATTGAGGAATATATCGGCACTATAGTGCGTCATAGCGCTTTAGGATTGTCTATGTACGGTGCGCATGCAATCCTCTGCGTGGGACTCTTGCTCCCCTCTTGTAGAGGTAGTGATGCCAAAGGGTAGGGCCGGCGGCATCCGCACGGGGCTGTTCATCCGCGACTACCTGCTGGGGAGGGAGACTCGGTGGGAACGGTCAGCCTACAAGGGTGGGGGTTGGGAAGCCGTCGGGCCATCGCGAGAGGAGGAGTTCCCCGCATCGATGCACCGAAGCCTATGCGGGAAGATCATTGAGGAAAATGAGAGGAGGCCGGCATCGCAGCGGCGCCGAGGACCTGTGTACTCCAGCTTCTATCGGTATCTGAAGCGGCTTGAGCAGTTCGGCCTGGTGGAGCGCACTGGCAGGGAGGAACCCATTGAGGGAACCCCTGCGGGACTCCTGAGGTTGAGGAACCATGAGCATCCAGGCATAGTGGAGGGGGTCCGGGTCTACTACCGGCTCACTGCCAGCGGTAGAACCGAACCCCCTAATGAGGCCTTCTTGAACCCGATTGCTGTCTGGTACAGCCGTGGATACGGCTAGGCCTCCCCTTCAAATCGCCTGAGGCATCGCAAATCGCACGCTCAGGCCGTTATTTTGACAAACCTGACCTATTATATGGTTAAGTAGCGTCAATTTCCAGCCCAGTAGCCCCGCAACAGCCCCATGTCGCCATCCTCCACGGTGCCTCCCATCTGCTTAGCCACATCGACGGCGATGGCATGGCGCAGGTCGGCGATCTGGTCCGCCGTCCCGCTGAGCTTGATCTCTGCCTCCTCAGGTGTGAGCTCGATGAACAGGGGGGCAGTGAAGCCCCCCATCGCCTTGCGCTTGAGCTCGCTCTCCATGTACTGTTTAGCAGCGTAGATTCCATGCGGAATGTCTACCCTACTGAACCAATACCGCCTGTTTTCCATGTTACACCCCTTTCGCCAGCAAGCCCTTTCCACTCCCTGCGCCAGCCCAGCCTAGCTCTTTCACACGCCAGCCTACCCTTGCCCAGCCGTGCCTTCCGCCAGCCTTGCCGCCCCTCGCTCTTCCATCCGCCAGCCTTCCCTTGCCCCTCATCTCGCCAGCCTTCCCTCGCCCCTCATCTCGCCAGCCTTTCCTACGCTATCCCATCCATACGCCAGCCTGTCCTGCCCTGTGCCAACCGTTCGCCAGCCTGCCATCGCCTTTCCGTTCGCCAGCTAGCCCTTGCCTAGCCTATCGCCAGCCTAGCCGCCCCGCGCTGGACCATACGCCAGCCTAGCCGCCCCACGCTCTTCCATCCGCCAGCCTGCTCTTGC
>JAHIRD010000114.1 GCA_018818835.1 Pseudomonadota bacterium
CGGCCTATCTGCTCGCTGTCCTACGCTTAAAGCGCTGTGTTACCACATCGCCTCCAAAGACTCGCTACCCGGTGGATGGCCTTCCTTCCGGGACGGGATTCTCACCCGCTCGATTACACGACCTTGCCCGGCCGCACTATTCGCCTGTCCCCTAATTCCCAACGCATTTGTTGCCAACAACTATGTTGGAAACAATGTGCCAGCAGCTGGTTAGTGCATCTGTTTTTCTAACAACCACCAGAAAATTTTCTTTTAAAACCATTGTGGACAAGGGATCGATGATGTTTTATGTTCAGTGTTGATTATCGTCAAACCAAAAGACTGACCTTTGACAACCGGAGACAGTGATGAACAAAACCCATACCTTGGTCTGCCCTGCATGCAACACCGTGAACCGGATTCCCGGTGACAAACTTCTGGATTATCCCATGTGCGGGAAATGCAAAAAACCCGTTTTCACAGGTAATCCCTTGGATCTGTCCGGGATTTTGTTCCGGAAGCATCTGGATAAAACAACCGTCCCCGTGGTGGTGGATTTCTGGGCACCCTGGTGTGGCCCTTGCAAAATGATGACCCCGGTGTTCAAAGATGCCGCCCAAAAACTTGAGCCCCGGGTCCGTTTACTGAAACTGAATACCGAATCGGATCAGGCCACGGCAGCCCAGTACCGCATCCAGAGCATCCCCACCCTGGTCATGTTCAAAAACGGACGAGAAACAGCCAGACAGTCCGGCGCCCTGGATATAAAAAAACTTATGGCCTGGGTGACGTCAAAGATATGAGAGTACCGTTGGGCACCAGTTTCAGCACATCCTTCGCGTACTATTTTTTTCTTTAATAAATTAATATAATTCTTAACCTGACAGATGTGTTATTTTTTATCAATCATGGTATAATCATAAATATATCAGGCGTGGGTTTCGTATATAATTTTTTTAGGACCTATGCATTAGTAAAGACTTTAATCAGCTCTTGAATATCGCCCCACCCCAGGTGTTATATACCAAAAACGCAGACCCAAACCATAAGGAGGTTTCTATGCTTCATCATCATACAGAGGTTTCACTTGGCTTCACTGATGAAAAAGAGCCGGTGGGAACCCATATGTGCCTTGTTTATACCGAAGACGAAGAACGGGTTGACTCATTGCTTAAGTTTTTGCTTTCCGGGCTCCAGGGTGGAGAACGCACAGCCTGTTTTTCGGATAAACTTACCGAAGAAACCATCCGAGAATATTTGTTAAAAAACCACATCTCCTACGACGAACGAAAAGCTGAAAAAGCCATTACTATCACAGGAACAAGCGACGTATATTTTCAAAATGGGGTGTTTGATCCTGACCGTATGCTGAATACGCTTATTACATATTATAAGGAGGCACAAGAATTGGGCTTTCCGGCATCCAGGCTCATTGGCGAAATGACTCCTGAGATCCAGCAGGTTCCTGGCGGAGAACGGTTGCTCGAATATGAGTCCAGAGTGAGCATTCTGCTCAGAGACCACCCTGTTACCACGGTTTGTCAGTACAACGCTAACCTGTTTGATGGCGCGACTATCTTGGAAGTCCTTAAAGTTCACCCAAAGATGATTATAAATGGCACAGTAATCACCAATCCTTTTTATATTGAACCGGAAGCTTATTTAAAAGGGCACATAACGCGATGAGTTCCAGCAAAAAACTTTCCCCTGAGATTATCGGCCAGATCGCGATATTACAGAGCATGGTTACCCTGTTGCCTGACGAGACATCCATGCTGAATTTTATTTGTCAGGGCCTGAAGGATGTCGCTGGTGTGAAGCGTTTAACCTACCGTCTATTTCATGGGGAGACTCCTTCGTCAAGTGACTCGGCTCTACACACCGAAACCATGGAGGTTTTTCAGGTTAAATATAAAGCCGTGACCTATGCCGAATTGTACTTCGACATTGCGGAAAGTGATTCTTTTGAGCCCTATGTTCCTTTTTTAAAAAATTTCACCAACATGCTGGCTGTTATCTTTGAGGAGCGAAAACAACGGGCGCTGAACAAGACCTTGATGGAGGAATTGGAACAACGGGTGGCCGAGAGAACCCGAGAGCTTAAAGAAAAAAAAGAAGACCTTCGTATCACGCTTAACTCCATCGGCGATGCGGTGATTTCAACAGATATCCATGGCAATGTTTCAAACATGAACCCGGTTGCGGAAAAGCTGACTGGTTGGAACGCCGCAGAAGGAAAGGGTAAACCCCTAACGGAGGTATTTTGTATTGTAAACACCCATACCATGCAACCGGTCTTGAATCCGGTGAAAAAAGTGTTGGACACCGGTGAAATGGTGGGTCTTGCAAATCACACCTCACTTATCTCACGAAACGGAAGTCACTACCAAATCGCCGATTCCGCCGCCCCTATTCGTGATTTTGGTGGACGTATCAGGGGCGTTGTGTTGGTCTTTCGGGATGTAAGCGAGGAATACCGAATTGCGGAAGCACTCAAGATAAGCGAAGAAAAATACAGGAAAATTGTGGAAGAAACGGGAGACTTGATTACCAGAACAGATGAAAACGGCATCCTTACCTATGTAAACCAGTGCGCAGAGAGAATCTTTGGTATCCCTGCTGCCCAATGCATAGGCAAAAAAGCGCTCGAGTTTGTTCACCCGGAAGACCGGGAGAAAACTGAAACATGGTTACGTGGTTGCGTTGATAATCGTCTCAAGCAAAGTTCTTTCGAAAATCGTCAGGTGCATCACGTGACAAAAGAAATATTTCAATTTCTCTGGACGTGCAATTTTCACTATGACAACAAGGGCTGTTTGCTTTTGGTCAATGGTGTGGCCCATGATATCACAGAACGAAAGCATGCCGAGGAGGAGAAATCCAAACTCGAATTGCAGCTCCAGCAGGCCCAAAAAATGGAATCGGTGGGCCAATTGGCCGGAGGCGTTGCCCACGACTTTAACAACATGCTTGGAGTGATTCTTGGACATGCGGAGATGGCCATGGTCCAGTTAGATCCAATGCACCCAATTTTTGATAATCTGGAAGAAATTCGCAGAGCGGCCAATCGCTCTGCCGATATAACCCGTCAGCTTCTGGCTTTTGCCCGCAAACAAAGCGTTGAACCCAAAGTGCTTGATCTGAACGAGACCGTGGAGGGGATGCTCAAGATGCTGCGGCGGCTCATCGGTGAGAACATCGATCTCGTCTGGATGCCTGGAACCGGCCTCTGGCAAATCAATCAGGACCCTTCCCAGATCGACCAGATTCTGGCCAATCTCTGTGTTAACGCACGCGACGCTATCTCGGACGTTGGAAAAATTACTGTCGAGACGGAGAACTGTACCTTTGGAGAAGATTTCTGTGCTGTTCACAAAGACGTTATGCCCGGAGAGTATGTGCGGATATCCGTGAGTGATAACGGATGCGGTGTGGATAAGGAGACCCTAAGCCACATATTCGAACCCTTCTTCACCACCAAGGATATCGGCAAGGGAACCGGCCTGGGCCTGGCCACGGTGTATGGCGCTGTTAGGCAGAACAACGGTTTCATCAACGTTTATAGCGAACCTGGGCAAGGAACGACGCTCTCAATCTACCTGCCACGTCATGCGGACACGGCTGATCTTGCGTCATCCGATACGAAGGAGGAATTCATTGAGGGCGGCCATGAGACCATCCTGCTGGTTGAGGACGAGCCGGCAGTCCTGAAAATGACCACAATCATGCTTAAGCTTCTTGGCTACACTGTTCTGGTCGCAGCCACGCCCAGTGAAGCCCTCCGCCTGATTGAAGATCACGCTATCGACATTCACCTTCTCTTTACCGATGTGATCATGCCTGAGATGAACGGCCGGGTTCTGGCAAAAAAACTGCTGGCTATTTATCCGCACCTCAAATGCCTGTTCATGTCGGGGTACACCTCAGATATTATCGATCAACAGGACATACTGGATGAGGGGGTTCAGTTTATCCAGAAACCATTCTCAAAAAGTGACCTGGCAAACAAAGTCAGGAGTGTTCTGGGACAAAAGAGTCCAAAAAATTTCATTTAACACGATTTTTTCCCTTTTCCGGGACGACCCCTGCGGGAAGGGTTTAAGTGGTTTTTTTAAGGACAGAAACTGGCGTGAATGGGTTGAATCCACAAAGAACACGGAAATAAAGGACCTGGGAATAGGAGGCGAAAAACCGGGGCCCTTGAAATCATGGTGTGTGTCATTCTTCCGTGTGCCTTGTGTTTCAATTGAAGGTTATCAATCTTAAGCCTGATTAGAGTTCACATTGAAGTCCAATGCCGAAAACTTCCTTTCCTTCCGCGTTAATCCGGCTGCACCATCGGACTTCGCATTTATTGACCGAGCAGTAGTTGATGGTTTTCACATACACAGTTGAACCCGGCCTTATGTACTCATTGCTTTCGAAATACATGCCTTTATCGGAGAAATTCTGCATCATGGCCCGATGATGATTCTCCAGGTTGTCATTGGAGAACAGAACCGGCGTGTCGAAATCGGTCCGTTCGTGTTCTCTCAATTCGCTAAATTGTCTTAGCTCGCTTGCCTTTTCCATAAAACGACCTCCTTTCCCAATCAAGGGAATGTTTGTATAGCAGCCCGGCAAGGGGTATTCCTTTGCACAGGCATGGGACACAGAGTTGTTCTTAACGTCAAACATTGATGGCGTCGTAAAAAGTCCCATATGCGGCGTTATAGTGTTTGGCCAGACGTTCGACATACGATAGTGTATGCCTTCACGCCTAGCCAAACACTATGCCTTGCCTATGGACCTTTTTCCATAGCCATCCGTCGACTTTTTACGAGTTCATCACCATTGATGAACTCGTAAAAACCCGAGAACGCTGGAATGGACCGCAAGATGCAATTTCCGTCTCATAGGCCGGCGGCCTTCATAATATCCGGCACCACCTCTTCCTTTCCAATGGCCATGATGTGGACGCCGTCACAGAGTTTTTCATCTTTGATCCTCCGGATCATTCGCCCGGCGATCTCGATGCCTTTGTCCAGAACCTGCCCCTTGGGGGCCTGGACCAGTTCATCAATCAGGTCCTGGGGCACGCTGACACCGGCAATATTCTTGTTCATGAACCGGGCCATGGGCGCAGAGGTCAGAAGAATGATCCCGGCCAGGACTTTGACCTTGAACCGTCGGGCGTAATCCATGAATTCCTTGAATTTGTCCAGATCATATACGGACTGGGTCTGTATGAATTCAGCTCCGGCTTCGATTTTCTTTTCAAATTTGATCAACTGGGGTTCAAGGGGCTGGGCCTCCGGGGTGACAATGGCACCGGCGCAGAAAGACAAGGGGCTGTCCAGCTCGTTTCCGCCCAGATCTTTTCCCTTTTCCATTGTCCTTACCGCGGCCACAAGCTGGCTGGAATCCAGGTCAAAGACCCCTTTGGCCTGTTTGTGATCCCCCAGCATCACCGAGTCCCCGGTCAGACAGAGGACATTGGTGATTCCCCGACTATATGCAAACAAAAGATCCGCCTGGAGGGCCAGGCGATTCCGGTCACGGCAGGTCATCTGCAATATGGGCTCGCCGCCCCGTTCCTTGACCAGGAGAGCCGCGCCCAGGGAGGGATAACGCATGACCGAACTCTGGTGATCCGTGAGGTTCATGGCATGGACCTTGTCTTTGAGCATATCAATATGGTGTATGGTCTGTTCCAGTCGCACGCCTTTGGGGGGTGCCACTTCGCAGGTCACCACGAATTGTCCTGAATTGAGAGCCTGTTTGAATCTGGAAACCATGGTTGCGTTCCTTTTTCTGTTGTTATGCCCTTATGGGTAAAACGCCCTTTATCAAATACCTGTGGCCCGGAACAGTCATGCACCGGGATTTTGATTGACCCGGTACAATCCTGGTTTGGGTTCACCCAGAAAATTTCTCGGTTTCTGGAGGGGCCGCATCAAATCCAGGCGACCCAGCTCATCGAGCCGGTTGTAAATCAACGTCCAGGCACAATCCTTGTTTTTGTCGATTTCGCATTTCCCCTGGTTGGTACCGCCGCAGGGTCCGTTGACAAGGCCCTTGTGGCAGGAGGTGACCGGACAGATCCCCCCGGTTTCACCGATCACGCAGGTTCCGCACTGCATGCAGATTTCATGGTACTGGCCTGCCTCGCTTTCTTTTCCGATAAACAGGGTGTCCAGGGCCGGAATCACCATTTTTTTAACCTGGCGGGCCAGACTCTGGACCCCAAAGGCACAACTCATCACCAATAGGGCATCGGCCTGGTCCAGACCGTCCCCCAACTGTTCAAGAATGTGTTGGGTGAGATTGTCGCAGGCCACGGGCAGGGTCACGGTTCCCGTGATCATTTTTCCAGATGCGGCAAGACGTGTTTTCATGTCCGCCACCTCTGCCTCGCCCCCGGTGTGGGTCATGGTGGTGCAGGTGCCGCAGCCCAGAATAAATAGTCGTGTGGACCCCGTGAGCAATCGAAGGATCTCTTCATCGCTTTTGGCCTGTGTTATGGATCGGATCATATCATCGTCCCTCCTTTTCAAGATCACAGCGTAAACAACGCATGGCTTCGAACATGGCCTGTTTTTCCGTGAAGCCCGCTTCCACTTCCCTGAAATCCGCTTTCCGTTGGCCCGGGCTTTCCATTTTGGGTCTGGCCCGGCGTTTTTCATCACTGCTGTCCTGGTCCAGGGCCAGCCCGGCTGTTTCATAGAGATGGGTTTTTTCGTCCCGGATGTGAAGTGCTCCTTTCCGGCCTTCCAGATAATTTTCTATGGACAGGGCCGCCCTTCTTCCTGAGGCAATGGCCTGGATCACCGAACTGGGGCCGGTGGTGAAATCACCCCCAGCAAAAATTCCCGGAATGGTTGTGGACAGATTGTTTTTGTCCACTGCCAGGCTTCCCCAGAGGTTTCGTTCAACCCGGCTGTCCCGGCTGAGGAAGGAGGCATCCGGGGCCTGGCCAATGGAAATAATGATGGCTTCGGCATCCACCGTGCGGGTACTGGATTTATCCACCTCAAGACGGCTGGTGCCGTCATCTTTGTTCACTGTCCGGCTTTTTGCGAACTCAATGCCTTTGAGAACGCCCCCTTCATGGATGATTCGATGGGGTGCCCACAGGGGATTGATCAGAATGCCTTCATCCAGAGCCTCTTCGATCTCCTTGCCCCAGGCCGGCATTTCCTCGATGGTCCTCCGATAAAAAATCTGCACAGCCGACGCACCGGTCCGGATGGCGGTCCGGGCCACATCCAAGGCTACGTTCCCACCCCCGATGACAATGACCCGGCCCTGAAGGGGAATGGGTATGCCTGCCTTGATGTCCGCCAGATACTTCAGCCCGTAATAAATCCCGGGGATGGATTCATCTTCTCCTGAAATTTCCAGCCGTTTGCTGGCCTGGGCACCGGCAGCGATAAACACCGCCCCGTAGCCTTCACTGATCAAATCATTTACCGTATGACCGGCATCGATGGGGGCTTTGTAGTGAATATTCACACCGCAGCGTTCGATGTATTCAATTTCCTTTAAAATCACCTCCCTGGGAAGCCGGAATTCGGGCATGGTGATCTCCAGCATGCCCCCGCCCCGTTCCTTGCTTTCAAACACGGCGGTCTTGTAGCCTGCCTGGGCAAGATAATAGGCACAGGTCAGACCCGCAGGGCCAGCCCCCACCACCGCCACCTTTTTGGAACGGGTCACGGGAAACGGTTTGTCAGGTAAATCCATGTTGTCAAAGTACCAGTCCGCGGCAAACCTCTTGAGCAGCCTGATGGACACCGGATCATCCAGTTCCCCCCGCCGGCATTTGAATTCGCAGGGGTGGATACAGATCCTGCCGCACACCGCCGGAAAGGGGTTTCGCTCACGGATAATGTCCACGGCCTTGGCATAATGGCCCAGGGCAACGGCGGCCACATAATTGGGCACGTCAATCCCTGCAGGACAGGCATGCTGGCAGGGAGAAATCACCATGGAGTCACACACAGCTCCGGCGCAGCGCATGTCATGGATGTGTTCCTCATACTCTTTTAAAAAATACCGGAGGGTTGAAAGGGCCGGTTTAGCACAGGTCTGGCCCAGACCGCACAAAGAGGTTTCGCTCACGGTTTTCCCGATGGACCTCAAGGCCTCCAGATCCTCCAGGCGGCCCTTGCCCTGGGTGATGCGGGTCAAAATGGCAAGCATCTGGGTGGTGCCCAGACGGCAGGGGGCACATTTCCCGCAGGATTCGGACTGGGTGAACCCCAGAAAAAACCGTGCGATTTCAACCATGCAGTTGTTCTCATCCATGACCACCATACCGCCGGAACCCATGATGGCCCCGATCTTCTGGAGGGTGTCGTAATCCACGGGAAGATTCAAAAATTCTTTGGGGACGCAGCCGCCGGAAGGTCCCCCCATCTGGACAGCCTTGAATTTCCGTCCCTTGGGGATGCCTCCCCCGATATCAAAGATAATCTCATTTAAACGCATGCCAATGGGAACTTCCACTAGGCCGGTGTTGTTCACCTTCCCGGCCAGGGAAAAGATCTTGGTCCCCTTGCTGTTTTCCGTGCCCACCTCGGTGTACCAGTTCACCCCATGGGAAAAAATCAAGGGGATATTGGCCAGGGTTTCCACATTATTGATATTGCTTGGTTTTTTATCCAGTCCCGACTGGGCCGGAAAGGGCGGCCGGGCCGAGGGCATACCCCGTCTGCTTTCTATGGAGGCCATCAATGCGGTTTCTTCCCCGCAGACAAAGGCCCCGGCCCCCATTTTAAGCTCAATGTCAAAGAAAAAGCCCTTGCCAAGTATATTGTCACCCAGAAGCCCCAGTCCCCGAAGCTGGTCAAGGGCGATGCCCAGGTGCTGAACGGCTATGGGATACTCCTCCCGCACGTAGATGTAGCCCTTTGACGCGCCCATGGCATAGGCTCCGATCATCAGGCCTTCGATGACGGCATGGGGATCGCCCTCCAAAAGTGCCCTGTCCATGAAGGCCCCGGGATCCCCTTCATCGGCATTGCAGATAATGTATTTGGGAGATCCCTTTGACGCCCTGGCCAGCTCCCATTTACGTCCCGTGGGAAAGCCTGCCCCGCCCCGGCCTCTGAGCCGGGAGGCAAGAACATCCCTGATCACCTGGTCCGGGTTCATGGAACCCAGGACCTGTGACAGGGCCTGGTAGCCCCCGGCCCCGATATAATGGTCCACCTGGGTTGGATCAATACGTCCGCAATTGGCAAGGATGCGCCGGGTCTGGTGCTTGTAAAAGGGAATAAGATTTTTATGAAACACCGGGTGATCGGTCTTTGTATCCCTGTAGGCCAGACGGTCGATCAGCCTGTTTTCTTTGATTGTGAGCCTGACAATATCCGGGGCATCATCCGGAGACACCTCCTGGTACTGGATACCCAGGGGTTCAATGGCCACCACCGGAGCCTTGGCACAAAACCCGTGGCAGCCCGTGGACCGGATCTCCACAGCCCCGACAAGGCCCTGGCGTTCCACTTCCTGTTTCAAGGCCCCAAGAACATCAGCGGCGCCATAGGCTCTGCACCCGGTCATGCAGACCAGGAGCCGGGTTTTATTGTCCGGGTGTGCTGCCCTGATTTCATTTCTGAACCATTCAAGTTGTCCGATGGAAAGGAGCTTTTTCATGTGTCTTTATCCTCCCTTTCCCCTGTGACATGGTCCACGATGGATGGAATCTTTCCCAAAGAAAGCTTGCCGTAGTATTCCTTGCCCGCCATCATGGTGGGAGCGAGGAAGCAGGCGCCCAGGCAGGCCACGGTTTCCAGTGAACAGGCGTAATCCGCGCTGGTTTCCCCGTCCTTGATGCCCAGTTTCTTTTCAATGCCTGAAAGGATACTCCGGCTGCCCTTGACGTGGCAGGCGGTTCCCCGACAGACCTTGAATACATGTTTGCCCTTGGGTTTCATGCTGAATCCCGCGTAAAATTCAATGACACCCTGAACCTCACTGGGATAAAGTTTCAGATGCCGGGCAATGGGTTTGATGGCCTCGGACGGGATGTAGCCGATGGCCTCCTGGATTTTCTGAAGAAGGGGAATCAGTGCCCATTTTTCCACCTTACATTCACTGATGATGGTTTGGATGTGTTCAGGATCATAGGGTTTCTGAGTATCCATCGTTAAAATCCTTTTTTATTTTTCGATTCGTACCCGGCATTGTTTCCAGCCGGAAAGAACAGAGGTCTCATCCAATTTCAGATCAAAGAGATTCATGACATCATTGGCTTCAAAGGCGCGGGGGATATAAAGCATATCATCGGACATGTCCGGGTCACAGGCCATAGACCGAGACACGGATCCATGGGGTGATATGACCCTGATCCGGGACCCATCATCCAGTCCCATCATCCGTGCCAGGTTTTTCGACATATGGATAAGCGAGGTGGCCTGGGCTGTGGGGTCCTGGGCTCTATTGATCCGGGTCGAATACCCGGTCCGGGTTCCGCACCCGGCCTGGAAATAGGAATCCACGATCACGGCTGTCAACGGGTAATCCTTATGGGGCTTGACCTTATCCGGACCTTCCGTACCTGTGACTTCCATGGGAGGGGGTTCATCTTTTCCGGTCCATATGTTTTCCCGCCATAGGGAGCTGCTCTGGGCCAATCCCTGGTAAGCTGGAACAAGGGTTTCTATTTCCCGGCGGATATCTCCCAGGCTATTCCCTGTTAGACCCAGCCCAGAGGCCACTTGTGACAAAATCACAAAATCACTTTTAGCCTGACCCGGAGGTGTCAGGACCCGTTCAACGCTCTGGACACGGCCTTCCATGTTGGTAAACGAACCTTTTTTTTCTAAAAAGGCCGCTCCGGGCAGAACCAGATGGGCCAGGGCTGTGGTTTCGGTCTCGAGAATATCCTGGACGGCCAGAAATTCCAGACCTTCCAGGGCTTTTTGAACCCGTTTGGACTGGGCCAGGGACCGCACAGGGTTTTCCCCCATGACATACATGGCCTTCAGATCCCCCTTTTCCGCAGCCCCGATCATCTGGAGAATATTCATGCCTGGGGACGCCTGAAGACTCACGTTCCAGTATGATTCAAAGGGCAGACGGCTGTCCTTATCCAGTATATCTATCCGCCCCGGAAGCTGTTCCGGCACCGTGCCCATATCCCAGGACCCCATCAGATTGTTTTCCCTGACCACAGGGTATATCCCACCACCCCGGCTGCCTAAACATTCCGCAACCCCGGCCAGTCTTACCCATGCGGTAATAGCCGATTCACCCCCGGCCTGGGCCAGAATTTCATTGCCCACAACAAAGGCTGTCCGCTTATTCGACATCAGTTGCGCCGCCTCCCTGAAAAGGGATTCAGTCACCCCGGTACGTTCCGAAATAGAAGAAAGATCACGTCCTGTTCCCTGGTCAAGACAGGCTGAGATGCCCTGGGCCATGTCCCTGTAAAATCCCACCAGGTCCTTGCCTGAGCCCGGCCTGAGCCACATATTCCCATGCATGACCAGATCGCTGTACCTGTGGCCCACAACAATCAGGGCCGAACCCTTTTTCGCAGCCCGTTTGATATGGTAATTAAGTACCGGAACCGAATTCCCGGGGTCTGCCCCGGCCACCAGGATTACCTGGGCCTTTTCCAGATCTGCGAATGGATTTTTCCCGCTGTAACCCGATGTCAGTTTGTCGATGAGCCCCATACCGGGACGACCGTAAACAAAGCCGCCGTTGTCAATATGGTTTGTGCCCAGTGCTGCCCGTGCTATTTTTTGAAACAGATAATTTTCTTCGTTGCTGCATTTGGAGGAGCCGTAAAAACCAATACTTCCGGGACCAAACCGGTCCCTGATTTCTGCAAAACGCCCTGCCACACGGGAAAGGGCATCGTCCCAGGAAAGGGCTGTCCGATCATCCCCTCTGCCCGCCATGGGATTGAGCAATCGTCCTTTACTTTCCAGAAAATCAAGGCCAAAATGGCCGCGAACACACAGAGTGACACCGTTGACCGTGTCCTTTTTTTCAGATGGCTGCACATCGGTGACCCTATTCCCGTTGACCCCTATGGAAATACTGCATCCGGCCCCGCAGAAACCACACACCGATTCCCGCCTATCAAGGGCCGTCCCCGTGTAAACCGAGGAGCTTTGAACCAGGGCTCCGGTGGGACAGAGGGAGACGCATGTCCCGCAAAAGAGGCAGTCTGACCCGGCAAGGGGGGTGTCCAATACGGTCAGGGGCATGGAGTCAAAGCCTCTATTGCTGTATTCCAATGTGCCGTTGACCACCAGCTCCTTGCAGCCGCGGATGCATTTCCCGCAGAGAATACATTTGCTTATATCCCTGAAAATAAAGGGGTTGCTCTGATCCTGGGGGCTGTATTTGGGCATGGGATAAAGCCTCTGTTGCCCCAGACCCATTTCCGTTGCAATTTTTCGAAGCATGCAGGCGTTTCCTTTGGAACAAACAAGGCAGGATTCGGGATGGGCAGCCATGATCAGGCTGGCAATGGTCTTCCGGTGCTCCATGATTCGTGGGGTATGGGTTAAAACAGACAGACCCTCGGAAACAGGCGTTACGCAGGAAGCGTAGAGTCGACCCGTCACCGCATCCTCCACCAGACAGAGACGGCAGGCACCATGGGGTTTCAAATCAGGGTGATGGCAAAGGGTGGGAATCGAAAACCCGTTTTGGCTTGCAGCTTCAAGGATTGAAATATCCGATTTACAGGTCAGGTTCTTCCCGTTGATACTAAGGCCGATGGTTTCCACATGTCCGCTCCTTGACTATGGGTGATTGACGGATAAAGACGGATCATCTATGAAAAATTGAAAAACCAGATTGAGCGCAAAAGGAGAAACGTACCGGGAGAATGTGAGATGGAACACGAACGATTCAGCCCAATGACATACTTGAGCATGATGTCAAAACGTATTTAGATATCAGGGCCATGAAAAAAACCCATGGCCATTTCTTTTAGAGAACCTTCAATCAGAGATGAATTCGTAAAAAGTCAACGGATGGCTGACGTCATCAATCAGATGCCCAGTATTTTGGCCACTTCCTGTTTAAGTACCGGCAAGGTCAGAGGCTTGCAAAAGCAGATATCAGCCCCGTTTTCTTCCATACGATCGAATTTTTCTTTGTCCAGGTAGGCGGAAAGCACCATCACTTTGGTGTCGCTGGATTCAGGGTTGGTTTTGATCTGCCTGCAAACTTCATAACCCTTGATTCCAGGCATCATGATATCCAAAATCACGAGATGGGGCTTGAAACTCTGGACCTTCAATCCTGCTTCAAACCCATCCATGGCCGATTCCACCTCGTAGTGATGATCATCTTCACTCAAACCCATCACCACGGTTTCAACAATGATCGGGTCATCATCCACTACCAGAATCCGTTTGGGACCTGATTCTTCTTTTACCGGAATGGGGATTCCCTGCTTGTTCATGAAGGCTTCCAGATCCGCCCGGTTCATTCGGCGGTGGCCCCCAACGGTTTTATAACAGGCGATATGCCCTGACTCGATCCAGTTTATTATGGTCCTCGGAGTCACCCGGCAATATTTGCTGGCCGTGTGTACCGTAAAAAGGTTTTTCATGTAAGAGCTTTCGGGTGTGGATTTATATGAATTATAGTTATTATATATATTATTATTTTTATAGTTGTCAAGATATTTTTTGACAGTACCTGAATGACCCTGGAAGGGTCCTGAAGTTGCTTGCCACGAACCGGATTATTGTGCTAATAGCTAACATTTATGTGGACTTGGTGGACTTGGTGGACGGTGTGGACTTCTTGGACCCATCTGTGTGATGGGGCTTGGCGCCTTAACCATCATAACTGAACGGCGTGATTTATAAATCTTTTACCCGATAATCAAACATGACATGGAGGACGAGGACATGAGCAAGAACATTATCCTGTGTTTTGACGGAACATGCAATGATCCCGAAGACTCGATCCAGACGGTCCACGCCCTGGGTTCTGTGGAAGACCAGAACATCACCAATGTGCTGAAGCTTCATCTGCTTTTGGGTGGTAATCTCAAGGGTAAGGTTGATGTGTCGGATCAGATGAGTTTCTATTATTCAGGAGTGGGAACCTATGGCAATCTTTTCCAGCGCTTGCGTAATATGTTAAAGGCACCTGAGCGTGAGGATGTGGGGACCATCATCAAACGCGCCATCAAGGACATCTATACCTACTTCAAGCCCGGCGACCAGCTGTTTGTGTTCGGGTTCAGTCGGGGGTCGGCCATTGCACGGCGCTTTGTGGCGGTGTTGAAAAACACCCTGCCTGCCCTGGGCATGGACGTGCCGGAGATTCGTTTCATGGGTGTATTTGATACGGTTGCGGCCATCAACAAACCCAATCTAACAAAAAAAGACATCCTGCCCGCCTCGGATGTGGTCTTTGAAAATCAGACCATTTCACCCCTGATCAAAGAGGCGCTTCATATCGTGTCCCTGGATGAGAGACGGGTTCCGTTTTTTCCCACATTGATGAACCGCGATGGGAAACGGGTCACCGAGATCTGGTTTCCGGGTGTCCATGCGGACATCGGCGGCGGTTTTCATTATGACGGTCTTTCCGACCTTTCCCTCCAGTTCATGCTGGACGAGTTTGTAAGGCGCGATTTAAAGCTCAAAATCCTTACACCTGCCTCGGTCAATTTTTCGGATCTCTTTGATGATGACAAAGATGAGGTCATTGAGTATCGAGACCTTGCCATCCAGCCGAATCATATGGGAAAATGTCATCAGCAACATGCCATCACCTTTATCAAGGAAGCCTTTCTCGGCCACAGGTGCCCACGGGTCAATGTCAATGACAAGCAATCGGTGTATTCCCCTTTAATTCATCACAGCGTGTTTGATCGCATGGTTGACAACCCCGAGTACGACCCCACACCCTTAAGAAGTCATATGATGAATTCGTATACAGGGGGGCTCGTTAAATTCAGGGTCTGGTACGGCCCGGGGCAGGAGGTTGAATACGATAATCTGCTTGACGCCAAGCTGTCCGCAGTCCATCAGCCCGCTGAACTCAATAAGGGGGAAGGTCGCCAATTCTCTGTGTATGCCAATCAGCGGTTCTCGAGCAGCCGTATTCTGGTCACCAAGGGAAAGACCTATCGGTTTGAGATCAACCCCGATCAACTCTGGTACGATGGAGATATCCCGGCCACACCCCTGGGCTGGAAAAAGAAGAACAAAAAAGACATGGCGTTTTATACAAAATTATTTATTAAATCCAAGGAAGACAACCGCCGCCATCCCGAGGCCGAGTGGTTCGAAGTCATCGGAACGGTTTCACGAAACGAAACGAGCCTGATCCGGATAACCCAGTTTACAAACACCCCCTGGAAAGCCTCAGAATCCGGAGTTTTCTATGCCTTTCCCAATGACCTTGTCAGTAAATACGGCAATAATCTGGGGTCTATTCAGGTCACTATCACGCGGGTGGATTAAGGTTGATGGCGTCGTAAAAAGTCCCATATGCGGCGTTATAGTGTTTGGCCGGACGTTCGACATACTACAGGTATACCTTCACGCCCGGCCAAACACTATGCCTTGCCTATGGACCTTTTTCCATAGCCATTCGTCGACGTTTTACGAGTTCATCAACGATGGGCATGATCGCAAGTATCATCATGGAATTTTTGCTTGACATCATAAATTTTAAAGAATAATTTGCGATCCTTTTACCGAACTCAATCGGGCAGGGATCTCTGGATCTACTGCTGAAAACCGACTCCGGGTTTATCGGTATGGAGACCTGACTCCAATTACAAGCCAAGGAGGAACTTAACCACCGGAATACATTTCACATCGGCCGAATCTGTCTTTACGACATCGTTATAATCGTTGGTCAAAAAAAGTGTTTCAGCTGTTTCATAACCTTTCGGCGTTTTCTGAAAACAGGCCAGTTCTCTGGCGGGGACGGATGTGTCTGACGGATCACCATACCAGACCTGAATGCGTCGGATGATGGTCATGCCCTGCTTGATGACAAAATCCGTTTCACTGCCGTTTGAGTCAAAGAAAACCTCATCATAATGCCGGGTTAAATAACTGAACACCGCATTTTCAACCAGTCTTCCAAGATCCTCTGAAAAGGCAAATGCCACCCGGTTCCGAAGTCCTGTATCGACGGCGTAGGGTTTGAATCCGGCCCGCATCGTGCTTTTCAGGGAAAAAGAAAACTTCTTCAGCTGAAAGAGCATATAGCTTTCCATGATAGCCGATACATAATTCTCGGTTTTATCCTGGGAGATGGAAAAATTGTTCTTCAATTTTGTGATACTTGTCAGCTTAGCCACGTTGGTCAGCAGAAAAACGGCCAGATTGCGGAGATTGGCCACATCACGGATCTCATAGCGTGTGACTATGTCCCGGTACAACAGATCGTCAAAGTATCCTTTGAGCAGGAGGGATTTATCGTCGTCCGATGATTTGAGCACCACCTCTGGAAATCCGCCGTATTTCAGATAATTAACAAACAGATTTCTTACTTTATCTTTTTGGGCCAGGTAGTCCATCTCGGTTGAGACGTCCACCTCTTTGAATCGTAAAAATTCCCGGAATGAAAGCGGATAGACCTCGAATGTCACATTCCTTCCCGTAAGTTTGCTTCCAATTTCACGGGACAGCATCTGGGCGGACGACCCTGTGACACAAATCTTGATATCCTCGGTCTCACTCCGGCCCCGGACCCATCGTTCCCAGCCCGGAACATTCTGAACTTCATCGAGAAACAGCCAGCATTTCCCCTCGGGATACACCCGTTCCCGGTAGGTGCGGTAGATTTGCTCCAACAGGTCCACGGAATATTCCGACGAAAAAAGCGGTTCTTCAAGGTTGATCCTCAGGATCCCATGGGGATTCATCAGCCGATCAAGCAGGTCCCCAATAAGCTGAGCCATCAAGGTGGACTTCCCGCAACGCCGGACGCCTTTGAGCACAAGGATTTCCTTTGAATCCAATTGTCCTGAACAGGTGTCAAGGATGTCACGTTTAATCCCACGGTCAATGTGGCTCGTTAGCCAGAAACGATTATACGTGGTCAGAATTTCAAAAAGTTTGCCTGCGTTCATATATTCCACCGATATACTGATTGTATTCTATGATAATAGAACCGATATACCGGTTAGTCAACCCAATTATAGACGGGCGTGATGTTTTTGAATGTTATCATGTTGCCAACAGGACAAATGCAGAACATATAGAATCAAATTCCATGGAATTCCAGGCCCAGGAACGTGCGGAAGCTGATTTATGTTGAGCGAGACTCGCTAATAGCATCCAAAATATCTTGAGTTTTTATTTTTTTATTTATTCCTGAGATCCCTTTCACATCAAATGGAGACTTATCCGACTGATTAAAGACAAGCTTGAATGTTTCCCCACCACGACGCTTAATAATAACCTCTTCAGATCGAGCCATGTCCAGAATCATTGAAAGTTTTTGACGTGCCTCTGAATATGTATAAACCTTCATCAAGATACCTCCATTATTCGGATACCTAAACTCTGGGCGACTTCATTCATACGTCGGTCAAGAGTTATTAACGGGCAGTGCAGAGAAGGGGTTATGAATGAGTCCGAAATCAAAGGGCTGTGCCCTTCTTCCTGCTCTTCGTGTGCTTCAGTGAACCACGTGAACGGGTGGTGGATAAAAATTAATACATCCCCTTGATCTGTTCATAGCGAAAGCAATTCACCGTATGGTCGTTGACCATGCCCACGGCCTGCATGAACGAGTAGCAGATGGTTGTGCCCACAAAGTTAAAGCCTCTTTTTTTCAGATCCTTGCCCATGGCATCGGAATGGGCGGTGTGGGCGGGGACGTCCTTGACGGATTTCCAGGTATTGGTCAAGGGCTTATGGTCAACAAATCGCCAGATATAATCATCGAAGGATCCAAAGGTGTCGATGATCTCCATGACATTCTTTGCGTTTTGAATGGTGGATGTTATTTTGAGACGGTTCCGGACGATTCCGGGATCGCCCATCAATCTCATAAAATCATCATCCTGGTAAGTGGCGATTTTTTCAAATTGAAACTGATCCAATGCCTTACGGTAATTTTCCCGCTTCCTGAGGATGGTCAACCAGCTTAAACCGGCCTGGGCGCCTTCAAGAATCAGCATCTCAAATAATTTTTGGTCATTGTGGCAGGGAACGCCCCATTCATCGTCATGGTAACGGACGTAAAGGGCATCGGTTCCGCACCATTCACATCGATTCATGTGCTTATGCATCCTTGGCCTCATTAACAGTTAAAAAAAATCACACAAAGCATGTATGATGAACTCGTAAAAAAGTATAAAGATGGATATGGGAAAAGGCAAGGCTCCTTCGCGGGAATCTTCGGTGATTCACTTGACATTTTAATCAAATCATTTAAAATCAATCATCTTTTTTTCCTTCACTAATGATGGGTTCTTCTAACCCGCCAGTTTGAAACCATGAAACACCGGCTCCATCATTAAAACAATTCTAATGTTTCGTCATGACTTAACAATTTTAAGGATGATAGGGAGGCTTTTATGAAACCTTTGCTGAAATGTTTGTTTGGAACTGTGGCTGTTCTTTGTCTGATTGGACCTTCATCATCATTTTCCCTGGCAAAACCTACACCGGATGAAGCGATCATGATGCTGAAAGAAGGCAATAAACGCTTTGTGAATGGAACGAGCATCCATCCGAGGACCGGCCAGAAACGGCTATATCTGGCCGGGCACGAAAACCAGGGGGATTATGCCTATGCCACAGTGATCGCCTGTTCGGATTCCAGGGTTCCTGTGGAGCGAATTTTTGATGCGGGGGTCATGGATATCTTTGTGGTCCGGGTTGCGGGAAATGTCTGCGACACTGATGAGGCCGGGTCCATCGAATATGGCCTGGCCCATGTCAACACCCCGGTCCTTGTGGTTCTTGGTCATACCCAATGCGGGGCCGTGACTGCCGTGACCCATGCGGTTCAGGGCAAGGGCCATGAACTGGAATGGAACATCCCCCCCCTGGTGGACAATATCGAACCTGCCGTCAAACGGGCCATGGCCTTGAATCCCATGATAAAGGGCGATGACATTATCCCCAATGCCATTGTTGAGAATGTCTGGCAAGGGATCGACGATCTTTTCATGAAAAGCCCGGCCACACGAAACATTGTAAAAAGTGGAAAGGCTAAAGTCATCGGAGCCATCTACGATGTGGGCAGCGGAACCATCAACTGGCTTCCGGAAAATAAGGTTTCAGAGATTCTGAGCCAGGTTGAGTCAAACCCGGGCCGGGTCATGAATCCCATGGCTGACATGGGACATGTCCCATCACCCCATGTTAAGCCCTGAAGAACACGAAGAGTACAGCACGACAAATCCACAATCAAAAAGCTGATCTCTCACGGAGGCACAAAGAGCACGGAGGGTAGGGGCAGGATGCGTCGTTCCCGTGCTTGCATCTCGACAGCGGACATTTGACTCATCCCAAAATGCATGTTTGGCAACCTTTTTAAAAGAGCCTGCCCAGCGAAGGCTGGGGTTGGCCCCGGCAGGGATAATCTTTTTGCCCTTCTCCGTGATCTTTGTGCCTCTGTGAGAAAAATTTGTGTGCATCCCCCCAAAGGGGGATGCACACAGTTTGAGGCCTACCCATAAATGAGGTTGTTGGCGAGCCAGAGAACAAAATTGGGGACAGGCCAATTATTCACTCCCGATGAGGTTCAAAGAACGCAGAGAATAATAAACAACCTTTCCCCCAAGCTTTTCTCTGCGCCCTCAGCGCCTCTGCGAGACCCAGTTCGTTTCTTTTAGAATAACGACACCACCGGCAACTGAGACTCACAATGAACGTTCAGGTCCCTAACGAGTTCGGAGTATTATTTTCTCTCGCAGAGGCACAGAGGACGCAGGGAAAAATAAAATTACCTCACGGAAAGCACAGCGCTGTAAAGTCGCAACCAAAAGCCTCGTCTCTCACGCAGATTAGAAGTTTTTTAATATTATTGGACAACTTCCAGCAAAACAAACTAAATTTTACGAGATAGTAGCACGAAGAAAAAACACTCTATTCTTATGTGGCCCATTCGCGGTCATTCGCGCAATTAGCGGCCAAATATTTTTTGCCACGAATGACGCGAATCTACGCTAATAAAAAACTTATTCGTCCTGTCATCTCAGTTCACATATCCAATTGCAGCGCTGTTATCTATGTGGCATTGTCCGCACATAACAGGGCCTTGCTTCACCTCCAGATGACAGCCCTTGCAGCGTTTGTGAAAGGCCGTTGCAAGGGTGATCCCGTCTCCGAAATGAACCGCCTCATGGCAGTCCGAGCAGGGACTGCCTTCAGAGGTTTCACCGTCCACCGGCCCCATGTCGTCATACACATGATGGCATGCCTCGCAGTTATCAATTCCGGCTTTTTCGTTGTGCTCGTCGTGATAAAAAATCACCTGGGGCTGTTTCGGATCTGTAAAGGCCTGATTGGACAAAACGGTCAGGGTTTCGGCACCCAGGGGATTCAAATAAGTCAGGATGCCCCATGTGATAAGGCTGAATATGAACGTTTTCAAAGGCCGTCTCCTGTGCCGTTTACAGGTTTGTTCATGGTTAAGGTGAGAATGTCCACCATGAATTTAATGGTCATGGGGATTTTGTAATGGTGAAGGATATCATCTATGCCGCTGTGGCAGTTATGGCAGGGAGTAATCACCACCTTGGCCCCGGTTTTGCGGATCTGATCGGCCTTGACCCGGCTGGCCTGCATGCGTTTGTTCTTAAAAGGAGGGCCGCAATTGATCACCCCGCCCCCTGCACCGCAGCAAAAGTTGTGCTCCCGGTTGGGCGTCATCTCTATAAAATTCTCACAGGCCATATGAATGATATAGCGGGCCTTTTCATGGAGCCCCCTGCCCCTTACGATGTTGCAGGGATCATGAAAGGTCACGGGATCTTTAAATTTTTCCCGGATGGTGATTTTTCCTGAAACCAGAAGGTCATAATAAAACTCAATGGCATGAATCACGGGAATGGGGGGAAAAGTCCATCCCAACCATCTGTTTCCCGTATCATACACGGAGCGGAAGGCATGGCCGCATTCGCCCATGACAATCTTTTTCACATTCAGACGCTCGGCTGCTTCAAAATGAGTGCGGGTAATACGGCCCATGATTTCGTCATCTCCTGAATACATGGCCATATCGCTGTTATCCCATCCCGGAGTAGCCGGCAGGGTCCAGTTGACCCCAGCCACGGTCATCAATATGGCGGCCTTGTAAATCAAATCAGCCTGGAACCTGGGTTCAGGAGCGATGACCGAGTACATGATGTCGGCCCCTTGTTTTTCCAATGGAATGCGCAAACCCGGCATTTCATCACGGGCGTCATCCTCCTGCCAGTGGATGGTGTCGATCCATTCGTCTTCTTTCACCCACATCTGATTCATAAACGCAGAATGGCTGTGGGCCGTATCCTGGAGGTAAAGGGGGGTGACACCCAAACGGTGACAGATTCTCCGGACCACGCCCATCATGTAGGCCGTGTCGATGCCAAAGGGGCAATATAGAACACAGCGTCTGCACAGATTACACTCGGTATAGGCAATGATGGCGGCTTTCCGGATATGGTCGGCCGTGATATGCCGGATGTTTTTCATGAATTCCCACAGGGTCTGCCTGATTTTCCCCGCCGGTGAATATCGAGGGTCTCGATCAAAGGATAGGAAAAAATGGCAGGCATCGGAGCATAGGCCGCAGTGCACGCATGTTTTCATATAGGCCTTGAGCCGTGATCCGGTTTCAGACCGAAAAACCGCATCAATCTCAGCTCTGATGGTTTCTGGTTTCAGATGTTCCAGATGATTTTCAATGCCACGATCCAGTTCGTATTTGTCAGTGATCTGTGCCTGTTGATTCATAAAAGGCTCCTTTGTTACCAGTCGTGTGCTGCCCGGGTCCGTCCGAATTCCGATGAGGTATACACCCGTGTGAAAAATCCCAAGACCATGTGGGACAGCCGGGTGAACGGTATGGCCGAAAGAAGCAACTCTCCGCTTAGGATGTGGGTGATATGGGCGATGGGATATCCCGGCAGACGGTGACTTGCCCAGAGGCCAGTGGCAACAGGAAAAATCACCAGAAGGGGAATCAGATAGTCGATGGGGGTTGAAATGTACCGGATCTCCGGTTTTGTGGAGCGCCTGAACAAAAAATAAACACAGGCACTGAGGACAAAAACACTGAGTACGTCCGGAACCATCCCGGACAGGGTCAACCAATATACGCCCCAGGATTCATAGATAAGAAGAACATGGTCAAACAGAAAGACGGGAAGAATGAAAAGACCGATATGAAAGCCAAATCCCATCAGGGTCAATGTTTTTTCCCGACGCATAACCGTGGAACCAAAAGGAAAAAGCCAGTGGGCCACAGACATAAGAACCGAAGAAAGACTCAAAAACGAAAACATAAAGCGTTCTTTGCGGTATGTTTCAATGACCAGAAAGAGAATTTGAATGAACATACCCCCGAAGAACAGGGCAAACGACAGATAGAGTAACGGGCCGGTGGCCAGGATATACAGGTTATGCATGGTCAGAGGTTCCTCATGTGTTCAGGTCGTAAAAGCGTTCAATGCCACGATATGTTTATGATAAACACCCTGATCCAAGGCACGGATCATCAGTTTTTCTCCCTTATTATCAAAAACCGGGTCCCAGAGAGTCTCGTAATCCGATTTCCACAACGTCCCATCAAGAAGAATTGTGTAACGGCCATTGATCTGGATTTTTGCGGCCAAATGGCGTCCGTCCGGGCTGAACACCGGGGGCCAGACACGGTCACAGAAATGACGGCAGGATGTTTCGTCATAGATCAGGGTCTGCTTGCCGTTATTCATTCCCACAGCGGCGATGCGGCTGCCTTCAGGGCTAAAGGTCAGCCCGGTGATGGCGTCAAAGTGCCTGAGATTCCATAACCGGTCATCCACGGAAATGGACCAGGTGCCAAAGGACGGAGCCACAATGGCTGCCAGGCGTGATCCGTCCGGACTGAATTCGGGATGCCACAGTTGAAAATAGGTGTTTTTCCAGAAAAGATCTCCGTTTCTGGCCATGGTCCATCGCTGACCCAGGCGGACCGGAGCCACCACATTCAGGGTGCCGGGCTGGAAGCAGGGTTTCCACACACATTCAAAGGGCCTGGGCCAAAAAATTCCGTTTACGGCCACGGTATAGTCATAAAGGTTCAGACGCACAGCGGCAGCCACACCTGTCCCATCACAATTAAAGACCGGATCCCAGACATTGACAAAATTTTGCGGCCAGACATGACCGTCCAGGGCCGCTGAAAATACCCCTTTCTGGAATGCGAAAATATCTCCCTCAATGATCCGGTCCACCTGGACAGCCGCCGCCGTTTTCGAGCCATCCTGGCTCATCACCATGTGACCGATGCCTGGAAAAACCGTATCCCAGGGCCTGTCGTTTAGGGCAATGCCGTAGGTCCCCTGGTTCTGAAACACCAGGGAGATATGTTTTCCATCCTTGCTAAACACCGTGTTCCAGGCGTAGTCAAAGCGACTTTCCCAGGGCTGATCTTCCACGAGAAGGGTCCAGGACTCACCATCAGAGGCCAGTACTGTCAGGCGGTTGTCCGGGCTGAAGCGGGGGTACCAGATCCGGGTAAAATCATGCTCCCAGATGTGGCCATTCACGCAAATACGGGTTGTATCGTCTGCAGAGACAAACAGGGCTGCTACCTTGTCCCCATCAGGACTGACCTGAATTTCTTCGATACGCTCAAGATCCCCTAACCAGGCATGAATATTCTCCTGCCGATCGTCCACGTTCCAGTCTTCCACCGGATTAATGAGCATCGGCAAACCCCTTTTCCATATCCCACAGACCCGGCGAAATAGCAGGACATGGCCGGTTGACACTGATCACCGGGCATCGTGATCTCAAGACAACCTGCTCCACCATGCTGCCGAGAAAACCATCGTCTCCCACCACATCGGTGTTGTGGTGGGCCATGATGATCAAATCCGCTTCCTTTTCACGTGAAAATTTTAAAAACTCCACATGGGGGATGCCTTCCCATACATGAATTTCATGATCAAGATCCATGATATCCGGGAGGTATTCCCGCTCAATGCGGGCCCGTGCCGCCTCAAGTTTTTTTTCGATGATCGGCTGGTCTTCCAGGAGACCGAATTGATGGGGGGTGATGTCCACACTGTGAAAAATGAGAAGCTGGCTCCCGACTTGACGGGCCATGGATGCTGCAAATTGAAACGCAGAATAGGACGCTTTTGAAAAATCCGTCCCAAAGGCAATGGTTTTGAGCTGCCACAGGCAGGTGTTGCAAGGCCTGCTGATGATAAAGACCGGACATCGGGCGTTTTTGGCCACCATCTGCATGGTGTTTCCCACCACATTCCTATAGTGCAGGGCCTGTGAATCACCCATGCAGGTATGGCTGCCCATCACAATGGCATCCACAGACTCTTTTCGTGCCTTGCGTAAAATTTCACGGTAGGGAACCCCCACCCGACATTCGATTTCACAATGGGCTGTTTTTTCGATCTCATTTGCATATATGTTCCGGACTTCTTCCCGGACCCACGAGGTGTATTCCAGATCATACATGCTTTCTTCTTTGCCTGTTTTAACATCAGTGACAAAGGGGCTGTCACCGTGGGTGGGCACACCGAATACATGGAAGGCATACAGGCTTGCCTCGTAGCGTCGTGCAAGGTCAAAAGCGACCCGGGCTGCACTCTCGCAGGACGATGATGCCGTGGTTGCAAAAAGTATTTTTCTAAACATGGCTCTCCTCCGAAAATGAACCGACAGTCTACCGGACGGTTCTGCTTCAGGATTATGTCGATGATGTGTTCCATGCGTTTAACAGCAAGAGCGATGCCTGATCTGACCTTTTCATCTTTCTTTTTTGTATCTCCCTGAATTCCATGGTGAACCACTCGGTAAAAAATCCAGACCAACCCTGGCGATGGGAACAATTCGCGCAGTTTATACGTTCACATAGGGGAACAATGTGAACCATTTTCATTGACATGGCCGGACAAACTCGTTAGGTTTAATAAAGCCAATCAGGAAGGGACTACCCATGCACAGCATTCTCAACAACTACCGAGTGATTCTTGAAAGCATCAAAGACGGTGTTTTTACGGTGAACCTTGACTGGAAGATCATGACCTTCAACCGGGCAGCCGAAGAAATCACGGGATTTGACCGCAAGGATGCCATCGGACGAAAATGCTGCGAGATTTTTAGAACGACCATCTGCCAGGCAGGCTGCATCCTCAAAGACACCATCCACAGCAATTACTCAACCGCAGATATTCCGGTGTTCATCACCCGGGCGGACAACCGGAGAATTCCCGTCAGCGTGAATACAGCTGTCCTTAAAGACTCACAGGGAAAGGTGTTTGGAGGGGTGGAGATATTCAGGGACCTGACCGAAATCAACCGGCTGCGTAAAGTCTGTATGAAAGAGCATTCCTTTGATGATATTGTAAGTAAAAACAGTGTAATGTGTCGCTATTTCTCCATTTTACCCCAGATATCGGAAAGCAAAAGCACGGTTCTGATCCAGGGTCCCACCGGAACCGGTAAGGAATTGATGGCCCGGGCCATTCACAATCACAGCCAGTTCAAAGGGGGGCCCTTTGTGGCCGTGAATTGCGGGGCCATGCCGGAAACCCTGGTGGAGTCGGAATTATTCGGATACAAACAAGGTGCCTTTACAGACGCGAAAAAAGACAAACCCGGGCGTTTTGCCATGGCCCAGGATGGGACGATTTTCCTTGACGAAATCGGTGACATTCCCCTGGCCGCCCAGGTGAGGCTTCTCCGCGTGCTCCAGGAAAAATGTTACGAACCCTTGGGAAGTAATACCAGCGAAGAAACCAACGCCCGTGTCATTGCCGCCAGTCACCATGATCTGGATGAACTTGTAAAAACAGGGCGTTTTCGGGAAGACCTTTATTACCGTATCAATGTCATGCGCATTTTACTCCCACCCTTGATGGAGAGAAAAGAAGACCTGCCCTTGCTGGTTGATCATTTTATTGAGAGATTTAACCTGTCCCTTGGAAAAGAGATCCTGGGTATATCGCCGGAAGCCATGGCCGTTCTTATGCTTTATGATTTCCCGGGAAATATCAGGGAACTTGAAAACACCATGGAACACGCCTTTGTCCTGTGTAACGAGGGTTTGATTTACCCCCACCACCTGCCTGACCGTTTTCAGAATCATACCGTGGCCCTTCCGGCCAGCACGGGAATGACCCTGGTGGAATCGGAAAAATACCTGATCACCCAGGCTCTGTCTAAGAATAACTGGAAAAAAATGGCCACGGCCCGGCAGCTGGGTATTGACAA
>JAHIRD010000115.1 GCA_018818835.1 Pseudomonadota bacterium
CCCCAAGCTTGTAGGGCTCTTTTCGGTCCTTAAGCCAGGTCAGTTCGAGCTGATGTACATTTATGCCATCGCCAAGATACACGATTTTAAAACGTCCGTCAGGAGCATCAATGGTCCCTGTGACTTGAAGTCCCAGTGCTTTCCGGTAAAAGGCCAAGCTTTTTTCAAGGTCAAAGACATTGATGTTTGTATGAGCCCAGTTGAAAGTATTCATTTTTTACCTTAATTTAATAATCAGGTTGAATTTCATTAAAAGTATGCCCGATGGCTAAGAAAAAAACGTTAGAGACATCGCCATCAACTATAAATTGTGTCCATCCAGAGATGGTAGATTAGGGTTCAGGCCAAGGCCGCAGGGTTTTCGAAACCGCAGACGTAGCAGAGCTACGTTGAGGATTTCGAAAATCCGAGAACGCAGGCATGGACCCTAATATGCTATTTATGGATGGGCACAAATAAAAAAGGCAGTGTAAAATAATTACACTGCCTTAATATTTATTTTATATCACGTATTCATACCGTGACAAACGATTTTTTATTTTTGAGCTTTTCTTCTGGCTCCGGCCAATCCCAGAAGACCACACCCAAAAAGAATCATGGTGGCAGGTTCCGGAACCGGTGCATTGTCGTTTGTGTCGGTTGAATATCCAATTGACAAGGTTGATTTGTCAAGATAGAAGTCGCCGCAAATTGAAGCAACCACCACACGATATGAACCATCAAGTAATTCACGCGTACTCAGGTAAATATCATAGGATTCCGTGTCAACCTCTCCAATAGCCATCGTGCCATCTTCAGTAAAAACCAATCCAAATTCAAACCGTGACCTGCAATCAAAATCGTCTCTGATATCAAGGGTCAGTGTTGCAAAATCGATGGTTGAAGGTTCAGGTGAAAAGTTGAAATTATGGGTAAACTTAATAAAATCACCGCCCCACTCAAGGTAATTTGCTTGAGTCCCTCTGTATACATCAATCGTGTCATCTGTTATTCCGGTAATACCAGTATTATCGAAAGCAATCACATCTTCCAGTAAAAAACTTGCTGCAGTTGCACTGGTTGAAAAGGCGGCTAAAAATACCAAGCTGCATAACAAAACAATTATTTTTTTCATAAATCCCCCCTGTTGTATCTGATTATTAATTAATTTTTTATTTATGTCATTCTGTTTTCATGACTGTATATTACGTTATACTGGTTTGTATTAAAAGCATTTAACGTGCCAAGAATTGTTTCTGTGGTGATTTATGTTAACTATCTGAAATATATGTTTAAAATTATTTGCTGCCCCGATGGGCTCCCCTTTGATGTGGTTTTTATGTAAAAAAAAATGATTAATTATGTAATTTGATTAACACTATAGAGGTCTATATTTCCTATTCTTGTTCTCAATGGTCCGGTCAAGTTCGGCTCGGGATATTGGAACGTTACTGATGAGAAGGAAAAAATAGGCAAGAATAGCTTCTTTGCATTTTTCTTCTTCGGCGTCGTTTGCCAGCCGGTGAAATACGCCAGCATTGTTGTCCAGAATTTTAAAATTAAGATTTTGTGTCAGTGACTGCATGAATTTTAACTTACGGTTTTTAAAACTATTCAATTGTTTCCAAATATAACCTCCCAGAGCGACCAGGCCAGCCAGTAAGGCAAGGAGGTCTGTTTTGTTTAAATCCACGGGTTCCTTGCTGATCCCCATCCAGAAGCCTAACAGGGAGCCTATGATAATCAGGGATGCGCCGAGTTTGGTGGTCAGAACAATACCTCCACTGACCACGGTTATCCAGATTGTGAGAATGACATCATTCTTTTCGGGCAATGCACAATACAATTTATATATAAAATCATTAACATATACGGCAGGTTCAAGGCAAGGGCCATGTGCACAAAGACATAATAAACGAATAGAATAAAACCGCATCTGCCAGGGCTATCCATGGGGGAAACCACTTGACTGAACAATCCGCTATGTCGTAGAGATGGAAGATAAAAAAATACGTTAAGATAAATGCCCATCATGGTTTTAAGGAGGGTTAAATGATTTTTTAGCAAGGGTAACACGACATGATGATCACCCCAACAGAGAATATGGCCGAGATTATACCCGTGTTTAATACGTATTTGGCTTATATGAGTCAGTTTTATTCGATTCATGATTATGATTCCTGGTGCGAAGGGGCATTGAAGCATTTGAATCGATATTTTATGGATGATGATCACGCTGTCTATGTGGTGCGAGAAAAAGACGAAATAATAGGTTTTTCTCTTATTAACAAGCATTTACGGTTTAACAAGCATGGTTATGCCGTTGCCGAATTCTATATTCAAAAAGATCATGAACGAAAAGGCTATGGCCGCATGTTGGCTGAGTATGTTTTTGATACATATCCAGGCCCATGGGAAGTTACTGTTGCAATGAAAAACAATTCAGCCCGAATGTTTTGGAAACAGGTGGTATCTTTATATACCCATGACCATTTCTTGGAAAAACAGACGCCTTCTTTTGACGGGTATGGCATACTGTTCAACAATGCGGGACACATGTAACAATGAGATATTGAAGTTGGACCTTTTCGGGGTGGGAGACACGAAGACTATGGCAATAAAAGATCAGTCCAAGGGCACGGGCCTTGTTTACTCGACCGAGTTCGGCCGAATGTGTCCCGTGTGTAATAAACCTGAGGCAACCTGTATCTGCCGGAAAAAACAGCCTGTGATGAAAACCGACGGTATTGTCAGGTTGATGCGGGAGACAAAAGGGCGGAAAGGAAAAGGCGTAACCCTTATAACCGGAGTGCCGCTGGATGAGGCGGGATTGAAGAGACTTGTAAAATCCCTCAAACAAAAATGCGGGTGCGGCGGGAGTCTGAAAAATGGAATCATCGAAATTCAGGGTGACCACCGGGATGTTCTGGAAATTGAATTGGCCGGGCGAGGGTATAAGGTAAAACGAGCCGGTGGATAATGTGTTTATTGAAAAGCTGACCATGCTTGACATATAAAACACCATACCCCATCCAAAGCTTAAAAGATCAGGCTCTACGGATGGCAAGCCAGATGGTGTGA
Source organism: Pseudomonadota bacterium (assembly GCA_018818835.1). GTDB lineage: Bacteria > Desulfobacterota > Desulfobacteria > Desulfobacterales > Desulfolunaceae > JAHIRD01. The sequence continues at coordinate 3,061 of JAHIRD010000115.1, forward strand.
AAACTTCCTTTACCGGTGGCTCGTGCACGAACACAGATTTCTTTGACCTCAAATCCTGCTTTGCCAAGACGGCGGGTAAAGGCCTGGTCCGGGCCAGCAGACCAGATGGCAAGAACACCTGTGGGCCTAAGAGCGTCGAGGGCAGCTTTCAATCCGGCATGTCCATAGAGCCAGCTGTTGTTTTTCCGGGTCAACCCGGCAGGGCCGTTGTCCACATCCAGCAGGATGGCGTCATAGGCATGGGTCTCATTTTTAAGAATTCTGGCAATGTCTGTCTCCTGGACAAGGATTCGCGGGTCTTCAAGGGGCTTGCCTGCCAATTCAGCAAGGGGGCCACGGTTCCATGAGATGACTGACGGGACAATCTCGGCCACCTCAATCTGGCTATGGACTCCTGTGTGTCTAAGTGCCGAAGCTGCCGTGTAACCCATGCCCAGACCCCCTATAAGAATTCGTGGGCAGGGACGATTTGAGATGATTTCACAGGCTTTTTCCGCCAGTATTTCCTCGGATCCGTGGATACGACTGTTCATGAGTTCATGGCCATTGACGCGGATGGAAAATTCGTTTCCACGTTTGTAAAGACAAAGCTCATCTATCGTATCAGGAACGTGGGCCTTGTCGAGTAATTCCCAGGGGATCATAAGCACCTAAGTCCTGTGTTGTAATCAATGAAATTCATCGAAATTCCACTCCATTTCTTCGGCCAGCCAGTGGGGAAGAAGCATGACAGATCTGGAAAAGTCCAACCCTTGACGTACAATATGATCTTTTAAGGCCCGTGAGAACGGACGTGCTGCCGTCTCAATGGATCGGATGGTCGCAGGGGCTGCTGCAGACGATGTCCGGTCCCTTGAATCACAGCAGGAGAGGACGGGTGAGCTGACATAGTGGATTCGACAGACAACGGGTCGTGCTTGGTAGGCACTGCAAGCGCCATTAACAATCAGTGGGCACAAGTGTTTGTAGTTGGAAAGATCTGTCAGGCCATCCATGTCTTTGCGGGGATATCTTCCCGGCATGCGCCTGTCCCAGACGTGCCATTGTTGAGTCCGCATTCTAAGATCCGTGATTTGTTGTTTTGAAAATTCTCGTTTGATATACCGGGCCATGGCGTGGGCTTCTAAACCATTGGTAAGGATATGATGTCTGCAGCAGTGGCTGCAGCCTGATTCACAGGTCGGAACGATGCCCTTTGTTGTGCGGAGATGATCAAGTTCGCATGCAATGGCGTCATCCACAACGGAGTATACATTTTTAACAAACCTCTCTTGCCGGTCAAGGGGGACATTGTTTTCCGATTTTGTTGTGGTGACACTAATTGGGCTTGCAATATCCATGGTTTTTATTCTCCATTTCAAATGAATCCTTGATCAGGTTTTTTTCGGACTCCATGACAACGTCTTTGGCTTGGATTCATTTAATATACACCAATGGCTGTAATAAAGGTGAAATTCTTTCAAGAAAATGAGAGGTGTGTCCATACGTGGTGGACTGTTTAAATTTATAGAAATATGTTGATGAATGAAAAAACAAGGATCATGTCGCGTTGACTCTTTGCTATCAATGATTTCTTAATAGTCTTTTACGCCTTTTAAAAAAAATAAAAAAAATAATTGTTTTTTTTGGTAAAAATAGTATGGTGTAAATAACCTGAACAAAGATTACATAAAATAACGACGTATGCGCTATAAACTGAGTATCTGATATGCCACACAAATTTATTTAGGATGATGGCCATTGCGGGAATGATGATCGATATAAATAGGAGCTTGCAGTCCTAAATTGATTTTCTATCGATAATCCACGTGGTGGAGAAACAAGAAGAAAGATAAGGGGGGGACAATGAGACAATGTTTTAGAATGACTTTTTTATTGAGCCTGATCACATCGGCGTTGTTTGTTTTCACATCCGTTTCCATGGCATGTGATATCGCGGTTGTGTCTTCAGACGCATCCTCCACAGGTCGACCCATGATATGGAAAAGCAGGGACAACAGCCTTTCCTGGCAACAGGAGGTGGTCTCTTATAAACGGGCGGACAATAATGTCAACTCAGCTGCCGGGGGGAGTGTTCGGGTCGTTGACAGCACCCGCTTTGGAGATGCCCAGTCCGGAGGAGTCAATGAAGCAGGTTTTGCCATTACAAATACCACGGTTTACCAGCTCAGCCCGATTCATGAGTATGCGGCAAATGCAAATCTTAAAATAATGAACGCCGCTCTGTTGCAGTGCCGGACCGTGGCTGATTTTCATAACTATATTTCTACCTGGCATACCCTTTCTGTCAATCAGCACCTGATTATCAGCGGTATTTTTGTCGTCATTGATGCCAATGGCGGTGCCGCTCTATTTGAGATCACAACCGGTGATCATCCCGCTGACCTCTATGCCTATGGTGGGCGAGCAAAATTTCATATGATTGATGCCAACACAGGTTTTGTCATCAACGAAGACAATGCTTTGATCGGTAATGATGGACAGATTGGTCTTTTGACAGACTACACCCGAAATTCGAGCGTCACGCTCATGAATCCGGACCGATCCGTGAACAATACAGGCTATCATCTGTCATCCAACGGTCAATCCATTCTGGATAGCTCGGGAAATGTGGTTGATAATGGATCGAATTTCTGCGGTATTGTAAACCGGACAAATTCTGACTTCTGGGAAAATCTTTACGATGACACTCCCCGTGAAGACAGGGCACGTGAACTGATGCTTCAACTCAAGGATGAAGGACGTCTGAATCATCGAACCATGATGCAGGTGGTGGCAAAAGACACTGCGATTTCCCAGTATGATCTTGGCTCTTACCCCCATCTTTCCAATTTGGATCCTGGGACATCAACACAACAGAGCACGTTTCATACCATTAGCCGTTATTGTACGAACCTGGCCTTTGTGGTTGACGGTGTTGTTCCGGGCGATAATGCAAAACTTTCGACCATCTGGGTCAACCTGGGTGAACCTTCCGTGGGCGTTGCCGTACCTTTTTTCCCTGCGGCCAATAAAGTCTCGGATCTGATGCTCAACGATACCTCGTATTACAGACTGTTCGTTGGATTTGTCACGGGCAATTTTAATGCGACCAGTTTTGTCAACCAAGCCATCTGTAATGTGAGGGGGAACCTTTACGATAATAACACCAATATCTCCATTCCCGAAGCAGCCATTGTCGTACTCCCGAACGTTCCTCCGGAAATACTCCAGGCCATTTTGGCATATGAGGATATGCTTGATACGGCAAGCTATGACGAATGGATGGCATATGAAATGGGGCTCATTCAATGGCATGTGGAGTTCCTTGATTTTATGTCCCAAAATGATAC
>JAHIRD010000320.1 GCA_018818835.1 Pseudomonadota bacterium
ATTATAAATCTTCGTTATCCCGTTCTTGGTTACCTTCACCTTACTGATTCCATTGGATGAAAAAATAGAGTCACCTTCCACAAATTCCGTTATATCTATTTTTTCGATCTTTTCTGTCTGGCCTTTTACTTCTTCAATCACAATCCCTCCTTATCTAAACGATTAAACGGCTGACGTGGTCGGACGAGTATCAAAAGCACTTATTCTCGATACACCACCATACACTTGCCCATTGGCAGTAAGAGTCAGCCCATCGGCGCTCTCTGCTAGTGTCTGCTGCCCTGGCGGGAAATGCACTTCATTGTATCTCAAACCTATGTCGCTGGTGCCATCCCACAGAACCTCCACCTGATAGGCATACTTCCCGGTACTGTCCTTAAAAGCTGGAAGGGTGTTCCCGTCAATTGTAGTAGTTCCTTTCATGGTATACAATTGAGTAGTGCCGCCAACCTTAGTCACTCCAGACAACCAATCTATTAACACTTGAGTATTAACAGTATCCGCCAATTTGCAGCCAAAAGAAATAGGCAGCGGAGCATAACGCGGCTCGTCATTGCCACTAATATAGTGTGCATCACTATCGAATACTCCTCTATTCATTATCAGCATGTCCTCAACTCTTGGCCTTGAAGTGGGCCCGCTAAAGTTCATCTCCGAAAACAGAACCGAAAGATAATAAGTAACTCCTCCAGTACCTTGCTCGCTAACGCGCAATTCTCCATCTTTCCCCTGCAGTATCAATTCTATCACCCCCTATATATTTTTATACTAAACAAAACTAATCGTTGCACCGCTTGTATCAAAAGCGGTAATCCTCGTCACATCCCCATAAATCATTCCATTGGCAGTAAGAGTCAATCCATCGGCGCTCTCAGCCAGTGTCTGCTGCCCTGGAGGAAAATAAGCCTCATTATACTGCAAGCCAATGTCACTGGTGCCGTCCCACAGAACCTGTACTCTATAAGTACTCTTGTCATCCTTGAAGACCGGAAGAGTATTCCCATCAATGGTAGTGGTACCATCCCATGAATATATCCGGGTAGTTCCACCAACAGCATTAGGAATGTTCGTAGAGCCCGACAGCCAGTCCATCAATGCCCTACTATTAATGGTATCGGCAAGACGAGCACTGAAACTAAAAGGCATTGGGGCATAGCGCGGCTCATCATTACCGCTAACATAATGAGCACTGCTATCAAACACACCCCTGTCCATTATCAATCTATCCTCGACTCTTGGCCTTGAAGTGGGCCCGCTGAAGTTCATCTCGCAAAATAATACCTGCAAGTAATGTGTAGTGCCTTGCCCAGCAGTTGGCCCTCCAATTCCTAATTCGGCTATTCTCAATTCGCCGTCTTTCCCAGCTAACAACATTTTCTTTTTCCTCCCTCTATTATTTTATTCTTATAAAAACTTTCCCAATAATCTCTATTATAGTTAGCTCTTGAATTGCATCCATTACACAAAGTAATAAGATTATCAGGTTTACAATCTTTTTTATCATAATTAATATGATGTCTTGTAAGCCTTTTACTATTATTATAACATTCTGGATTTTGACATTTACAATTATCTCTTTTTAAAATATCTTCTTTATATTCCTTGTCTCTCCAGATATCACAATAATCCTGTCCTCCTATAAACCCATCCCATTGTTCTTCTGTTATTCCTTGCATTATACAAGACAATTTAATTTTTTTATTTGTACTACATGGGATACTAATCCCTTTTAATATAGCCATCTTATGATTTTCTGATAATTTTCTACCATAACAAGGGTTATTTTCTCCAGCCAATATTTTTTCTGGATTCTCTTTAAAATATTTCTTTAGAGTATTAGAAATCATTTCTCTTTCTTCTTCATTTTCAAATCTTTTAATAGTGGCTATTGACATTCTTTTTCTTGATCTTTTTCTTGACCAATACTTTTTAGATGAAGTCACCATCTTATTCCTATACTCTTCATCTTGCCAAAGTTCTTTTACTTTTTTAGATATATCTTTCTTTTGTTGTTCGGAACGTTTCTTTCCTTTATTTGCTCTCCCTATTTTCTTTTTGATTTCTTTCGTATGTTTATATTTTTTCCCTCTTGTATTATGTCCAACAACAAATCTATTAAATATTTTTCTACTTGCTTTTACTTCTATACCGCATCCACATTCACATAAAAATATTATTTTTTTTCTTACTTTCATTATTGCTTCTCCTTGCAATTCTCCATTATAAAATTAAGGGAAACAAGATGGAGATATCTTGCTTATCGGGAGCTACCCTATCCCTTATTCTAATTTTTTCTTATAAGTATTTTTTGGTTCGGTTATATCTTTACTCTCCAAAACAACTCCTTTTTTTTCCTTCAGCTTCCTTTCTATCTTTTCCTTTATCGCACCGCTCAGTTCCATAGCTTTA
>JAHIRD010000116.1 GCA_018818835.1 Pseudomonadota bacterium
CGACCAGGAGTACGATTCCGAGGCGGGCCTTTACAATTACAATGCCAGGATGTATGACCCGGCTATTGGGGTGTTTATCACGGCGGATACGATTGTTCCGAATTTTGCGAATCCCCAGAATCTTAACCGGTATACGTATTGCAATAATAATCCGCTGATTTATACTGATCCGACGGGGCATCGGAGTTGGAGTTTCCATCGGGTTTGGAGACGTTTTGAGAGGGAAGTTAGGCGGTCCTGGGATAAGACAAGGGCGGAAGTTAGTAGGGCTGGACGTCGGTTAGAAAGGCATGTTAATTTTAATGTATATACAGAAGGGTCTGTTGGGTTTTATGAATCCCCTTCAAATGGTTTGTTTAATGAAAACTATGCACCATATGCCTATGAATATTTGGATACATTGTTTTTAAATAATGAAGTGAGATTTGCGATGGCGCCTTTATATGCCGTAAATGATCTAACAAAACAACAAATTGAAATAATTAAAGAAATTTTAAAATATGAGCAAAAATATGGAACAGTCTTAACGGCCATGAGGTTCAGCAATACATGGGGTTCAGATGATAATAGAATGGGAGAAGGATTTAATAACATTGGAATTCCTACAAGCCATGGTGAAATTGATCTTGATTGGTATACAGATTTAAGATCAGTTGGTGCTAATGAGCATAGTGTTTTGATTATATATCCAGTTTCAAAACTTTTATGGAATAAATTGCGTGGATTGGGGGCAAATCCATATGAGGACATTAAGGAAACGATAGCAGTCGATGCGATTTTTTCCGGTAAATTAAAATATAGTGATCTATTTCCTGATTGGGAGTCAAAATGAAATTAGGCATAGTGAAAAAAATACTCATTTTTATAGCATATACATCAATTACAGTAAGCTTATCGTTTGTTGGATACAAACTATTTTATTTAAATCTTACAAAAGTAAAAATTATAGACGTGCAAAATGTTCCACCTTTTTTTTTAGCGATTGGAACTGATAAAATAGGTGTTCCCAAGTTGCTTAAATTATACCAATTCAGTTCACATATTCAAAAAGTGAATTCCTACTATCACGACAATATTGAATTAATCAAAGATTATGGCCCAATACTTTTTAAGGGGTCAAATAATGATTATACGTACTCATTAGAGCAATCACAACTGAAAAGAATTGAGAAAACAGTTGATTTAAAAATTAAATTTCCAAATATTGAAAATATAAAAATTAAACTGGATATTAAAGTAGGTGGAATTCAAAAAATATCAATTACTGCGGTATCCGATGAGTCTGCATATAATTATATTTATGAAGTTTATCAAAATAATATTAAGCCGATAGCTTATGGTGATACTTCACGACGTAAATCGTGGCAAAGTATTAAATTTGCTGCTTTCTGTTTTATTGTGATAGAATTGATTGGAATACTAATAATTCGTAGAATTTAGAAACAAATGGAAACAAATGGGGTCAATGTCAAATGGGGTCGGGCCGCAGCAACATACTGGAATTAAAGCAAATGACCCCAAAAAAAGGCCCTAAAAACGTCTTAAGCACATGTTTTTGGGGTTAAAATTGAAGGTTTAAGATTCAACGTAAAAGTCCGTAGTCCGTAGTCAGCTATAAAAAGAAGAAAAAAAAGGATGACCTTTATTTAAAAAACGGTAAACGTTTAGTTTCGTCAAAAACTTAAAATAGAGGTCATCCAAATGAAAAAGAAAGCGTACCGAGCGGTAGAAGTCAAGAAGATAAATATTGAACAACTGGTATCGAGCCACGGTCAAGAAAGAGTGGTGTTTGGAATAGATGTGGCCAAAACGGATTTTTACAGCAGCGTTATGGATGAAAGCAGAAAGATCCTGACGACAATAAAGTGGAAAAATCCTGTTCAGACAGAGGAGTTTGTAGCCGTTGTCGAGAAATTTCCAAAGGCGGAAGTGGCATTAGAACCAAGTGGTACGTATGGAGACCCATTGCGGTGCCTGCTTGAAAAGTCAAAGATTCCAGTTTATAGGGTTAGTCCGAAGCGGAGCCACGATGCAGCGGAAGTTTATGATGGAGTCCCCAGCCTACACGATGCCAAGTCGGCTGCAATCATATCCAAACTGCACCTTGATGGGGCAAGTGAGAAATGGGAATTGAAAACTGACCACGAGCGGGACCTGGTGGCTGTACTGACGAGCCTTGATATATTGAAGCAGCAGTTCATCCAAAACACCAACCGTCTTGAAGCGTTAATGGCAAAGCATTGACAAGATACAAATAGTGTAACGCCTTTCCCCCGAAATAGTGACAAAATAGTGTAACGGTGTGAGTTTACCCCGCCGCTGTACCCCGCAAAATCAAACAAAATCATACCCAGCTTAGCCCGCCGCTACCCCGCCATCAATTCACAACAGGGATAAGTTTGTGCTTTTATATTTTCTTTGGACCTAAATCTCGGAGAAAATATAATGGCTTATCGAAAACGCCCGTGTTCTATTTGCCACAAGTGGTTTCTGCCTGATGCCAGACAACAAGGACGTCAACGAACGTGTGGCCCTGCCTGCCGGAAAGAACTTCATCGAAGACAGTGTGCGGCTTTGAATAAGAAAAACAAGGCGGATTACACGAATAATTACCTGGCAAAAAAGATTGAAATGGCTCTTGCACAGCCCCCACCTCCCTCGGAGCAACGGACAAAGCCGACTCTTCCTATTGACGTCATCGTAACGGAGTGTGGAATAAAGCCCGCCGTCATCGTCCAATATCTGGTTGGCCGGATCATGGATCACACCCGTAACAACACCCCGAGGCCTCCATGAAAATCCACCTTAGATGGGCCGACTACTCGATAATGTATTTTAAGACACAAGACGAGCGTAATCACCTGTAATATAATGATATTCGAACCAACTACTCCTGCTTTTACCTTAAGAGGCATCATGGTGATAACCTGTTGATAATAAATTTGATATTCACAGACTACCCCCTATGACGTTTTAAGAGACAACTGACGTCAAGACGGGCTTAGGATATAAAAGGGGCATCAACCATTTCAATCAAACGTGAGGTGCCCTATGAACCGATTTTCATCCCGTGAATTATTTGAATTGAGGAACACCATTCCTGTTGACGTGCTGATCCAGGACCATTTGATGGTACCGTCAAAGATCAGCGATGGTTATTTTCGTTTTTTATGCCCGTTGTGCCGGGAATTTCAAACCGCTGTAAACCCCGTGACCAACCTGGCCCGGTGCTTTCGGTGCGAGAAAAATTTCAACACCATTGATCTTGTCATGGACATTCTGGGATATGGGTTCAAGGACAGTGTGATCTTTTTGAAAAAGATCCATAAACGGCCTTCAAAATTAAAGGCTATGATTGAAGGCATTGGCCAAAGCCCATCTGGTAGACGTTGATCATGGAACGATTGACGGAACTGGAAAAGGTGATCGCAAGCGGCCGGGATCATTTTGTAACCGTTGGCCGGGCACTTAGGGAAATCCGGGATAAACGTTTATATAAAAAGGCCCTGTTCGATACCTTTGAATTATACGTCCGTGGACGGTGGGATATGGGCAGGGCCCATGCATACCGCCTGATTGCGTTCTGTGACACCATGAGCAATTTGTCTCCAATTGGAGACATTTTGCCGGAAAATGAGGCCCAGATCCGCCCCCTTGCCCGGCTTACCCCGTGTGAACAGCGGGAACTCTGGAAGGATTTTGTCAAAAGCGGCGCAACGATGACCGCTCGATCCATTAAAAAGTTCATCGATGCCCGGAAAGCAGCCTCTCAAAAACCGGATTTGAGTGAACGGATAAGCAAAGAATACAGAGCTGCGGTCAAAGCCATGCTTGATCAGGTTGGTATGGCCCGGCAGGATCATTGGCAGGACACGTCCCGGCAGGCTGCATTGTTGTGGAACAGGGTTATCCGGGAAAAGATCCTGGAAAAAGAGGCGGACCATGGATGATCTCACCAACGATGAGCGTTTTTATGTGCTGCTTCACAAAAAAATCATGGCCAAGAAAGGATCTGCCAAGCGAAGGGCAAAAAAATACTACCTGGACGCGTATAAGAAGACCGGCATCATCCCTAAACCTCTTTTACTGGCTGAACAGGGAATTATGGAAGGCCGCAGGGCAAGCGGACGGCCCCAGGCCATCGATGAGGACACCAGGCAACGGTTTATTGCCATGGTCATAGCCTCCTGCGATCCTTTATCCGAGGATTTTATCTTCATCACCCGAAAGTTGAGAACCCTTAAAAACTATCATGCCTTTCTGTCTGAAAAACTGAACAAGCCCATCAGCCTTCCGGCTTTAAGGCGATGTGCCAAACGGGAAAATCTCACATTTTATCTTGAAAAAGAAGATTTTGACGATGATATCCCGGTCAAGTATGCCTTCAAACCGGAGCCGGTTTTTGCCCTGGTCCAGATGGACGGGTGCCGGATGAGGTATTTAAAAATCAAGGACGATGATGGTCGCTATAAGCATCCCTGTCTGATTGAGATGTTTGATATGGGCTCCCGGTACATGTTTGTTCTGACGGCCTATTTTAGCGAAAGCAACGCAAACTCAGTAGACCTGTTCACCCGTTTTTTAATCAGCACACCTTTTCCTTTACAAAATATCCGGATCAGGCCCGATAATGCAAAAGGGTTTTTAAATCTTAAGCGAGTCTTCCATGCCCTGAATATAGAACACTCAAGCCCCGGCGGATTTTATATGGAGCCTGATTTTACGAGAGTGTCTTCCCCCAAAGACAAGGCCCATCTTGAGTCCTCGCACCGGGGGCTTCATAACTTTGAAATAAGGATCATCAAAGGCTTTGAAAAAAGGATTGTGAAAACGGTTCCTACCATCATCCTCCGTCGGGGTAAAAAAGAAAAGATCACTGTGACCCTCCTTGATATTACCCTCCGGGAACTCAACGAAAGTCCATTGATCGATGCCTACCGCAACGAACACAACCTGTCAAAACATTACTTTAGCGAAAATGCGGAAATCCGGCCATGGGTTCCGGCGCAAACGTTTGATGATTTTATGTCAAACCAATCCAGCACACTTAGCTTTACCCCAAGCCAGGTCAGGGAGTATATGAAATACGGCTTTACGAAAAAGAAGGCCACGGTATCCACGAAAAAAATTATTCGGTTTGATAAAAAGGATTACTATGTGACCACGGGAGCTGAACGGTTCAGCAGGATTAAAAGCACACCGGTCCGGATATCACAGGCCGAGGACAAGCTGTTTATTTTTGAACCCAAAGAAGACGGCATCCTTTTGGGGGAAGCCCTTGCCAGAAAGCCGTTTGAAAAAACGCGCGAGAACGGCGTCACGCATCTTCCGCCTGACGAACTCGACACAATCATTCATCTTCTCACAAAGCATGGCATGGTTGTTGACCGCCCCACCTTGATCGACGTTTATCACAGAGGGATCACACTTGACCGCGCCACGCAGATCCTTCAACGGAATCAGGAAAGATATACGGCCTATCTTAAAAAAATGAACCAGCCAAAAACACGAAAAGGTGCAGCACTGTTCAATGCATTTATTCTTGATTGCCACAAGACCCTTGCCACGACGCATGTGCCCACGTATGCATCCCACGGAGATCTGTCATGAAAGAAGACTTTATCAGCGATAAGCGCCGGGTATCTTATCTGGCTGCCACATATAGCCGGATCTACAGGGGGCAGAGCGTTCTCATCGAAGGGGATTTTGGAGCCGGAAAAACACGGTTCCTGCATTTGCTGAAGCCGAAAAAACTCCATGCCGTCTGGGTGGAATCACTGTTCAACATCCACGAAACTCTGGCATCCATCCTCAAAGAATTGAATTATGATACCAAAGCCACCTATCGAAGGACGCCGCAATACCTGAAAACCATCTGCAACCTGTCCAACTGCTTTATCATCATCGATGAGGCCAGCGACCTTGATATCCGGGTCTGGCCCTACCTCAAACGCATCATCGATGCCGGTGTACCTATTGTTTTTGCCGGGCTTCCAAAGGTCAGAACCTATCTGTCCCGCAACCACCCCGACATACTCAGCAGGCTGAAAACCCTTATTTTATACCCCATCATTGTTGAAGATTTTATCAAGCAATACAAAGATATCCAGCAGGAAGCCATTGAGCAAATTTACATGACCGTAAAAGGCGATATGAGAAAATTCAAGGAAATCGTAACTGACTGCCGGGACAGGGCCAAAGAGTTGAATCAAACATTTATCGACATCAATCTCGCCCTGGAATTTTTATCAGACCTGCCCCCTCAATAAATCTCAAAAACAATCTGACGTTCCCTTCAAAGCACAAACAAAAAAGTTGTTTGTGCTTTGCCTTTTCTATTAATCTCCAAAAGAACCAAAATCCATAATTTGACGTTATAATTGGAGAATTTTTTATTGCGTTACACTATTTTGTAAAAAAGTTCCAATCTATTTTAATCATAACCTTCTTTTATTATGGAATATTTTATCAATTGGCTTAGCTTGCCGTTGAAAAAAAACGTTACACTATTTGAATCTTATCATCTGTGCAACCCCAAGGTATGGATGGCATTCTTCGGGTGGGGAGAATAAGGTCATAATTGCAGGCCGATACAGATATTGTATCGAAATATAGGTGACCCTGTTGACTATTTAGTATAACTGTTATACCATATTGAAGATGAAGTTTAAATTTGATGGCCGAAAAAGTGCGAAAGTTAAAGCAGATCCTCGCCGACAGATCGATTTTGTTGAGGTCCAGGAAATTTGGTTACATCCTCATTATGTTGATTGCCGTTCTGACGACCCTGAGCAGTTTCGCGCCATCGGTTGGGTAAAGGGAACGCTCTACTCGGTTATTTTTGAGGTTAGAGAGGATAAAGAAGGAGAGTATTATCACATCGTGACCCTTTGGAAATCAACGAAACAGGAATTAAAATTATATGAAGAAAACAGTTAAGAAAAAAGTGTCAGCCGATGAAATTGCCGAAAAAGCGATGATGGGCGAGGATGTGTCGGTGTTTTTTACAAATAAAGGAGAGATGCGGCCACCTGTTCAGCGTGTTAATGTCGATTTCAGCCTTAGCATGCTCAA
>JAHIRD010000008.1 GCA_018818835.1 Pseudomonadota bacterium
TATGGGTTTTTTAGGCATGAGTGGACAGCTTGAATAATTCCCCTGATTTTCCCAAATTAAAGGGGATCAAAAAAAAACATACATACGTGTTTATTTCGGAACTTTTATGTGGATTTTCTTATGGGTGTTTGGGAAATAACACAAAGAACAGGCGTAACACGCTAAAATATTACGGCATATTATAAAGTCGTTATATTTGTCGTTAAAAATACAAAATTAATAAATATGACTCTGTGTAATATGCTGATAATAAATGTAATATTTAGTAGAGTGTTCCGTTCGGGACGCTGGGGTCGAAGCTTCAAATTGAATCATGTGTATAGGCTTTTATCAAAATCCTTTATCCTGTCGAAGGCGACTCTCGTCTGGGAAAATAGAAACGGTCAATCTGGAAATCCACTTGATTTTTTCTTTTCGGTCCTTTATTTTAGGATATGGGTTTAATGTAAAATAATGCCCAATCTTATTTTAGGTTCAAGGCAGGCAGGATGAAGAGAAAAATCCAAGGCAGATACGTGAACATATCGACGGTGGGTGAGAAGGCCCAGGCCTTCGTGCCCGCGCCACTGCCACCCCGCCCGTCCATCGACTGGACCCCGGAGCTGCGCAGCAAGTTCGACCAGGCGCTGCTGGCGCTCGGGCGGCTGGACAGCGTCTCAACCCTGCTCCCTGATACCTCGCTGTTTCTTTATATGTATGTCCGCAAGGAGGCGGTGCTCTCCTCTATGATCGAGGGGACCCAGTCGTCCCTGTCGGATCTGCTGCTGTTTGAGCTGGATCAGGAACCCGGCGTGCCGCTGGATGACGTTCGGGAGGTCAGTAACTATGTCGCGGCTCTGGATCATGGCCTGCGCCTGATAGAGGAAGGTCTCCCCCTGTCGCTGCGGCTATTCCGCGAGATTCACGGCGTATTGCTGACCAAGGGCCGGGGCAGCAATCAGACACCGGGTGAATTCCGGCGCAGCCAGAACTGGATCGGCGGCACCCGGCCAGGCAACGCAGCCTTCGTACCACCTCCGGCCGAGCAGGTTCTGGAGTGCATGAGTAAGCTAGAACTCTTCCTTCACGACCAGCCGGAACCCACCCCGGTTCTGCTCAAGGCGGCGCTATCCCATATACAGTTCGAGACGATCCATCCGTTTCTGGACGGAAACGGCCGTCTCGGGCGTCTGCTGATCACGTTGCTTCTGTGTGAGCAGAAGGTACTGCGGCAGCCGATGCTCTACCTCAGTCTTTATTTTAAGACGCACCGCCAGTATTACTACGAGCTACTCAACAATGTACGTCTTACCGGAGACTGGGAAGTTTGGCTCGATTTTTTTGCCGAAGCAGTGATTGTTACCGCTACTCAGGCAGTGGAAACGGCCCAACAGCTTCTCGACCTTTCGAGCCTGGACCGTGACAAGATCAGCGGCCTGGGACGGGCGGCGGCATCCACCCTGCAGGTTCACCGGGCGCTGATGGAGCATCCCATCGCCACTTCGGGCTCTTTGGTGGAGAAGACCGGCATCACCCCGGCCACGGTCAACAAGGCTCTCGGTCACCTGGAGCAGCTCGGTATCGTCAAGGAGCTGACTGCTCAGAAGCGCAACCGCCTGTTCAGCTACGCGGGCTATATCGAGATTATGAGTCGCGGCACGGAACTACCGGGCAGGTAGGGGTTTGAAGCCCAATGGAACACTCCATGAAATTATTCTGCTTCTTCGGGGTTTAGGCCAGGGAATTCCAGATTCTCGATAATGTTGCCTGCGACCGAAGATGCTTCATGGAGCTTCGCATCTCTTAAATGGGCGTAACGCTGGAGCATTTGGGGACCCTTATGGGTTGTCAGTTTTTGCAATGTGTACATATCGACTTCACCGGAATTGGCGAGCATGGTTGCAAAGGTATGTCGTAAACTGTGAAGGGGTCTTATTTCTTTGGGGAGACCCGCTTTTTCTTTTATATTGTTGATTGATTTCTGGGCGTTGGTTCTCTGTTTACCGTTCCGGCCGGGGAAAACAAACGGGCTTTTGGTTCGTCTGTGGGACAAGAGCAACTCTTCTGTCAGTTTGTTCAAGGGGATGGATTGGCCTTTTCCGCCTTTAGGGTCTCTGATTCTGATAAATTTTTTTTCAAAATCAATATCCGACCATTGGAGCTTGAACAATTCCCCACGGCGCATTCCAGTGAGGAGAGCCATTTTGATGATTGCCCCTGCATGGGGATGATCATCTTCATCGGCAGCTTTTAGCAGTTTTGTGATCTGAGCCTCGGTCAAGGCATCGTCTTTCAAGTTGTCAACTTTCGGCATCTCTATGAAAAAGGTGGGGGGAGGGCAGAGACCTTTTTTAACACCAAAATTAATGATCCTCCGAAGGAGTGAGAGCACATGTTTGACGGTTTGGGGGCTTTTTGTTTTCAGCATCTTCACGCGATACCGGTCAATATCCAGGGGGGATAACTCCTTAGGCTCTTGTGAACCAAAAACAGGAAGGATGTTTTTGTTGTAACGAGTGTAATCTTTTCTGTAGTTTTCATTTTGTGTGCGTTGACTGGCGTATTCATCCCAGAGTCTTTCAATCGTCCATCTATTTAATTCGGCCTTTTTTCGCGCTTCAATTTTCGCCCTTTTTTCCTGGTTGCTTAATGTGTCCCCGTTCATCCGTTGGGCACGCACTATGGAAGCCCTGGCTGGGGTCATATCATCCTGGAATTGACGTCCGGCCTTTTCTTCAATGAGTTTATTGTTTTTCCTGTATCTGATGTAATAGATTCTTTCTTCTTTACCTGAGACTACAGACGTCCCATTTATGTAAAAAACTCCCGGATAATTTGTTTTAATTCTTTTCAATGCGGCCATATTCCCCTCATATTCGACGTACTTTCTGTGAAAAATATTGATATTAAAGGGTTTGGTTAAAAATCTATTCCCCACACTATTCCCCACAAACAATTCAAATATACAGGTTTTTTTCGTGTTGTCAAGGTAAGAATAAAATGGCATAAAATACTTAATTTATTGATAAAAGTATCGATAAGTAAAAATCGGTAAAAACGCTAAAACGGCCTGCAAAGCCGTTATTCTCCGGTTCAAATCCGGAAGCCGCCTCCACTAAGATATCTGAGGGTTTAGCTTTAAAAAGCTAAGCCCTTTTTTAGTGCCTGAATTTTTCATTCCCACACTATTCCCCATCATCAAATCAACAGTGTCGTGACAAGCAAAATGGCTTCCAGGCCCCTGGCCTTGATAGTACTGACGTTGCATGCTATATTGTTAGAAAAGGCGGACTCCTACCCAATAGCCCCTTATCTTTATCTGTATAACATGGGAAAGAACCTAAATTATTGACCCGATCCGGAGAGGCGAATGACTCAAGAACCAAAAAAAACCGGCTTTAACTTGAAAACATTATCTGAGTTGATGCTGAAGTTTTCTGAAAAACAGAAACGCATCGCTGATTCCATGACAAACCAAACTCATGATAATGAAAAAAAATTTGATGCAACGCTCCTGACCGACTTTTTTGAAATTGCATGTAACATTGCCTCAGATCCAACCAAACTCATGAAAACTCAAAACGATTTTTTTACCGATTGTTTGGATCTTGCTACGACGTTTACCAAAAAGATGTATGGAGACCGATCACGGCCTCCCATGGAAATGTCTCCGGTTGACGAGGATAAACGGTTTACTGGGGGTGAATGGGAAAAGATACCCTATTTTCAATTTCTTCGGGATTCGTACCTGATGATTTCAAAAAACATCAACCACACCGTTGCCCATGTCACTGGCGTCGATCATAAAAAAAAACAACGGGTCGAATTTTTAACACGTCAGATATTGGATGCCCTATCACCCTCAAATTATCTGTTCACCAACCCGGAACTTTTGAAGCTGACATTCGAAAGTGGGGGTGAAAATATTATGGCGGGTTTTGAAAATTTTATTGATGATATTAATTGCATCGATGGTACCGTTGATATCAAAATGACCGATACGTCCGCCTTTATTCTCGGTGAAAATATTGCTTCAACGCCCGGAAGTGTCGTCTTTCAAAATGATCTTATCCAGCTGATCCAATATGCCCCGGCAACCCCCACAATATTTGCAACCCCTCTGGTCATCTCGCCTCCATTCATTAATAAATACTACATCCTGGATATCAACGAAAACAATTCGTTTGTGAAATGGCTTGTTGATCAGGGGTATACTGTTTTTGTTATTTCATGGGTCAATCCTGACAAATCGCACAAAGAAAAAACCTATACCGACTACATGATGCAAGGCCACATCGAGGCGTTTGATGTCATAGAGAAAATTACAAAACAGCCCAAACTCTCAGCCATTGGTTACTGCACCGGAGGCACTCTCCTGGCCAGTACGGCGGCTTATCTTGCGGCCAAAGGGGAAGACAGATTTGCGTCCCTGACATACATGGCATCCCTCATTGATTTTTCTGATCCGGGTGATCTTGGTCACTTTGTCGATTCAGCACAGGTTGAATCCGTCATCGATGATATTGAAGGCGCGGGGTATCTTGACGGAAGGCATCTGGCTAAAACATTTAATATGTTACGATCCAACGATCTTGTATGGTCCTATGCGATCAATAACTATCTGAAAGGTAAACGCCCGCTGCCATTCAATATCCTGTACTGGAATTCAGATTCAACAAATCTTCCGGCACGCATGTACGGTTTTTATCTTCAAAACATGTATGTGGAAAATCGCCTGATAGATCCCGGTGGGATTATTCTTAACGAGGTCCCGCTTGATCTTAGGAATATCAAGGCTCCAGCCTATTATTTGGCGACAGAAGAAGATCATATCGTTTTATGGCATGCTGTGTATAAAGGCACCTTTAGGCACAGTGGGGACATTCGTTTTGTTCTTGGTGGCTCCGGGCATGTGGCTGGGGTTGTCAATCCCCCAGGAAAACATAAATACGGATTCAGGGTTTCGGATACACGGCCCGAAGACCCGGGGGCATGGCTGGAATCATCTAAATGGACCCAGGGATCCTGGTGGGTCGACTGGTACAAGTGGCATCAGCCGTATGCCGGAAAAATTATTGCACACCGAATCCCTGGTAAAGGGAAATACAAAGAAATTGAACCCGCCCCGGGAAGTTATGTAAAAAACACGATATTAAAACAAGACTGATTATTGTGGTTTGGGCGATTATGTATATGATTGACCGGCCCTTGATTTTTCTTCACCTTAATCTCTCGCAAATCCGACATAAGATATATTTTTGTACATACCTGCTTGCATGATTTTGGCTTTGTGTGTTAGCCTGACGTACTCAATTACCTAATGAATAATACATAATTCACGTTGACATGGAGTGAATGCTTTTTGTGACGGGCAATCATTCTGTCTACCATGGTCTGACGCATGGGCGGTGGGGGGCGTTGTGCGGCCGGATTTCGGTTTGTAATGGGGGGCGGTCATTCTTCCCGGAATTGTTAAGACTTATACGCAAATACAGTTTTTGAGCAGAAGATAAGTGTAATTAAAAGCGGTGTTTTTTGAAGTGCGATAAGAATAGCACTGTATGCTGAGTTGCGTTGTTAAATCATATCGGGGGATGCTGATTTATGAGCAAGATTCTTGTATTTGAAAACAATCCATACTGGAGGGGTTTTTTGGCAGAGGCTTTTAGCCCTTCAAATGAAATCAATTTTGTTTCAAGGCGAAATGCTTTTCTCTTAAAAGTGGATACGGCTCATTACGATGTCATTATCCTTGATTTGGGATCAGATATAAAAAAGCAGTTATCCCTGCTTGATGACATCAATCAGAAAGGATTGTATACGCCCGTGATTGTAATCAGCGAGACTGAAAGTACAGAACTCATTGTAAATGTTATAAAATCGGGGGCATTTGATTTTGTTGTAAAACCTTTCTCTGATGTGCGCATACAGCATGTTGTTCGTAATGCCTTGGAGAATCAAAGCCTTAAAAATGAAATCGATTATTTAAGACGGCAACAGGATGTGGTTTATGAATTTGATAAAATTATTGCAGTCAGTCCTATAGCAAAGGCCTGTATTCAAACCCTTAAAAAATTTTCCACAGCGGATCTAAGTATTTCCGTCAGCGGAGAGACCGGTACCGGCAAAAGCTTTTTATCCGGTGCCATCCATTTTAATAGCCAGAGAAGAAAAAAACCTTTCATTACAATCAATTGCGCAAATATTATGGAAAATTTTCTTGAAAGCGAGCTGTTTGGACATGAAAAAGGCGCTTTTACGGGTGCTGACAAACTTCGAATCGGACGGTTTGAGCAGGCCAATGGGGGGACATTATTCCTGGATGAAATTGGTGAAATGAGTTTAAATCTCCAGGCAAAACTCTTACGCGTTCTTGAGGAAAAAACATTTGAACGACTGGGCGGAACCAAAACGATTTATTCCGATGTCCGCGTCATTGCGGCTACAAACAGGAACCTGGAAACGTTAGTTGCTTCGGGGGCTTTTCGTGAAGATTTGTATTATCGAATAAATATTTTATCCATTGAAATACCACCGCTCCGCAACCGCATTGAAGATATCGAACCGCTTTCAATATTTCTTCTTAATAAGGCAATTCGGTCTGTGGACAAACGTATAACCGGTTTCTCACCCACGGTTATTGAATGCTTTAAGAACTACCCATGGCCGGGGAATATCCGCCAATTGGATAATACTATCCAGCGTGCAGTTATGCTTGAAGACGGGCGAGTTATTCAACGTGAAAATATCGTGACACCCGAGCCGTTGAAAACCATTCAACCACCGACGCCACTACCCGTTAATCCATCCCACTCAATGGGTGATTATGAAAAGGAGATGATTACAAAAACACTTGATGAGTGCCTTTGGATACAAAAAGATGCTGCTAAGCTTCTTGGAATCAGTCCACGGGTATTAAATTATAAAATTCAAAAATTCAAAATCACCCACCCCAGATGGCGAAGAAATAAACAGGTGTAACTCAAATTACAATCGTGTGTAACTAAAATTACAATCTTGTAATCCGTTTAAATGTAATTGCCATTCATTTCATCAACCCCATTCTATAGCGATCCGATGGTCGTGAATTCTTAAATTGTGAGTATTTGAGTAAATTATTGAATTTAATGTAAGATAAATATGAAGAAATTATAGTCATTTACTTCATTCAAGCTGCAATGGTGCATCAATTGTTAAACCATCCCTTTGTTCCGTTTACTCAAGGGTATGAAGAGCACGGTGGCGGGGTAGTCGTTTAATATTTAATGCTGGTTATCACTGTTTAATATAAAAGCGCATTTTTTTCTTTATGCCCTTCGTGAACTTCGTTGTTATTATCATTTTTATTCATTAGTTAACGGTTGAAGGATCACTTGCGTCACGCGCATAAAGAGGAAAAAAAATATCATAGAGTCAGTATGTATATGGCATATCCCTTGCTAAAATATAGTTAGTGCTGTCGTGGAAAGATTGGAAGATTTCAATTGCGTCGAATCAATAACTTAGACCACAGCCAAATTGAGGGAATAATGCAAAGATACAGTATCCGGTATTTCTTGATATTTTTGGTCATCGTATTGTTAAACAGCTTTGCTTATGCAAAAGACACGCATTCGAAAGACACGCATCCGAAAAACACACATTCAAAAGACAGGGACTCAAATGAGATTCATTGGCTTAGAATTGTAAATGCCACTGCAAATTTGCATAACACTATTTTATATATCAACGGTGAAAATTTTGGGGATGATCCCGACATATGGTTGGATGATGATATTTTAAGCATTCAATTTGCAAGTGATAATTATATAGAAGCGGTTCTTCCGAATGGTATTGACGCCGGCGCTTATCGTTTGGTTGTCGAAAGGGACCAGGGAAAAACGAAACACAATTCGTCTCCTAAGTGGGGACCCAAAGAATCCTCTGAGCAGATGGATAGTCTCGATATAACCATTGGTGTTATTGGCCCCCAGGGTCCCAAGGGTGATATGGGTCTTCAAGGCCCCGAAGGCGCAAAAGGCGACAGAGGGGATACGGGATCCCAGGGAATCGCCGGAGTCATGGGCCCCCAGGGTCCCAAAGGTGATACGGGTCTTCAAGGCCCCGAAGGCTTAAAAGGCGACAAAGGGGATACCGGAGCCCAGGGAATCGCCGGTGCCATGGGCCCCCAGGGCGCCAAGGGTGATATGGGGCTGCAAGGCCCCGAAGGAGCAAAGGGCGACAAAGGGGA
>JAHIRD010000185.1 GCA_018818835.1 Pseudomonadota bacterium
AAAGGGGCCGACGGTCAAGGATACGTTATTTCAGATGATAGTGTTCAGGGGTCACCGGACACATGGGCCAGGGCTGCGGTCTTGGCGTACCACGATAATAAAGCCGACGGGATAGTGGCGGAGAGTAACCAGGGCGGGGAGATGGTCAAGGGAACGATCCACACGGTTGACCCCGAGGTCCCGGTTACGTTGGTTCATGCCAGCCGGGGAAAGGCTACCAGGGCGGAGCCTGTGGCGGCCAGGTATGAACAGGGAAAGATTCACCATGTTGGGACCTACCCTATCCTTGAAAATGAAATGTGTCTTTGGATTCCAGGACAGCCAAGCCCAAATAGGATGGACGCTTTGGTGTGGGTAGTTTCGAGTTTATTCGGTATCGGGGAAATATTCATTGCCTAAACGAGCGAACTTTAACGAAACGAGTTTAAAACGGACCCACGGATGAAACCGGCAAACCTGAAAATTGAGAACCTCCCGACGACGGGGCTGATATAGAAATCCAAAAGAAGGCAATCCAATGATCCAGAAACTAAAGAATCTCTTCAGCAAGCGTAACATGGCGATGTCTTCAATATGGGAGACACAGAACCAGCAGCCGATTTACTCAACGTACAGCATTCAGAAAGCTACGAAGGATGGTTTTAAATCGAACGCCACAGTTTATCGGGTGGTGTATTTGATCGCCAAAGCTGTCGCTTCGGTTCCCTGGATGGTCACGAACGATGAAGGCGAAGAGACCGGATCTTATCTAACCGACCTGTTCAAGTATCCGAACCCGTACGTCACCCGGCAAGACCTTTTTGAACTTCTGACTTCCTGGCAACAACTGACCGGGAACGCCTACATGAAGAAAGTCAAGGCCGGGGGACGGACGGCGGAGCTGTGGCCTATTTCTCCAGACCGGATTCACCCCATCCCATCGAAGAATGTGGAAGAGTGGATCTTGGGTTATGCTCTGGATGCGTCAACCAAGGTGGAGTTTTTGCCGGAAGAGATCGTACATTTACTCCTTTTTAATCCCAGCAGCCCCATTATAGGCATAGCGCCACTTGAGGCGATAGGTAAAACTATTGACCTGGACAACGACCAGAACGACTGGAACAAGTCGGCCATGCAGAACCAGGGTATTTTATCCGGTGTATTTTCATTCAAACAAGCCTTCAATTCACAAGACCAAACTGAAGCCATAGCCGAAAAGCTGAATGAGAAGTATTCCGGGCCTTCCAATGCCAGGCGGATAGGGGTTGTAGGGGGTGAGGCGAGCTATATTAGGACTTCCATGACACCCGATGAGATGGACTACATCAACTCCCGGAAGTTCAACCAGAATTTAATTTGCATGGCCTTTGGGGTGCCTCCACAGTACCTGGGCAGCCAGGAAAGCTCTACGTATAATAACTACCAGACTTCGGAGATGATATTCTGGGTACAGACGATCATCCCGTTGCTGGATGATATAGCGGATGCTCTGAATCATTCATTTAAAGACGAACTAAAGCCAGATGAGAAGCTATCATACGATATCTCACAAGTTCCCGCGATGCGGCAGGCGTTGTTCGACCGGGCGAAGACGGCGAAGACATTGTTTGAGATGGGTGTGCCGTTTGCGTCCCTGAATTCTGTTTTCGGGTTCGGAATAGACGAATTTGCCGATTGGGATCTGAGTCATGTTTCGAGCGGATCTGCCGGAGCCGTTCCCGATGCTCCGGCAGTACGATCCGAAAAAAAAAAGGGTTCTTTACACTCTCTGAGACGCGCGACGCCGAATCTGACTGGGCTGTGAAAGAGAAAATAGGTGATTCAGAATCAAAAGTGTACGAGGGGATATTAGCGGACATGGGTAGGATGGTCATAAATTCAATGCTTGCTGGAGACGGACAGTCCATGAAAGGGATCGTAAGGATGTTTGATGACGACCTTTACGATGCTATCCTGGGGACGTACCTGCGCGCGGGGGTGGAATTGGGCAGCCGGATTGTGGTAGAAAAGAGGGAAGCCTCCAAAGAATTGACCGATGCCTTGAGCGACGAAGTGGAGATATTACGTGAATTGACCGATTTGCAGGAATCGACTATAAGACAGATTGAGGACAAGTTGACGAGCGATGTGGCGAAGGGCGCCACGATCAAAGAGATAACAGAGATGATAATTGACTCCGGGGTTTTTAGTCCCATGAGGGCTCTCAGAATAGCCAGGACCATGACAGGAGCCGGGGCCAGCCGGGGTCAGATGTTGAGCTTAAACCTTGTCGGCGCAACGCATAAGGTTTGGCTTACGGCGGGGGATAGCCATGTTAGGGATGCCCATGCACACATGAACGGCCAAGAGGTAGGTGTCAACGAGCTGTTCAGCAACGGGGCCAGGTAT
>JAHIRD010000117.1 GCA_018818835.1 Pseudomonadota bacterium
AATATAAAAGCACCAGGCTGGCCTTGCTCGATGCGATCACAAGGGCGATCCACACATTCAGTGCCCCCATATGCACATAGGACGCACCAATGGTCACAGCTGTGAGAATAAACAGAGCGCCTATCACCACCCCAAGCTGGGCATAGGACAGAGTGTGGGCCGGTTCATGGTTTGTCATGCATGATCTCCTTTCAACCGAATCACAGCACCAGATAAAACAATGGAAAAACAAAAATCCAGATCAAATCCACCAGGTGCCAGTATAAACCGGAATTTTCAAGCAACGCATGGGAGTCCTGGGTAATCTTTCCTTTGATGAGCATCACCAGACTCACACCCAGCAGAATGGTACCGATGAGCACATGGAGTCCGTGGAGCCCTGTAATGATATAATACATTCCAAAAAATATGTTGAACCCGGGACTTGATTCCATGAGCCGTTCGGAATTGGGATAGATTCCCATATGGATCTTATGCCCCCATTCCATATACTTGTTGATCAGAAAAACAAGACCGCAAGCCATGGAAAATCCGATCAGACAGATCGCGGTTTTCACCTGGTTTCTTCGAATGGCCGTAATGGATGCGGCTACTGTAAAACTGCTTGTCAATAGAATCAGGGTGTTGATACTTCCGATGATCCGGCTCAGTTCATGGCCACCCTGAACAAAATCCTGTGAAAACCTGCTGAAGAAAACGGCATATAAAACAAAAAGGCCCCCGAAAAGAATGATTTCCGAATAGAGAAAAAGCCACATACCCAGGGTTTTTCCCCTGTTGTCATCTGCCGGTTTCATGGATGGGATTGTCCTTTTTTGACACGGTTTTTTTCTGCTTCAACAATAAGCCTGAAGTCATAGGGTAAATCATCAATATGAGGCTTTTCAGGGAAATTATGAACCGGTGGCGGTGACGGTATGGCCCACTCCAGGGTGGTCCCGCCCCAGGGGTTATCCGTGGCTCTGATGTTCTGTCTGAAGCTCATCAACAAATTGACAAACATCAGGGCAATACCGCCCACCATTATAAAAGCCCCCCATCCGGCAAGGAAATTCCCGGTGTGGTATATGGGTAAATAATCGTAATATCTCCGGGGCATGCCCTGGAGTCCCAGGATAAACATGGGGACATAATGAAACACAAAACCAATGGTGGTCAAAATGGCTGCCACATAGGCTTTCTTGAAATCATACATGATTCCGAAAATTTTCGGCCACCAGAAATGAAGGGCGGCAAAAAAGGCGAAACCTGTTCCTCCAAACATCATGAAATGGAAATGGGCCACCACGAAATGGGTGTCATGCACATGGATATCGGTCCCGGCCGAACCAAGAACGAGACCCGTGAGACCTCCCAGTGAAAACAAATAGATAAAAACCAGGGCATAAAAAAAAGGGGGCTCCATGGCAATGGAGCCTTTATACATGGTTGAAATCCAGCTGAACACCTTGACAGCACTTGGGATGGCCACCAGAAAGGTCAAAAGGGAGAACACGAACACCGCCACATCACTCATGCCGCTGGTGAACATATGGTGGGCCCAGACCAGGGACCCTGCAATGGCAATAGCCATGCTGGACCAGACAATGCCCTTGTAACCGAAAATGGCTTTCCTTGAAAAAACAGGAATGATCTCTGAAATCACCCCCATTCCGGGTAAAATCATAATGTAGACCGCCGGATGGGAATACATCCAGAAAAGATGCTGGTACAAAAGGGGGTCTCCCCCCTTGTCCGGGTCAAAAAGTCCCAGGGAAAAAAGACGTTCAAACACCACCAGCAAAAGGGTGATGGAGACCACAGGCGTTGCCAGAAGCTGGACCCAGGCCGTGGCGTAAAGGCTCCAGGTAAACAGGGGGATCTGCATCCATCCCATTTCATCCGCACGCATCCTGTGGATTGTGGTGATAAAATTCAGACCGGTGAGCATGGAACTCATGCCCAGAATAAATGCCGCAAGAACCGTCAATGACACGTTACTCTGGGTATTCACGCTGAAGGGGACATAAAAAGTCCAGCCCGTATCCGGAAATCCACCGGAAAACAGAGAGATAACCGCCAGAAGGCCTCCCAGCATGAACAGATACCAGGACAAGAGATTGAGTTTCGGAAAAAACACATCATGAGCCCCGATCTGGATGGGCAGAATGAAATTGCCGAAAATGGCAGGAATTGCCGGAATGACAAACAAAAAAATCATGACCACCCCGTGAAGGGTAAACAAGGAATTGTACACACGGGCATCCATGATGGTTTTCCCCGGGCTCATCAATTCCACCCGAAGAAGAAGCCCGAAAATAACGGCGAGCATGAACCAGAAAAGAACGGCCCAAAGATACATCAGGGCAATTCGTTTGTGATCGGTGGTCAAAAGCCAGGCTTTTATCCCTGTCAATCCTGGAGGTGATGGTGTTTCAAAAAAGGATGGAATGTCTGTCACGGTCCCTTTCTCCTTGAATGGGGTGGACTTTTTGTATCCAACTCATCTGATCTGAGATTTTTTTTCCGTCGCAAAACAAATAAAAAAAAGACAATTAAAAGAAAACAGACCGTGATGGCCCCAATTTTAAGTATTTGAAACACATAGCGGTTAGATACAGGATCGTAGTTGAAGCAAAAGGACAAAATCCGTTTCACCGATATGGCCGGTTCGCCTTTTTCAGCTTCGGTCAGGGCCATGGCAATGTCAGGGCCAAGAAAACCCGGCCCGTAAACATAGCGAATGAGAACGCCGTTTGGTGACACAGCCACAAGGACATTGGGATGGACAAATGTATGCACCCCCGTTTTTTTAAAATAATAGCCCATGGCGTCTGTCACCTGTAGGACAGCCTCTTGTTTGCCTGTCAAAAACACCCATTCGCTTTCCGGAAAACCTTTGGGTAACAAAGGAATATAGTTGCCCTTGGCTTTTTTTGCATCGGCCGGAGTCTCATCCGTATCAAAGCTCAAGATAATCACCCTGAAATCCTTGCCTGGAATCAGAGACACCTGGTTCAAGGCTATGGCCAGATTGGAGATAAGAAGGCTGCACGACCGGGGGCATGTATAGAAGGCAGGTAAAAGGATCACGGGCCGATCTATGATGTCCCCCAGCCGTATCTCTTTTCCGTTTTCATCCCGAAAAAGAGCCGCAAGGGGAAGTTTCACGCCGGTATTTTCAACGATTCCCACAGGTCCTTTGGACGCCGTTTCATCACCAATTATCTGTGTCTCATCAAGCCGATGTCCGTCATCCTGGCCCGGTCCTGGGCCATGTGCTGCAAGAGGACCAGCGGCACAAAAGGTCAACACCAGGATTATCAGACCTGTGGGCCATCCCTGTCCAAAAACAAACAACCACCCTCGAATCGGTTCAGGTAACTGATATGGTTTCTTTTTCGGCATAAGAATAACCTTGATGGCGTCGTAAAAAGTCCCATATGCGGCGTTATTGTGTTTGGCCGGACGTTCGACATACTCCAGAGGTATGCCTTCACGCCCGGCCAAACACTATGCCTTGCCTATGGACCTTTTTCCATAGCCATCCATCTGTCGACGTTTTACTTCTTGCCCGTTGACAAATTCACTTTAAACATGGTTCGGGTCGCGTGTTTGGTATTAAAACTGTCTCGACCTGCACCATAGGCCATGATCACAACAGTTTCGCCATCCACGATGATGGGCCTGTCCTTCTGGTCTCCGGATGAAAGGGGTATGGTAAAGGCAATATGGGTCATACCCTTTTCTTCTTTACCTGAAATATTGGTGACATTTTCAGCTCCACCGAGTTTTGTATCCTTGTCATGACTCGTATCGGAGGTTCCGAACTCATCACTCACCTTCACCTCGCCATTTTTCACATAGCCCATGATAATATTGGCATCCCGCATATCATGGGAGGGATTGAATCCGATACCCACCCACCCTTCGGTTTTAGCGCTTATGCGCACATCCAGATTTTCACCGTTGACCGTCCATTCAAAATCCATGTTCTTTTCAGTGATTTTATGGCTGTAATCAGCGGCAAAACTTCCCATAGTCATCATAAAAAAAGAGGTAAACGCAACAATTCCAATGATACCTTTTCCGATGTTCCGCATGGTCTAATCCTTTCGACTCGGCTTGATCGTCGATGTTTGTCGTAATAACGTTTTTTTGTGATGGATCATGGATCACGTTCCATTATCCATATTGAAGCTGTCCACCTGAAAATCCAAGGCCCACGGCGCAGAATAGGCAGAGGATATAAAGGGCGAAAAGCAGATTTAAAGGGGCATCATCCTTCCGTCCCTGGACAAAGGCGATACCCAAAAGAAGGGTCAGGATACAGGCCAGCGCCATTTTGACAATAATCAGGGTTTCCCATTGGCCCTCATAGGAATGTTGCCAGTCCAGATATCCTGCAAAAACTGTGGGCAGGATAAACAGAAGTCCAAGACCCACGCAGCGCGTGGCGGTTTTAAAAAAATCAGGCTTTTTCAAAACCGTTCCGGCCAGCCCGAAAAAAAAGGCCCCCATCACCATACCCATGGGAATATGGGTCAGGGCCGGATGGAGAGGATGTTTGAATCCAACCAGATGGAGCAGATTGAAAATAAATTCAGTCATGAAATTCCTCCTTAAAAATAAGACAACTTCTGATACACGAACAGACACAATCAATGCTG
>JAHIRD010000184.1 GCA_018818835.1 Pseudomonadota bacterium
CTTCTTTAGTTCCCCTTTTCTCCTCAGCGAATCCGCCTGAGTGCGGAAACAATGGGGATGCAGAGGGGTTTCAGAAAGATTCCTGGCAAGTCTACGACTCGTAGAGCGGGAATGACAGACAATGTATCCTTACTTATAGCCTTCTTAGTATGTACAGTATTCAGTCCCACTCGTACACGGATACGAGCGACAGGTCAAAATCATAACCGAATCATAACCGAATCATAACCGAATCATAACCGACACCCCGGGCTCAAGAGCCCTTATAAATCAATAAGTTAGTATCACTTTAGATTATATCACATAATATCAAGTCCCCAGAAGCCCCTGCGGGGCTTAAATGCAGTTAGCTTGTATATCTCCAACCCCTTTCCGCCCCCGCCTTATCCTTCTTTCGGATATAACCTATTTTCAGTCCCATCCTCTCAGCCTCTCTGTAGTGTCCTACAAGCCCTTTCTCTTCCAAGCCCATATCCTTGCAAGCCTTCAATCCTACAATGTTCCTGTAGGATAGCTGATTAATACAGGGGGTATGTGGCAAGCTAGGCGAATATTCTTTATTGTTCAAGTAAAGAAAAAACTTGACAAAGGGGGATATAAAATGTAGCTTAAGCAAGCACAAATAGTAAGATATGGTCAATTTGGAACAATTACGGAAAGAAATCAAGGCTCTTAACCCGAGGAAGAAACTATTCAGGATCTTAAAGGAAGAGCTTCAAGTGCTTGGCCGGTGGCGGAATAAGCCGAGGGGGAATCCGGGGAAGGGATTTGATGTTTATCTCAAGAACAAAGCCAATAAAGAGAAAAATGTCGGTTAGGCAAGCACGGATACAATATTTCTTTCTCATCCAATGCAAGCTCAAGCAATCAATATCCAATCATCCATAACCACCCATAATCGCCAATATCCGCCTAATTTGGGGTTTGACACTTTCCGCTGGAAAGTTTAAGCTAAGGTATCATGGAAGATGGCATTAACCTTAATAACAATCAAAAAGAGAGTGCAGGCAGTTAAGAATGGCTCCCTCCAAGCAGCCTATCTTCCATGAAGCTGTCTGCGCTTCTTTTTCCTTTCTTTATGAGGCTAGGGCAGGAGCTGACCGGCAACAGCTTCCGCTGATGTTTACGGATTAACGATTAATTTGGCATGGAACAGACGTGTTAAAACATAACGCTGAAACTCAGCCGCCGGGGAACGGACTTTTGAATTTCAGTGGAGGTTTTATGGAATACGGTGAACGAATCAAGTGGACATACAAACATTTTGTTAATGCCAAATCATCAACCTTGAGAACGAAAAGGGGAAGCTTTGAAGGTTTGGTAAGACACACGAAAACGTATAATGGGCTTCAAATGGCAATAGTCCGTTTTGATGGGAATAAGAGACAGAGCAATGTTCCCATGTCAGAACTAAAAAGTGCCTAGCGGAGGGAAAGAATGACAATAGCTTTTTTCCGGCGTAATGCTTTCAAAGACTATAGTAAGGAAGCATTACTAAAAATCAAGGAATATCTAACCGAACAGTTAGATGAAGCACAGATTACAATTAATTACTGTAAAGACGATTTAGAGCTTGTAGAGAAAGAGATTGAGGAAAGAGGATAAAGATGAGTAATTTGAGAGAGAAGATGGCTAAGATAATCCATGCCGGAAGCTTTTATAAACCTACACCTGAAGTTTTGGATATTATAATTGACCAACTTCTCTCTCTTCCGGAATTTCAGGAGATGGAGAAGATCAAAAGGATCTGGAACGAAGATTGCAAAATGGAAGGTGACAATTACGGTGTTTTGCCTATATGTCTGATTGCAGTCGAAGGGGTATCGGTGGAGAGAAAATGTAATGATAAGGATTCTCTTGAAGATATTATGCAACGGTGCAATCGGAATCAAAAAGGATGTGAACTGAAAACAATTCCCAATAAGGGAATAAAACAATGTTCCGGTATCTTCCGCAGACCTGCCACCTTGCAGGATGTGGATATTAAAGATTTAATTAATCATTATGATTATCCATGTAGAAAAAACTCTAGTCCTAAAACCCCTGATGGGGGAAAGCTGGTGGTGGATGAAACTTTATAAACTAACATTCAATGAATATACGAATGGGTTAAAAGATACTA
>JAHIRD010000009.1 GCA_018818835.1 Pseudomonadota bacterium
ATCTGGGAACTCCTCGGCCAACTCGACGCGCTCATCAGAGACCGCTACTTCGAGGATTTTACCGAAATCATCTACAATCTTGAAAAGGACGTGAACACTCAATTGGATGACGTCTCAAATCCATCCGAATAAATAAAAAAAGGCACGGTATTTTACTGTGCCTTTTTGCGTCCGATTCTCTCCAATTTCCCTGTTTAATTTGGTAATGATCCCTCACAGGGCGCAAATAGTGCGACCGCTAATTTGGGAAAGGTTATGATAATAATTTGGAAAATCACATCTACCAAAACGACGCATACGCAAACTTTTTTTGATTTTTTGTTGAAAGTGTATATAATAAGAATAAATCTTACCTTTGATGGGCAATTATGAAAATTCAGGACAAAATAAAAAAGCTTAATCTTTTAACAGAAAAACAGGAACATGCATAAAATAAGGGGACGTATCATGCCGGAACCAAACTACAATCACGTCATGGCCGAGATAAAAACATTAGATTTATCGGATCAGCTTCGCCTGTTGGAAGAAATGGCGACATTGATTCGTAGAAAGACAAGCCAGATCAAGCCCCGCAGTATTTTGGAGTTAAAAGGAAAAGGCAAAGAGATTTGGAAGGGACTTGACGTAAAGACCTATATTGATGAGGAACGATCTTCGTGGAATGGATAAACGCATTGCAGGGTAAGACGGTTGGCCTTGATACCGCACCTTTGATTTACTTTATCGAAGAAAACCCCGCCTACATTGAAGTGGTAAGACCTTTCTTTGAAGCCATGGACAGGGGCAGCTTCCTGGTTGTCACGTCAACTGTGACTCTGCTGGAAGTCCTGGTGCATCCTCTCCGCAGCACTAACAAAAAACTGGCGGAAGAATACCGGGATATCCTGCTTAATTCGGGGCTGATGACACTGGAGGTTTCAAGCAGCATTGCGGAACAGGCAGCAAGGCTCAGGGCCGTCCATAACATCAGAACGCCGGATGCCATCCAGATCAGCGCGGCATTAGAGGCCGGGGCCACTCATTTTTTCACCAATGATATCCGATTGCCGGACATTCCATCCCTACACATTATTTCACTTGATTCAATCCGATAAAACCAGGAAAAATTCCGAAAAATAAAGAAAGCAGGGCAGCTCGACAGCGTTAATACATAAGTGGTTAATAGAAAAAGGGAGTTGAACTTCTATGTTCAGACCCCCTTTATTATCAATGCTTTTGGCTGTCGCATGTTTGATTTGTCAAGACGTCGAGTAGACCGGTTTCTCCAATAATAACAGATCATTAATAACGTATCTTTCATTGACGCCTTGCCGCACGCGGCTACTACGTGACAGTTATTGCCGTTTGTCATGATCGTTGTTGCCGGCCACTCTCAGAACCGTGCTTGCGCTATTTACGCACACGGCTCCTCACATAGTCAATTCACGGATAGTCAAAACATACTGACTCTGATTCGAGGTTTCGGTAATGGGAAACGCTTCAGCATTTCATTGAACTTTTCCCAGTTGAGGCAGTTCCTTTTGCCTCTGCGGTTCATCCATTTAAAAAGAAGCATGATAACTTCCTTTTCAAATCGCTTGATTCCGCACATATTATCCGTCACACCATAATAGCTGTAATGCCCTCTCAGCTTGGCTTTAACGATGGCCCAGAGATCTTTCGTCTTCATACTTCTGGACTTCTTCAACCATTCCTTGAAGGTCTTCAGCTTCGTGGTGAACTTCTTCCGGGATGTCACCCTTTTCATCCGAAACCCTTTGCCATCCTTGCGTGTTCCACAATAGTGGGTCAGGCCCAGAAAATCAAACGTCTCAGCCTTTTTCCCTTTATTCTTGGCATGCTGGACGACAAATCGGCCAAACTCAAACATTTTGGTCTTCGTCGGCTCCACCTCAAGGCTGAACTTACCCAGTCGTTTTCCCAACTCTTCCGGGAAACGCTCCGCGTCCGACTTGTACTGGAAACAAACCACAAAGTCATCCGCGTAACGAATTATCCTGGCGTAGCCTGTGCAGGTCTTTCGATACACCTTCTCAAACCATAGATCGAGAGCATAATGAAGATAGATATTGGCAAGTAAAGGCGATATTACCCCGCCCTGCGGGGTTCCTTCGTCGCTGACCGTCACATTCCCGTCTTCATATACACCCGCTCAGAGAAACCGCTTCACCATACGGTGAATTCGCTTGTCATTGATCCGGTGGGCCAGAAACTTCATCAACCATTCCTGGTTTACATGATCAAAGAAGCCTTTGATGTCCGCCTCGACAATGTGATTAACCGGATGGTTTTCCACGGTGTCGCTCAATGCCCGAAGTGCATCGTGGCAACTCCGGGCCGGACGGAAACCGTACGAGTCTTCAATAAAATCCTGCTCGTACACACACTCCATGATCCTAGCCATACCCGCCTGGACAAGCTTGTCCTCAAGACTCGGTATTCCCAGAGGTCGTTGCTTGGTGCTGCCCGGCTTCGGGATATACTTCCGCCGGACTGGCTGTGGCCTGTACGCCATGCGATGCAACCGATTTGTCAATTCAGACAGATTGGCCGACAGGTTTTCGGCGTACTTATCCTTTGTCATTTTGTCAATGCCCGCAGCGGCGTCTTTCCTCAGCCGCCAAAAGCATTCCCGTAAGAGTTCTTCATTCATCAAATGATACAGGCTGGTGAATGAGAATCGTTTGTCTTTACGGGCTTTCTCCGCTATGCGAAGCAGTTTCGTTCCCACCGTTTCCCCGCATCTGCGTACGGACGATGTTTCCTCACTCCGCGCTACCATGTGTAGTCTCCTTTCCTCCAGCGGCATTACCCGCCTTCTCAGGTACTACGAAACTATCCGACTCCCTGTGTCTTATTTGCCTTCCTCCCTCTTCAGTTGTCCGGCATACTCTCCAAACTTCGAAAGAAACACAGGGCCTCCCGGGTTGCCGTGTAATCACCGTGTCAAACATGCCATGGTCTATGACCCCGGGGAACCAGTTGCACCTTGCCATTACCGGTACACCTGTTGTGACTTCCATTTCTTTAACAATGTCGTCATTCCCATCGCGTCGTTTTCGGGGCTCAATTGTTATTTCCCAAACACCCATAAGAAAATCCACATAAAAGTTCCGAAATAAACACGTATGTATGTTTTTTTTTGATCCCCTTTAATTTGGGAAAATCAGGGGAATTATTCAAGCTGTCCACTCATGCCTAAAAAACCCATA
>JAHIRD010000321.1 GCA_018818835.1 Pseudomonadota bacterium
CTCCTCCTGCGCCACCTATGACTACCCATTTTGAAAGAGCATTATCATATACAAATAGAACATACTTACTTAAATCATCAAGGGTAATATCCGTTCCACCTGTAGAAATGTTCCCTATTTCATGTTTAATGACAACAGTTCTATCCACATGAGCTGCACGTATTGCAAGAAGTTGACCATCTGTTCCTCCATTTATTGTATCCAGATCATCAGTAGCGTCATCTGCCGCTGTATCGACGGTATGGAGCGATTGTGAAGAAGTGATAGCACCAGCCGCGATGGTAAGTTCCGTAGCTGCTACCCAGATGTTTTTCGTTCCTGTCAGGGTAGTAAAAGTTCCCGCATCCGGAGTTGTACCACCGATAGGGCCGGGAGCAGCGTGGAGAAGAGACTTCGTATTGGCAAGAGTTTTTATTGCCCATGTAAACGGATTCGGACCAGAGACTATGAAATCCGACTCTGCCGTAGCTACTATCAAGTCTTCAAGAGAAACTATATTTGCTTGAAGGACATTCCAGTTTGCACCGACCGCAGCTTGATCTCCCTCAGCACTACTGTCCACGAAACAGATTGGAGTATCCCCAACCTGGACAATTATACCAGACGCACCACCTATCTTACCGGCAACAGAGACTTTATATGTCCATCCAGCATCAGCCGCAGGGTAATTGGGATTACCCGAACAGTCAATAGCTCCTTTGTAAACCAGGGCATCTATTATAGCTTCAGCAGCTTCTTGAGCTTTTTTGGACCAATGATATGCAGAATACTGTGCAGGACTGTCCACCACAGGATCGTCCTCTGGATTTTCTGCCCAAGCTTCAGCCCAAGCTTCAGATGCTGCTGCATTTATTTCTGCTGCTTCGGCTCCAACTTGAGCATCTTCAGCCAGACCTTGAGCTGCTTCGGCAGCCGTTACATCCAATCCTGTTTGAACCCTGTCAGCTGCAGTTTGAACAGCATCTGCAGCAGCTGCAACTGCATCCAGTCCTGTTTGAACTCTATCAGCAGCA
Source organism: Pseudomonadota bacterium (assembly GCA_018818835.1). Classification (GTDB taxonomy): domain Bacteria; phylum Desulfobacterota; class Desulfobacteria; order Desulfobacterales; family Desulfolunaceae; genus JAHIRD01. The sequence goes on from JAHIRD010000321.1 coordinate 1,014, forward strand.
GTTGCAACTGCATCCAGTCCTGTTTGAACTCTATCAGCAGCGGTGGCAACTGCGTCAGCGGCTGTGTCAACTGCGTCTAAACCTGTTTGAACCCTGTCAGCAGCTGTCTGAACAACATCCAATCCTGTTTGAACCCTGTCAGCTGCAGTTTGAACAGCATCTGCAGCAGCTTTAACGGCCCAATGGAATGCAGAAAATAGATTGGGACTTAACTCTACAGGATCATCTTCAGGATTAGTTGCCCACTGTTCTGCTAAAAGAGTCCAGGTTTCTGATTCATCACGAGCAGCTTCAGCAGCCGCTTGAGCTGCTTGGGCATCAGCCACATCAATCTCATTATAAGGTCCTGTAAGACCTCTTGGACCTCTCTCTCCCTCCAGCTGGACTATACCATACGGCGTACCTGTATCCGAAAGACTTTCAATTATGGTAACTGCTTCAGCAACGGAAGACGCTTCATAATATTCAGTATTGTCTCCCCAGACCAACAGAAACAATGTCCCTAAATTTGTATTGTCTGGAAAATCTGTATCCGCAGGTGCAGCTCTTACAATATAGGCATTACCTATCCTTAAATAGGCATACTGGGAAAGGAAGTTTGCATCAGGATACTCATCTGTGAGCAAAGGGACACTGTCGAGAATCACTGTCCCAGTTGTACTGTCCTTTATACGAAGAGTCCAATACTCACCAACTTCATTATAAGAAAGGAAGAATTCAAAAACAGCATTCCTTCCATTAACAGATACTGTTACTAAAAATGTATGGTTCGGAGAATTACTAAGAGGGATCTTCTGCATTTCCTCTCCTTCTCAACACACTTACCAATTTGCTTCAACATCAAAAGCAACAATTTGCTCGGTGGTCATTCCTTCTACTGCATCTTTTAATTCCCAGGATCTGTTATAAATCGCCTGGCCAAAATTGGCTATATAAACTGCCATTTGAAGCATTTGATCGGGGGTCATTTGGTGTAATACATTCTCCTGATCTCTGAACACCATAACAGGTCTAATTTCTCCAGCTCCTTTAAAAATCAAAGCTGTCGTCACATTTGTTTGGATGTTCCTAACATCAATCAAACTGCGAGTTTGAATTGTACCTTGGCCATCAGGAAATTGATAAGTTATCCCTGCAGCGATCTTTGCCTCTCGGACAACACCAACTTCTAAGCTCTTATTCGCAATAACCAGCAGTCTATTCAAAACCCACGCTGAACCATTCCATGTAGAAAATGGAACAAATTGTTTGAGTGTCCAACCTGCAGCTATCGCCCCAAACTCTGTAATAACAGAAAATTCTCCAGACCCATCTGTCTTCCAGGCAGGCTTGCCTCTGTTATCCTCTGTATACTTCCAACTCCCATTTATGTACAATCTTGCCTTACCACTGATGGCCAAAGGAGGAGGCTCCTCTGCAGCATAGGCTGGGATCAAATAACTCTCAAGGTCCTTAGGGTCTTTACGAGGAACGCTTTCGCCAAGATACTCTTTTGTGTCCGGGTGATAATTATAGATCTTCTTCATAATCTATTCTCCTTTAGTATTTAATGCAGTACATTACATTAGCGTTGATTGGACGGGTTTCTGATCCTGTAGATAATTCACCATCCTCTATCCACTGTGGTCCATTGCCTTCTCGAATAGAATGACCTCCTAC
>JAHIRD010000273.1 GCA_018818835.1 Pseudomonadota bacterium
GCCAAGCTCAAGAAGATGAACCCATTATTGCCAAAGATAATGGATGCTCTTCTTAAAGAATCAGATGATTATGTAAAGTTAACAACAGATGTAGAAAGCATAAAAGTGGCACCAATTTCAAAATGATTTCATGTTGTTTTTGAAAAAGGTTATAAGAAATAATGAACAAGTAATGCATGGATGATTATTATGAGCTTCGGAACATTCTCAGCAAAATACTCTTCGGAAGAACCTACATTCCCACTTGATTTAAGCATTGAAGCAGACCACCCATTTACATTTAATGAAGGATTTAGCAATGAAGAATTTATGACTATAAGTGGTCAAGAAGTGCCAAGCACTCCATCTGTTGAAGCTAATCCTGATGTAATACAAGCTCTTCAAATGCCTAATCTTCAAGACCTTCCTTGGTCGATGATTATTCCTGCTGCATTTATTGGTGTCGCGGCGATTGGAGTTGCTTGGTATCTAAATGGAAAGAAGCTTCCAGAAATACCTATGTAAGAGCGTAGTATTTTTAAGCAAATTTGTCTAAGTCCTTTTAGGCGATTAATATGCAGGATTATGAAATTAATGTAGAATGGACTTTAAAATCCATGAAGGAATCTTTTGATGATGGTAAATCTGAGAAAGGTGTTTGTTTTAGTTGTGCCGAAGATGATAGTGAAATAAGAGAGTATGTCATCGCGGTTAAAAACAATAAGCTTCAATGGACAGATGCTTCAGGTGCAGTTTGGGAAAAAGTAAAAGTTCAATATTGCATAAAATGTGCAAAAGAGCTTATAATTACACTCGAAGCAGAAGTTGCGCAAAAGTAACACTTATAAGTATAATCTGATAAGATAAGGCAGGCGATTATTATGAGTGTAGAGAAGCTCAAAGAAAGAAAACTGTTGCTTGATAATGAAATTCAGGCTCAGCAAAAAAGAATTGTTGATTTGAAAACACAGATTGATGGTGCTGAAGCAACATTAAGACAGTGGACTGATACTATATTAATAGTTAGAGGCCAAATGCTTGAGATTGATAGGCTCATAAATGAATTAGAATTGCCTTTACCTATCGAAGATGAACCAAAAGCATCTAAGAAAGGTGATAAAGAACAATGAAGAAGTCAAAATTAGTTTTTCTGAGCCCAGATATTTTGGTCAATATTAATGAAGCAGCATCAGCTCTTGGGTTAACAGAACTTCAATTCACATTGAGTCCTGATGAAGGATTTGTTGTTAATAAATTAGATGCAGCTAAAGCTGCCCATCTAAAAATCTTGTTAATGCCGAGCGATTTTGAATCTTATTCCGTTCCTGATAACAGAGTTGTTTGCATCGACATGGATAGTTTAACAACGGTTGTTGGTAGATTAAAGAGGCTCAAGGAACCAATCGAAATAGTCATTGCCGACAATGAAATGATTTTTGCCAATCTTGGAAAACCAAGACGAGAATTTACGATTAATCTACTTAGTCCTGCGGAGCAAAGTAAAGAACTCATGTCTGACTTCCCGACAAAAGTTGTTGTTGATGTTGATGAAATGAATGAACAGGTGAAAGATTTGAATGGAATTGCGGCACATGCTGTTGTGCAAGTAGTTGATGGTTTGTTAACAGTACAAGGTGAAGGAGAGAAAGGCAAAGTGTCAATACAAACATCTTTGACCGAACTTGGTCTTGTCAAGAGCTATGAAGGACCAAACGCCAGAGCTATGTATGCGATGGGATACCTATTCGAAGCTTTCAAATTCCTAAAGCAAAACAAGTTTGAAACTGTAAAATTATGCTTCACCGATGACAAACCTATTACACTTACTACCGAATTGGGAGAAGGAGAAATTCGTATATTGATTGCTCCAAGAGTCGAAAGGAGATAGTCCAATGACTAAAGGCGCAAGAACCATGTTACGAAAAGCAATCTCTCAAAATAAAATCAAAACACCTTCCGATGAACGAGCAGTAAGAAAACAGCACCCCGAAGAAGAGCCTTGAGCAAGCTTTTCTTCACCTTTTTTTCCACCTAAATCATTATAAGCACATCTTGTTAATAAACAAATGGTGCTGAGATTTGCCGACAAAAATATGGGTAATGCTTGAAAGCCGAGATTTTCTTTCAAATGACAGAATTTACATGCCTCTTAGTCTTGAAGGTCCATCATATGGTGGCACTTTACGTATTCGAGCAGATTTATTAAGTTCTCCAACACCACCTATTGTGGAACCTATTGTAGAGCCAAGACCTCTTACCCCAGAAGAAGAAATCATTTCAGAAACAACCATTATCGACCTTCCCGGTGGTGGAACGACAACTGTTGCTGAAACTCAACCAGCGGTTGTTATTGAAACACCAACTACCACAGTTGGGACAATTCCCATTGTTTCAAGAGATATACTTCCTACTGATATAACTAATGTCTATGGTGGTTGGTCATTCTTAAAATCTTTCATCGCACCACCATCTACGCCAAATACCACATTTAATATTTGGATTGGAAGAGCTGCCACTTTAGTATATAGTGGAAGGCACAGCTCAAGTTTTGAAATTGCAGTCCCTGTCAACTTCTTTCAAGACGTTGCTTTAGTTGAAACTTCTTATGAAACTCCACCACCAACAGGTGGTGGTGGCACTCCAGAAATTCAGGAAGCTGCCTATGGAGGCTGGACTTTTGGTAATCCTCTTGTACTTGGTGATTTTGGAAGCGATTTCATGTTAACAGAAAGCGAAAGCGAACTCCCACCTGTTTATCCAACAATCACAAGTGAAGCTTTAGCAGTATCATTACCAACATTAAATGCAGGTTATCACCCATGCTTTATTGAAGTAATTACAAATGGTAATACTTGGCGGGTTCATGTGGAAATTGAATATGATTATGAAAGAACTGGTTCGGCAGCGGAATATGAAGACCCACCAATAATCAGAAATATTATAGTCAATAAAAGCTATCCCGGCATGGCACGTATTTCATGGGGAACTAATGTGAAATGTGATAGAAATTGGGTGGTATATGGTGTAGGCTCTATTACTGCTCCAATTGATGCACATACAGTAGAAGCAGATATAGGCACTCTTTATCCTTATGCAAGTCTGACCATGCAAGATGGCACTTGGTATTACATACAAGTCTTTTCAGAATTAAAAGGCAGAATAACAAATTCGGAGCCGTTTTCATGGAAAATGCCAGATGAGAATATATCAAAAACCGTCGATTTAACTATTCAAGCCAATTCAAGTGACGGATTAATAGGCGACGGTACAAGAGTAGAAGATATAGAAAGCCAACAAATCTTAACTCGTGGTGGTTCTGATATACCAATAATTCCGATAATAGCTATCGGCGGCATAAGTTTGTTGGGACTTGGTGGTGCAGCTTGGTATCTGTTTCAGCGTAAGAAAAGTTAATAAGATGCAATGCAATAATATATGTAGGTCTTAACAATGGCTAGAATTGTAGTGTTCAAAGATAAAACATTTGTTTCCACAGGCCAAAATATAATTACGGAAGATTATACTTTGGATATTCCAAGCAAATGTACCGCAATCATAAATGCGGTTGCACAAGGAGATGCCTATGCCAGAACTTTTGAGGTTTATTCGGATGGAATTCTAAAGCATAAAGCTACAATCATTAACTCTGTCAATGAGCATGTCAATATGGGCTTTCTTGATGCTGGTAGGCACGTTATCGGAATAAAAATAAACACCAGTGTTGGCATGTGGAATGTAAATGGTGAAGTAATATCCGACACAATTGAATTACCTGAAATAACTCCGCCTTTAATTTATGAAGACCCAATGATAATCGAACCTGCTCGTGATTTGACAGGACCAATGACTTTATCCCCACCAATTTCTGATGCTCCAATGCCTCAAGCTCCATATGAGGACAAAACCGGTTGGGCTTATTTACTTAAACCATCTACATGGAGAATACCAACACAAGCAGAAATTGACTCAAGAAATAGAGACACAAATCGAGCAAGAGCAATTGCAGATACGGGAATTATACAAGTGACACATTTGGAAGCATTTCCAAAAGCAGATTGGTTACAAAGTAATTCGGCTCCTTTATCAGTTCAAGCTGTTAATGACAGATTGAAAGATATTTCGGCTGGTTCCTTGCCCAATCTTGATTTTCCATCTGGAGTAATAGGCAGTCCTGAATATGGCCCGACTGAGTTAAATGACTTAACAGGCGGATTATTCGCTGCTCATAAAGACAACTTCGGTAGAGATGTCGTATCTTTTGGTTCTGACTTCTCTATGGAACCCGGCATGATATTGTTGGGTATGGGACTAGCCGCTCTAGCAGCTGCTGCGTTCTTCAAACGCGATGACATCGCACAAGCAATAAAAAAGGTGAAACTATAAAAATGACAAACTTGTTTAAATCAGGTGGACCATACGAAATTGCTATAAGCCAATATGGAAGCACTCTAGCAGACTTGCCAATTAGATTTGGAAGAATGTTTGGTGCAACATACAGTCCTGCCGATTGGGCACTTGGTGCTCTATTAGGTGGTTTTGTTCTATATGGCGCGTTAGAGTTCTTCTTAAAGAAGTCTCCTCTGACAATGGCCAAGCAAATTCCGTTTATCGGTCCATTAATTAAGAAACGAAGGTAAAGCTTATAAGAAATAAGCTACAATACAATGGTGGTGTATAAATTATGACAAATTTGTTCAAGTACGACTTTGCTCCAACCCGCGCTCCTCCGATTGGATTACCACACTTGAATCTACCCGGCTCATTCAATAGCATAGCATTTGATGCTGTATCAGCTATACAATCGGCTCCTTGGTTAGATTTCTTGATTTATGGTTTTGCAATCTATGGTGGAATGATTTTAATACCTAAAATGTTTAAAATCGGGCAATCATGGGTTCGGAAATTCACCTAGTGGTGTTGTTATAAACAGCACCAGCTGGTGAAGTAAAATGGCGGAGATAATAGCAAGGCTGCAAGGTCTTTTTTCAGATGCTCAAATGTCGCTGACTTCAGCTGGCGATTATTTACCTATGCTAAGAGGAACAGTGAATACTAGAGGTAGTAAAGGTTGGAAGCGTGTATATTATGCACAACCTTTCAAAACCCCGCCACAAGTTTTTGTTCAAGGTTCTCCGGGTATAAGTGACTATAAGCCAAGAAAAATTCAGTTCGAATCAGTGAATATACCGAATGTCGATATTCCGATTATTGACGTTAAACTTCCTGACATACAACTTCCCGACGTTTCCACATTTTTGATTAATCAAATTAATGCTACAGCGTGGGATAATACAGGCAACATTATTCTTGACGCTCTTACAAATACAGCCAAAGCTCCCATTATTGCTGTTCTTTTGATTTTCAGTCATTATGTAGGACAAGCTTTTGATAAATTCAATAATGAATACATCGAACCTATGCTGAATAAAATTGTTCAAATCTTAAGAGATATAAGAGATAAAATAAACAATGATTTGATTGGTCTTCCCGCCAATCCAAAAATCGGAAGTATAAATAGAGCATTAGACGACAGTAGAGAACAATTAGAAGCTGTAATCAATCAAATCGGAGATACTATGGAATTTGCTATCAACAATACAGTAGATTACGTTTTTGAATTTATTGGAATGGTGGATAAAATTCCAATCGCACCAACCGCAGTGCAAAACGTTACTGAAACAAGCTTTGAATTTTATAGTAATGGCGGCGATTATGGTTGGATGGCTCTAGGAATTTTTCAGTAAAATCCTAAATAACAAATCTTTTTAAGTCAATTTTACTAAGTGCCATTGGTGCTAAATTATGAGTCAAGAAAGTCGAAGAGCCGTTCCTAAATGGCCTATACATTTCAATCAAGTCTTTGCAGCTATTGACCCAATAAGTATTGTTATTGGTTTAGGTGGCGGGGCAATAGGTTTTTACTTAGTTCAAAGGTTCCTTCTAAAGAAATGCATCAGATAGGTGAACCTCTTGGCTAAGAGCAAAGAGAGAATCTGTCGTGCGATATATAATGTTCTAACTAGAGTAGTTCTTGTTGAAGATTTAAAAAGGCTGCGTGAAAGAAGCGGCGCGATAGATTTTCATATGGAAAAAATAAACTTAATGATAGAAGCGAATAGAGAGTTTATTAGGTATTGTGCATCTACAATGGAGAAACTTGACTATGATGCCATTCCTCATATTGAGGATGACCTAGAAGGATTTATTCAAGCAAAAAAGAACAGGCTGACCAATAGGTTTAGTCGAGATTGATAATCAGCTCAAGTTTTAATGTGGCAGAAGTTACATTTCTTCTACCACAGTTAGCTCAAGATTTAAAGTCTATGGTTCGAGACCTTTTTTCCAGCGTTGAGAACATGACTTTACTTTGCGACCTGAAACTAATGTTTTCAATTCGCCGCACATAGCCATGTATTCTCCGCGATTGTATCCTTTTACTGTTTTTTCGTCTTTTGGCATAATATCACCATTCTATTGAATGATTCTATTGGTTTTAAACTTTTTTAAGAAGCCCAATTGCCTCTAGCACGACTTTTGCTCAATTTTGTGCGAGCAATGGCACGACAATGCTTTGTTTTAGATACTGTTCCTTTACCAGTTAAACAATTTGCTAAAAACAAGCTATTGCATCTTCGGACGCCACTTTTCTTGGTAATACCACTTTTACTTGCACGTCTTGAAATACATGCGCTACGAGCGTTGGCTGAACTTTGAATAGTTCTTTTCTTTCTAGGCTTTGTCTTTTTCTTAGTTGCTTTCTTTCTCGGCACGACAATCACCTACAAAGTCGGAATACCTAACTGTCTTAATGTTTTGCCGAAAAAGACTCCACTTGAAGATAGAGGACTTGCTTTTCGTCTTCTGTATGCCTTCTTTCTCAAACCTCTGGTTCTAGCTAAAGAACGGCACATTTTACTCTTCTTCAAAGTTCCTTTCTTGGTCAAACACTTTCTAGCTGCAAGCCTTCGGCAAACTTTTTGGCTTCTTACTTTAGAACATCTTTTAATAGAGCCACCTTTAACCTTTCTCTTTCGAGAATAGATTCTTTTGCCTTTTCTTCGTCTTGTAGTCTTAGCTAAGGTTCTTCCTTTACCCGCTCGTATAGAGATACATACCTTTCTTGGAAGTTTCTTTACTACGAGTTTGTGTTTTGTTACCATTTTACAGCACCATTATATGGTTTATCGCTTTGCACGTTTCATGCATCTTGTTCGGCCTTTTGACCACTTCAAGCAGCGAGTTTTCTTAGTTTTGGTTTTTCTACTTCTTTTACGAGCCATAATAGACACCAACTCTTATATGGAATAATAGGTTATAAAGATACTTCAAAGTTTATTTAGATACATTTAAGTCCATAAGATTTAATAAGTGATATGTACTTTATAATGGTATGACAAAATGGACAAGCGAAGAGGAAGATTGGTTAAAACAGAATTTTAGATTTTTGCCTCAAGAAGAAATAATAATTCGATTGGATAGAAAATGGAGTCATATATGGCAAAAGGCAAAACGGTTAGGTTTGAAAAGAAGCAAAATAAGGTCATATTCAGAATTTGAATTGACAGAGATAGAAAAAGCATATATAGCTGGTCTTGTCGATGGAGAAGCGTGTATAGGAATTTATGAGAAAAAGAAAAAAGATGGAACTTCAAATCAAACAGCACAATTTATTATATCTATGAGCGACAAAGAAGTGATAGAATGGATTGCTATGAAACTTGGTTTAAAGGTGTACCATATAAGACTTTCTAAGAAGAACCCAAACCACAAAGACCAATATAGAATAGATACTTGCAGAACAGATTTAATTCGTCGCCTTCTTTTAGATTTAAAACCGTATTTAAAGATTAAATATAAAGATGCGAATAAAGCGTTAGATTTTATTCAATTGTATAAGTATAATGGAAAATAGTTTGAGGATGAATTTGGGAGACTGCTTCAGCGAGGCGAGAAGACAGCAGGGAAAGGAGAGTGTTGATTCTTGAAAAGAAGACTGGTAGAAGCAGTCTCCGTGTTCATCCATTTTATTGCATGTTGTTTGTACTATGGTCTTAGACCGCTTCTGTACCGACGACCACACATCTTAAGCTTGTATTTGCCTTTGTAATTCTTGTGGCCTTTCATGCACTTTCGCATGAACGGTTTCCACGCCATCTTGCGTCTTCGAGCACCTTTTCGACCGGCTTTAGTCTTTCTAACGTATTTCCGTCTTTTGACTAGAGAACGACCTTTTGCGGCACGAATAGAAACGCAAACCTTACGTGGAAGGCGTCTAACAATTAGTTTGTATTGTTTTGCCATTGTGTTACCACCAAGACCTTATATGGACTAAACTCTTATAAAGCAATCTCAAAGTGATATTAGATACCGAACATATAGTAACCTTTAATAAGAAATAAGCACATGATGTTGTTATGAAGATGTCATGGACTGAAGAAGAAGAGCAATGGCTTAAAGAGAATTATAGATTTTCTTCACGTAAGACAATGATAGATA
>JAHIRD010000118.1 GCA_018818835.1 Pseudomonadota bacterium
ACTGATATTTTCGCAGGTGAGCGGCGAAAACAGGCATATGGCTTATCGTAAAAAGGTTCAGGGCTACTCCGGTGAAGAGAAGAAGATGTCGGAAGATATTCATATGGGCCTTGTTGCCGGGACAAAAACGTTCGCAGCATATATAAAAAAGAAATACATGCCTGAAAATCCGAACGAAGAGATCCCTCAGCAAAAAAAAGAAAAGGACGATTATTATGATATTGAGTTTCTCTTTGAAAGAGCGTCTTCTTTACTTGGGTGCGACCCTGAGGTTTTTAGGGCTGGACGCAGAATCACCCAGGTGGCTAAACGAAACCGTGATATTATGATCTATCTGTTATGGAAAACCGGAGCCTTCACCAATAAAGAAATCGCTGTATATTTTGGCTTGGGTTACTCTGCCGTAAGCCGGTGCGTGAGTAACTGCAACGAAATGATAAAATCTGATAAGGCATTTAAAAAGGGGTATAATTCCGTTAAATCACTGATCAAGATGTGACCGCGCTCCCCCAGATATGGGGCGGCACATCTACAGCAGAAGAATGGGAACTGTTGAGCCGGTTTTCGCAAACATCCGCAATGCCATGGGCCTGGATCGGTTCACCCTCCGGGGCAAAAAGAAGGTGGACATTCAATGGAAACTCTACTGCATGGTCTACAACATCGGAAAAATTGCAAAATTCGGAACAATCGGAGCATAAAAAATGAAACCCAAAGGAAAAAACGAATACAAGGGTCAAAAAGATATGCTAAGGAATCATAGTCATTCAATTTTTATCAATGAAACAATAACCTCTCCGCGGGATGATTGAAATTGACTTTGCCGATCCGAACCGGGGAGAAATGAAGTCCATTTTAAAAAGGGGTTTTTCTACAGACTCGTTAGACAGGAGCACAGCCATGGAATACACGGTGACATTTATCGATGGTTACTTTGATGTTAAGTTGATCGGTAAATCTAACGTAGAAGAAAGCGCGGCATACCTTGACTTTCTAATAGCACATAAAGAGTGGAGCCCTGGATCATTAGTACTTTCCGATGAAACGGAAATAGAAATCGGGCATTTAACTGTAAATGATCTCAAGCAGATTTCGATAGTATGTGAGGAAAGGCGCGCAGCAATTGGAGCGGCACGATTTGCAGCCGTTGTTCCAAAAGACTTACTTTTTGGAATGAATAGGATGTTTCAGGTATACGTCGAACCAAATTGGGATGCGACAATTTTTGCCTTTAGATCAAGAGATGAAGCACTTAAATGGTTATTTTCTGTCTAACAAGGGCATTTCACACGGACCGGGCGGGAGCGTACCTTCGTTAACCGTTGTTTTTTATCAACCGTTTTATCCTTCTTACTGGAATTCGGGAATTCGCGGGACATCCATGATAAGTATTGTCAATCCCGAAAGAATTTGATTTTTAAAATTCTATGGCACGAATAGCAAGGGCGGTGGCTTCTGGAATCCCCCATCATATCACACAGAGAGGGACGTCAGCAGACATTTTTAAATGATGAAGATTACTAAGTCTATCTTGAAATGATGTCTGAATGGTGCATTAACTATGCTGTTTCGGTATGGGCTTACTGCCTGATGCCAAACCAAGTCCATCTCATCCTTATCCCTGAAACAAAAGACGGATTGAATCTTGCTGTTGGTGAAGCTCACAGGCGATAACACGGAGGGTAAATTTTCGTGAAGGGTGGCGGGGGCATATATGGCAGGGTCGGTTCTCATCATTTATCATGGACGAGCCATTTTATGAAACCTTGTGCCACCTGCTCAACTTTTGATAAAAATAGGGGACATGAAAATAATACATTGAACTCAGTTTAAAATTGTCCTGTACAGTGTATTTCGTCAATCAGAGTAATCTTCTTCGGTGGTCACAATACGTGCCCTGGCGTGGCTTGAAATCATCTGGAATATTTTTTTTTTAGACTCTTGAGTCTATTAAGCTTGACAAAAAACAAGTTACTGCCCTAATTCTGAATCGGGGAAGAGTTTAAAGACGATTGCTTGATTATTTACCTGACTTCAAAAATTAAGGATTTGGCATGAAAAACGTCAGTAATAATGTTTTTGCTACTCTGGTGGTATTTGTTCTGTTTATATGCCCATGTTTTACAACCAGTACCTTTGCAGATGAAGACGACCAATGGTGGAATGGTGATTGGCCCTATCGGGTTCCTGTCACTGTCAGTGGGAGCGGAGTCGGCCAGGTCTCCATCGATTTCAGCGATGCATTCAGCCAACTGGGGTTGAATGGCGCTCTTCTGGACCTGCGTTCCATCAGGGTGGTTTCCTATAACGGCATGGTCCCCGGTACCTCTGTGCCCTATGAAGAAAGTTACAGCGTGATGCTCGACGATGCCGATAATCCGACAATCAACTATTCAGCAACGGAAGATTGTTACTGGACGGCCAATGATGGCAGTCTTGAGTCTGACACGTCCCGTTTTTCGCAAGGGACGGGTTCGCTAAAAGCAACCATTGAGAACAATGCAGGTGGCTACGGGTATCCCGGCATTGAATTCAGAATTAACGCCGGCGGCATCACGGACTGGCGTAATTATGAGGTTTTTATTTATGATGTCTGGCCGCAAGTCAATGCCAGTGCTCTGGATCAGTCCCCGGATCTCTATGATTTCAAACTTTACAATACCAATGGCTGTTCGTCTGCGAATATAACCCAGGGAGGCCCACCCCTTTCCCTCGATACATGGAATTATGTCAGTGTGTCGCTCAATCCTTGTTACACCTGCACAACACCAGATTTTGACGACATTACACGCATGGAATTTCATACCCGTGATAATGAGACGGTCAGCGGAAACAGCGGGTTATGGGATGATGGCGACCGTCTGACCATGTGGCTGGACAATCTGCAGCTTGTGGATCAAAACGGTGGTGGCGCCATTAAGTGGAACGTCGATGGGAGCACAACGAAATACTACATTTATTTCGACGTCCTGGAACACGAAGGGCATCCGCAGCCTGAATTAACGACTCTGGGGGCAGCGACACTGACCGGATCTTCAGGAACACCCGAAGCCGGGGGATACCTCCATAAGATCACTGGAGCAAGTGCTCAGGGCCTGGCAGTGTGGACTGCACCAGTGGTTGAAAAAATCTTTAAAACCAACCAAACACCCGTTTCTACAACTGCCCTGCGCATCTATGGAGCAGGCAATGAATTTGAGCCTTTTCAACTGGTGGTCCGCTCTGAGACCACGCAAAACCTTGCGGTCAACATTTCCGACTTTGCCTGTGGCGATGAAACGATTCCGGCTTCCAATGTCAAACTGCACCGTGTGGACTACGTCACCTTGACCCAGATAAGCGATCATTTCGGACGCCTCGGTGACTGGCCTGATCCGCTTTATCCCGTATCCATGGGAGGCATCATCCCCTTTGTGGCCGATACAAACCAGCCCCTGTGGTTTACGGTCAGGATCCCAGCGGGAACTACCGCCGGCGTTTACACGGCCAACGTCTCCATCGGTTCGGCTGTGGTTCCGGTGGAACTGGAAGTCTGGAATTTCAATCTGCCTTCACAAATTCACCTGGCCGGAGAGTGGGGATTTGATTGGAACAGTGTGGTTGAATCCTACAAAGGTACCATCGGCGGAACCCCACAATCATGCTACTGGACTCTGGTGGATGCCCTTTATGAGGATTTTGCCGACCATCGCCTCACACCGAAAGGGGTTGGATGGCCTGCCGGTTTGAATTATCCGGGTGGCGTCGATTATGACTGTGCTGGAACCCTGGACGCCGATGCCTGGGGCGATTGGGATTTTCATACGCTGGCGTCCAAATATCTCAGCGGCAGTGAACTTGAAAACGGCACCGGATTTCCCAGCTTCCTGATTACAGGCCCCAGCAGCAATGTGCCTTCCGGCAGCAGGCCCTCATCATTCTGCGGGGAAAGCCGGGGAACCGAGCCTCCCGGCAATGCTGCATACAATACTGTATGGTTCCAGTACTGGACGGCTATCAGTGATTATCTTGGCGACACTTCCGATTTTGCTGATAAAGGCTATTACCACATTGTCAACGAGCCCCAGACATTTGACGACTACGATATCGTCGCATATCTGGCCCAGAAAACCAAGCAGGCAGCCCCCAACGTGAGGATTATGGTCAGCGAGCAGGTGGAACCGGATATTTATGACAATTCCACGTACTCGGATGCCAAGATTGACATCTGGATGCCGACCATCAGTAACTATCAGTTAGAAAGAGCCCATGAACGACAACTCAATCATGACGAAGATGTTTGGTGGTACTTCCTGTACGGTGACAGGCCGCCACTACCCAATCCCACGGTTATGGACCGCACGGGGCTCGATGCACGGATTACCCCGTGGCTGGCCTGGCTCGAAAGGGTCGATGGCCTTTTCTACTATTCCACCACGGACTGGAGCCCCAACCCCTGGACCAATCCCTGGATTAACAACGGTAATGGCGATGGGTTTATGATGTATCCCCCAAAAGATACCTCTATCGCATCTGACTCGTGCTCAAATGAAAGCAACCGACTGGTTCCGTCGATCCGGTGGGAGTTGTTGCGCGAAGGCATGGAAGACTATGAATATCTATGGCTTTTGAACCAGGGGGGGCCGCAAATCGATGTGGCCAACAAAGCCGATGTACGAGCCAATCAATTTATTTTATCCCGAACCCGCTTCAGCCGGGTACCCACCGATTTATTTAAAACACGTGCCGCCATTGCCTCAGACATAATAAATGGGAACTCGTTGGATAATGGCGGTGGCAGTGGCGGCGGAGGTGGAGGTGGGTGTTTTATCAACTCACTGGATAAATAATGAAAAAACAAAAAGATAGACCTAACGAAAAACCTTTCTTTGGGTGATCCTCCCGGGAGGCCAGATTTTATAAATCTGGACAAAGAGAGAAGAGTTAGGGCAATAAGGATGAGTTTTTATCCACGGATTTCGGTCTGGCAGGGTTCGGTGATTCTGATCAATTGATGAGATGATGAGAACAAAGCGCTCCACCTGACCGGACTACAGTGGCGTAAATTGACCGTTGTGGCGTTGACAATCACTTTCGTTCATCTGGCTTTGTCACTGTTTGCCGCCCCTCAGGTGAGCTTATCGTTCTCAATATGAAGATAACTTCGTTCATGACAGACAAATATTGTAGGGCTGGCAAAGTCATTATTAATGATACAGAAGAATATTTTGTGAGAGTGACTGAGCGCAAGCACGGTTTCGAGGTAATCAATACGAATAAGGACATTATCCTCACATCTTCTATTTATCAACCATCGCGCTTCAAAGCTTTTTTAGGCTGGGGAGAGCACCAATTAAAGGATGATGGCAAGATAATCGGTCGTATAAAATATCATGGGTTTTTAGGGCTTAGGCGTTCAGTGGATGTTGGTGGAAATATTTCGTCGTTGCCTCGCAAGCATATGACCTGGTCAGGCATTAAGAAGAAATATAGTAGAGGCCGAAGCCGGAGCATATCAACTTCGGGAGACTCAAGAACCTTATGACGACCAGGTTTAACTAACGGTTGCTGGCAACGAATATCCATGGGGATGATCTGGTTTCTTTAAGAAATGCCACGCCTACGCTAAGGGTGTTGGATTCGTTCTGACAGCCACATTTTGATAATAGCCTGTCTGGGCACACCAATTCGCTTGGATTCTTTGTCCAAGGCCTGAATCATCCAGATCGGGAAGTCTACATTGACTCGTTTTTGCTTCTGGTTGGGGCGGGTAGCTTTTGATAGATCCACCTGATCAAGGACGTCCTGCCCATTGTCAAACATTTTATCCAAATCTTTAGCTTTCATAAATGGCGATTTCCTCAATTCTTGCCCGGCGAACCGAGATTATTCTTGTATTTCCCACCCGATACGTGATGATCCCCGCCCAGTGTTTTTCTTCGATTTTCCCAATAACAAGAAATCGTTGTTCATCGGTCGTCTTGGCTGGGATTTCAAGAAGATCCGGGTCATCCCAAAGCGCTTGGGCTTCCATGAAATCTATCCCATGTTTATGCTTATTCGTTTTGGACTTTTCCGGGTTGTATTCAAATTTCATGGTATAATAAATATACCAAATATATATATTTTGTCAATATATTGCAAAAAATCAGCTTAAAACAGCCCCAACTAAAATTCAAGAGGGGAGCTTAATACCTATCTTATCCATAGGTTCCAATACGTCTACATCCAAATGCATGCCAAATGGGGTCGGGCCACGGGAACCAATTGAATCAAAGAGATATCACTTTGAAGGATCGGTACATCGCGACCCGAAACATTGATGCTGCGGGCAAACTTGTCATGCCCGGTCTGGTGAATAGCCACACCCAGTTCCGGATACAAAAGACGGATTGAATCTTGCTGTTGGTGAAGCTCACAAGCGATAACACGGAGGGTAAATTTTCGTGAAGGGTGGCGGGGGCATATATGGCAGGGTCGGTTCTCATCATTTCTTAAATAAATCACAAATAAGGCAAAAATGCTTTCTCAATGGTTGATATGGGGAGAAATAGTTCGTGCAGGGAAATGTGGTCACATCTTGAATAGTGAATAAATGCTTGATATTCAAAAAACCTTGCATTTGTTCTATTTTTGATACATACTGATATGTACGTTTTAGCCATATGATTGAATAGGAGAGCGTATATGCGAACAACTTTAAACATCGAAGATGACCTTATTGAAAAGGCATCAAAACTAACCGGAATTATGGAAAAAACAGCCTTGGTTCGAAAGGGGCTTGAGACTTTGATTAGTCTGGAGAGCAGTCGGCGCTTAGCTGAATTAGGCGGAACTGAGAAAAAAATTGATATACCAAGACGCAGAAAGTCAGCGTGTTGAGATGATTCTTGTAGATACAAGTGTTTGGATCCACCATTTCAGGGAAATTGATAATGACCTTGTTGAACATTTGAATACTGGATCGATTGCAAGTCATCCTTTTATTGTAGGAGAATTAGCGTGCGGCAACTTGTCTAATCGTGCAGAAATTTTAATACTGTTACAAGCGTTACCTTTAACACCAATTCTTGAGCCAGACGAAATCCTTTATTTTATTGAAGAGAATTCACTTATGGGCCGCGGCCTTGGATATGTAGATATTTATTTATTGGCCTCCGCAATTCTTGGTAATGTCGTTCTATGGACTACTGATCGTCGTCTCCGCGAAGTTGCAACAGAATTTGGGCATTCATATTTGAACGGCTAACAATCGGCTGTTTGCGGACTTGCTTCTCTCGCCGCTTTCGTGATTCGCCGCCCGGCCCGTGTTTTGTGGGTTTATGATTAAAAAACTCGGCTACACCATTAAACGGGCAGGGGGGTGGTTCATCAAACCACTTCCCGTGGGGATCAGGACTATCGATCAATTCCCATGGAATCATGAGTGCCTTAACGATTTGTGGTTGTATCAGGTTTGCTTTTGGGTTGTTTGTCCTTCTTGATCTTGTCTTTTTGCTTCTGTTTTGCATCATCCTGTTTCTGGCCTTTTTCCTTATCCTTCTTTCCGCCCTTGTCTCCCATGGTGAAGCTCCTTTTTTTGCGTTATCATATTTTATAACGTATCTGATGCCAGCCGATATAGCAAATACCATTTCACCCGGATCCGTCAAATGGGCCGTCAATTTTACACCCTAAATTGACGTTTTAAGGTTTGAAACGGTGCATTCTCCTTTAGTTAGTGTCATCAGGAATTCAATCAACGTAAAAAAGAAAAGGGGCTTTCTGGGTGGACCGGTATCACGCCACAGCCATTTATAAACCGATCACTCTGCGCCCTGCTGTAACCCAACGCCCGACAGACCCTTTTTTTGTCTTTTTTTATTTCGTCCAAAAGCACTCCAAAGGTTTCGGGTAAATTATTTTTTCCGTAGCCCTAACGGACACTGAAAACAGGTTCGGAGGAGGGGTCGTTCTCCGTTTCCGGTATTTGCCGGTTTTTTGTGGCCACCGTTATCAGGGCGGGGGCCAGTAATAAATCGGCCAGCAGAGCCAGAAGGATAACGATTCCCGTTTCCGCAAATGAGAAGGACAACAGTCCGGCTGCCGTGGTGACACTGGTCATAAAAACGGCTAAGCCTTAGTGGCCCATGGCATAACAGATGGCGTCTTCTTTTTCGCTCCCTTGGTCGAACTGTTTGTAGAAAATGGCGAGAATATGAATGGCATCGGCAACCCCCACAGCCAAGATAAAACTTGGGACCACCATGGTCATATCGGATATGGGGGTTTGGGATAGAGCCATCAAGCCGATAGTGCATATCGTGGCATTTGTAACAATAACCAAGGGATAAACAACCCCGGAAATCCGCCTGAGAAGAAGCAATAAGAAGATGATGATCGTTAGATCCGTCAAGGCCACAAATTTCTTCATATCCGAGTCCGAGGTGCGGTTAAACGTATCAACCATGACGTCAGTGCCCGTGAAAGACAGTTTAAAATCATTGGACTGCCTGATATCTGACATAAGCATCTCCTTAAATTCAAAAGATTCGAGGGCCTTTGGAATCTGTGTAATTGAATAAAGAACATGAAGAATTTAGCCACCATAACGGCGTCTTTTTCCATTCGGGCAATGATCTCCCGGCTGTTGATTTCCCGTTGACGGTGCAAATCTCCCGGCTTCCAATATTCGTTTGATCAATGACTCCGGCAGGGTCTTGTTTTTGAACTTCCGGATGCTGCGCCGTTCCATAATGACCTTTTCCACGGCATTCCAGGGTATCCCTTCCTCGTAGACATAGCAGGGCGACATCTCATCTTTCGGTTGTTTTATAAGCATGTGTCGCTCCTTTTAATCACGTCTTCATATGAACCAACTTGTAACCCCGGACGTTCAATGTTTCCTGTTCGAATTCCCTATGCAATTCGTGTTTTTGCAACGTGGGCAGCTGTATTCGTGGATGAGGAACAGGGCGGAAGCCCCAGGCGCGAGAACGATCAAAGCTTTGCCTAAAAACACCGGGAAACTGTTTGCAAAATAGATGACGATGGCTGGAAACACTAAATGGACAATCAAAATGATTACCCATGCCCTCATTTTAAGGGCTGTGCTGGGTTCTTCCACCTTTTCTGTTATAAACGGAACCACAAGGCCTACGGCCAGATAACATCTCTTGCCGTAGTAATAACAATGACGGCATGTTGCGTAACAGGCAAAGGCAAAATTCAACAAACCGATCAGCAAAAAAAGAACCAGGGGCAAAACTCCGGTTTCAAAGGTGTAATAGGCCCCCAGGATAACAAAACCGGATACAAGCGCCACGATTAAAGAGACAAACGATAAGGGCCATTCTTCGTATTTTTCACATCTTCCGTTACGGTTTACACAATGTCTCGCCAGCATGTCAGCTGCCATCTGCATAGCTCCTTATTTCAAAAGGTAAAACCAAAACAGACAGGATCTATAGTGCCTGGCCGGGTGCCCTTAACATTTACGGTTTCAAACCAACAATCCCCTTGGCTGTGGAGAAAAGCTTGCCCACGGCACCTTTTTTCCCGTCCATGATGATTTGGAACTTTTCCTCCATGGTATTGGGAGGCACGGTCTCCGTGTCTTTTTTGACCAGTTTCAGCGCCCCGGCCTTGCAGGTGGTGACACACAAGCCGCAGCCGATGCATTTCCCGGTATTTAAGACCGCCATTTTACCTTTCTTTTTGTTTTTCAATGTAAACGCGTCTGTCTGGCAGCGTTTCACACACGTGCCACAGCCGTTGCATAATTTTGTATCGAGCGCGGCGTAGTAATTACTGGCCACGAAATCCGCCGGATGGGGAAAAGATTTCAGCAATTCGACGATACCGCAGCAGCAGCCGCAGCAGAAGCAAATGGCCTCCGGGTTCTTCTCGTTAAACGGATGAATGATGAGTCCTTCTTTTTCACAAAGATCAATATGTTCAAGGGCTTCCTCTCTCGTAATGACCCGTGCCCAGCCGTTTCGCGCATACTGGGCGCCGAAATCACCCAATCCCATACACGTTTCTTTTCTGTCTGTGCGTTCACACGACTTACCGACCAGGTTGCTTGCCTTGCGGCAAATACATTCGGCAATGCAGATCTCTTGTTCCGTATGTTTGATGATGTGCCTGATTTCGTCATAGGCAGCGATGTTGTGTTCGGGAGTGACGCTTTTTTCCACCGGAATGACACGCATCTGGGGAATGGCCGAGGTCATGTACTCAATGAGAAAGTAGGGAACGACATATTTCCGCATATCCAGCCACAGGCCGGGAGTCAGAGCATCAAGATGCATTTCAAACATGCCCAAAATCAGGGGGTGCAAAGCATACTTCCATATGCCGTCACCGTTTTTTGCAAAGATAGCGCCCTTCTTTTCCATGCTTTCGAGCAGGCTCCCCACCTTTTCCCTTTCCATGCCCAAGGGGCCGCCGGCTTTTTCAAAAATGGTGTCCGCGGTTTCAAAACGCCAGTCCATGTAAACAGCCACGCGGGCTTCGTCAACGCTGAACATATCCTTTAAAATCCGCCGTTCCACACCGGTGATAGTGGCTGGAAAACCCACCGGCATGGTGTTCAAATGCTTTCTAAGAGCTTTGTAAGACTTGTCTGAATTGTGCAAATAATTGATACTATGAGTAAGGCTCTTTATGGTTGTTTTCATGCAACCCCCTTCTCAGGTTTATGGTTTCAATCCAAAGGCCCCCTTGGCAGCCGACATAAGTTTGCCCACAGTGCCTTTTTTCCCGTCCATAATGATTTCATACTTTTCTTCCATGGTATCGGGCGGTACGGTTTCAGTGTCTTTTTTGACCAGTTTTAGAGAACCGGTTTTGCACGTGGTGACACACAACCCGCAGCCAATGCATTTACCGAGATTCAATACCGCCTTTTTGTCTTTCAACTCTATGGCATTCATCTGGCAACGCTTCAGGCACTTGCCGCATCCGTTGCATGATTCTTCATCGAGTGCGGCGTAAAAATTACTGGCTACGAAATCCGCTGGCCGGGGAAAGCTACTCAGTGCTTCGATGACCCCGCAGCAACAGCCGCAGCAGAAGCAGATGCCATCCGGGTTTTTTTCATTAAACGGTTGTATGACGCACCCCTCTTTTTCACACAGATCAAGATGTTTAAAGGCTTCTTCTTTTGTGATGGAACGTCCCCAGCCGTTTCGGGTATACGCGGCGCCGAAATCACCGAATCCCAGACAGAATTCTTTTCTGTCCGTGGCTTTGCACGGCTCTCCTGTCATCCGGTGCGCCTTGCGGCAAATGCATTCGGCGATGCAGATGTCTTTATCCGTATGCTCGATGATATGCCTGATTTCATCATAGGAGGCGATGGCGTGCTCGGTAGTGATACTTTTTTCCACCGGAATGACTCGCAGTTGGGGAATAGCAGAGGTCAGGTATTCGATGGAAAGGGTTGGAACGAAATATTTCCGCATGTCCAGCCACAAAGCCGGAGTAAGGGTGGTGACTTGAAATTCAAACATACCGATGACAAGCGGGTGCAAAGCATACTTCCAAACGCCGTCACCGTTTTTGGCATAAATGGACCCTTGTTTATCCATGGCGGAGAGCAGGTTGTCCACCTCTTCCCTTGTCATGGAAAGGGGGCCGCCAGCCTTGTTGAAGATGGTTTCCGCAGTTTCAAAGCGCCAGTCCATATACAGGGCCAAACGAGCCTCGTCAACGCTGAACATGGCTTTCAATATCCGCCGCTCAACACCGGATAAGGTGGCCGGTAATCCCACCGGCATGGTGTCCAAATGCTTTCGGAGTTTTTTGTAGGTTTTGTCATAATGTCTTGCTTTGACAACCTTATTTTTCAGACTCAGGGCGACATGTTTCATGGAACCTCCTCATTCGGTTCGTTCGATTGAATTATATGCTGTCGTAAAATCATTGAAACAGGTAAGAAAAATCACGTGCCTTGCCAAGACGCTTTTCCATCTTTGAAGAACTCGAAAAAGGCGTCGGATGGCTATGGAAAAAGGTCCATAGGCAAGGCATAGTGTTTGGCCGGGGTTACGGCATACACGAGCGTATGTCGACTGTCCGGCTAAACACTATAACGTCCCATATGGGACTTTTTACGACGCCATCATCTTTGTGTGATTCGGTCATGGGCTGGCCGATGTCATCATCTCGATAAAAATAGTAAAAAGTAAGACTCTTAACTTTCATAATGTCATTGGGGTCCATGAGTCAAGAAAAAAAATAGTAAAGATATTTCACGGTCAATAGATTAACGTCTCAATGGGTCAAAAGGGGTCCAAATGGGCAAATGGCACAAACGGGGTTGTCCAAATGGCAAAGGGGGGCGAGACACGGTAACATACTGCATACTGAAATAAAATTAAATGACATCAAAAATGCCGAAGCCCTTATTCCTCCAATTGTTTTAACGTCTCTTCCAGAACGTCGAGACGTTGTCGGTCTTTGGGGGCGCGGGATTTTTTTTTAAGTTCGACCAATGTTTTGAGGTCAAGAACGTGTAGGGTGTGACTTCTGAAGGGTATGTCAACGGTGTGACTAATGAGATCGTCAAAGGTTTTTCCTTGTTCTATAAAGGCAAGAACATCGAGCGGCCCCAAGCGGGTGGAGGAAAGGATGTGCCCCATGCCCGACAGGTCTTCCTTTTTCAGCGGTATAATTTTGTCATCCGGGCGGCGGTGGACGGCCTCAATGGACGTTAAAAAAGAAAAGAGTTTGGATATGTTGTCCCAAGACTGTTGATGAACGATGTCCACATCCATGGTCGTGACAGGTGCACCCTGGATCACCGCCGCAAGCCCTCCCACAAGAATAAATTGAATGTCCGCCGTTAACAGACCTTCAATGATTGCGCTTAGATCCGGACTTGGTGATGTGTTGTTGTTTGTAGGCATATCTCATCTCCACAATGGCACGGACGGCATTGTCATTGGCAAGCATTCTCTCTTCCGGTGACATCTTTAAAAACATGGCAACCAGGCTTTTATCCACACGTGATTTGTTTGGAGTTTTTACATCGTCTTCCATGGCTTGCCTTTATGTTAATGAGTTTCTATCTGTCAACCGGGACGTTTATGTCTTTCATACACCCTAATAGGTTTGATTTCAATCATGGAATCTTATCCTTGTTCCGGATACAAAAGACGGATTGATCCTTGATAGAAATCTGAGGCACCAAAAAATAAGTCCAAATGGCCAAGATAAGTAAGATGTCTCCGGCCGGAATTATAAATTCATGCTCTTTTTAGCATAACGCTTGACGTTATTATCGGGTTGCGTTATTGTACTGGCCATGTTAAAATCATTCCATGATAAAGAGACAGAAAAAATTTTCAACAGGCAAACCTCAAGAAAGTTGCCACAGGATATTCAGCGTATTGCAAGGAAAAAATTGGTAATTCTTGATGCTGCGGTCCAACTGAATGATTTGCGAACGCCACCGGGTAATCGATTGGAGGCATTAGAACGAGACCGGAAAGGTCAACACAGCATACGCATTAATGACCAATGGCGGATTTGTTTTAAGTGGCGCAATGGTGATGCGTATGATGCTGAAATAACAGATTATCATTAGGAGTTGATATGAACAAACAGCTTCCACCTATCCATCCTGGCGAAATTCTTATGGAGGAGTTTTTAGAACCCATGGGAATCAGTCAGTATCGTTTGGCAAAAAACATAAGTGTTTCTCCAAGACGTATAAATGAAATTGTACATGGGAAAAGGTCCATTACCGCAGATACAGCTCTTCGACTCGGACGTTTTTTCGGAATGTCCCCTCAATTTTGGCTAAACCTCCAAAATCGATACGATCTTGAGATGACCGAAGATTTTTTAGCGGGCAGACTTGATAACGAGGTTCATGCCCTTCAAACTTAGACTTGCTAAAATGAGAAGTAGTTATAACCTCAGAGTTCAGGAAATTCAGAAATTCGAAATTCAGGGGACTTACTAAATTATTGACAACAAACGAACAATTTAATTTTTATCAACGAAACGATAACCTCTCCGCCAGACTGGGCTACAGTGGCGAACTTTTGAACGCTGTTTTTATTCAAACTTTTTCGCTCTTCAGCCCGGTGTCGATATGCACTGACGGCCGGTGAAGGGTTAGGAGGAAATAAAAATTGCAAGATATTAAAAACAACGAATGGATTATGAATGAATATAAACTCTTATCTGAACATTATTTTCATGAAGATAATTTTTATTTAAAAACTAACTCGATATTCATGACATTAAATGCTGTCATGGTCGGTTTCCTTGGTAGGAAACCAGGCGATACCTCCATTAACTTTACAGATGATTTTTTAATAATGTTTTCCATTATAGGCTTTATATCAGTTATTTCATGGGGGCTAACACTGATGAGAACCCATGTTTATAGAATGAAAATTGAAGAAAGGATTGCCGAAATAGAACATAACTTTTGTGATATTCTGAAAATAAGAACAAAGCGTAGTCCATTGCCATTCTATGCAAAGATTCCATCTTCAATAATTATTCTAATTCTCCCTGCTGTATTTTCTTTTGTATGGCTTTATCACTTATATGTTGCAATCTCATAACAAATAAGGATAAGTCGTTTGAGATAAGGGCCTGACCTGACGGAAGTACGAAGCCCGCAAAGGAAACTCGTGTCGGCCAAGTAACATGTACGGCTGGATAATACGAGTCAATCTCACTGAGAGACCGAGCTGAATACCGTGACTGGGTCTTGATATGTTCGCGTGAATATCTACGTCTCAAACACGACATTGAAAAGGGTAAGAAATCTTTTATGGATGTCTATGCTGCGACTAACGAAGCAGAATTCTTCGCCGTCGCAACTGAGCAATTCTTCGATCAACCGCGGCTGATGATTGATCATGCACCGGACCTTTATCGCGTTTTGAAAGAATACTACCGTCAGAATCCTTCAGAACGTGTTTCCAGGATAACTGTGTGATGAAAGAGAAAGTAACAGGGGCAAAGTTTCATCATTGGCAGAAATCAAAAAAAGACGTCAGCAGACATTAAACATAAACGACGACTCAAATGGAGAGAAATATTTATGAAAATAGTAGCACTTTTTGGCAGCCCAAGGGCTAATGGAAATACGGCAACCCTCACTAAAACATTTAACAAGACCGCAGAGGAGTTAGGGGCAGATGTTCAAACTTTTTTTTTGAATAAACTTGATGCGAAAGGGTGCCAGGCATGTGACACATGTAAAACAAAAACAGACCATTGTGTTATTAAGGACGATCTATCAGACGTTTTGGAATCTGTAAAAACTACTGATATTCTAGTCCTGGCAACGCCCATTTATTTTGCTGATATTTCTGCCCAGTTAAAAATTTTTGTTGACCGTTGTTACTCGTATTTGGAACCATTTGTGACAATGCCGGAAACCAGCCGGTTGAAGGCGGGAAAGAAGTTGGTGCTCATTACCGCTCAGAACCGAGGGGAGGAACTGTTTGCTGAAGTGTGTACCAAGTACCGCATGATATTTGAGTTTCTTGGTTTTAAGGAAACGCATCTTATCCGGGGGTGTGATCTTATGAAAGCGGATGCGCTAAAAACAAAAAATCGTCAGGATCTTATTGACCTATCAAAGGAAACGGCAATGAAGGTGGTCAATCCCGTGGGTTAACCATGCTTTTCACCTGGACGGAAATTCCACTACTCGACCAAAGGGTTGGCAAATGTTTCATTGCTGTCACAGGCTTGATCCTGCTTGTTGGTCACGTTGTTTTTGCCGAGGCAGAACCTGAACCTTATCAGAAGATCAAGATCATAAGTGATCTGCAACAATTTTGTGGACACTAAGTTAAGCCACTTTCTGATAATCCCTCCAATCCTTTTAGAAAAGAGCAGGGACCTTATTTACGACTCTTGCTTTGGGCGAAACCGTGCTACTCAAGTATGGCTCGGAATTCCGTGCCGTCTTCCGATACGTTCCCTTCAAGGCGGCAACCGGCCAGTGAAAGAACAAAAAAGATGATAATTAAAATGGACGGTTTGATTTTCATGGATCTCCCTTTCAAAAAAATAGGATTAAATACGTGAGGGCTTGGCCCCGCAGGGCTGCCAGAGCCGTTTGTTGCCCTTCTTCGTGTTTTTCAGTGATCACCGGGAGAGGGTGGTTATTGCCCAGTTACCTGTTCCGTTCGTATAATCTGAATGTATAGGGTATGGGCCCAGTCACCTGCTTTGTTTCGATTTCTTTGAAATCCTTAACATTGAATTCCGGAAAAAAGGTATCACCTTTAACGTGGATCTGAACGGTGGTCAGATAAATCCGGTCTGCAAGGCATAGAGCCTCCCTGAACAGGCCTTCTCCTCCGATTACAAACAATTCTTCAGAGACGCCTTGTTTTTTATCTATGGCTTGTGAGAGAGAGTTTACAACAAGACATCCTGGGGCATCGTATTCCTGCTGCCGGGTGACCACGATATTGCATCGGCTGTCCAAGGCTTTGCCGATGCTTTCATAGGTAATGCGACCCATGACCACACAATGCCCAAGAGTATAGTGTCTGAAAAGCTTCTGCTCTTCGGGAATGTGCCAGGGGATATCCTTTCCTTTTCCGATCACCCTGTCAAGAGACATGGCTGCTATCAATGAAATACCCATGAATAATGGTTGATCCTTTCTTGATGGCTTTGGTTTCGTTTGAGCACAATTGGCTGGTCAAGCTATATCTATTTTTACCCTGGTTGCACAAGCAAATTTTCAAGAAACCGCATTATGGGGTTGTACAGGATGGCTATTTACTTTTTTATCATCCTGTGAAAGATTGAATGTTTCAAAATGTTCAGAGGGGTGTCCCGGATCTGCATGATCGGGTTATGCCATGTTGGGTTGATAATTTGCTTTATGGAGGTGCGTAATGATGATTTCCAGGGAAGCTCAGGACAGATTTCTTAAAATTATATTTATTGCAGGACTGGGATGTGCTGTATTATCTGCCCTGGAAAGCCAGGTTGATTGGATTGCCTCTTTCTGCTCTTTCTGGGGTGAGGGTTGCAGGGAAACAGGAAAAATAAGCCTTTTTCACCTTCCTGTCCCTATCTGGGGCATCATCTATTATCTTATTCTTGTTGTTTCTTCGTTTATAGCCCCACGGTTTCTTTTTTATATCGTGATGGCCGGTGTCGGCGTTGAACTGACCCTGGTTTCCATGATGCTTGAAATGAAATGGGCCTGTCTGTTCTGTTTAGCCAATTTATTGCTGGTCATTCTTTCCGTTGCTTTATTATTTGATCATAAACGTATCTGGCAGGCTCTGGCTTTGAGTGCTTTGTGCTTTATGGTCTCGGACCATATGCTTACCACGGATTCCATGAAATCGATTCAAGAGAAAGTCAGGGCTCCGGAACTCTCTGTGCTTGCCCAGGTGGGTGATGATATGATTCGGGAAAGTGAGGTCACTGAACCCCTTTCAAGCCGGATTTATAAACTTCAAAGACAGATTTATGAACTTAAAAAAGAACGTTTGGACTTTCTTATTGATCGGCGTTTGATTAATCTGGAGGCTGCTGAAAAAGGATTGTCTCCGGAAGTGCATACGTACAAAGTGTTCAATGACGATACGCAGGTCTCCGAAGAAGAGGTTGAACAGTACATTCAGGCCTCGCCTGGAATCCTTGAAAGCTGGAAAGGGCCTGAGCAGGAGCTTAAAAAAAGACTTAGACAATACCTGCAAGACCAGAAAACCAAGAATAAGATTGCAGAATATACAAAGCCCCTGAAACAAAAATACACGGTCCGGATATTTCTTGAACCTCCGTCCCTTCCGGCCACATCGGTCAAAGTAGGGGCAAGCCCATCCCTGGGCCCCGAGGATGCGGCAGTGGTTGTTTTTGAATATTCTGATTATCAGTGCCCATCCTGTCGGAATGCCCATGGTGTATCCGTGAAAATTCGTGACAGATTCAAAGGGAAAATCAGGTGGGTATTCAAGGACTATCCCCTTGAACGTCACAGAGAGGCCCGACTTATGGCTCAGGCTGCCCGGTGTGCAGGGGAACAAGGGAAATTTTGGGAATATCAGGATCTTTTATATTCATCCCAGGATCATCCTGATGTTGAAGTTCTGAAGGGATTTGCCAAACAATTGAATCTGGATGTGGAACGTTTTACCCGGAGTCTTGAAAGCGGAAAATTCGATGCCATCATTGAAAAAGAAAAACAAAGTGCCAAAGAGGCAGGGGTAAGTTCCACACCGACGTTTGTCATCAACGGCCGTTTGAGTCCCGGTTTTATGAGCTTTGAGAAGATGTCCGAATTGATTGAACGTGAACTGGAAAAAAATTATTAACGAGATTGTACGGCGAAAGGCCATGATCTGCCCGCCTTAGAATCAAGGCAAATGGAAAAGACACCAAGGAGTATCATGTGAAAAAAATTGACATCCAAGGCCGTTCGGGCAAATCCACCATTATGGTGGGTGAATATCTGGATCGGCTTACACGCTATATTCCATCCGACAATGTGGTTCTGATTACGGATGAAAATGTTTCCAGGCTTTATAGAAAACAGTTTCCCCATGCCCCGGTGATTACCATTGGCACCGGGGAAAAAATAAAAACCCTGGACACAGCCGGGGAAATCTATCAGGCACTTCTTGATATGGATGCCCAGCGTTCAAGTTTTATTGTGGGTATTGGCGGAGGGATTGTTTGCGATATCACAGGCTTTATTGCATCAACCTATTTACGTGGGGTCCCTTTTGGCTTTGTTTCATCAACACTTCTTTCCCAGGTGGATGCCAGTGTGGGGGGAAAAAACGGGGTGAACTTCAAGGGCTTTAAAAATATGGTGGGTGTTTTTAACCAGCCTGATTTTGTGATCTGCGATTTGAACCTGTTGAAAACCTTGCCCCAAAGGGAGCTTTTGTGTGGTTTTGCTGAAATTGTGAAACATGCAGCCATCGAAGATGCAGGAATGTTCGACTATCTTGAGAAAAACAATGAAAAAGCGCTTAAGCTTGACGTGGATGTGATTGAAAAACTGGTTTACGATTCCGTACGTATCAAATCCGGTGTGGTCAACAGGGATGAAAAGGAAAAAGGAGAACGGCGTAAGCTCAATTTTGGTCATACCTTTGGCCATGCCATTGAAAAGACCCTGGGCCTTCCCCATGGCGAATCCGTCAGCCTGGGTATGGTCATGGCCGCATCTCTGTCCGTACAAAAAGGTCTTTTGTCCCAAAAAGACGCACGACGTATCACAGAGCTTCTGAATTGTTATAACCTTCCCACTCGGATTGATTTTGATCGCAGGCAGATTCTTGATGCCCTGAAAAAGGATAAAAAAAGGAAAGGGGATCATATCCATTTTGTCCTGCTGAACGGAATTGGATCCTGTTTGATTGAGGATATCGCCATTGAAGAGCTGGATCGGGTCATGGACAGCCTATAAGGGGATGACATGCTGACGGAAAATGCACCGGTCATTGGCATCGTGAGGGGAGTCAGGCCAGATTATTTCGGTGGGATCATGGAGGTTTCTTTTGAAGCCGGCCTTGACGCCATGGAAGTAACCATAAACACACCCGGGGCGCTTTCCATTGTTTCAAACAGCAGGGATAAGGTCCCCAAGGGTAAGTGGCTGGGCATGGGAACCATTCGAAATATTTCCGAGGCAATGTCGGCCTGGGATGCCGGGGCCATGTTCTTTGTTACGCCCAATCTTGATCTGGCTGTGATTGATTTTGCCGTATCCCGTAAAATACCTATTATTGCAGGTGCTTTGACACCCACGGAAGTCTATGCGGCAAAAAACGCCGGGGCAGATATGGTCAAAGTGTTTCCAGCCAGTGTTTTTGGGCCCCGGTATTTTAAGGATCTTCATGGCCCGTTTGACACGGTTCCCCTTGTGGCTGTGGGAGGCGTGTCCCTTGAAAATGTCCGGGACTATCTGGACGCAGGCGCTTCTGCCGTGGGGGTAGGAGATACTTTGTTTGGACGGTCCGCTATGGATCAGGGCCAGTTTCAGGCTATCGGTAAACAGGTTCGATTGTTTATGGAACAGTGCCAAAAGAACATTTAAGGGTTGTAAATCGTTCATAAAAACGGTAATGACAATTTTCGTTTTATAAACTATTTTTATTATTTACATAATCGGAGAGATACTATGTTCAGGCCAGAAATTAAAGTGATAGATTGCACGGTCCGTGATGGAGGACTGATGAATAAATGGCAGTTTGACACGGCATTTGTTCAAAACGTTTACCAAGCAACAGCAGCCGCCGGTATTGATTATATGGAAATCGGTTATCTCAGTTCTGAAAGTGCCTTTTCCAGGGAAGAATTCGGTCCCTGGAAGTTTTGTGCTGAAGCGGATCTGAAAAAAATAATCGGATCGGAAGATAAAAAAATCAAATTGTCAGCCATGGCCGATATCGGGCGAATCGATTATGCAGATATTCCGCTTCGATCCGAGAGTTCCATTGATATGATCAGGGTGGCCTGCTATGTTCATCAGGTTGATAAGGCTGTTGCCCTTGCACACCACTGCATGGACAAGGGCTACGAAACCACCATCAACCTGATGGCCGTTTCCACGGTGGGTATCAGGGATCTTAACGAGGCCCTGGAAGACCTGTCTAAAAGCCGGGTTCCCATCATCTATCTTGTTGACAGTTTCGGAGCCTTTTACTCCGAAGATATTGATATGCTGGCCGCCAAATATATGGAACGACTTCCGGGAAAGACCATTGGTATCCACACCCATAACAATCAACAGCTGGCTTTTTCAAATACCATTACCGCCATCATCAATGGTGTTAATTATCTTGATGGCAGCCTTTACGGGATTGGCAGGGGGGCAGGGAACTGCCCCATGGAGCTGCTTTTATCTTTTCTGAAAAACCCTAAATTCAAGGTGAGGCCGCTGATTGAGGTGATTGAAAAAGATATTTTTCCGTGGCGGGATAAAATTGACTGGGGCTATTTTATTCCGTATATGGTCACAGGGGTTCTGAACGAACATCCCCGGTCAGCCATGGCACACATGGAGTCGGATCGAAAGAACCAGGTGGTTGAATATTTTGATAAGATGAATGGCGAACTGGGCTACGTGTAGAGATGATGGCGTCGTAAAAAGTCCCATATAAAGCATTATAGTGTTTGACCGGCCGTTCGACATACCATTTGTATGCCGCAACCCCGGCCAAACACTATGCCTTGCCTATGGACGAAAAGAAAGACCCCAACCCATTTGCCCAGCTTTTTAAAGCTTGTCCCCGCGAAGGCGGGGAGCTGGCTGCCGGAGGCATGCTTTTCTTCGTGTTCTTGAACGACCAAAGGGAGTGGGTGGTTAATAAAAAACCAAGTTACCAGGCTTAGTGCCTGGGAATGAGTATGGTTTACCCCGTGAAAGCCTTCAGTTTTTTCTGTGTTGTTTGCGGTACTGGTCTGGAGTCTGTCCCATATACTTGGGAAAAATGCGTTGAAAGGTCCGGATGCTTTCGAATCCCACATCAAAGGCAATATCAATGATATTGGTGTCTTCCTCTTTCAAACGGCGCGCTGCTTCCTTGATGCGTAGTTCATAGATGTAGTCTCCCAGTTTTTTCCCGGTGAATGTTTTGAATTTTTTGCCCAGGCTATCCGGGTGAATCCCAAAGGAATCAGCTAACTTCAACCGGCTGATTTCAGTGGAATAATTCTCGTCAATAAAGTGCATCACCTTGACGATTTTTTCCTGTGCTCTGGAAGAAATTTTTTTATCGTCAGTTTTTGAAAAGACAGTTGGCTCATCTTCTTTTTCAGTTGAGATGGTTAATTTTTTGCTAAGAATAGTGTTTTCAATGATATAGTTTTCAAGACTGGCGTTTAAATCTTCAACTTCGTCCATGATATGGATCAGGCGTTTAACCAGGACCAGTGCCGTCCCGAGATATAGCAGAACAGTCGCAAGATTGGATGTCATTCCGGGTTTGTAGGCTGAAAAATAGACATCAAAGGATGAAAGTTTTGAAAGATAAACAAAACAATCGTGAGTGACAAACAGCAAAAAACCGATGCCGAACAATCCGAAAAATCGGGAATATGGTTTTTTTCTTATGATTGCCTCAATATTGCAGGTCAGGCTGTAAAGAAAGATCCCTATTGAAAAGATGATGATGACAGGAGCGTAGGTTCTTATATTGTTGGTATTTATAACCAATAAAGAAAATAAAATATCAATGATAAAGTAAACCTTAAGAAAGGCTTCGATCCCTTTTCTTTCGAATTCATAAATTCTGTGCAGAAAGATAGTGTGCGTCACGCAAAGACCTGTCAAGGTAATGGAAAGGATTTTTATACGCCAAAGGGTGTTATGATAGACGTTCCAGTACGTGCATATCTCGAAGATAATGGGTTGGCCGAAGAAGAGGGGCAGGCAATAGTAATAGTATTCTTCTGAGCTCGGCCGCACCAGATAAAAAATACAGAAAATGATCAGAAGAACCTGCCCAATGGCAATGGCGATATATCCTGCCGTGATGGTTGAAAAGGTCGTGGCGGTTTTGAAGTGTTTAAAATTTTTATAGTCTGAGATGGCAAGCCGACCAAGGATTTCACAAAAGTTGTTATAGGAAATCCGGATGGCAATCATGTTATTTTCGCCATAACGAAGATCAGACGCATGAATAAGATAGTTTCTCGGGTGGTTCCACATGGAAAATTCATGGGGAGGGAAACCGCCCATGCCACCAACCATGACTCCGTTTACATACGTCATATCCGCATTTCCGATCCTTCCCAGAATCAGGCCCAGACGTGTTTTTTCTATATCGGATGGGAGATAAAACTGTTTCCTGAGCCAAAGGACCCCCTCGACCCGGCCTTTTTTGCTCAAAGAATAGTGGATCATACTCCCGGGGAGATTGACAGAATCCCAGGATGAATCATCAAAATTCGGATCAAGGAAACGCTCATCGTCATCGAGGCTTATTCTCCAATTTCCTTCAAGAGATACGATTTCATTGATGTTGGGGCCTTTCCCATAGAAAAAAATCAGAATGCAAATCATCGACACGAAACCCATAAGGAGACAGGTGAAGAATAATCGTCTGAAGGTCGTGATAATGAGGGCTTTGTCGATCATAGAAGCCTGATTTTTAACAGAGTTTCAGATAAAAAACGTGATTTCAAGTTTAAAATAAAAGGCATTGAAGTCCGGAACCCCATACATGATGCTACCTGTAAAATAAATAAATTACTGTTTTATAGCCCATTTTGGCGTGAAAGAAAAATGCTTTTGATGGTTTTTTTAAATATATGGTGAAATGTATTGGATTTGGAAAGGATGATTCCGAAAAAAACAAGCCCCATCAAAAAATTGACAGAGCTTGCATTTTATCAGATGATGCCTGCTTTTAAAGAAAAAAACAGGCATAGGTGCATCGGATGGGCGTTAGATTTTTGTTACATTGACTGCTGAGGGGCCTTTGGCACCTTGCTCAATGTCAAAACGAACGCGATCACCTTCATTCAGTGATTTAAAACCGGAAGAGTTGATTCCTGAGTGATGAACAAATACGTCAGGTCCGTTTGACTGCTCAATAAAACCAAAACCTTTTTGATCATTAAACCATTTTACGATTCCTTCAGCCATGATGACATTCTCCTTTATTATTGATTTTGATATATAGTTCCTTACTTCAGGGTGGTGCCACGCTGGCGAAAAAATCTTTCCTGAAAAGCGAAACCATCACGCCTCCTTCGAGACGCATTGACATTAGTTATTAACTAATTATTCAAATTTTACGACATTAACGGCCGCAGGTCCTTTGGGGCCCTGCTCGATATCAAAGGTAACAGCCTGTCCTTCGGCCAGGGATCTGAACCCGGACGTGCTGATGCCTGAATGATGGACAAATACATCCGGTCCATTTTCCTGCTCGATAAAACCAAAACCTTTTTGATCGTTAAACCATTTTACAGTGCCTTTTGCCATTGTGTTGATCTCCTTTTCAAGTGTTGCTTCCATTTAGTTACAGACCAAGATCATGCATCACGATGACACTAGGCATATCATCAGAAACATAAGAGTCACCAAACCATATGACGTCACCATTTTTGCCACAGAAAAAACATCTGAAGTGTTGTTCTTTTCTGATAGAGATAAATGATAAAGGCATTTTTGGCCGATGGCTTGTCGCATGTTATTTATTATAAAATCGTATTTTCTTAGCTTTGAAATAAAAAACAAATCGTGTGATTTTTAGTTTAGAGGCTAAATCGTAGATTTTGACGGTGTCTGATTGATAACTAAATTGGTACAATAAAATTTTCCTGCAACGGTTTCCCGTCGTTTTTTTGTGCCCCTGATACAATCAGGGCTGAAATTTATAGCGGTTGCCATTTTGAGTGCTCTGAATGCAGATCAATTGAACAACCAATTTCGGTCACTATATCAAATAAAAAATAAATAACAACACTTATTTTCATTCTCCCTGTAAAATTTCATAGAGATTCGCCTTAACCGATGTCCTTGCATCATACGACGAGTGACATTCGGCTATATGGATTGATAAACTTTTAAAATGTCTTCTAAATCATATAACACAGCAGATAGAGCGGTTACCTGTATATCATGAACCAAGAGGGAGGCTGTTCAGGATGTTTTTCAGAGTTTTCAAGACGCTTTTTTTTGCGGTTTCTTTTTTTTCGGGATCTTTTGATTTCAATGCTGAAAAGAAGGTCAGGAAGTCATTCCGGACATCTTGGGGCCAGTGAGCCGTATAGCTCATACTTTTTTCATCAGGGGATATCCCCGGGGCCATAGAGGTTTCAGTGTCTCTCTTGCCATGGGCCCAGTTAATCACATGGGTGTAGAAAAGCAGGGCCCTGTCCAGGAGAATGGACATGAAAAGGACATTATGATGGGGTCCCACCTTGACTTTGAATCCCCCCAACGTTTTACCCATCACCTTGACCCGGGCTATTTGGTTTGCACCCAGAAGGGCAGATCCCGCACCGGCAACGCCTCCCAAAAGTGCGAACAAACCCAGGGAATGTCCGGCCACGGCAATGTCCAGAATGGCAGCTGTTGCACCTCCAATTGTGGCGGCTGTGGTGGCTAACTGAACTTTGGTAAGGCCCAGGACTTTCCAGGTTTCCGAATCAAAAAGCTCCTTGGATAATATGGAGTGCCCGGGCAGCATGATGTTGAAAATATTGTGTTTGAAAAGACTGCGTATGCGTTGATAGGCGTCTTTTTCAAAAGAACTGATATCCTTGTTCCATTGTTCAATGAGTTGCTTTTTATCGGACGTTTTTCGGGAAGCGTCACGGATTGTCTTTTTGACAGTGTGGGTCAGGCATGTTTCGATCAGGTTCAAGATGATTTCCGACGTCAGGGCATTTCGATGGCTCCAGTCGTCTTTGAAGGCTTTGATAACTCTGGAAAGTGTTTCCTGGAGCCTCTGGTCAATGGTGCCGAGTTGTTCCAGAAGGAATAGCCGCTCACGGTAACTTGCAAGATGGGCATTGAAATAGATCACCTTATCGAAATGACTGGCAAAGGCTTGTTCCCATTCCGGGTTAAAACGGTTTTCATCTGTCTTGTTATTGATGATGCCGATTCGTGGCCTTTTGATCAGACTGAGGATCTCCATCTCCGCACGATCATTGCTTCGAAGAGGGCGCGAGCCATTGGCAACATAGATGATTCCCGCCCCCCGTCCAATGGGCGATAATAATTCAACTTCGTCTTTGAATGTTGGATTGTCACGGTTCTCGATTATGAAATCCTGCACCATGTTTTCCTGGGGGCCTGTGTATTTCTCGAACCATGAAAGGGTCTGGCGGGGTACCTGGAAACCCGGTGTGTCTGTGAACCGTATGATTTCGATTCCATCAATGGTTACGGGAAAGATTCGGCATTCGGTGGTTTCACCCGGATAGGAGCTGATTTTTACGCTGTCATCTTCGGTCAGAGTTGAGACCAGTGACGATTTCCCTTCATTGGGGTGGCCAAGTACGGCAAATTCCGGGATGGGGGCAGGCTCTATGATCATGAATTGGTATTCCTTAAGCACATTGGATATTATTAGGACTTATAGCCCCATCTCTTTTTTCGTCTTTTAAATGTGATGAACTCGTAAAAAGTCAACGGATGGCTATGGAAAAAGGTCCAAAGGCCAATTTTACGACGCCATCACATGTCATCGACCCTAAAGTGATTCTATGCTGATATTGGGATCGGCCAGGGCATTGATGGCTTGTTTCCAGACACGGAGATCATCATCCTCCGGTTTTGTAAATATCGTCTGGTCCTCGGGTTTTCCTGCTAATAATAGATGAAGCCTGAAATTCTGTCCACCGCGTTGTTTGAGAGCCCTAATATAATGGATGATTTCCCGGATAGGGGGTTGCCAGGCTTCCATGAGAAGGACCATCCGGCAATTCGCCTGGGGAAAGAGGGCATCAATTATTTTTTCATCATGATCCATGCGAAGACTGACTGCTGCTTTTTGATGGAAAGGCGAACGGAAAAGGGCTTCTATATGTTTTTTCAGCTCAAGGTCATGGCAGGATTCAATAATATCCTCTGGTACAAGGACAATGATCGGGCCTCCATGGGGGCTCATGGACACAGGGGCTTGGGGATTCAGGTCGTATGAATGATGCATCGGCGTGTGTTCAGGCTGTCCATGGGTATCCAGTGAAGGAGAACGAAGCCTGATGAGGAGTCTGTCAAAGGCAATGCTTTGAAAGTTTATCCGTTTGAGGGCCCGTTGTTTCATGATATGGGCGCCTGTCAGGAACACGAGTCTTGGAATAAGGCCGTAGAAAAGCACGGCAAAACACAAAAAAGGCCACCAGGCAATAAGATCCGGTGTCCCCAGCCGGGCGATTCCGTCTTTGAGAATAATCCGTGATCCTTCAATTTGGGATAATGAGGGGTGGGCCAGATAATCGGGCACAAACCAGGCCCAGGGATAAGATAGAAATACGGTGGCTTTGTGGACTGCCGCAGCACTGAGCTGCAGGGTGGACTGCCAGCCAAACGCAAGGTCGGATCCGATCACCCTGAGCAGAGTGGCGATAAGGACTCCGATATTAAAAAAAATGGCAAACACCTGGGTGAGGATAAACACGGGCCAGGGAAAGAGATGGGAGTAATGGCGGCTTTTCCCCTGGATGACACCCAGTGCAGCCTTGAATTCACTGCGTTTTTCCACTGAAAAATGACGTTCCGATCTTTTTTTTATCCACATGGACAGTTTTACAAGGATAGAGTAGACACCCATCCTGATCAGGGAAAAATTGTTGATTTTGAACGTGAAACGAGCGAAAATCAGGTAAAGCAGAACAAGGAAAATCAGAAACACCTGGGTGAGGACAAAAAGACCCAGATAAGAGGAAATGTTTAAGGGAGCACTTCCCTTGTAGATGAGAAAGGAAAAGGACAGGCCCGACCCTGAGCAGAACCCCAGAATGATGAACATCAATGTCATGAATGCATAGATTTGTTTGAATACATCACCCGGGAGCGTGGGATGATCAAGAGGCGGACGTCTTTTTTCCGATTTGCGTCGGAACTCCAGCCAGTGTCTGATCACAACGTTGTCCGGAACATGGCTTTCCGAAATCATGGGTTCAATGGATTCCAGGTAGAACGACCGGTCCAATTTATTCTGTTCGGTCTTTTCCTGGCCGTTCGGAAGGTTCTGGTCACGATGAAGAAAATATTCCAGGTCAATCAGATCTTCGATGGTCCATGAACTTGTTTTGGGGGTCATTGTCCTCGTTTCCGTCAAAAAAAACTGTGATGAACTCGTAAAAAGTCGACAGATGGCTATGGCAAAAGGTCCATAGTCAAGAATGCATACTTTTAAGCGTATGCGAACGTCCGGCTATACACTATAACGACGCATATGGGACTTTTTACAACGCCATAAACGTTGGTCAGCGAATGTGCACGGACATAAACCTAACGCATATTCCCCTTCCTTTGCAAGCAAAAGGGCGATTAAGAGTATCAAAACCATGATTCGGATGTTGCTAAACCAAATAAAAGACCTATATTATCTAAGTATTGTTTTTAAAAGACCCTTCTTGTCATATTAATAATATCTCACTCTATCATATTGAGACAGAAAAGGAGAAAAACCATGGAATCATACGATGTGTTTTCACCTGTTACGATTGGAACCTTGAACCTTAAAAATCGTCTTGTCATGGCACCATTGACCCGGAATCGTGCCGGTGAGGGAAATGTGCCCCAGGATTTGAATGCCAAATATTACGCCCAACGGGCAAATGCCGGCCTTATTATTACCGAGGCCAGTCAGATTTCCGCCCAGGGGGTAGGCTATCCAGCCACACCGGGAATCCATTCACAGGCACAGGTCCAAGGATGGAAAAAGGTCACCCGTGACGTCCATGAAAAGGGAGGCCTGATTATTATTCAACTCTGGCATGTGGGACGTATCTCCCATCCCAGTCTCCAGCCAGGGAATGCCAAACCCGTGGCCCCATCGGCAATCAAGCCCGAGGGCAATGCGTTTACGCTCCAGGGGCTGGTCCCCTTTGAGACCCCCAGGGCACTTGAAACCGATGAAATTCCAGGTATTGTGGATCAGTATGAAACCGCTTCGGAAATGGCCATGGACGCAGGGTTTGATGGTGTAGAGATCCATGCTGCAAACGGTTATCTCCTGGATCAGTTTATCCGGGATGGGAGTAACCATCGCAAGGATCAGTATGGCGGGATCCTGGAAAACCGCTTGAGACTGCTCAAAGAGGTCACTGACACGGTGACCAGGGCTCTCGGGGCTGACCGGGTGGGTGTCAGAATTTCACCTGAAAATACTTTTAATGATATTAAAGACAGCAATCCCCAGGCCACATTCAATGCTGTGGCTGATATGCTTAGGGCTTATGGCCTCGCTTACCTCCATGTGGTTGAAGGTGATTTTGTCACAGGCAAAGCCCTGTTGAATTATCGCGAAATCAAAGACCGTTTCAAGGGACCCTATATGGCCAATGGCGGGTATGATTTTGAACGTGCGCAGAAAAGTCTTAAAAACAAGGATGCAGATTTGATATCCTTGGGTAAACTTTTCCTTGCAAACCCCGATCTGGTCAATCGCTTCAAAAAAGGAGCTCCTTTGAATACGCCAGATGAAACCACATTTTACGGGGGGGATGCAAAAGGATATACGGATTATCCAACCCTGTGATTGGCATTTGCATAATCTTTTCACATTTGCTTCATAATTTTTGCACACCTTCATGGTTATATGGGACTTAAAAGAGTTTGTGATTGTCAATTAATGTTTAAATTTATTACGGAGGTTCATATGAAATCAAAACGAATTTACATGCTCGCAGGAATACTAACGCTTATGGTGCTTGGATTGGGTCAGGCCTATGCCCAGGGAACCTGTCTTTCTTTTATTGATCGCATACCCGGTATCACACTGGATGATGCCCAGAAAACAACGATCAGTGCAAAGGAAACCGAGCAAAGGAAAAAGATGATTCAGCTTAAGGCTGATCATGAATTGGCGCTACTTGATAAGGATGCCCTTCTCAAAGACAAGAATTTTAAAAAAGATGCTGTTGAAAAACAGGTCCGGAAAATTATGGCCATTGAGTCAGATATGGAGATGGCAAAGCTTGACGGGTTAGATGAGCTCCGCAAGGTTTTGACTGACGAGCAGTGGGCCATGTTCAGCAAACATATGGGACAGCGTGGACCCGGTATGGGAAAACACTGCATGGGCAAAGCGTCCAAGGGTGCCCATCGCATGGGAAATGGGCCTGGGATGGGTTCAGATGATGCCCCAAACCGAATGGGTATGAAGAATTGTCCTTATTCGGGAAAGGCCGTTCAGGAATAGAATATATCACGCCCGGGAGCGATGGCTTCCGGGCGTGAAAAACCATTTTTTAGGGCTTATCCTTCGGGGAGTGACATGTGCGTGTTGGCATAAGATACAAACTGTTTTTAATTCTTCTCTCGGCAAGTGTTCTGATTATCACCACCATGTTTATCTTCACCCGGATCAGTTTTGAGCATGGCCTGATCAGTTATATGGACACCATGCAGATGAAACATCTGGAGACCATGTGTCAGATTCTTGGGGAAAACTACGAACAGGAAGGCAGTTGGCAGTTTTTAAAAGACAATCCCGAGATCTGGGATAATTTCCAGCGCTATACCTTCAGGAAATGGCGGCGCATGATCCGAAGAGCAAACAGCCCCCATCATATGAAAGAAATGCCCATGGACCGGAATATGGTCTATAATAACAATGAGTCCCTGGCTCCGATTCCTCCCCATAGGGATAAGGGCATGGGAATGGCCGGGGATAAGGATAAACA
The DNA here is from genome assembly GCA_018818835.1 of Pseudomonadota bacterium. Lineage (GTDB taxonomy): Bacteria > Desulfobacterota > Desulfobacteria > Desulfobacterales > Desulfolunaceae > JAHIRD01. Next base: position 30,298 of record JAHIRD010000118.1, read on the forward strand.
CCCCAGTTTTACACTGCTTGACCGCAATAAGGAACTTATTGTGGGCAAAGACGATGAAATCATGTCTGAACGTTTGATGCCCGTGATCGTTAATACAGAAACAGTGGGTTATCTTGGGATGAGTCACCCCACGTCCGTTATTCAGGAAGAGGAGCTTCTTTTTTTTGAGGGACAGACACGGGTTTTTCTTATGATTGCCTTTACCATGATCATTATCTCCACCATTGTGGCTGTCTGGACAGCCTTTTATCTGGAGGGGCCTATTAAAATTCTTACCAAAGGAACACGGGCATTGGCATGTGGGGATTATAAAACCCGGATACCTGTCAGGTCCAAGGATGAACTGGGTCAATTGTCAAAGGATTTCAATGCCCTTGCCTGTGTTCTCGAGGAAAACGAAGCTGATCGGAAGAAATGGGTGGAGGATATCGCCCATGACCTGCGAACGCCTTTGACCCTCTTGAGCGGTGAGCTGGAAGCGGTGGAAGATGGAGTTCGTGAATTAACTCCGGAAACCATTGAACGCCTCCAGGCAGATATCCAGCATTTGATCCGTCTGGTCAATGATTTGAACGAACTGTCACGGACAGACAAGAGTGCATTGGCTTATAAAAAGGTGAATACGGATCTGACAACATTGATAAAGGGTGTCACGGATCGTTATGGGGAGGCTATGAAAAAACAGGGCATTCATATGGAATACATGGATAAGTCCGGGAGCCCTGTTGTGGTTTTTGCTGATCCTGAACGGTTGAAACAATTGTTTGGAAATATCATCCAAAACTCTCTGGACTACACCTATCCCGGTGGACATCTGAGGGTATGCATAGATGCCCTGGGGACAGAGGCCCGAGTTGCTATTGAAGATTCAAAGCCGGGTGTGCCTGATGACGCTCTTCCTCGGGTTTTTGACCGTCTATACAGGGTTGAAGGATCGAGAAACAGGCGTTTTGGGGGCACGGGTCTGGGGCTTTCCATCTGCCGAAATATTGTTGAAGCCCATGGAGGACTCATTTTTGCATCCCACTCCCCCCTGGGAGGATTGGGAATACATGTCACACTCCCCCTTCAATCACGAGGTTTGGTCTAACTAAACAGGGATAATGGTTGAATTGATGAATGAACGCATATTAATTGTTGAAGATGAAGAACGGCTTGCATCCCTTCTCAGTGATTATTTGAAAAAATCGGGCTATGAAACCATATTGATCAGTGACGGACGAGACGTGCTGCCCTATGTCAAGAATAACAGGCCGGATCTTATACTTCTTGATCTGATGCTTCCGGGAAAGGATGGCCTTGAAATTGTTCGGGAATTGCGAGCCTTTTCCCAGGTTCCCGTCATTATGATCACAGCCCGGGTTGAGGAAATTGACCGCCTTCTGGGCCTTGAACTGGGAGCCGATGACTATATCTGTAAACCCTTCAGTTTCAGGGAGGTGGTTGCCCGCGTCAAAGCGGTACTCAGACGGTCCATGGCCCTTGTGGAAGAAGATGAACTCCGGGGGATATCCTTGGACAGATCCAGGCATCAGGCCACAATTTTGGACAAGACAATCGAATTTACAGCCATTGAATTCACATTACTTGAAGTCATGTCCTCACGGCCGGGGCGGATATTCACCCGTGACCTTTTAATGGAATCCATTTATCAGGATGGACGTGTGGTCAGTGACCGGACCATTGACAGTCATATCCGTAAATTGAGAAAAAAGGTTCATGATATTCTTCCCGAAAAGGAGATTATTTTGTCGGTCTACAGCGTGGGCTATAAATTTGAGAATCCCATGTGACACATGTTTATTGATTTTGTAGCCAGCTTTGTTATACTTATTTTTTAATCAGTATTCGCTTCATTTCTTTTTGAAAAATCATACAATCTATTTGGAATGAACCATGAACACATGGCGTGATCATCATTGAATCATAATTGCTATAGTTGAAACACACTGAAAAAGGAGGGTAACCATGTCCAGAGAAGATCGGGAAAAACGCAGAAGCAACGTTATCGAGGTGTTGAACAAAGCACGGGCCATGGAACTTAAGGCCATCCATCAATACATGAATCAGCATTTCAACATGGATGACATGGATTATGGAGAACTGGCGGTTAAACTCAAATTGATTGCCATTGACGAAATGCGACATTCCGAGATGTTCGCCGAACGTATCAAAGAACTGGGTGGCGAGCCAACGGCTGATCCGACCGGGCCCATTGAAAAACGCCAGAAGGTCGAGGCCGTCTACTCCTTTAATGCTCAGTTGGAAGACGATACCGTGGATACCTATAACCAGTTTGTCCAGGTTTGCCGGGAAAATGGTGACAGTATCAGTATGAAACTCTTTGAAACCATTATCGACGAAGAACAGCTTCATTATAATTATTTTGATAATGTGGCTGAACACATTGAAAATCTGGGGAATACCTATCTGGCCAATATTGCGGGAACTCCATCGGCCAGTGGGCTTCAACCCAGCGGCTTTGTTGTTTCCCAGAAAGCCTGATCCCGGATCCATAAAATATATTTATGCCCCTTGATCAAGCAGACACACTTCCCGGCAGAGCCTGGGAGTGTGTCAGAAATAGTATAGCTATGACGTGCATGAAGAAAAAGAATAAACAAATTTACCACCCGCTCCCGGTGATGGACAATGTTTAATTCTTTTTTAAACGCTGAATGTTAATCGGACATATAAGTCCCATAGGTTGTATAAGTCCCATATTTTTTTGATTGTGGCTTTGCCGCGCTGTGTTCTTCGTGTTCGTCAGTGAGTTATGCGAACAGGTCATGAGTAAAAAATTTACGCGATTCCATTCCGAAGCCTGGAACGAACTTGTGTACACATACCCTAAAATAAAAAATCCCTGGGTGACGTCCTGTCCATGAAAGCAGGCGCTATAAACAAAACCGTTTCCATTGGATATATGCCTCTGGGCTATATGGCCATGGTTGTTCTGGCGTTGACCCTCGAACCTTTCCAGTTCAGAATCCCTGGGAATTATCATATGGCCCTGAGGGGCTCTTTGTGGGATATTATCGAGAATGTCATTCTTTTTATGCCCCTTGGATTTCTTTACCGGACAGGCAGTAAAAGGTCTTATTCACGGCAGGGAATGGATGCCCTTTGTCTTGGCCTTATTTTCAGTCTGGGCATAGAGGTGCTACAGTATTATCTCCCCCAGCGTTTCACCACCTTTTCCGATATCCTTGCCAATGGAACCGGAGCTTGTCTTGGAGCTCTTCTTTACGACAGACTAACCCGGAAAATTGATGAGCGCAGACTGGTTAAGGTGCTTTCCTTGGACTTACCCCTTTCCACCTTGATGTATCTGTTGATTCCTCTTTTATGGTTGAATGATTTGGAGACCTTTCAAGACCCGGCCCGAAATTTTCTCAGTGTGCTTCCGGTCATGATGGCAAGCATGATCATGTCTTCTGTGTATATCCACCGTTTGAATGAATATCCAGGAACCTCCGTGGCAGGCGTAATCCTGGTTTCCCTTTGTTTTCTGGTTTTGTCCATGATGCCAATTTTAAAAGAGCATCCAATCGTTGTCATTGAACTGGGCGTTTTCATGACAGGCTTGACTTTCTACCAGGTCATGAAGGGAAAGCGATTACCCCCAGGGGAAAAACGTTTTGAACGCCTTGTTTTAAAAAAAGTGCTGCCATTATTTGGTCTTTACCTTCTTCTTCTATCCCTTTGGCCCTTTTCCTTCACGACAAACACCTTTATGTTTAGCTGGTGGGGGATACCCTCCGTTCAGGCCCGAGGTGCACCTGCATTCTATCACTTATTTGAAATGACCGTGGCCTTTTCCGTTTTGGGATACATTTCAGCAGAGGCCCGTTCACGAATGAAAGAGACTCAAGCAGCCTGTCTGGGGCTGGTTTTATTGTTTTTGATTTTTAGTGCTTCGGGGGTGGAATTGCTCAAAGGATTCCGGCCAGGTGGATTTTGCAGCCCCATGGAAGGACTGATGTTTACCCTTGCGGGAATTTATGGAGGGATTATGTATCTGAGGATCGCCCAGTCTTTTCTCCTTGAAAAAGGCGTTATGGAATCTAAGGCAACTGACCATTGATATCTTGAAAGCTTTACGGGCATGTGGTATGGACATAAAATGTTTCGAATCGTACGATCCGCAAATCAATGAAGCCCATTTATTCCTAAGGGTATTTTGGGACATCATAAAAGGCAAAATTAACAGCATATTCGGGAGGTACTATATGAAAGGTTTCGTATACATTCTTCTTTTGGTGGTATGTGTATTAACCATGTCGGGGCTTAGCCAGGCCGTGAGTGAGTCCACGGAAAAAAAAGAAACCCTGGTCAGGATGTGGGAAACAAAGCCAGGTCTTCTGGTCCCTGAATCGGTTCTTTACCACAAGGAAAGTCAGATACTTTTTGTGTCAAATATCAATGGCAAGCCCACGGAAAAGAATGGAGAAGGATTCATTTCCCGGCTGTCCCTTGACGGTAAGATCCTTGATCTGAAATGGGCCGTGGGATTGAATGCCCCCAAGGGGTCAGTCATATATAAAAACAGATTTTATGTCAGTGATATCGACAGGTTGGCTGAAATTGACCTTGAAACAGGACAGGTCCTGGCCATGTATCCGGCACCCGGGTCCGCGTTTCTGAATGATGTGACTGCGGATAATATGGGAAATATCTATGTGTCGGATATGGACGAAAAAGCCAGTGCTATCTGGAGGCTGTCCGGAGGTAAATTCGACGTATGGTTCAATGGGCCTGAAATCCGTTCCCCCAATGGACTTTATATGGAGGAAAACAAACTGATGGTGGGTAATTCCGGTGATGGTAAAATAAAATCCATACGGATTTCCGATAAGGCAATTGTTGATTTTGCAACGGTTGGATCGGGGATTGACGGCCTTCGGCCCGATGGTAAAGGAAATTATATTGTTTCAGACTGGCAGGGAAAAACCAGCGTGGTTTCACCTGAAAGAAAACCGGTGCTTTTGATGGACACAAGCGCCTCACAGATAAACTCGGCCGATCTTGAATATGTGGTCGAAAAACAGCTCCTTTTAATCCCCACCTTTTTCCATAACACAGTGGTGGCCTATCAATTCAAATCATGAATGGATTAAGTTTTAAATTGATTTTTAAAGCCGGATTATAAACAATGCGCTGTTTTACTATTCGAATCATCGGTGTTGTCCTTTTTATCGTTTCGATGACAGTCTCTGTCTCCTTTGGAACACAAATATACCAAGTAGGCGTTCTTGATTTTCCGCCTTTCTTTATCGTTAAAAATGACAATGAGGTGGGCGGAACCCTGGCTGATCTTCTCCGCAGGATTCTGGACAAGGCCGGTTTGAATTATGAGATACACGGCTATCCTCCCAAGCGATCATTTAAAAACCTGAAAGATGGGGTGACCCATATCACCATCGGCATTAAGGCCGTGCCTGGCTATGAAGGTCATGTCCTCTATGGTGACAGTGTCATTGATCAGATTGAAATATGCCTTTATTGTCGTGAAAATTACCCCCTGCTGAATTCCCAGGATGATATGAAAGGAAAAAAAATAATTACAATCCGTGGCTATGGTTATGGCGGAATGGCTGCCTTTCTCACCGATCCGATGAACAACATCACCCTTGATCAGACAGACTCCCATGAACTGGCTCTAAAAACCCTTTTGATTGGAAGGGGGGACTATGCTCTTGATTATAAGCGTCCGGCAGAAGAAACGATTAAGACCTATTCCATGAGCGGTTTAAAATACAGTGTCATGAAAAAACTCAAAATCCATCTGATTGTATCCAAAAAAACACCGGATGCGGAAAATGTTTTGAAAAAGCTTGAAGAGGCTTATAATACCCTGCAAAACGAAGAGGTCAAGTGATTTTTAAGCCCTGTTGTCGCATGCCTTCACGGGACAGGGATTGCTTTCAACCTTTTTTATCATATCTCGGATACTGTCTTTGAATTCATTGAACTGACTATGGGAAAAATCCCCGGTTAGAATCCATTCCAGAGCGTAATTGACCCCCAGGTAATCATAGGCGAAAATAGAGTAGGTCTTCCTCAAAAAATCAATACTTTCCCGGCACATGAATGCGAGACAGATGGGGCTTTTGTGGGTCGCAAGAACACAGCCTGTTACCGGGCTGTGGTATTCACACGGCGACACAGGATCTGGCCAGTGATGATCTTCGGGTTTTCCATAACGGATTTCCCGTTCTTGTTTCAGACGATCAAAGGCCGGATGATCCAGATCGTAGAGCATATAATATTTGTTTTTGCAGCAGGCGGCAACAGGTTGGTTTCCGTTTTTTTCAATCTCGGGTTTGATGCATTGATCAAAACAGAAATTGAAAACCCTGAAGAAATCATTAAGAATGCCTTCCATTTCAAGGTATCGGGCCAGGTTTTTTTCAGTATCATTCATATATCGTTCAACATTTCGGTAAAATGATCATTAATTCTGGCCGTATATATTATACATGAACTGATCTGTAAATCCTATTCAGAGTGCAGGGGAAACAAAAAAAGCAGGGAGCTTATGACCTTGAGCAGTCCAAGAAGACAGGTGGCATAAATTAATCCGCAAAGGGGAACCAGGATAACACTTGTCACAAGGATTCCAAAGGCGGCGCCGACCAGATCGGCGGAAAATGCACGCCCTGCAGCTGAATTGCTGTCTTTGCGGTTGGCAAGAGCCAGGGGAAACTGAAATCCGCATAAAAAAGACAGGGACAGGCCAAAGAGAACGTAAAAGGCCATATGGCTTTTGATCATGGGCATCCAGATACAGATGGCAAATAAAACGATCAGAACAATAAGACCTGCGTCCGACAATTTGAGATAGCGTATCTTTTTATTGGGGTGATTTATTTTCATGGCAAAAAAGGCTCCTGGAAGAAGCCCGGACAGAAACACCGTGACAAGGACTCCAATCTGGTAATAGATGTAGCCAAAAACAATCTGAAAACAAAAAATCATTAGAAGTTCACTACCCATGGTACTGAACCCTGTGGTGAAAATCAGAAATTCCGTTCTGGACAGATGGGGGAGGTATAGTCCAAGAAACAGGAAAAGTGAGACGATGAAGAACACCGGGCGGGTCTTGAATTTGGAAAACCATTGGGTAAACATGAAGGCCATGAGACGGGGCTGGGTATCGGTATTGGCAGGGGACACGGGTTGAATCTTGGCTGCCAGCTCCTTGATGCGCTGGGGACTGACATCTCCCTTAAAATAGTTGCCAATATAGTGTGTCGGGATGTTTTTAAGTGATAGACGAGAGGGAATATTAGGGTCCAGAGGGCTTTGGGAACAAAGAAAATAGATACGCTGTCCCGGTATAAGAAGGAGGTGATCAAAGGCCAGATCTGCTGTGCTATAGAGGCAGTCCAGGATGGTCTGTCGGTCCGTGTCCAGATAGCTGTCATAACCTTCGATGGAAAAGGATAAGACACCGTAAGGATTCAAATGATCCCGGATGAGATTGAAGCATTCCCGTGTATAAAACCGGTTGACCTGAAATGTGGTTGGCTCAGGGAGATTGAGGATGATCGCGTCATAGGTCCGGGATGTTCGGGAAAGATATGCCCGTGCATCCTGGTGGATCAGAGACAGGCCCGGAATATTTTCCATCAGGCCAAAGGATAGAAGGCTTGTGGTGAGTTCGGGATCGATTTCCACATAATCCACAGTCTGGGGTTTGTATTTGGCGATTTCTGAGAAAATTCCGCTCTGGGCTGAAATCAGAAGAATGGATTTTGGACTGGGGACCTGGCATAGGGCATAATGCGTGCTTTCTTCTGCCCGTGCAGGGTCATAGGATGAATACACCGGTTCGCCATCCTGGAAAAGAGTGTGCTGGCCCTTGTCTTCAATGACAGTGATACGTCCGTATCGGGATTCAAGGTATTGGGCCAGATTTCCCATGGGCGGCTCAAGGGATGTAATTTCAAAATGGAGGCTTGCCCCAAGAATCCCGCAAGTTGCCAAAATCATAAGGGCGGAAACCGGTAAAAAGGGTTTTTGAACCAGAAGAATTCCGGCCAGAAAAAGGGGGAGACCTGCCAGGGCAATGGCCTGAACAGGATGAAATACCTGAACCAGCACAAAGGAAAATAGTAAACCCCCAAGAATATCACCCACATTGTCCGTGATGTATATCAAGGCTCCTTTCGCTTCCGGGTCTTGGGAACGCATCACACGAAGGCTGAAGGGGAGAATAAATCCCACCAGGCCCGCATAGGGAAGAAGTGAAAAAAAACTGAAAAAAAAGGTGGCATAAAAACCAGGGGAACTACCGTATATAAAAAAAAGATTTCGTAACAGACGGATTAAAAAAATTTGGCCAAGGGACAGGGCACAGAGAACAAGGGACAATCGGCCCAGTATGATTCGGGCTTTTATCGGGTCTGCAGGTGATTGATCCAGGACAAGAAAGGCCAGGGAGCCAAGCCCTCCGGCAATCAGCCAGTTGAAGAGAACCATGGCAATGAAAAATTCATTGCCTGAAAAAAGGGCCAGAAATTCCCGTACAATAACCAGCTGGCTGGTCACCGATGAGATTCCTGTGGCGATAACCGTATAAAGAACCAGATTCTTATTTTTTTTCTTCAAAGTATTGAACCTGATAGGTTGAAACCATAAGGTCCGGCGATGACCAGGCATCGGCTGTAAGACCTGCTTTCATGCACAGATGGCGCATAAAATCTTCGGCATTGGGGAGCTGTTCCCAGACCTGGGGAAGAAAGGTCGCGCCTGACCGTCCCTGGCGGATGATGACCCCGTCCACCTTGGGTCTGAGCTTGGCTAAAAGATCTTTGCCTCCTTTATGGGGTAATATCTGAGGTTCTGTGAGGATGCTTACTTCAATGTCGATGTCCGCAAGCTCATCTTCTGAAAGTGGGCTGAACCGGTAATCGTTGAAGGCTGCATTGAGGGCGTTTTCTTTGACACCGTCAATCACGGTATCATTCGATGATAAATTACCGATACAGCCCCTTAGCTGGTCATTGATTTTAAGGGTCACGAAGGTTCCCCGTCTGGCTTTGAAAACCGGGTCATCGGGAATGTCAACCTGTGGGGAAGGTTTGCCCAGTTTTTTTGAAATACTTGACCGGGCGAGATTGATAAGAACCTTGCCCTGTTTTGTATTAAAGGTGTCCGAAAGGTTTTTTTTTGTTTTTTTCATGGGATAATCTCCGTAAAAGGCTATGGCTGCGTAACCCACCACCTTGTTTTTATCGCCCTTTGTGTCCCCGCTATTTGCATAATGGATCAAGACAGGTTCCCATCCGTAACGATCTGCCATAACCATCAGACTCAAAATGGGCAGGCGGCCGCAGGCAGCATTGTTCTTGTTCATCAAGGCATCAGGCTTTTGATTGAGGATCAGATCAAGGGTTTCTTTGTCGGTTTTGACTGCCGTGTCATAGGGTAGATAGTGTGATAGATCCGAACTTGCCACCCAAAGGGTGCTTGGATCTGTACCGGGTACCACCTTAAGGAGATCGTCAGCAAAGACCGTTGGATCAATCTGGCCAAGGGTAATGGGAATGATTGAAAATTCGGTGAGATAGCTTTGGAGAAACGGAAGAATCACTTCCAGGGAATGCTCAAGACGATCCGAATCCTCGACGATTTTAAACTGCTGGGGGAATTCACGGGCCAGACGTTTTGAATCACTGTGGATGGGAACACCTCCCAGTGGGCTATCCCAGACATCGGCATGGGTCAGGGACGCTCCGGTGAATCCCACCTTGTGATCCGGTCCCATGAGGATGATCCGCTTGAAATGCTGCCCCCCAAGGACCCTGGATGCATGGGCAGCGGTCAGACCCGAATAGGGATACCCGGCATGGGGCAGAATCAGGGCCTTAAGCGGATGATTACCGTGGGGGGGACTGAACTGTGTTTTAAGAGCCTCTGCTGTCAGGGCCTCTATGGTTTGTTTAAGGGCCACGGGATCCCGGGGATAAAATGACCCTGCATAGGCCGGTTCCCGGACAGACTCAGCCCGTGTATGTCCCATGCTGACAAACAAAATTCCAAAAAGAGTAAATAAGACCACCCGCCGAACTGTCATGGTTTTCATGATGCCCTCCGTGATGGTTGATTGAAAAAGAGTCCTTTGGGGTTCAGACTTTATTTTGCGTAACCAGCCTGGCAAAATGCTCAAAGGACCGATCAAAGGTTTTTTCTGCCTCCTGTGTGAAACAGCATGCCGGAAGTTCTCTGTTTTTCAGGTGATAACTCAGGCAGTCACAGCAGACACCTTTCCTGGGGCATGATGAATAGGTGCAGACGCAGGCAGACAGATTTTTTTCTTTTTTACATTCCATGGTGCCTCAGTGTTTTTTAAAGAAGTTTTAGATCCCAGTTCCATGTTCCGGGTCTGTTTCTCAGGGTGATTGATGGCGGAACATGCTCATCCATATGGGCGAACAGGGTATAGCCTGCCCGGATAAGTTCATCTTTTTTTGTGTTAAGGTCCAGTATCCAGTTGGGATAAATCCAGACATCCGACCCATACCGGGCGGCCCAGGAGTCTTCGCCCTTGGGGCTGGTAAAGGGGCTGAACGCCTTTAAATCCGGGTGCAGGGTCCGCGAAATAACCATGGGAACATGGCCGGATAAAATTATTCCCAGGGGCAGGGGGCTCTGGCTTGCCAGATCAAGATAATCGTCCTTGGATAGCTCCTGGCTGGCAAAGATTCCTTTAAATCCCATGGAGGCCAATACCTGGGCCGATATGGCGTTAGATATATTGCAATAGGGTCCGGCCCAGAGGTCCAGAGACTCTGGGCGAGGGAAAAAACTGATCTGTGACGGGGCATTCAAGACAAAGTTGCGCCCCCCTTTTTTCAGAGTCCGCTCGATCAGTTCAGCCCAGCGCGCCTCGTCATCGGGCCATATCACCGGTGGCAACCACCACCAGCATCCGGGGGTGAATTTCCCCGGGATCGTGTTCAGAACCTCTTCGGAAAGCCAGAGACCTTCATTGGGCTGGATGCGTTTGGGCATCTGACGCATGACCCGGATGTCCGTAATCTGCCCTTTGCCCCGTGATTTTTTTCGTGATGTGCCGCCGGGTTTTGTCATCTGACCTGTGGAGGGCTGAACAGGCTCCGGGACGATGGCCTCCAGTTTTTTGGAAAGGCCGTTGATCAGAACTTCCAGTTCCTTTTCCCGTCGATCGATTAGAAAAACAGGACTGTCCTTGGCCGGGCTTTTCTGACCGCTGAATTTCAGGTGGAGACGCCCTTTTTTAGGGACGGATTTGAATACCTTCTGAATGGCATGCCCTTCGGCGTCTTCATACCCGATGCGGAGAAGGTCCCCTGCCATCAGTTCGATTCTCGGTATCAGGTAGGGGGCGGCATGGGAACCTTTGATACTGCCCACAAGAAGACCGGACCCGGTTTGAATATCTGTATTTACAGGGTTCTGGGGCCGCTGGGATAAAAACCCGTAATGGGTCACGGGGCGTCCAAGGGCCTGGGAAAGAAGACCCAAAGCCGTTTTTTTGGCTTGGGGGTCCTGGCCCTGATCCCTGAGCATCTGATAGGCTTTGACCGTGTAATAGACGTAATGGGGGCCTTTTTTTCGGCCTTCGATTTTCCAGGTGCTGACACGCGGGATGGATAACAGGACTTTTACCAGCACATCCAAACTCAGGTCCTGACAGGAAAAAAAACGTTTTGATTCGTTGTTCTGACGGTAGACCCTTCGGCAGGGCTGCACACAGCGCCCCCGCAGGCTGCTTTTCCCGCCCAGGAAACTGCTCCAGTAACAACGGCCGGATACCCCATAACACAGGGCACCATGAATAAAGACCTCAAGGTCCAGCCCCGGAGGACAACCCTCGGCCATCAGTTTGATTTCATCCACACTCAATTCACGGGGCAGAACCACCCGTGAGATCCCCAGTTTTTCATGGGCAAGGGCAAGGCCCTTGGGAAAACTCATGTTGGCCAGAGTGGAAAGATGAATCTCTCCTTTAAATCCTGCCTCACGTGCAATGGGTACAAAGGCCAGGTCGGCAATGATCAGGGCATCGGGGCCCACATGTCGGACAAGCTTGTCCACCAGGTTGAACGCCTTGTCCACATCATCGGGCTTCAGGACCGAATTCAGGGTGATATATACCTGGACCCCGTGACCATGGGCAAGCTCGGTCAAGGCTGAAAGCTCTTCGGTACCGAAGTTGTCTGCCTCCATCCGTGCGGAAAAAAGTTTAAGGCCACAATAGATCGCATCGGCACCCGCTGCAATGGCCGCAAGAAAAGAGGCCCTGTTACCGGCCGGAGCTAGAATTTTTGGAATATGTCTGTTTTCTGGTTTATTTTCAATCATAGGGCACAGAGTATCATAAAAATTGAATGGGGAGAAACGGGTTTTTTTCATACCCTTGGAATTGATTAAAGACTATCTGCAATTCCGGTCACTTCCCGCCATGGAACAACCTGACACTCTTTTCTTTTCTGGCCATCATCGCCGCCGTATATTACATAGGGGGTTTTGGCTTCGGGTGCTGCCCAGCCAATCCATTTCCGCAGCCCGGAGAAGTAATCATTAGTGACTGTCTGGCCTGATTTGATCTCAATGGGGATAGTGCGAAAGAAAACGGCGATGAGCATTTATAAAAATTACCAGAGGCTCCGGACATGGTCATAGGAAAGAATTTTTTCGTCTTTGGTGAGTATTGTTGCATTTTCTTCACGTGCTGTAGCTACGATGATTTGATCTGCCGGGTCCTGATGGAACGGTTGGGGGAGTACGGTTGAGCGGTATGATAAAACAGGTGAAAGGGCGACCAGCCTGAGCTTGGGCATATCAAGTGCCGTACTAATCCAATCCTCCGGGGCACACGAAATCCCCAGTCTTTGTTTTTCAAGAAGCTTGCTGAATTCCCAGGGTGAAATCGCAGATAAGAGTATCTCATCATACATGCTTGTATTGCCGATAATATCTTGAACCCGTTGAGATAATTTTTGCGGATTCATATTCCACCAAATCCATGTATGCGTATCAAGTAGATATTTCACGTGCATGCATCCCACATGTCCTCACCCAAAGGTGCTACTATGTCCTTTTCAAAGACAAGCGCATCCGAAAGTATGCCGGGCTTAGGATTTATGTCGGCGTTTCTATAAGGCGTTATTTGGGCCAATGGTATACCACGCTTTGTTACGACAATAATTTCCTGCGTTTTGGCAACCTGATCCAGAATTTTCAAGGCATGAGTTTTAAATTTGCTGATTCCCATGGTTTTCATAAGTAAGGTCTCCTTATTCAGTAGAATAGTCATTTTAAATGACCATGTCAAGAATGAGCTTTGCTGTGGCTGGATAAAAATCCTATTGTGGAATCGACATGAAGGTGTTGTGAGAAAATGGAATTTTATGCTTTATGGCGCATGGCCGTGGCGGCTTTGGCCACATAGGCCATTTCGATGTTTTCCTTCCACTCCACACGGCTGATGTTCCAGGCCGAGCATTCATCCGGGTCAGCATCACGGTGAAAGGCCGATTTAAGATTTCGTAAGGTAAGCTTGTCATAGCAATGGGCTGCAAAGGAACTATCCATGATAAAGCTCGATGGCAGGTCCTCCGGGTTTTTGAGGATTAACGCTCTGAGTTCGTTGGCATTTTTAGCGTACATATCTGTCCTTAATGGATGCTCAGGCCAACAGACCCGAGATATTCCTTAACGGCATGGGAGGAATAATTGAAGATCCGGGCTCCGGTGATGGTGATGAAGGGATTGTCCGTATCCTTGCATGATTCGGCAAAGGCTGGGCCGATGGCCGATGCCGGATCATCGTTTTTCACGGCCTGGTCAAGGCAGGATACATAATAGTCGAACCGGTCTTTGATCAGCTGGAAATAGTCGATGGTGTGACCGATCATCATGCCCGTGACATTTGAAATATCCTTGGAAAAATCCCTGATCAGGCTCCAGAATACTTCGGCGGCCTGATTCTTTTTTGGGTGGTCTGCCATGAAGACCGAGAAACTCCATCCCACAGAGATGATCTTGAGCAACTGGAGTTCATATGAGAGCGTGACGGTGTTGATGTTCATGTCTGTTGGCAGGCTCTGGACCAGGTCATTGATGTCATCACGCTCCACGGCGTATTCAGCAAGGCTTTTGCAAATGGTTTCCAGACTGTGTTCGACTTTTTCAGGCTCCATAATGAATTCCTTGGTTTTTTTAAAGTGAAAAACCTAATACAAAAAGCTCTCTTTGTACAGCCTTATTACGTGGCCCGGGCAGTGATGATTGCCCTGACCGGTGCGGGATAGCCTTCCACGGTTTTGGACGGGTCCCGGGGATCAAGAAAATCATCCAGGGATTCGGTGTTGATCCACTCGGTTTTTCTCTGCTCCAGAAGGCTTGTTTTTGAAATATCCAGACAGTGGATGTTGTCAAACCCTGACCGTTTCAGCCAGGCCTCAAGACAGGGCACCGAGGGGATAAAAAAGACGTTTCTCATTTTGGCGTACCGGTCCACGGGGAAAAGGGCATGGGGCGACTCGTCTTCGATGATCAGGGTTTCAAGAACCAGTTCTCCGCCGGTTTTCATGCTTTCCCGAATCTCGTTCAGGCTGTCCACAGGTGATTTTCGGTGATAGATAATCCCCATGAAAAATACCGTGTCAAAATATCTGCCAAAGGGAGGAAGTTCTTCAAGCTTGGCTGGAAGATAGTACAATTTGTCTGACCGGATATATTTCTGAAGGGCTTTGAACTGATAATAAAAGAGCAACTGGGGGTCTATGCCCAGAATCATTTCAGGGTGATGGTCCAGCATTTTGAACATGTAATAACCGGAACTGCATCCAATATCCAGGATGCGCCGCCCTTCAAGGGGGGCGATGGCGTCTTTGAGTCGGTTCCACTTGATATAGGAGGCCCATTCCGAATCCACGGTGATGCCGAACACATTAAAGGGGCCTTTGCGCCAGGGGTTCATGGCCTTGAGGGTCTGAAGAAGGGCACCAATTTCCGGGGCATGGGCATCTGAGCTGCAGCCGATGCGAATCCAGTCTCCTGAAAAATCAAGGTCGGACGGCGCGATATCCGGCAGGCTCTGATAAAGATCCCGCCATTTTTTTTCATTTCCGAAATCAAGGTCCAATCGGTTTTTCAGGGAATGGATCAGCGCTTCAAGGTCATTGCGGCAGTGGTCCAGTTTAAGTCGGTGAAGGTGATCGTAAAATCGTTCCATATTAAATAGTCGTCTTTAGTGTTTTATGCAGATAAATGATGTGAAATTGAACCATTTCTGCCAGACATCCATGGTTGTAAAACCTGCCCGGGAAAAGCGTGACAGATGGGCTTTGACGCTTTCGGGAATCAGTACGGTTTCAAGGGCATCACGTTTTTGACTGATTTCCAGATTGGAGTAGCCGTTTTCCATTTTAAAACGGTAATAATAATTCTGGAAAAGTTCGGTCATCTCTATGTTTTCATGTCTTGTTTTTTCCGTGATCAGAAGGACCCCCGAAGGACTGAGGGATTCAAAGACCGATTTAATCAGCCCGTCACGTTCATGGACAGGAAGAAACTGGAGGGTCAGATTGATAATCACCACTGATGCGTTTTTAAGGGGGACCTCCTGGATGTTGGCCAGGGTCAGATGAATATGCTCTCCCATGGGTCTGTTTTCAAGTCGTACCGCGTAGGTGTCCAACATGGGACGAGAATTATCCACGGCGATCATGTGAAATGGTTTTTTCCCCATGGTGTCGAGAAATTTCAAACCGAAATTCCCATTGGAACACCCCAGGTCATACAGGGTGGTTCCCGGCTGGTAAAATTGTTCTGCCAGCTGGGACTGCCGGAGGATGGTTTCATGGTACAGGGGGACCGACCTGTGGATCATGTCATCAAACACGTCCACCACCTTTTTGTTGAACTCAAAGGGAAGGATCGTGTTGTGCTTTTCTGAATAAATGTTATCTTTTCCCATGGTGATTTCCCTTGTTATTGTACTTCATGTACTGGTTATAACTGATTGAATGCACCTTTAGATTCTCTGACCGTTCGGTAGGGAATCGTGTCCATTATTGTTTCGTTTTGTGTCTGATGAACGAAAACAGTTATTGATTTGAGGCCAGATATGTCTTAAAACTCACTTTCATGTCAAGTGTAAAGGTTTTGAAAAATGAAGTTAGGAGGTTTTGATGGGCAGGATTTGGTTCCCATTGTATGACACGGTGAGCTTTGAGCAGTTGATGAGTTTTATTGAAGTGAATATGTTGAAGCATCTTGGTATTCGGATCATGGGTATGTCGCCTGATTCCTTGACCGCCAATATGCCGGTAGATCACAGGACACAACAGCCCTTAGGGCTTCTTCACGGCGGGGCATCCTGCGTCCTTGCCGAATCCCTGGGGAGCACCGCATCCTATCTTTGCATTGATCCGGACAAGTATAATGTGGTGGGCCTTGAAATCAACGCCAACCATATACGAAGTGTCAAGCAAGGTCTGGTCACGGGAACCTGCACGCCGGTTCATCTTGGACGGTCAAGTCATATCTGGGATATTCGGATACTGGACGAGGAAGATCGGCTGGTCTGCGCCAGCCGCATGACAAATGCAATCCTTGATAAGGAGAGGGGACATGTCTGACAAGGTTAGAGCCCGAGTGAACATCAGGGGGTGGGTTCAAGGCGTGGCTTTCAGGTACAAAACCAAATCAGCTGCCTGTGAACACCAGGTGAACGGATGGGTGAGAAACAGGGCGGATGGTAGTGTGGAAGCTGTTTTCGAAGGGGATAAAGAACAGGTGGATGCCCTTCTGACCTGGTGTGAAAAAGGCCCGAAAATGGCGGTGGTCAAAGAGGTTAAGGTGTCTTGGGAAACATTTACAGGGGAGTTTTCAGAGTTTGATATTCGGTTTTAATCCCTCGTGAATCGTTGAATGACACACAGAAAACAGGCGGCCGGTCCCATATAAAGGGGCCGGCCGCCTTGTTTTAGGGCCGGGATTTCAAAGAGGCATCACACACTGCCTGTGATCAGTGAACTGCGATACTCTTAGGCTTTTTTTCTTCGGGTTTGGGGATTTCAATCCTCAGAACACCATCCTTGAATTCAGCCTTGATTTTTTCGTGATCCACGGTTGAGGGCATGGTAAATTCTCGTTTGAACATCCCATAAATCCTTTCCCTCCGGTAAACTTTTTCCTTTTTAACCTCTTCATCCTGGCTTCTTTCTCCGGAAAGTGAAAGGGTGTTTCCTTCCACATTGATGGTGATATCCTCCTTTTTAAGGCCCGGTAGATCAGCTTTGATGACGGTGGCATTTTCAGTATCGAAAATATCGACCACCGGATTCCATGTTCCGCTTTGACCCATAAACTCACCCAGTGATCTTTCCGGAAAGAAATCATCAAATAACCGGTTAATTCTGTTCTGGAGTACGGGTACTTCTCGTAATGGGTTCCATCTTACAAGTGTCATCGTTATGTCCTCCTGTGTTATGTGTTTATTTATTTTTTCATTGCATTATGTCTTGTTTGAAAATAAATTAGTCACTATATTTAAACTGTCAATAATTATCATATGATTTTTTATCTGCATTACTAAAATATTTTTTAGCTTAAAAAGTAATGCGACGGCAACACCCGAATCGTCAAGGAGGTGGTTTATGGGCGACAATGATCAATCAAATAATGACGAGAGGTATGCCATCCCCGAGGCATCGTTTTCAGACCTTCTGGGCAAACAATCGGTCCGTGCGACATTCCGTTTGTCCGAGCGGGCCATTGATGCCATCAGTCTTGTGGCCGGCCATCTGGGAATCAAAAAAAAATCCTTGTTCGACCATTTAATAGAGGATTCCAAAGCCCTACATACGATTGCAAGAAATTTTTCATCCCTTAAAGTCATTGAACTGCCAAGGGTTCAGAAGACCTTTGTGCTGAGTCGCCGAACCCTTATTGCCCTTGAACAGATATCCAAAACTTTTGATACACCCAGGGATGCCCTGGTCGAACACTCCATCCAGCGTCTGGACGCCATTATCCGGTCGGAACGCCATAAGCACGAATTGAGAAAACAATTAATCGGTGAGCTTGAGGCCCATATTGTCGAATCCAAGGCTCTTCTTGACAAGGCCAGGGATATGCTGGGGCATGATGATGCCGTGTGTGTAAGTCTTGAAAAACTCATGGCCTCGGATTTGCTGGCGTACCGAGAACTTGAAGACATTCTTGAGAAAGGCAGGCTCCTCGAAGAGTTTTGATAAGTTGTTATTCTTGCGTAAAAACACGTCTCTAATATTTTTGTAAGGCCAAAATTTCTTTTTTACCACCCGTTCGCTGCGCTCTCTGAAGGACACGAAGGGCACGAAGACAGACAGAACATGCCTCCGGCGGCCCTGCCGGGGGCCAACCCCAGCCTTCGCTGGGGCAGGCTCTTTTAAAAAGGTTGCCAAACAGGTTTTTTAAAAGCCCCCAATCATTTCGAATAGCGAAAGCCTCATAAATCCAGTAACTTATATTAGGGTGGGCTGTGCCCACCAATCTGGCCGACTCCTTATATAATATAAAAGCATCCAATTTGGGAAAAGGCAAACTTTAAAGGTTAAAGCGTAATGGTGGCTGGTGAGCAAAAAAAGGTGGACATTCAATGGAAACTCTACTGCATGGTCCAAAACATCGGGAAACTCGCAAAATTCGGAACAGAGGACAAAATCGGGGACCAAAACCGGGGACAGGCCAATTGTGCGGCCGGGCAAGGTCGTGTAATCGAGCGGGTGAGAATCCCGTCCCGGAAGGAAGGCCATCCACCGGGTAGCG
>JAHIRD010000119.1 GCA_018818835.1 Pseudomonadota bacterium
TGTGGGTTGATTGCAGCACATTTTCGCCGTTCACCCCCGTCCCCAGACGGTCCTGAGTTAACCGGGCTCCAGACCGCCTGCGGACAGGGGTGAACTACTTTCTCTTTTCAGAGAAGGTGACAACTATCCTGACACAGGGGGAATGATTCCTTTGTTTGTTCCGATAAAAAACGTATAGAGCAGAAAGATTATTGCTCGGCTTATAAAACCCCCCAGGACCTTTTTCACAAACTGTTTACCCTTACCCCGGATACAGCTCAAACCATGGGTGATAAATTAATCATCCATGACAAAGGCAGAGAATTTGATAATGTAAAAAAAATCAAAATATACTCTGATGACAGATTTATGGCCTATGTGAAATTCATCAAGGATTCTTTGGTTAAACAGACCGAGTATTCACATGAGATCACTCTTTTCCATGCAAAAGGGCCCTTGAATTGTTATGTCAATATTCGATTTACAGCAAAGGATGACACGGTTTTAAATCATTTTATCTCGACACTTGAATAAGGCATCATTACCATTCGCTGGCATTAAGGCATGTATAATAAACAACTGCCCCGGCATTAAAAACACCCTTGACAGCTTTGTAGTATTTTGCTACATTTGTAGCACGATAATACTTTTACCGGGAGGTGGTTATGGCAAGTCCCATGAGATTGGATTCGGCACTGATTGCAGCGGCGGAAAGGGAGGCTGCGGTTCAAAAACGTTCCATCCCCAAACAGATTGAGTTCTGGGCGGAACTGGGTAAAGCTGTGGAGCATGTCATCGGAATGGATGATGTGATTGCCATCACCCAGGGACTGAAGCGGATTGAACTGGAAAACCTGGTATCGTCGACGGTTGATCCGGACGATGTGTTCAATAGCCTCGAAATAAGCAGGACCAGCGGCAGTCTTTCAGAAAAGGTCAGCTCCGCCCCCATCTATTATGAAGCCAGCCTGGGCCATCCGGGTTTACTGGACAGAGTGAACAATGCCAGTGGGAAACGGGACACCGGGCGTTTTCAAAATGGTAAATTCACGGTCTATAAATGAGCGACAATAAGCAGCTCTGGCTGCTGGCCGGGGGGAATGGGTCGGGAAAGTCCACATTTTATCGCCTTTTTCTTTTACCCCGCGGTATCAAATTCATCAATGCAGACCTGATCGCCCGAGACATGGTTCCTGACAGCCCCAAAGACGCCAGCTACAAAGCGGCTCGCATGGCCGAACGCCTGAGGTCGAGCCTGCTGGACCAGGGTTTGTCTTTTTGTTTTGAGACCGTATTCTCCCATGTATCCAAAATCGATTTTATTGCCAAGGCCAAAGCCCTGGCCTACGAAGTCATCCTGGTCTACATCCACCTTGAGCATCCGGACTTGAATGAAGCCAGGGTGACGCAACGGGTCACCGAAGGGGGCCATGACGTGCCCGCTGACAAAATTCGCTCTCGCATCCCCCGGACCATGAAAAACATCATCGCCGCTCTCCCCCTGGTGGATTCAGCCTGGCTCCTGGACAATTCCTCCCGGGAAAATCCCTTCAGGCAGGTGGCCATGGTTCGCCTGGGTAGAAAACGTATCCTGGTCGACCCCCTTCCCTCCTGGGCCGAAGACATCCTGTGCGACACGCCCTGACATCGTTGAAACAATCACATGCTGATGGATTTTTGCCTGAAGCTTTTTTACGACGCCATCAATGATGGTTGTTCATAAAGCCAATAGGACCCATGGGAGACTTAGGCTTTAACTCTTTTTTTTATGAATAACGTGATCAACAAACCCC
Organism: Pseudomonadota bacterium; assembly: GCA_018818835.1. Classification (GTDB taxonomy): domain Bacteria; phylum Desulfobacterota; class Desulfobacteria; order Desulfobacterales; family Desulfolunaceae; genus JAHIRD01. The sequence continues at coordinate 1,773 of JAHIRD010000119.1, forward strand.
ATACTGATCTCTTTGCCGTCGAGCACTCTGCGAACGGTTAGAGCAAGTTCATGTAAAACTACCGGTTTCATGATATATGCCTTGATTCCAATTTTTCTGGCATTTTCAGAGTTAATCTTTCCGCTGAATCCCGTGAGGAGAATCAAAAGCGCATCGCTTCTGATGTCCATCACCTGACGGGCCAATGTTTCCCCTGTGACATTGGGCATGGTGAAATCCGTAATAATCAAGTGATACTTGTGAGGATCTGCCTTGAAAGCTTCAAGTGCTTTTAGGCTTTCTGAAAAGTCGCTCACTTGATACCCAAGGCGGAGAAGCATCTTTTTTTCCATGGCAAGAATGGTCGGATCATCATCCACCAGCATGAGATGTTCACCATGACTGCTTCGGAGTACGTCCCCGGGAATGGCAATCTCAGCAGACACACTCTGGTCATCGACTCTGGGTAAAAATATTTTAAACGTCGTGCCATCGCCTTTTTTACTGGATACGGTGATTTTCCCTCCACAGGATTTGACGATACCATGAACCACAGATAGCCCAAGCCCTGTTCCCTCGCCTTTTTCTTTGGTTGTGAAATAGGGCTCAAAAATTCGATCCATAAATTCTTTGTCAATGCTTTTACCTGTATCGCTGACCTGTAAAACAACATAATCACCCGGCCCATTATCCGTGTCCATTGTTTCTTCATCAGACATGTGTGAACGACTTACGTTCACATGAATCACACCAGGATCACCATCCATGGCATGGTAGGCATTGGTGCACAGATTCATAACCACCTGATGAATCTGCGTGGCATCACACAGAACAGACCCGCAATCGGGGTCAATATCGGTCACTATTTGAATGGTGGACGGGATTGATGCTTTAAGAAGTTTCAGAGCTTCTTTGACCACAATATGGATTTTTAAAGGTCTTAATTCTTGTTCGGTCTGGTAACTGAATGCCAGTATCTGGGTCACCAGATCACGGGCACGTAAAACTCCGTTTAATATTTCCCTAAGGTAATGTTTCAAATCGTTCTTTTCAGAGTCAATGTCATCCATGGCCATCTCGGTATAGCCCATAATTGGGAATAGTATATTGTTGAAATCATGAGCGATACCACCTGAAAGCCGCCCAATGGCCTCCATCTTCTGGGACTGCCTGAGTTGATTTTCCAATTTTCTTTCTTCCGTGATATCCCTCAAAACTTCAATAACATGGGTAACTCGGCCCTCGTCGTCCCTTAGGGGTGAAAAAACAATCTCCGCCCAGTTGACTTCCCCCTTGGATGTCCCGTGGTGATGCGTGGATTTTTCCGGCATTCCGGTCTCAAAAACTTTAAAAATTGGACAAGGAACATTTCCCATGACACACGGTTTTTTATTATGATGACACACCTCATAGCAATGGCGTCCAACAACATGGTCCCGCTCAAGACGACTCCTGTGGAGAAAGGTCTCATTGACATCGGTTATGACATAGTCGGGAGAAATAACCACAATGTCTTCCTGTATATGATCGATCAGAGACCGGTAATAGCGATCACTCGCCTGGAGGACGTCCTTGGCCTGATTCAATTCCTTGATATTTTGGCTTAGATCACTGTTCAGATGCTTCAAATCTTCTGTGCGCTGTTCCACCTTGATTTCAAGGTCTGCCTTGGCTCGGAATAGAGCCTGTTCCGCATGGAACCGTTTGATCTTATGAATGGAAAGAAACCAGGACCCAATAGCAACAATAAACATGACAGGAATGAAAAGACAAAGTAAATTAAAAAGGATCCCCCTCTGATTTTTATGAAAAAAATCCGGAGAGACTCTGGAAATAATTTTCCAATGATAAACGCTCCCGGGAAAATGACTCGTGCTGGGTTCATAGGCTATGGTTGAGCCATTACTGGATTTGCAGGATGAAGATACAGGGTAAACGTTTTTAAATGTAAACAGATAGCCCTTCTTATAAAACTGGCCCGAGTCATTCTTGACAATGGTTGCCCAGGCTTCAGGGTGTATGATATCAAAGCGTTTATCTTTTCTATCCGGCAACATAAAGCCCCATTCATCGCCTGACATTTTCCCTTTTAAAAAATAGCCTTCAGGGTTGACCAGCAGATTCTCTCCAAAAAAATTATGATTCAGCCCCTTGAGTTTATCCAACAGACGTTTCCCAAAATAGTTGAGAATCACTACACCTGTTTTTTTACCTTCCCCATTAAAAACAGGTGTGCCAAATCGGATCATGGGTTTCAGGGGTTTTTCGATGAGACCCTTTTCGATGTTCAAATCCAGGGGCGATACAAAGATTTCCCCCGGCCCCAGATCAAATATATCGTTGAAGTAGTATCTCTTCTTTTTCGTTTGTAGCTCAAAATCAGGCACTATGTAGGCCCCTTGCGGCCCATGGTTCACCCGGATAATTTCCATACCCTGGACATCCAGAAAACGGATCTGATCGTACATCCCTTTAGCCCGGCTGATTAAAACAAACTCTTGTGAAGCCTTTTTTTTGTCTAAGATACCATCATGATCGTTTATTTCTTTTAAATGGGGATTGTTTGCAAGGACTTCAAGATCCGACACCACAGATTCAAATTCACTTAAAATAACGTTCTCATTTAAAGAAATTGATTGAGCTTCAAGTGTTTCAGTCAGAATGCAATCCATTTTCACTTCATGGGAATAAACCAAATAAGTTATCACTGTAATCAAAAGGCTTACGGGTAAAAATAAATGGAAGAAAAAAATTTTCGCCCGGTTAATTTTTTTTGGTGTGCCCATCATAACAAATGTATATCCCGATGTGATTATATATCAAACCCACTGTGCCACAGGGAACAGAAGGTCGCCCGGATTTCCCGTGCAAGGTATTCATCAACGGATCTGATAAATTAAAAAAGTATTCGTGGCGAACACGTTACCCATGTTGGGTCTATGCCATCAATTCCAACGGCACACGTTCGTTTGATCTTCAAATCAAGAATCTATGTCAGTACATAGCAATGGAGGGCATGTTTATAATAGAAGACCCTGGAAAAGACATCTTTTAAAGTAATAAAAAAGACATAATATTGCAACTCAATTTAAATACGTGACATAAAATGAGCGCTGAGTCAGGTAAATGATTCTCTCTCACGTATTTCATAAAAATTGTTTATACAATGGCCAGGTATGATATAATCCTACGTCTTTCATCTTTGTTTGATGAACTCGTAAAAAAGTATGCCGATGGCTAAAGAAAAAACGTCAGATACAACGCCATCTTGTTTTCGTTCCTTGCTCGAACACTACTCATGAAGGGATGTTATACATGAAAGCCAATCCACTGTTTCGCGGTTTCTTCCATTCTGATGACGGATTGATCACCGACATCATTGACGCTGATGAACAAAAAATGACCTTCACAGCCACGTTCACCATCCCTAAACATTTGGTCGAACAATTCCGATCCCATCCCGAACACCTGATCTTCAGTGAACGTTCACGAATCGCCCGATTAGGTGTTATGATCAGCAATGAGCCCTTGGAAGAGGGTCATTTCAACCATGACCAGGTGGTTGTCCAAATGCATGCATCCTCAGTGATCACCGGTTATCCGGCCTTTGATCAATTAAGGCCTTTTTTTGCACGGGGCCTTAAAATCGGCCGTTTGGCGTTCTGTGACCCAGCCACCCTCTTAAGCTCCCAGGAGGTTCTGGAAGCGGTTAACAAATCCGAGATGAAACTCCCGGCATCCACCTCCATATCCAGCTCGGGTGACATTTTGATTGCTCCCCATCATGTCATTTACACCCTGGACAAGCCCCTTGACAAAGACGCCCTGGGCAGAATTCTGCTCAGAAAGGACGGCAAAGAACTTCTCAGACTCTTCCAGAATCGGGAAGAAGTTCAGCAGATAGTCATCCCCCCGGGCCAGGGGATCATCACCACCTGTTCCATGTACTTGAACGATCATTATGTGGTGCTTCAAAACGATATGAGCCGGTTTGGTGAACTCGGGTACCATCTCCCTGCGACCATACTTGACCCCATCCGAACCCGGGGGATAAACATCTATCTAGAGATTATCAACCGCAGCGACCAGCCCATCGTAAACCCCATGATTCCGGCAAAAATTTACAGGGCTGCCCGCATTGATCATGACCAGACCGTTGATTCACCCAATGGCAGCCATGCCAAGCCCCACACCTATGGCGATTTGCGAACCCTTGAGCAGAGTTTTGACAGAATGGAACCCTCCAACTGTTATTTCCTCAACAAACCGGCAGCACTTTTCCCTGTTAAAACAAGGGATATCCAAAGCCTGAACCTGTATATCAATGGCCCTGAAACACTCTGCAAAAACACCATCAGCGTCTGCGCCACAGACAGGCGCAATTTCAGGCCGGACAGCCTTTGCCCCCATCGATATGCCATTTCAAAAATCCCATATGACAAAGGCCAGGGACCCGAACCCCTTGTTCTTAAATTTTTCCCCAACATCCAGGAACATTACGAGATCATCGACTCGGTCTACAAAGGCCACATCGATTCCTTATATTTTTTTGAACCCTCCTTTGAGCATGGTCCGTTTTTATCCCAGCAAGACCACCACCGGCTCCAGGAATATTTTGCCCTGGGTCTCAATGTCTACTGGATTTCTTCCCTGACCAAGCGCCTGATGATCTACACGGAACGTGACGGCATGGGTTATTTTGTCATCCCGGAAAAAATGCTGGATTTTCATAAATCCATGCTCTTCGCATTTTACGGCTCCAATAAAATATTATCCGAAAAGGGAAACACCCGGCTGAGGGATCTGATCAAAGAGTTGATCGGTTTCTGGGGGAAAAATATCGGATTTGTCACTGGTGGCGGCAGCGGGGTCATGGAAATGGCCAATGTTCTTGCTCGGGAGCACAACATCCTGTCCGGTGCCAATTATCTTGAAATCACGGACCAGCCCCTGATATCCGATGTGGATTTCTGCCAGATCTTCCAGGCATCCTGCCGCCATAGCCGTCAGAAATGGTTCGAAGTCACATCCTTTCCCATTTTCAATGTCGGCGGATTAGGGACATTGGAAGAGCTGGGCATTACTCTATGCAATATGAAATTATCCATCATGGAGAGAGTGCCGCTGATCCTTTTTGACACCGAAGAATCTGGTTACTGGAACGGCATAGAATCCCAGATCCTGTCCATGGTCCACAGCAACCGCGCCCCGGCCTGGGCCATGGAAAACCTGGTGATCACCAGCGATCCCAAAGTGGTGATCAAGGCCTATCGAAAGCAACTGAGACTGTTTTGATGGCGTCGTAAAAAGTCCCATATGCGGCGTTATAGTGTTTGGCCGGACGTTCGACATACGTTCATGTATACCTTCACGCCCGGCCAAACACGATGCCTTGCCTATGGACCTTTTTCCATAGCCATCCTTCGACTTTTTTAAGAGTCCCTCAGCATTGGAAGTTGATGGCGTCGTAAAAAGTCCCATCTTTATACTTTTTACGAATGCATCCCAATGCTGAAGCCTGGGGACGAGATAGAAAAAATACACGTGAATATGAACAAAAAAATCAAACAGAATGACCTTTAACATTCCCTATCATAAAGGGTCTTCCACAGGCAGGCAGACAAAAACATCTCGTTTATTCCGTTCAAACCGGCATTCGTTTTCCAGAATGACTTTAAGCTCCGTCCTGGCCCTGTGAAGTCTGACTTTGGAATTTTCAATACTAATATCAAGGATTTCTGCAATTTCTGAGTGTGACAGGCCCTCAACATCAAACAGAATCAGGGATACACGGAGGTTTTCTGGCAATGCCCTGATTTTTTCCTGAACGCAGGCGCCCATCTCATGCTGTTCGAGGCTATCAAGGATCCTGATGCCACCTGTTATTTCCAGGAGAGATTCCTGATTGTTCATTTCCGGAGAGCGTTTGTTTTTATGATAGTCCATGCACAGATTCCAGGCAATCCGGAAAATCCAGGGTGACAGCCTGGAAGGGTCATGCAAGGCATTAATATGTTTACTTATCCGAATAAACGTTTCCTGAGTAAGGTCATCTGCACCCCAGGTATCTTTAACAACAGATAGAATAAACCGTCTCACCCGCTCATAGTACTCATCATGTATTTTCAGAAGATCCATAACATTTCCTGGCAAAACCGATGCAGGCAGAAGTCTGCCTGCATCGTTTATTAAACATATTATCCGCAACAAGCCGTTGCACATCGAACAGGTGATTCATTCCCTTTCATAATATCACAGATGCATTGCTTTGTCGCCACGGCAGCGCCATGTTTAACTTTTTCAGCAATCTTGACAACCTCACACACGTCCTCATCCGTGATCCCTTCCTTCCCGGCCAGCTGATAGTAGTGTTCAAAGCAGGGGATACAATTTGCCGCCACAGCAGCACCAAGGGAAACCAGTGTTTTGATTTTTTTGTCCATCATTCCTCCTTCGTAAATAAACTTATAATTTTTCTTGCCTCATCCCATGGGATGAAAACGACGTTCCATGCATGATAGACAAAACAGATGCTAAAAAGGTTACAAAGAAGTCATGATAAATTTTGAACCGAATGATTTATGATACAGCCTTATTTATAAAACCCTATCCCACCTTGTACTTTTCCTTCAGAGAATCCGACAAAGCATTGATCAAGGCAAAGGCTTTTTCCACCGTGGCTCCCCCATCGGGATTGACCAGACAGCAGGTTGCCGGTGACACCATGCTCCGATCGATAATTCGGTCCATATCCAGACCTTTTTTGCAAAGAATCGACCAGATATCTTCAAGTTGAGCCACCAGGGTGTTCAAGGTTTCCTTGCCGAAATTCTCAACCCCAGTCGGCACATACATATCCTCATGGTAGCTGAGGTTTGGGAGCTGGGGCCAGAAGGGTACGTCCATGGTCAGGGCAAGGGCAAGGGCTTGATCCACATCTCTGTGTGGCATCACCGCCATCGCCGTGGTCAGAAATCCTCCGGAAATTCGCATGTTCAGCCTTTTTTAGCAGAAAAGTATTGACTTATACAAAAGAATTAATTAACTACAGAAGTAACACATATATGATGTTTTTTTCGAGTCGGCCCGGAAGGATGCGCCAACATCCAGCCAGGCCTGACCAATTCAACCTAAGCGGAGGTCAAAATGGCTGATATTATTTCTACAATACTCCCCCATCCTTTTCAAGTCGTATTTTCCCTGTTACAGGGTTTCATGTTACCCCAAAACCCACACGATTGTCCGGAAGAAAGCAATGATGCAGGTGAATATGCCGTACATGAGGATGATTTACGGGCCTTGAAAACAGCACCATCGAATCAGTTAAATGAATCGGTAGACCGGACGGATGAGTTTATTTTCCTTTTCGGGAAAACACTCCGGCCGGTCAAGGTGCGTGTCTCAAGACGGGTTGAGCAGTCTTCGGGGCCCAAATCGTAGGAACATGGCGCGCAATGGTCCTACGAACCATGCCATCCGGGACAAGAGAAAAGGCCTGCTCCTGTTCCGGGTGGTCTTAAAGACATATTAGTCCCATAGGTCGTATACGTCCCATAACGTTTGCTTGCCTGCGGCTAAGCCGAGCTAAGTACATTCGCGTTATGAATAGATAGACCATTTTTTCGGGGAAATGACATGAAACAAAACATACATAATAAGACGCCTGTGTTTTCAGATACCGAGGTGCTTGACCTGTGTGATTCCATCAAAGATATCCACAGGGTATTGAAATCCATCGGCCACTACATGGGTAATCTGACGGAAGCGACCCAGGATTCTCCCTATTCTGTCCGAGAGGATTTTCAGCGCTGGGGCATTCTTCATATTTGCGAAACCTTTTTAAACGATCAGTTCCAAAAACTCGAACGCATCGTTGCCATCTACAAAATTGAGTTGGACACCATGAGAGAAAAGAGAAAGCTACCGCCAAATAAGCCCTGAAAACCAAACGTCAGGCAAGGTAAATCCTTCATTTTGCCACCTCCAATGTATCCCCGGATAACCATCCATCATTCAATCTGATACAGGCATCTTCTTTTCATCTAAAATTCAATTTCGCTTCATATTTATTTCACGATTCTCACCTATTCTCATCATGAACAAAACATTGATGGCGTCGTAAAAAGTCCCATATGCGGCGTTATAGTGTTTAGCCGGACGTTCGACATACGTATCAAGTATGCCTTCACGCCCTGCCAAAAACTATGCCTTGCCTATGGGCCTTTTTCCATAGCCATCCGTCGACTTTTTACGAGTTCATCCACATTAGGGAATTCATTATTTAAATTATTTTGAGAACAAGGAGGTCCTGTGAAAAAACTGCTGATTCTTTTCCTGGTATTGATTTTCCCGAAGATGGTTTTTTCGGAAAACGGAATCACGATCCCCTGTTGATCTTCGGGCCAGAATCCTTTAATAATTCATGATTGATTATGAATATGACAAACAACTGTGGCATAAAAAAAGGGGCACTCGGCGCATACCGTGCCCCCATAACTTCGAAACAGGAATAACAATGAAACCCTTGATTCTGATTGTTGAAGATGAACCGGCCATTGCAGACACCATCCGTTATGCCCTATCCACCGAAGGCTTTGACACAAGCTGGCAGGCAAACGGTGGTCAGGTTCTTTCCTATATCGAAAATGAGCCCGTGTCCCTGGTCATCCTTGATGTGGGTTTGCCGGACATCAACGGCATGGAGCTTTGCAAGGAGATACGAAAAAAAACACAGATCCCTGTCATATTCCTCACAGCCCGTGCCGAAGAAATTGACAAAGTCGTGGGTCTTGAAATCGGAGCCGACGATTACATGGTCAAACCCTTTAGCCCCAGAGAGCTGACCGCCCGGGTCAAGGCTGTTTTACGACGGACATCGGCTTTATCACATGGGAATGATTCGATCACTCCCTGCCCTGCTTTTCAGATTGATGACCTGAAACACAAAATCACCTATTTTTCATCCGCTCTGGATCTTTCCAAATATGAATTTCATCTCCTTGAAATCTTTATCAAGCGGCCCGGACAGATTTTCTCCAGGGACACCTTGATGGACATGGCCTGGGATGACCCGGATATGAGTATGGACCGGACCGTTGACGCCCATATCAAGAATATCCGCGGGAAACTGAAAAAAATCAAACCGGACATTGATCCGATCCAGACACATCGGGGACTGGGCTATTCCCTCAAAGAGGATCTATGAAACTTGCCGTTAAAATTCTTTTTGCCATTTTTCTTATTACAAGCGCCGGATTCTATTATTTAACCTACGGCATGCTTGAAAACATTCGGATCAGGTACCTCGAAGGGGTGGAAGAAACTCTGGTTGACCAGTCCCGCATACTGGCCTCATTTGTTTCTGAAGATATGCAAACCGGAAAGTTCTCCCCCGAGAACCTGCACACGGTGTTTGACCATGCCTACCATCAGCTTTTCAAATCAAAGATTTACAATCTTGAGAAAACCGATGTGGACCTCAGGGTCTATATCACCGATGAAACCGGTCATATCCTGTTCGACTCCACAGGAAAAGCAAAACCCGGTGAGGACTATTCCAGCTGGCGGGATGTATACATGACCCTGAATGGAACTTACGGCGCCCGGTCATCCCGTGAAGATTACCGGGAACAATCATCATCGGTCCTCTATGTGGCAGCACCTATTATGGTTGATAAGCAGATAAAAGGTGTTCTGACCGTGGCAAAACCCACAACAAACATGAACAGCTTTCTGGCCATGGCCAAACGAAAAATCAAACTGAAAATCATCATTTCACTCAGTTTCATTCTCATTTTGTCTGTCCTTGCCATCTCCTTTATCACCCAGCCCATCAAACGCCTCACACGGTATGCCAACGATATCAGAGCCGGTAACAAAGCCGATCTTCCTGTGCTTGACTCCAGTGAAATCGGGGATATGGGCAGGGCCTTTGAAAACATGAGGCTGGCCCTTGAAAACAGAAAGTATGTTGAGCACTATGTCCAGACCCTGACCCATGAAATCAAGAGTCCGTTGTCTGCAATCAAGGGGGCCGCTGAACTACTTGAAGAAGACATGCCCCAGGAACAACGGACCCGGTTCCTTGACAATATCCGGAGCGAATCAGAGAGAATCAAGAAATTAGTGGATCGGATGCTTCAGCTGTCTTCCATCGAAAACATGACCTCCCTGAACCGGTCAGCGACCCTTACTTTTTCTGATATTGTCAACCAGGTCCTTGATCAGATGCGGCCGGTTCTTGAAAGTAAAAAGCTCTCCCTTATCAGGGATATCGATACCCATATCCTCATGAATGGTGATGCCTATTTATTAAAGCAGGCCCTGTCCAATCTGATCCAGAACAGCGTGGACTTCAGTCCCAAAGAAGGCACCATCACAATTAAAACAAGCCTTTCTGATAATCGTCTGTCCTTGAAACTCACGGATCAGGGGCCTGGTTTTCCTGAATATGCCACTGAAAAACTGTTTGATAAGTTTTTTTCTCTCCAACGGCCGGACAGCGGTAAAAAAAGCACAGGCCTGGGCCTGAATTTCGTTAAGGAGATTGCAACACTGCACAAAGGTACAATCCGGCTGAATAACCTTCCGAAAGGGGGTGCCTGCGCGGAATTGATTCTTCCCGGACGGAAATCGGGGTCCTGACACGATGAATAAAAACCCATATATAAATTGTTTTGGAACGAATTTTGTCACATATCTGGGATTAACTAACCACCCGTTCGCGGGGCTCACTGGAGGACATGAAGAGCATTACGGGGCAAAGCCACAAGCAAAAACAGGTCTCTCACGGAGGCACAAAGAACACGGAGAAGAGCAAAAAGCTTGGGAATAAAAGTTTTTCTTTGTGATCTTTGTGCCTCTGTGAGAAAAATTAATAAACATCACCCCAACATACTCGCGCTCAAACTCTGGCCTGGGACGAGAAAGGACCCAACCCATTTGCGTGTCGGGGCGAAGCCAGGGCGAAGACCGGCCCAGCTTTTTAAAAGCTTGACGCCGGAGGCATGTTTTTCTTCGTTCTCTTCGTGTCTTAGTGGTTAAACCGTTTTTTTATTTCGTTTCCAGGCAAAGCCTGAAAACTTAATTTTTTTTATTCACCATGAAGGACATGAAGTTTAGGGTAGAGATGTTTTCTTTTCTTCATGAACTTCGTGCTCTTCATGGTAAAATTGTTTTTTATTTTTTAAACCACCCGTTTGCTGCGCTCACTGAAGGACACGAAGAGCACGAAGAAAAGAAAATAATTTTAGTAATTTATTACATTATGGCTTTAACTTCCAGCAAAAAAAGAAAATCGGGGATAGGCAAATAATGCGCTCATAAATAAAATTAATCGACAGATATAAGCCATCGAAAAAACAAATAAACTATTTGGAATTACTATAAATTTAATGTAAATAGCAGTATATCACTAAAGAGTGAACCGATCAGCAATTCCCGGTGAACAGCGTTTACAGCGATTGATTCGCCTTTGAGTGCAAATGAGGCCCCCTTCTCGTCATCTAAAGGGCGATCAAAAGAGCAAGATCGAACAAGTTTTAAGATTGAGGAGATTGTTCCGGTTCAAAA
>JAHIRD010000120.1 GCA_018818835.1 Pseudomonadota bacterium
CAATTGAGTGTTCACGTCCTTTTCAAGATTGTAGATGATTTCGGTAAAATCCTCGAAGTAGCGGTCTCTGATGAGCGCGTCGAGTTGGCCGAGGAGTTCCCAGATGGTAAAGGCAATCTGGACTTCTTCCTTGTATTTTTGTTCCATGTGTAAATCCTCCTGTTTTATGGTTTTTTCGTTCAGACGATGCCGCCAAAAAAGAAAAAGTGGGGAAGCGGATTTGATTCCGCTTCCCCAGGAGCACGATGATTCAATGTTTCCCACGCCCGGCTATCCCTTGAAGGGTTGCTCCCCAGCATTGCCCTTCTCCGTTTCACCGGGTAACTGTGATGTCAGAGAAAATGTTCAAGGTCCGACTCAATCCTGAAATGGGGCTGGATCAGGACCCGGTTGACCACGGCGATGTTTATGGTTCGTTTTTGGGCTCGGATGGCTTCGACAAGGCAGGACATGCAGATATTCCGGGCATGCCTTAAAAGTCCGTCGCTGCTTCGTATGATCAGGGCCAGGGCGTTTTCCGTAAAGATGTTATGGGGCAGACCGGCTGCATCCTTTTGGATAAGGGTGGTTTTGTTTAATAAGGATAAGGAGACTGGTTAAAATATAAAAGCCCCGGAAATGGGGACTTGGATTGTAAGAATATTCTACTGTTGTTTTTTTGGTATCCTCTTACGCCAAGCCTTGGGGTTTCGCCGGAGGTGCATTACCGATATGATAAGAATGGTATCTTCCCTGACTTGGTAAATAATACCATACGGGAATCTGTCTGTCTGACATCTGCGGGTGCGCCTCGATAACGGTGCCCAGGCTTCAGGATTATTTTTAATCCGCTGAAGCGTTGATTTTATCTCGTCACTGAACTCAAACCCCAAGCCCTTACTTCTTAAATTGTAGAATGCTATCGCTTCATAGAGTTCATTCTCAGCCGCTTCAAGAAATTTTATCATCATGGTTTTTGAAACGTTTCAATTTTTTTGAATACATCCTCCGCAGGAATCGCAATTAGTTCACCATTTTCATATGCATCGATACGCGCTTCAGCTTCAATGGCCCATAATTTGTCAATTTGATCCGATGGATCAATACTGGAAAGAAGACGCTCGGCAAGTTCCACCCTTTTATTTAATGGTAATGCCAAGGCTTCTTCAAAGAGAAGTTCAGATGGTAATGTCATGGTTTTAAATCTCCTCAATTAAAATCGATTAAGGCACATCACATTGTAGCCCCTACAATTAGCGGGTTTACAGATGGTTGTTACATGCCTTCGGCCACGTTGTTTTTTGTGACAAGTCTAAGGATTTTCTTTTTCGTAAGCATCGAATCAATGACCCTCATTAAAGCGGATTTGTCTTCTTCGTCAAGAGAATCTATAAATTTAACTCTTTCCAAAAAAGCCTATTGAAAATTAGCATACTTGGGCGTGATCAGCAACTTTTTCGTCTTAAGAGAAAAAGTTTTGTATTTAGGGCTAAACCAGATCATCAATGTCGAGACCAAGAGCGTTCGCGATGGCTTTTAGTGTTCCAACAGAGCCTTGTTTGCGTCCGGTTTCTATTTCAGAAATCGTTGTTTTTGTTACGCCGGTTTTTTTTGCCAGTACCGCTTGTGTCATTTCACGGTGTTCACGGAAAACCTTCACAGGAGATTCTCCGTCAAGTAGCCTTTTTACAACATCACCGGGGAAGGCTTCTTCATTCTGAGCCAGGGCAGAATCAAGGGCAGCAATGTTCTCAAGTTCTTCCAGACGTTCCTGAAGCACTTTAAAGTCTTGAACAGGAATCTTCACGATTCCATTTTCTACTGGGTAAGAGGTTGGCATATCTCTTTCTCCTTCCTATTTATAAACATCTCCGCGAGGTCCTACGCGAATTACAATAATTTCCATATTAATCGTGTAGATCGCTTTGTAAGAGCCAATTCTCAATCGCGAATAGCCATCGCGCCCGGATAATGATTTTATATCCAGTCCATCTGTATCCCCGTTTTCAATATCTTCAAATGCAGTCATAAAACTTTCTCTTGTTTTGACTGGAATCTTTTTCAGGGCTTTAATGGCGCTCTTGCGAATAATCATATTTACATGTTAGCTAAAAGCTTCCATGCTGTCAAGGGAAAAGGTTAGCTTTTAGCTAACCTGATTCTGATTTAGGGTCAATAAATATTCAATAATTTCAGTATAATGGCAAGACAACTCTGCATCCAATATTCAGGCGCATATTATCATGTCACAGGTCGGGGGAACGAGCGCGGGATATATACAAGGACAACGATGATTATTGATGGCGTCGTAAAAAAGTTCCATATGCGTCGTTATAGTGTTTGGCCAGACGTTCGACATACGTTTGTGTATGCCTTCACGCCCGGCCAAACACTATGCCTTGCCTATGGACCTTTTTCCATAGCCATCCGTCGACTTTTACGAGTTCATCATTATTTGATGTTCCTTGAAAAACTGTCTGATTCCCTTGAGGTGTACAACGTGTCATTGTTAGGCTACGTCTGCATGACCAATCATTATCACCTTCTGGTGACGACCCCGGAAGGGAATCTGTCGAGTTTCATGCGTCATTTCAATGTCGCCTATACCTCATCTTTCAACCGCCGTCACAAGCGGTCCGGTCATTTGTTCCAGGGCAGGTATAAATCGTATCTGGTCGATGCAGACAGTTATTTGAAGGAAGTGTCCCGGTACATTCATTTGAACCCGGTAAGAATTAAAGCATATTCCGATATGGAAACGGATCAGCGTATCACGATTCTGAAGAAATTCAGGTACAGTAGTTTTGCCGGATATACAAATACGAAAAAGCGAGATGATTTTGTCCATTACCAGATGGTGCTTGACTATTTCGGAGGGGATACGAAAGAGGGTAGGGCCGTCTACTGGCAGTTCGTTTACCGGGGTATGAACAAAGGCGAATCAAGCCCCGCACGACCCTGAAAAACTGATTGACGCCTTCTGCTCATTAACCGGAACTGACCGGGATGAGATCTGCCGACTGGGTAAAAATTCAACGGAGCGATCCATGTTGATGGAACTCCTTTATCGTTTTTGCAATATCAAACAACCTGAAATCGGCAGATATCTTGGAAACATCGATTACAGTTCCGTGAGCATCTCAAGGAAACGTTTGAGGCTGAAAATTGAAAAGGATGTGTCTCTAAAAGAACGGTTTGACGGGCTTTTTGGTGAATTGTCAAGAATAAAGATTTGACTCCAAATCTTTGACTCCAAATCTTCAAATCTTAAATGACTCCAAATCTTAAAATAGCCCTTGCAGACATCCGAAACGAAGAAACCGTTGCCGAACTATCGTCCAAATACCAAATCCATCCAACGATGATCAGTAACCAGAATTATACGATTCTAAACACTGGACACCACCAGCTTTATGATTTAATCTTGAATTTTTTTCATCTTTGAAAATCCTTTTTGTTATTTACGCATACTTGGGCCGAAGGGTTAAAAAGCCTGAAGAATCGGATTCCGTTCTTGCACAGATTTCACTCCCGTCATAAATTTGGGGTAAAGAAACCTAAACAATTAAATGGAGGATATCATGACTAATTTTGACGAACTTTTTGAAACAGGCTTAAAATTTCATGGTCACAAATGCCCGGCCATGCCCATGGGGTTAAAGGCCGGACTCGCCGCTATGAAAATACTGGGTGTCGAACGGGCCAAGGACAAGGAACTGACTGTCATAGCCGAGACCGGCAAGGGACATGCGGCAGGATGCTTTTTGGATGGTGTTATGACCGCGACAGGATGCACGTACGGGAAATCGAACATTGAAAAACTCTATTACAACAAGCTCGCCTTTACCCTGATTGATAACACCACGGGACGGACTGTTCGTGTGTCGATCAAAGCTGATTTCTTGGAAAAAGCATTGAACTCCCCGTTTGTTCAGAAAAGGAAGGCCGGGGTTCCACCTCAGGACATCGATCCTTCCATCACCGATCCGCTGGTCAACAAAATTATCGGACTGGATGATAACATGTTTCTGGATGTCGGTGAGGTAATAACGCGTGAAGTCAAAAAAGGGAAAGGCATGTTTGATGCCAGACGCTGTGATTCCTGCGGTGAGCTGACATTTGTCAACAAACTTCAGGTAAAACCGGATGGGAAAATTGTGTGTATGGGATGCTCCGGTTACAATGAATAATATAAGCCGGAAAGGTTTCGGTTTTGACACATATTCAGGCGGCAAATCAGCCTCCTGAAAAAGGAGTTATGTATGCCATCGATATTTATCGGCATCACAGTGATTATTATGGCCCTATCCTTTGTTTTTGCCATGCTGGGGCTGGGCGGGGCTATGCTCTACATACCCGTGTTCCACTGGTTCTCTTTTGATTTTAAAAGTGTTGCAATTCCCACCGGGTTACTTTTAAACGGCATCACTGCACTTTCTGCCTCCGTTTACTATCTCAAAGAAAAAATGGTGGATATACGAGGGGCTATTCCTCTGATCATCACTTCCTTTATCGGCGCTCCTTTGGGTGCCTATTTTACAAAAATGGTCAGTACGGATGTCTTGATTCTACTGTTTGCCGTTTCCATGATCTTTGCCGGAGGGAAAATGATGATCAGTTCCGGCCAGCCAGAAAAAACTGAAATGATGCCGGCGCGGAAGCGAATGATCATCATGGGGGTGGCAGGCCTTTTTATCGGGTTTATCGCCGGGCTTCTGGGGGTGGGAGGTGGCTTCCTGTTTGTGCCCATGATGATTGCCATGGGATACGAGACCAAGACAGCGGCGGCAACCAGTGCTTTTGTCGTTATTTTTTCATCTTTTTCCGGTTTTGCCGGACATATTGCCGAGGGACATTTTGACTGGGCCTTGATGGCAGCGACCTCCATTGCAGTGATCATCGGTTCACAAATCGGTGCCAAGGTGATGAAGGAAAAGATGAAGGCTAAATGGATCAAACAGATGTTTGCAGTTGTACTTTTGGGTGTTGCCGTAAAACTGATCTGGAAATTGTATCTCTGATTAATACCGGAAAATAAGATTAGATAAATTTTATTCTTAAGATTGCCGGTAAAAGGAAATAACTATGTTGAATAAAATCCCTTTTTTTGCCTCCACAGCCTTGGCAATGAGCATTTCTGATCTTCTGGATTCTGCTGTAAAGCAACCGGATGCATTTGTCAGTGAATTGGACGTCCATGAAAGTGACTTGAACCGTCAGGCGGTGACAGATGAATTATATCCGAAACTTAGCCTTTTCCGGTATGAGGAATAAAATTTCATCATGAAACGACAAATAACGTTCATTCTCATTTTATTCATAACACAGTGCGCCTCCGTAGCGGCGTACAGCAATCCGCTACCAGAGACACTGAGGGTTTACTATTTTCATCGCACACATCGATGCCCATCCTGCTTATTGCTTGAAGATTTGACCAAAGAAGCTGTCATATCCGGCTTTGATTCGGAGTTTAAAACAGGTCGCATCACATTATCCATAATTAATATCGATGAACCGGCTTATGCACATTTTGAAAAAGATTATTCTCTTGAGTTCCAATCGATCATTCTTTCGTCTGTTGAAAACGGAAAAGAAACATCATGGAAAAATTTGACCCGAGTCTGGGATTATCTTGATGATGAAGAAACTTTGATAAAGTATATCCGGAACGAAATTGATCTCTTTAAAAAAAAGAATCGATGTCCGAAATGGCCGACAAAGAAACGTTTGAGTCTGTAAAGACCGAACTAAAGAAGGAAGACTATGGTACTCATCATTACCCCTGAAGAATTGCTCAAAATGAAAGGCGCATTGCTGGATGCAGATGGAATAGAAGCCCTTGTTCTCATTAAAGAATTCGTGAAACGGATTGAGCAGCAGAAGCAATCTGGTATGAAATCACACCTTGACGGATGATAATTGAGCCATTTCTTTGAAACGTTGGCTTCGCTCGCCCATTTCTCCAAATTTCACTTCCACCGTTTGTTCCGGGACCATTTCGGTATTTACCTCGAAAATAAAAGGATACTATTATGTTCAAAATCAAAACGTTTGAGAACGAGGTGATACAATTCCTGATGGCAAGGCGTTTTTTGGGGAAAGATCTGTATTTTTTTAGCATGTTATTATGTGGATGGTGTTTTAATCGACAGTGGAAGCCATCATTTGCACCAATCGTTGTTTGATGCTCTTAAAGATTTGCCCATTGAAATGATTGTCAATACCCATGCCCATGAGGATCATATCGGATGCAATTCATTTAAATGATTGGAGAGATAGGATGAATGAATTCAAAAACAAAGTGGCTGTCATAACCGGAGCGGCAAGTGGAATTGGCCGCGGTCTTGCTGTTCGATGTGCGCAAGAGGGCATGAAAATTGTTTTGGCTGATGTGGAAACCGATGCTCTGGGCAAAGCTGAATGTGACATAAAGAAAATGGGAGCTGATGTGATTGGTGTTGTCACTGATGTTTCAAAGCCGGAGAATCTGAAACGCTTGGCGCTTAAAACATTAAGCACTTATGGGACGGTCGATTTACTGTTTAACAATGCGGGTGTGGGAGCAGGAGCCACACTTTGGGAAAGCACAATCAAGGATTGTCAATGGGTCATTGATGTTAACCTTTGGGGAGTCATTCACGGTATTCGTGAATTCATTCCTATCATGCTCAAGCAAACCACACCGTGCCATGTTGTCAATACGGCATCAATTTCCGGGTTGCGGTAATATAAAACAATAACCAACCCGTGTCATCGTTTATCAATAAATCCATACACTCACTATTTAGACTGACTGGTCAGTTTATGATTGACATTGTTTGGTCATATTTCTATTATCAGCACAATAAACCCTAAAAAATAACCAGGTGCTGTGCAGGAGATTGAAAAATGACAAAACCCGGATATGCCATTCAGGATTATCACGATACCCGGAAAATTTATGAGCAACTGAACAATCTGATCACGTTGCCCATCCGACATCTAAAACCCGAGGCCATGAATCACTATCTTTTGTATTTTACGGAAAAATGCACAAAATCCAGGGCCATGATCGATGAGGCGAAAAAATACATTCCCGGGGGAATTCAGCATAATCTGGCGTTTAACTATCCCCATCCGCTGGTCTTTGTCCAGGCCAGGGGGGCCTATTTGACTGATATTGACGGGAATACCTACATTGATTTTCTTCAGGCCGGAGGCCCCACGGTTCTTGGCAGTAACCCGGATTCGGTGCGGGAAAAGATCGTGGACCTTCTGGAAACCTGCGGTCCTGTGACGGGCTTGTTTCATGAATATGAAATGAAGCTGGCAAAATTCATATGCGACCGGTTTCCGGGGGTGGACCGATTCCGCATGCTGGGCAGCGGTACCGAGGCGGATATGGCTGCCATCCGGGTTGCACGGCTGGCCACAAAGAAAAATAACATCATTAAAATGGGTGGCGCCTACCACGGATGGAGCGATCAGCTGTCCTATGGCATGCGGATTCCGGGAACCGGTTCTCTGGAGTCCCATGGTATTCCGAAAAGCTGCTTTAAATATACGTCCGAGGTCTATCCCAATAACATCAAGTCCCTGGAGAAAAAGTTGTCATTGAACCGGTTCCGGGGCGGGACAGCGGCCGTTCTCGTCGAACCCTTGGGGCCTGAAAGCGGAACCCGGCCCGTGGATTATGATTATAATGCCAGGGTCCGAGAACTATGTGACCGGTTTGGGGCCTTGCTGATTTTTGACGAAGTGGTTACGGCGTTCAGAATAGGAGTGGACGGGGCCCAGGGGTATTTTGGTGTTGTTCCGGACCTGACGGTGTTCGGCAAGGTGGTGGCGGGGGGGTATCCATCGGCCGGCGGTCTGGGTGGAAAGGAACAGTACATGGCCTTCCTGGCCGGTGGGATAGGGGGAAAGAAATCCAAGCAGGCCCATGTGGGGGGGACCATGGCGGCCAATCCGCTGAGTTCGGCTGCCGGTTATTATACGGTCAAGGAAATCGAGGCAACCAATGCCTGTGAAAAGGCTGGGCGCGCCGGTGACCGGCTGACCCTTGGGCTTCAGGCCATCATGAAAAAATACGATCTGCCTTTTGTGGTATACAACCAGGGCTCGATCTGCCATCTGGAAACCGTGGGCACCATGCTTTTTGACATCAA
>JAHIRD010000246.1 GCA_018818835.1 Pseudomonadota bacterium
AGCCTCAGCTAGTTTTTTACTTTCTTCTTCAGATGACTTCATTTCTGTTGCCTCCTTATTTCACTTTTAATATCTGGAGGATTCCATCCCTCTGGTTTTAAAGACTTACCATCAGCTCTCTTACCTCCTCCTAGCTTTGCCATATTTGAACTGTGGATTAGTTTCCAGATAGGTCTCATATCTATTCCATAAGAGACAGCAGTTCCAAGTAGTACAACTATGGAGTCTCCAATACCATCAGCAAGTTCTACTAAGTCAGCTTTCTCAATTGACTCCAAAGTTTCTTCCATTTCTTCTTTGATAAGATTATAGCGTAACTTCCAAACTTCAGTTAGAGGTAGTGTAGGTTTCTTTTCTATGTGGTGCTTAAAGACTTTATGGAACTCTAGAATGTCTTCATACCAATCTGTTTCTGTTTCTTTGTCAAGTTTTTCTCTTAGTATATCTAAGTACTCTCCAGCTCTTACTCTTACTTCATCTATACCATAAAATTCTACTCCATTAGAATAATCTCCATGTTCTGCAAATTCTAGTATTTCTTTACATAGTTCTTTATAGCTCATTTTTATATACCATCCTTCCAATAGCAATATAAACATCCATAGAGGCATTTAGGTGAATTAGGTAGTAGCTCAGTTTTGTTAGCTAGGCAATTACACAAGTATCTTTGTTCTTTTCTTCTAGTACTAGGAGTTACTCTAAGAACTTTACAATCTTCTTCACTTATACAAGGTATAGAAGGTAAGCCTGGCTCTGAGCATACTTCTGGTTCTCCTAGTTCCTTCCAAATTCTGTATCTATCTTTAAAAGGGGCATGAAACTCAGTGTATGGTAATTTAATTCCAGCTCTATTAAATCTAGCCTGGACATGAGGGTATAAGTCCATAAAGGATATTCTAATTCTTCCTTCTGCCTCCTTGGTTAAATCTTCCAGACTTAGCATTAAAGGTTCCATGTTTGGTATAATTGGGTCTATTCTTAAAACTACTTTATCTTTACCTAGCTTTCTGCATAGAGAGTGATACCCATCTAATGGACCAGACCAAGGAGGAGGAATATGAGGTTCTACTAAAGTATTACCTAGTCCAGTTATAGTACAGTGAACTATTATGTTGTCTTTATTATCTATCATAGATACTAGTATATCTGGTCTCTTAGTTATCAAGATTGCTGGTTTACCCTCTTTTACCCAAGACCTCCAATTAAGATTAGCAGTAGGGTCTGTTCTTTCAGTTATACCTATTAGATTACTTCTACTCATTTTTCCTCCTTTAGAATCTGAGTAACTAAGAGTAATACTACAGATATAGTAAGAGTAATAGCTCCTATTTCTATCATTTTTGTAGTAGGAGCAAAGGCTACTAAGCCTAAGCCTACTAGGGCAGAAACAAAGAATGTTATTGGGTGCTTACTCATTGTATTACTCCTATGATACTGTTATGTATTTTCTGTTTGGATTAATCTCAGGGAGTTCTTTCTGCATAGCCCAGTTATAACCCCAATCTACTTCCCAAATAAAGGGACACATATTATTTACTAGTTCTAGTGAGTATTCTTCTAATTCTTTCTTAATTACTGGAAGAGTTTCTTTATCTTCCATATCCCAAGTTATACTATCATGTACTGGCCAGAAAGGCCAGACCCCTAACCTTTCTTTGTTCTCCCAAAGATAAAGAAGACAGTAAAGCATTAAGTCAGACCCACAAGATTGGGGTTTGAAGTTTACAGCCTGGTTTTCTACATGGTGTCTGATCTGTTGAGTTATTAAAGGAAATCTTCTTTTTCTACCAAAGAAAGATTCTAAGTACCCTTTCTTAAGCTCTTCCATTGTCTCTTTATAATACTCTTTAACCCTAGGAAAGACAGCATCTACAGTTTCCATAAGTCTATCAATTACTTTAGGCCCTACTTGGTACTCAATAGATCTTCTTCCTCTTCTATACATTCTACCAAATACAACTGCTTTAGCTGCTGTTCTCATCTCTGCTGCAAGCTCTTCTCCATAGGCAGCAATGGAAACTACATTGTGGGGATCTCCTCCTTCTCTAAGTATTTTTAGTAAGGTTTCATCCCTAGCTATTATTCCATACCAACCTAGCTCATTACCTTTAATGTCACCATAACCCATTATGTTATCTGCTAGGAAGACCTCTTTAAGTCTACTATCTCTCTTAATGTTCATAATGTTAGGGTCGTCTGAAGATAGTCTTCCAGTAACAGCTCTAGTTACATTTATGTTTGGATGGATCCTATAGTTTTGGTCCATAAATCTAGCAAACTGGTCAATGTAGTGACCTCTGGTATGAGTTAAATCTTTTTGGTCAAAGATATTAGCTATTATAGGATCTTGCATGTAAGACTCTAAAGCTCCTCTACTAGTTGATGCAGCTCCTGTGTCTGTTGTGAAGAAAGGATCAACTGGAAGACCCATTTTGTCATATACTAAAGCTCTTACTTGGTTAGGGGAGTTAGCATTAATCCATTCTCCAGTAAGTTCATATAGTTCTTGTTCTAGTTTACTAATATCTTCTGAGAGTATTTCTTCCATTTGCATAAGCTTAACTGGATTTACTCTTTGACCTCTATGTCTTATTTCTATGAACATTCTTACAGCAGGCATTAGTAAGCTGTAAAAAACTTTGTGGTTAATGTCAGGTAAAAGTACTTCTTTAAGTTGGAGAGTTCTAGTAACATCCTTAGCAAGGTATGGATATCTTACTTCAGTAGGTATTATAGAATAGTCTATTACTTCCTTTTCTCCATCGCTTCTTCTTGGGAAGTAAACTCTAAGTGCTTTATCCCAGTCATCACATCCTAAATAAATTTTAGCTACTTTCTTCAACCTGTGTCCATAGCCTCTCTCATCTATTGTATAGTGTGCTACCATTCCATCAAATTCTATGTTAGGAGATATGCCTCTTTGTTTAAGGAAAGATGCATCAAAGGGTCCATTCCAAGTTACTCCATTTTTCTTTTCTAGAAGGTCTTTAAATTCTCCTATTAACTCACTTGGAATTACATAAGCATGATTAGGCTCTACGGCTAAACCCATTTCTAGTATTCTTCCAGGTTCCCATCCATAAGCATACAGACTATTAGTTTCTAAGTCAAAGGCTAGGTCTGGATAGTTATTTATTTTATTGCGTACCTCATTAAGGTTTTCTAAGTTTACTACTTCCATAGTAGGTGTGCCTGCCTGGACATACGTTCCGCTAAGATATTTTATACCAGAGCGAGCACACTCTATAAAGTCGTAAAATTCTTGAGGTCTTCTAAGGTAAAAGGCTGGATGTAATAGAGGAAGAACAGCTCCAGTTATTCCAGGAAGAACTCTTCCTTGTAGTTCTGATATTGTATAGTCTAAATTATTAGTAAACTTTCTTAATGGAAGATCCCCTAATACTATTGTAAGTCTAGGTTGTCTAGCTCTAACTTCTTCTACTACATCTCTACAGCAACTTACTGCTTGTTGTATAGTGTCAGTATCTTCTGAAAGAATAGGACAAAGAAGTACATTACAAGCATAGAACTCCTCAATACCAAGTTGCTCAAAGGTTTGTCTAAGAGTCTGTCCTGATGGTCCTACTAATACTCTTCCCTCTCTTACTTCTTCTCTTGCAGGAGCCATGGCTATTATAGCTATGTCATACTGCCCATTATTGTCTCGCTCAACATGCTTCTTTCTAAAGACTACACTTTTATTGTCAGATGGTAGGTCTTCAGTCCACTC
>JAHIRD010000212.1 GCA_018818835.1 Pseudomonadota bacterium
CACCTTGGAAGCCCAGTTTATATAGGGCATCCGATTCACGATGATTAGGATTTTCACCTACAACTTCTCTATTATTACCCTCTATCTTATCCACAGCCTTCCCAATGTTCATAGACTTAGGAAATCCTGAACCATATATCCACTCTATCATATCCCTTATCTCAAAGCCAGCATCCTCTATAGCACAAGCCATTCTGTGATAGGTTCGTGTGCCGCCGAAGCTCAACAGATGCCCCCCTGGTTTTAGGACACGAAGGCATTCAGTAGCCCATTGAAGGCAGAAATCATAGAAGGCTATTTTATTAATAGCAACATATCCTCGTGGATGACTACCAGTTCCAACTTTGAATGAACCTTTATTGACAGTAGGGTCATATTTATCCCACCCCTTGCCCATAAAGCCAATGCCATAGGGTGGATCAGTGATGACGGCATCTACTGAGTTGGCAGGTAGTTTCTTGAGTTCTTCAAGGCAATCACCGTGGATTATCATCATCTAATCCTCCAATGTAAGCCATCATTAAACACCCTCATTGTATCTATTGATATGCCCACTCCACTCTTTGGTTTCTTTTGTCTTCCTCTCTTCTTGCCTGCGTCGTTGCTCTGACCTGATGCTCCAGTGATACTTTGCGTGGCATGAATCACATAATAGCTCACACTTGTCTAGTTCTTTCTCAATAGAAGACCATGTGGAGCGGCGAAATAGGTCGCTCATTGAGTATTCCTTGCTCTTGGGGTCTATGTGGTGAAAAGCATATGCCCTTGGTGTTCGCATGGTGCGTTGCCAAGTTATAATCTCCCCACAATTGCTACATTCTTGTCCCTTTAATAGTAGAGCACACATAACATTTCTGTTGTATAGCTTGCGCCGACGCGTGGCTTCTCTGTCATTGAGACATCTACGACAGATGTTCAGTTTGCTCCTATTGAAATTGATTAGATTTGACTCTAATATCCTATTACATACACTACACATTCTCGTCTTCATTGGCTGTCCTCCTAGAATATAACATACGGCTCGGTGCCGAAGGTAATTTCACACATCCCCATCTTGCCTGGGGCTAATAGCATCCTGCTCGCGTATGATTCATCATATTTTAGATATGAACCACATGTAGCGAATAGTATGGTGCGTTCGCCCTGGGGTGTAATCTTCATCTCTTTATGGACAATCCTTGAGTGGATATGCCCCATAAGGTAAATCTCTGCTGTTGCTAACTTGGATAGTTTCAGTAAAGCATTTAGTCTTCCTGTTGGGGTGGTTCCTCCTCCTACTCCATGGGCAGAGTATATTGTATAGCCGTTAAGTTTCCACAGGTGTTGAGAACCAAAGAATGGCACACCTAACTCCTTGGCTATAATCTTCTCGGGGTCAATGCCCGCTGCTTTGAGAGTTCTATATGAGTGATTACCTGAATGAATGCCTACTATCTGGGTTCGTATAGGGCGTAATAGTTCTATGGCTAACTCCATTTGCTCTTCTGGATGCATATTGCTCTCAAACTGGCTACTGGCACAATTTGGTATTGCGTTCTCTATTAAATCCCCCAATATTATGACCTTGGCGCGCTTCTTCTTGGCATAGGCAAGGTCTGCTTTCAATAAGGCATAATCTAAGGATTGATGTCCTATGTGCCAGTCGCCTATGGCTAATAAATTACTTGCTGAATAGTTTGACGATTTCATTATTGGCATCGTCCCCCTGTAAATGTTCTCTAATCTTCTTCTTCCATTTAGGTATCGTGTGGCTATGAACTCCCATCTTCTCTGCTATCCAGACATTCATATTTGCTTTGCCAACATTATTATCAAGATACTCACACATATAACTAATTACTTGTTTATATTTATCTGATAGGTCAAGTGAATCTATGAGGTGTTGTAGGTAGTGGGCGTCGATTGGGGGGTCGGGTGGATAGATTAGCAGAGATCTTCCTGTTGATTCTTCTGGTGTTTCTTTGCCTCCTTTATAGTGTCCTTCCCACAAGGTAAAGATATCAGTTTCTCCCTCTTTGTATTGGGCTATCCCGAACTGATTGAGCATATCTTGGGATTGTGTTCTGAGCCAGTCTTTGATTTCCCATTTGTAGCATACATTGATATAACCAGTGAATGGAACATTGGCGCACGGTGTCCATTTGAAAACTACTTCAAGGAATAATAGAACGAGTTGCTGGGTTAGGTCTTCGTTGGTGTGCTTGCTACATATTTGCTGGATGATCTTACAGCCCTTCGTGGGCGAGCCATTGCCAAAGATTCTACATAAATGGTTAATGGATTTATTCTCTTTGGTATATCGACCTCTCAGGAATAGCGTATTGTAGGCACCAATGATTGGTTCATAGATGGTGAGTAGTTCGTCGGCGGCGAGAGAATCGCCTGCTTGATATCCCATAACTAATGCTACTATATCCTCGTTGGTGTAGAGGGAAGCGTTAGTTTGATACTTGGACTTCTTCTTTGTTGGTCCGAACCTGGTCATATATCTCGTCCCTGGGGGATGTTCCTAATCCTCCTGATTGTTCATATTCCTCAAGCCCCATTTAAATTTCTCGTAATTCAAATAACGAACTGCTTTGTTTATATCATAGAGATAATCTTCTATATCCTCAGAGGACAAAATATAACCATGGTCTGGAATGCGGGTCTGTAAAAATGCATCTTCATCTAAGATCGTCCTAATATAAAGTTCTGTCTTGTAACCTTTTGCTAGTCTAAAAAACCTTACTTTCGCAATGACTCCATCATACCCATAAAACTTCAAAAGGGCATTAAGTTCTTCTTCTCGTTCCTGACGATACTTGTCCAGGCTTTCATTCTTTTTTGCCTCTTCTGTTG
This sequence comes from Pseudomonadota bacterium, assembly GCA_018818835.1. Taxonomy (GTDB): domain Bacteria; phylum Desulfobacterota; class Desulfobacteria; order Desulfobacterales; family Desulfolunaceae; genus JAHIRD01. The sequence goes on from JAHIRD010000212.1 coordinate 2,842, forward strand.
GGTCTGTACTTCCTCGTTCTGTCTTTTTAAATGGCCACATTGGTTAATCTCCTGTATTCTAATCTTGCCTTTCGGCTTGGGAGGCACCCGCTATCGCAGATGCCCCTTCTAATCCGGTTGTGGGGAGGACGACCCGCACATTTCTTTCTTACCACCAATCTAATAAGTGTATGCTATCAAAAACATCACACCACTTATTCATCACAATTATTAAATATTTCTCTTGCTTCTCCCCCTATGTCAAGGACGAATCTCATTGCCAGTGCTTCAAGGTCCTTGATTTGGCTCTCTGTATAGAAGAAGCTTTCGCCATTCTGTTTAGGTGCCATTGCCTTCATGGTGTTGGCGACATCTATGATTAGTTGTCTCATAATGGATTCATATTGCATTTGTTAGCCTCCGGCGGGCGTCGGACGCCCAGCTTATTCTTTCTATCTTCTCTATGATATCTAGGCTCCTCTATTGGGGGTTTACTCAGTAAGAGTTCTTCCTTTGAGTAAACCTCGATTCGGGATCCCTCTGTGGCTCGCTTATCTTGGGGGCGTTAGCTACTCTTAACTGGGCGATTCTCGCCCGCGCTACGCTATTGCTTTCTATAGGGACGACAGAGCAACCAGATTTTGTAATCTGTGCGTCAGGAGTCTCGCCTGAAGAAGTTGCCAAGTGGGAAGGTCATGACCTATAGAGAGGAAGGATGGATCGTCCTTTTTGTCCTTCTCTTCAAGGGCTTTCTCTGATTCGGGCCCTCTCCAGCATTCCTTGGACTTCCTTTTCTCGGCCAAATATGACCGTGCATCCGTGTATGGTCAACGATATTCATTAACCTGATGTTGGAGGGCGAGTTATTCGTCTTGTCTTTGTCTATATGATGAACGACCTCACTTCTGGGGTCGTCCAGTCCATAGAAACGAATCCGCCTGCCCAACTTCTTTTCCATTACAACATGATGCACTAATTTATCATCACTTACAAATCTAAGATAGCCATTGTCGTCTTTATAGGTTTCTTGCGGAAGGAGTTTCACTCTCTTCTTCTGTATTTCTTGTTTCTTGGCTTTCTTATTTTTCTTCAAATGTTTGTATTTGATGCCATTGCATCTACAATATGATATGAATTTTGAGTGTAATTTGTTTCTATTTACCTTAATCAGACAATCTACGCAGAAAATACCCCTGAACGAGGGGTTCTCTTCTTCTTCAAAGTCTACTATATGTTCTGATTTCTGGCAGTTGAAACAAAATCTCATATCATCCTCCTACCAGTTCTCTAATAAGCGATCCCCTTCAAAAACATCACACCCCCTAACTGCTATAATTATACCATTATTTTTAGTCCTTGTCAAGAGGCAGGCTTCTTACGATAACAATTATAAGGATTGACGACTACCCTTTTGACTATGCCCTTGCCCCGAGCCTCGTAGTGGCAAGCACTGGAACAAAAAACTTTCTCACTCTTTATCTGACACCTATATCGTTCAAACTTCTTACCACAATTATCACAAATAAGAGTTATGCTGCCACACTCTCCCTCTTCATCTGTTTTGCAGCCCTTGCTATTAGAATTTCCTTTCTGTGCTTGTGACATCTTAGCCAGTGTTTCAGCAGAATGTTTCTTGCCTTTATGCGCCTCTGACATCTTATTCTTAGTTTCTCGGGAACAAGTTTTTCCCTTGTTTCTTGATTTTCCTTTATTTGACGCTGATATTTTATCTTTTGTTTCAGGGGAAAGTTTCTTACCTAAATTAGAGCCAGCAGTAGGGGAAATATTATACATATTATCCCAGCCAATAGCCTCTTTGTATATCTCTATTGCTCGTTGTTCATACCATAGAAGGTCATCTATATCACAATGGATTAGAACTTTGAATTCGAAGATATCAGCGCCATCTTTAATATACGCCCTTTGAAGGTGTGGATTTTTATGAGTTCTATTTTTAAGTTCCCTAAAATGAGTGGCTCGTCTTCTATTTAGTCGAACGGCACTTCCTATATAGACCTTCTTACTAATTAAATTGCGAATAATATAGATACCGCTAATCATATCATCCTCCTATCTACTATTATACCACAAAATCTTCATTCACGCAAGCCCAATATCCTTATTAATGTCCGTATTCTCATAAATGTCACGCTCCCCCAGAAATAGAAAGGGGGCCACTTTTGACCCCCAGGAGGATTGGCGCCAAGAAGACGCCAGGACGATTATACCTTCCCCTCACTCTTCACAATCTTGTCAAATATATCTATAAAAACCTGAGGCAGATACCCTGATGCCTTGAGTTTCTCAAGGATAGAGAATGCTTCACGGAATATAATCGCACACACCCCTATAACTACCATATTTCCACTGAGACCGAATGTAACGATTAGCCTATTCAATGCGAATAGAGACAGCCCATACCACGCTATCTTTGGGAATACCTTACCGAATCCCTTTGATGTAGCCCCTCCGTTCTGGCGGGCCAGCATAAACCCCATAACGGTATCAATACATACGAATATCAGTAGGGTAGTGATATAAGGTTCAGCGGCACCGAATACAAAGGTGATAACAGCACCAAAGCCAGCACCAAGGATTAATATTGTTGTTTTGTTCATTATACTACTGGCACATCTTTTTTCTTTTCCATCTCAGTCGTTGTGCCTCTGACAATTTAGCCCTATGCTCAGGGGTAAATTTCCTACCTTTCAGCAAGACTGACCTCTTAGCCCGTGTTTCGGGCGATATCTTCCTTCCTTTTTGTCTTTCTGATTGTTTCTTTCTCTCTTCTGGTGTATGTTTTCTTCCCGTATTTAAAGCCACCATAAACGCTTTTAGTTCTGGGGTATGTCTATATCCCAGAGAAGAACCTGCTGTTGGCAACATATTATACATCATTTCCCAACCCTTAGTGTCTCTATAGATATCCATTGCTCGTTGTTCATACCAGATAAGGTCATCAATATCACAATATATCAAAACCTTAAATTCAAAAGCCTCTTCGCCATATTTGTTCCAGGCTCTTTGTAGATGTGAATTATCGTGTCTTCCTTTTTGTAAAGAGCATATATGATTGGACCATCTGCCTTTGATGTTTGTAGCAGAACCAACATAGACCTTATAGTTCTTTAGATTGCGAATAATATAAATACCAGATTTCATTAGACCACCGGCTTCTCACCGTAATAAACTACTTCCCCTGCAACACCTGTTGCTCCTGACGAACCATTGTTACCATTGCCTCCACCAGCACCTGTGCCACCCGTGCCCCCTGTGCCACCGACACCACCAGTAGCAGTTATGATGCCGAGGGTATCAAAGTCATCTGTAATCACTACAAGGTAGCCACCTGCCCCCCCGGGACCACCTGCTCCTCCACCACCACCGGCACCTATGGCAATGCCACCATCAGAGGCTCCGTTACCACCGTTACCACCTGCTCCACCTTGACCACCCTTAGAGGTTATGGTGCCATTGTTGATGAGAATCTTGGCAGCAAGGAACATACACTTTGCTCCTGCTCCCGCTGAGCCTCCTCCTCCACCCCCACCACCTACGGCAAAGTTAGGCATTTGGAAGTCCCCAGCACCTCCACCTCCACCACCAGAACCACCACTATCACCTGAATAGGCTGGTCTGATAGGATAGGCATCTACGGGGAAGATTCTCCAAGAGGTAGAGTTGGTTATGTTTCTTAGACTACCATATGAAGCAGCAAGAGTAGAAGCAGCACCCCCTGTTCCACCAGTTCCACCTGCTCCACCAAACTTACCTGTTGAATCTCCACCCTCACCTGCCGTAGAGCCAGCCTGTCCAGCACTGCCAAATGAGTTAGTAACTCCAACTCCATTCGTACCTACTGTACCTGTGAAGCCATCCTGTCCTATTCCTCCACCGTCTCCGCCTACACCACCTGCTCTACCAGTTGTTCCACCAGTAATACTACCAGCCGTGGGTGCCGTTACAACAGCCCCACCAGCACCACCTGTACCAGGGGTAGAACCTACGGCATTGGTACCAGCCGTGCCAGCATTGCCTGCCGTGCCAGAAGAAGATATGGTTCCATTATTGGTTAAGGTTCCATTTATGAATACTTTATAACCATTGGTGTTGAGCAACACACTACTACTTATTGTAAGATTCTCATAGTACATATCCCTACCGAGGGTAGTAGTACCCGTTAGAGTTACATCACCATCGGAGGCATCACCATAGTCATATACTAATGTAGTAGCAGACAGACCTGAATAGCCACTGGTGCCAGTAGGACCACTATAACCAGAAGGACCTGTTGGTCCTGAATAACCAGAATACCCTGATATCCCTGAATAACCACTTATGCCTGAGTATCCAGATATGCCACTATAGCCAGATTGACCCGAGTAGCCACTGAATCCACTATAACCTGACGTACCTGCTCCTCCCGTGGTTGAACTCGCGCTTGTGCCATAAAACAAAGACGCCTTATGATGAATATTTATTAAGTCCTCTCTCTTGCTCTTACTATCTATGAGCTTGAGCAACCGAGACATTGGGTTTCTATCTGAAGGAGACGGAATAATCATTATGACACCAGCCCGCTTTCAAAGTCTAATACTCTAATCGTAAGAGTTTCTGGCCCACCATCGCTGGCATACGCCACTCCCAAAACTACTCCTTGGAACCCATCTTGCATAAGAACCGTACTACCAAGAGGAGGAATATGTTTAAATTTACCCGTCATACTATAGTTGCGTTGCTGTTCAAGAACCAACGATTGTAATAGCACTAACCTTCCAAGTGATACAGCGGTATTAAATGTACCAGGTCCTATATTGATAGCCTTAACTCTGTGTCTCTCTGGTATCCAAGCAAAATATCCGTTATCAACCAGTTTCTGGTAGCTTTCAGGCGCATACATAAATTGAGAGAGATGTAAGGCTCCTCCATCTGTATCTGGATAGGAAGAATCAGTAAGCTGTACCAATACTGTAGCCTTCTTCTTTCCTATAACCTTTACTTCCTTAACCAAGGCATACTCATCAGAACCCTTGCGAGAGAGACGATCCCACCAGATATAAATTCCCTTGAGAGGGTCTCCAATGTCCTTGGCCGAGATGGTTATTTTAGACTGGGTAGCAGTATTTCCTTCTTCAAACCTCAACACGAGAGCGCTTGATATTTCCTTTGTTCCAGACAACGTAGGAGGATCTCCAAGTGTTATGCCAGTGAATCCATTTACCTTAACCCCATAACCAGGAGCATATGATGTCATTCTTGCGTCTAGTGTAACCTCTATCTCTTCTACATCCATTGTATCCAGAGCATCATTAAACCAACATACCAATCCTATTACATTACCACCAGTTGGGTCATTAGAGAATACCAACCCCCAGCCCGTGTCTGCGCGCCCATCTACGAGGTATTTAGTATGTTCATTGGTAGTAACTGCTGCGCCATCAAGTGTCCAATCTGCGGCGAAGTCACCAGTATCTTCATCAAGATAAGCTATATGTGTAACATCTCCATTACTGTCTCCTTCAAGGTCTCCTATCTTAGGATGCCACATTCTATCTTCTGATACTAGATTAAGATTCTGTCCATAGTCATAAGAAACCAATACAGC
>JAHIRD010000010.1 GCA_018818835.1 Pseudomonadota bacterium
ATATCCCAACCGGGTTATACATGATAGTCATGACTCAATACAGCAATAAAAACACGGGGACGGGGGCAAACATGAAATGGCGTGAGGATGCAGAAGAAGCCGTAAAAAAAGTGCCTTTTTTTGTTCGAAAGAAAGTTCGGGCACGCGTTGAAAAAGAAGCCCTTGACCAGGGCAAAACCGTCATCACCCTGGCCGAGGTCAACGACACCAGAACGCGGTTTCTTTCAAACATGAAAAATGAGGTCAAAGGGTTTCAATTAGACACCTGTTTTGGCCAGGGAGGGTGTCCCAACACATGTGTCTCGGGAGACAGTCTTCTTGAACGCCTGGAAAAACTCCTTCAACAGGAAGATCTGCTTGGCTTTCTGAAAAAAACGGTCAAGGGCGACCTGAAATTTCACCATGAAGTAAGGGTGAGTCTTGCCCAGTGTCCCAATGCCTGCTCCCAGCCCCAGATCAAAGATATCGGCATTATCGGAGCCCAGACTCCCAAGGTGGGTCAAAGGGAATGCTCCAGGTGCCTTGCCTGTATTGAGGCATGCAAGGAAAACGCGGTCCTGCTTGATGACGATAGCCCCTCTCCATCTATCGATTTCAAAGCCTGCATCTCCTGCGGGGCCTGCATCAGAGCCTGCCCTACCGGGACCATGGAGCAGGATATAAAAGGGTACCGGGTACTCTTGGGTGGCCGTCTGGGAAGACATCCCAGGCTTGCCCGTGAGCTGGATGGCCTGTTCACGGAAAACCAAGTTGTTGACCTTGTCCGGGCCTGTCTTTCTTTTTACAAACAACACAGCACGGACGGCAAACGTTTTTCAGTCCTTCTGGATGACATGGCCTTTGATTATTTCAACAGCCTGTTTAACTGATAAATGTAGTATGTCGAACGTCTGGCCAAGTTCTATAACGCAGCATATGAGCATTTTTATGACGCAAGAAATGGCTATAGAAAAAGGCTCATAGGCAAGGCATAGAACTTGGTCAGGCGTGAAGGCATACAAATATAGTATGTCGAACGTCTGGCCAAGTTCTATAACGCAGCATATGAGCATTTTTATGACGCCATCAAGCTTGCAGGTATCTCTTGGGTATTGTATAATGATTGATCGTAGATTGATGAATCCTTAATCTATAGCTCATACATATACATCATCACGTTTAAAAATCGTCTTTTGTTTTTTGTTGAAACAGACACTTTTTTTCGTTTAAACTCTGTTTATCAAACGGCCCTTGTTGTTCTTAAGGTTGATGGACTCGTAAAAAGTCGACAGACGGATGGCTTTAACACAAACAACTCAACAGGAGATGCGCCATGCTCAATTTTACCTTTCATAATCCGACCCGGATTCATTTTGGAAAAAACCAGATTCGCGAAATCACCCAGGAGATCCCCAAAGGCTCACGGGTTCTGATCATCTACGGAGGCGGTAGCGTTAAAAAAACAGGCCTTCTTGACAAGGTCAAAGCCGTGTTGAAGGATTACCAAGTCAGCGAGTTTTCTGGCATTGAGCCCAATCCGGCCTATGACACCCTTATGCGCTGTGTGGACCAGATTCACATGGAGAAATGCGATTTCCTCCTGGCCATGGGAGGTGGATCGGTCATTGACGGCACCAAGTTTATCGCTGCAGCAGCCTTTTATGAGGGGGAACCCTGGGAAATCCTCAAAACCTTTGGATCGAACATAAAAAAAGCCCTGCCCTTCGGCGTTGTCCTGACTCTCCCGGCCACGGGTTCGGAGATGAACAACGGGGCCGTGATCACGCGGCATTCAGAGAAAGCCAAGCTTCCCTTTTTCAGCCCCCATGTGTACCCTCTTTTTTCCGTGCTTGATCCGATCCTGTCCTACACCCTACCCCGGAAGCAGATCGGCAACGGCGTGGTGGACGCGTTCGTCCATGTGATGGAACAGTACCTGACCTATCCGGTTTCAGGCCATGTCCAGGACCGATTTTCAGAAGGTCTGCTCCTGACCTTGATCGAACAAGGCCCAAAAGCCTTATCCGATCCTGAAAATTATGATGTCCGTGCCGACATCATGTTGTGCGCCACCCTGGCCCTGAACGGCCTCATCGGCTCCGGAGTCCCCCAGGACTGGGCAACCCATATGATCGGCCATGAGATAACCGTCCTATACGGCCTGGACCATGCACAGACGCTTGCCATTGTTCTACCGGCCATGCTCACCATAAGAAAAAACGCGAAACGCGAAAAACTTCTCCAATATGCAGACAGGGTCTGGGATATCAAAATCAAGGATGAAGAAAAAAGAATGGACATGGCCATTGAAAAAACAAGAGAATTTTTCCACACCATGGAGCTGAAAACCCGCTTGTCCGATTATGAAATCCCACGGGAAGGAATCGAAGCCATCATCGTCCAGCTTCAAGAGCATGGCATGGTCCAGCTGGGCGAAAAACAGGATGTGGACCCTGACATGTGCCGTAAGGTTCTGGAACTCTGTTATTAGTAAACCGAGTGGACATCATGGACAATAGTTTGATGTCATCGAACCATGTCTTCGGTTTTCGCAAGGATGGCCGGAACCAGGGATTCGGAAAATCCGGCGATAAAACACCACATGATAAGAAGAGCTTGATGTTTATGGGTGATGATCCGTATGGGTACACCTTGTTCGGTGATACGTGACACAATGTCATTGGAATTTAAAAGAACAGGAAAGATATCGCCTTTGAGTATGCCTGACTGGATAAAATAAAACATCACCAGGGAGGCTCCCATGCCGATGAAAATCCGTGAGACGATAAACCCGAATTTGCTCTGAATCCTCAAATCATTCAGATTACTTATCCGTAACCGTCTTTTGAGGCTCATCATCATGCTGAATGAGGCGCCCATCCATCCAGCGGAAAGGGCGGTGAGGATCAGCGACGTTTTTGTTCCGGCGTCTTTGATATTGAACAGGGATTCGGTCATGTCAGGAAACATGTACTGCATAAAAAAAACCAGAAAGGACACCATAAAAAAGATACCGGTTCGAAGGGAAGTCCTCAGAGTGTATTCCCTTTCCAGGCGTTCGGTTTTATAGGCACTGTTAAGATCGGCCAGAAGCCTCACCAAAACCGCTCGTTTTTCAACGTCTCCCAAAGAGTTGCAGCTCTTTTTTTCATAGTAGCCGGCCTTGTCTTTCTGGATATCAAAAAGCTTTCGATCAAGTTCCACCTGGAGCTGTTCCGGGCTATAAAGCTGAACCATCAACTGTTCGATAAAGGCCCCGTTGTTCCAGGTGTTTTCCAGGGTGAAAAGCTCGTCGATCTTTTCGGTAAGCACACGATACTCTTCAAATCGGCTGTTGTTCTGACGGCAGATCTGATAGTTTGATTTCAACTTCACATAAAACTCTTCAATCAGATCATCCCTCACGGGTTTTTTCCAGAATAAAAGCCTTTCCATCAAGGTCCGGGAATCATTATAAGACGGGTCTTGATTATCGCATTGCGTATTCATACGCCCCCCTTGTGTGGCTTAGGCAGCCATGGGTTTTCCCCTGCCCAAGGTGGAATGGTGAAACCACCTTCAATGTTCCAGGTGAAACTTCAATAAAAGATCCATTGCACGGAATGTGTTTTCTAAAAATATGAAATCAATCGACAGAATAAAAAATCATAACAAGATGCATCAATCCTGTAAAGAAGGAATTTTATTCCTCTTAAGAACGAAAAAACTGAGGCGTGCAGTTTTTAAAAATCGCCCCCAGCTGTTGGTTGACGACTTGCTTTTCGAATTATTCGTCTCGTACTCGTACGCGAGTCTGTCACTCCGCTTCGTCATTCCGGGCACGGCTTTATGTGACCCGGAATCCATATCCGTAAAACATTACAGTTCCACTCAATTCCAACACCCTGACCCAACACCATGGATTCCGGGTCGGCTTCACATTCCCGTCTAAAAGGCCCGGAGGCTTTTATGGACAGTACAAACTCAGGATAACATCGGATACCGCCCGGAATGACATCACTACGGGAGATTCATTGACGTCCCTGTATCTTGTCATTGATGATAGTACATTATTGGCCTGTCCCTTTTTTTCCCTATATTTCTCTTTCGGATTATATTATTTTTTGTTATATTTATAGGACATTAAGCAACTTACCCGTTCGCCGGACAAACACAGGCACCCATAAATCTATGCATAGAATCCATCTCGAAAAAAAAAATTTGGCTCAAAACCATGGCAGGTCGAGATTTAAACCCCGGGCTGTTTCGTTTTTAAAACGTGCGCCCATACCCCTTTCCATGGCAATACTCCTGTTTCTCATGGGTTTTCTCTCTGCCTGTTCATCACAAAAAGCAACAATTGAACTCGATCATTACATGAACAGTGTGGGAATGGATTTTGTCCTGGTTCCTTCCGGCAGTTTTACCATGGGAGAAGCCACACGTTCCCAATGCACGACATGCAATGCAAAAGCCGATGAAACACCCAGGCACCCGGTTGTCATTTCACGATCCTTTTATATCAGCACCCACGAAGTCACCCAGAGTGAATTCATGGCGATTATGAATGACAACCCCAGCCGTTTTAAAGGTAAAAACCTTCCCGTGGATTCTGTGTCATGGAGCAATGCGAAACTTTATATAGAAGGGCTCAACGCCTTAGAAAAAACGCAAGCCTACCGACTCCCCACCGAAGCGGAATGGGAATATGCCGCCAGGGCCGGATCGGAGACAGCTTATTGTTTTGGGGATTCTCCCGGTCAATTGACACACTATGCCTGGATTGTCGTTAATTCAGGTGCCAAAACCCATGGGGTGGGCAAAAAAAATCCCAACCCCTGGGGAATTTATGACATGTACGGCAATGTTTTCGAGTGGTGCGAAGACTGGTACTTGGAGACCTTTTATGGAATTAGCCCTAAAGACGATCCAACAGGACCGAATTACGGGGTATCCAAAGTCAAACGCGGGGGAAGCATGGACAGGAGCGCCCGCTCCTGCCGGTCATCGTCCCGGGCCTGGGCTGATCCCCAGACCCGAAGCGACAACACGGGATTCCGAATCGTTAAAGAACCCTGAAGCGCATGAAGAGCACAATGCGGCATAGCCACAAACAAAAAACCTCGTCTCTCACGGAGGCACAAAGATCACAGAAATAAGGCAAAAAGCTTGGTAATGATAGTTTTTCTTTGTGCTCTTCGTGTTCTTGAACGACCAAAGGGAATGGGTAGTTAAACTATTTAATCATTTTTCTTCATGACCTTGTAAGATTAACTTCATGGTAAAATTGCTTTTTGTTTCAATCCCAGGCAACGCCTGGGATTGAAACGTTGTTTTCTTTTTTTATCCACCACCCGTTCGCGAAGCTCACTGAAGGACACGAAGAGCACGAAGAAGGGCAAAAGATTATCCCTGCCGGGGGCTCCAAACATGAATTTTGGGATGAGTAAAATGTCCTCTGTCGAGATACAAGCATGGGCACGAAGCATCGTGCCCCTACCCTCCGTGCGATGATCTCACTTTGTGTTCTTTGTGCCTCCGTGAGAGACCAGTTTTTTGGTTGTGGCTTTGCCGCGCTGTGCTCTTCGTGTGCTTCAGCGACCAACGGGAGCGGGTGGTTTGCAAACAATGCATGCATCCCAAGCCGGAGTCCGGAAACGAGTGGAGCTTACTTATTTATTGGCCCTCTTCCTTGGCCTTGAGGACCATATAATCCAAATACCATTTCGTGGACAGGTTGGATTCATTGGGTCCATAAAGCTCATAGGTATGAAACCACCCTTCGGCCTCATGCTGAGCCTGGACCTCACCTGAAAGGACTGTTTCAAAGGAATTATCCCCATCAAGCTGGGTTTTTAGAAAAGCCACGCTGTACTCAATTGTTTTCGCCATATTCTCATTCATGTCACCATACATCTCAAAATGAGTCATGCCTTCAAAATTTGCGTATACGACCCGGTCATGGGGACCTTCAAGCACCGATTCTTTCATGTTAAACACCGTGTATGGCCATGCCAGAATATCGTTTGTACCGGCAATGATCATCACGGGGTTTGACACCTTATTGAATGAGGTTGCCGTGGCTGCAGGATAAAAAGGACAGATTGCAACCGTTGCCTTGATATCTCCGGGATTTGACTGGGCATTCAGCAAAACAGCTCCCCCACCCATGGAAAACCCCACCTGTCCCATGCGGTCCGTATCAATTTTATTGTAGATTACACTGTCCGGATCTGCGTTCAGGACTTTGAGTTTATCATAGGCTGCGTTATGGGCTTTTTGAAAATTGGTATGGTCCAATGTATAGTTCCCCTTGGGGGTGGCTCCGATCACGATAATCCCCTCAGCCACAAAGGCTTCAGCCTGGTTTTGCATCTGCTCTTTTGTATTCGTGAAGCCGCCGGTAAGAGAGACCGCCGGGTAGAGACCTTCCCCCATGTCACAGGGATAACACACCACCGCCGATTGATAATCATCTGATTCAAGACCCACATCAGATGTGCACATAATGGTGCTTTCTTCTTCGCAGGATGATAAGATAAGCACTGCGGACACACTGATTAAAAAACAAACAAACCCTTTCCATTTCTTTGTTTTCATCGTAATTTTTCCTTTCATTAAACATATCATGGTTAATGGTTTAAAGATGTCATGCGTGGCAGCATGACCAACCACAGTAAACCTACAACATGAAATTTCAACCATGCTTACGTTGATTTAATACATGTGTGTTGAGGGAACGTTGACAACTCAATGTTCTTTTATGGAATCCATTCAAATATGTCAACAATGTTTTCAATAGTATATATATTTTTCTGTGTGAACATTGTTTTAAGGATTAAAATTTCGAATGAACTACGAGTGTTTGGGCTCGAAAAAAATACCGCGAATTGTAAGGGTAAACGGCTCGGTGAGAGGGACTTCAGGACCCAAGGAAACTTTTAATATATCACGGTCTCCATGGTTCAATTTATTTTTTATGGGGCAGACAATCCCAAATAATACCGGAAAACAGACCGGCAAAAAAATTACCTTGCCCCATAGATCGATTCATCAATTCACGAACGACTACTTTTTAAGAATTCGTTCAATCTCACCCGAGGCAGTTAATTCTTTCAGTGCCTTATCAATTTTTTTCATGACATCGGGGGCATCCGGGTGGACTCGTGAAAACAAAACAAACATATCGGATGTTCTTATCGGTTCAGATGAATGTGTAAATTTATTGAAATCATCAGGAAAAACCATTTTAATCTCATGGGGTGCAACAAGTTCGTTTTCGATATAGGCATCTTTCCGCCCGGCATGGATCATTTTCAAGGCACTTTCTCCGTTTGAAACCAAATGCATATCTAAGCCCATTTCTTTTGCTGGTTTATCATACCAGTATGATAAAATCCCAACCAGTTTATAAGGCTTGAGATCTTCCAGTTTTGTTGCCATTATTCCATTTGGGAATGCGTCTTTAAGATAGTAGACATAATCCTTACTGACCATAATCGGTGTTTCAGGGCAAAAAATCTCTGCAGCACGCTCTGCATTGCACGACCAGGGGAAGGTCCCCACAGCCGTGCCATTTTTTACCATAAGATAGGCTCTGCTCCATGGCATATACTGATAGTCGGGTTTAAGACCTGTTTTTTTGCAGGCAAGGGATATAATTTCAGCTGTTGGTCCCGCATTCTCCATCTTCTCACCCACAAAAGGAGCCCATTCACCAATGGCAAAAACAACGGCCTGCTCAGCCCATGAATAGTGAACACCAATAATACCGCTAGCAAAAATCACCAAAATAATAGATTGAATTGATCGTTTCATAAACCCTCCATGAATTGTTACTATTTCCACGGTTAAAAAAATAACCAACGTTAAGATATGTCGTCTTAAACATGTCCGGATGACATGTTAAAATAGAATAACACGATAGGTAAGCTATAAGGCCGTCACATGTCACGTGATGGTGGGAATTGGAATATGATATAAAACTCGGTTGAGATTATGACTATATATAGTTTAAAACAATAACTTTTTTTTAAACTTTAATCAAATAATTATTCAATAAAAACAGGCCATTCATACTAAACTAAAAAATTCATGATTTCACTTAATCAAACAGTTATCACGTCATATTTGCCATCGTTAATGATATTTTATGCCATCTCAATCCGAACTTTTTCAGGAATCAGACCCAGGACGTAAAGACCATCAAAAAAGGTTGATAATCCCTTCAGGTGAAGGGGGCCGAAATCACAGTTCAGGTGCTGAAAATAGTCCCGGCATCGTTCTTTAGTCAACCCGGTTTTAAGGCTGGCATGTAAAACGATCTCGTCCTTATGTTCATCCCCAAGGCGTTTGGATTCGAGAAAAAGGTCTTTCAAAAGAGAAAGGGTCCTAGGGCATGATTGGGCGTAATCCCTGCGGATGGCCCAGACCGCATAAACAAAGGGAAGACCGGTCATGTCATTCCAAATTTCCCCCAGGTCAAAGACGTGCTCAAATGAATCCTGCCAGTTTTCTGTAAGGGCGGCATCACCGATGACCAGCACGGCATCTGCCTGATCTGCCATATTAACCGGCGTGGTGATTTTCCGGGTTTCAATGTGAGGGAAAACCTTTCGCCGGGCCAGAATATACCGAACCAGATTAGCTGCAGTGGCCGATTCTTCTGTGAAAATAATCGGGCGCCCATGGAGGTCATCCAGCGAATAGTGGCTTGCCAGGATCACACTCATGACCTTTCCGAAACTGGAAATGGATACATCGGGGATGAGCAGCCATGAATCATGGTTTTTCGCATAGGCGGCTGACGAGACAGGACTCATGACGATGTTGTTCTGCTCCAGCATCCTGTTGAGCACAGCCGGGGGCTCAGTGACCATGGACAACCAGGCTGGCTTGGTGTTCCTGTCCAGCCCGTAATATACCGGGGAGACGTTAATGTAACTGATACGACCGATATTCACGGTCCCTGGAGGGGTCTCTTGGTCAATCATGATAAATACTTTCTAAAATATCCTGTTTATGGTTGGCCTGGATCCGGACATGGATCAAGGCACCTGACATGCCGGGTTCAAGACGTCCAAAGGTTTCCCCAAGACCCAGTGCCCTGGCACCATTTTCCGTGGCCATACGAAAGATGTCCTTGGGTTCAATTCCGGAAACATGATGAGCAATAAATTTCATTTCATCGCGGATACTCAAACTCGGCGTGCTGGCCAGACTGTCTGTCCCCAGACAGAGAAGCAAACCGTTTGCCTGCATTTTTTCAACGGAAGCAAGGGTATTATGGAGAAGATGGTTACTCCGAGGGCAGAGGCACACCGGCGACTTGGTCTGGCTGAGAAGATGGATGTCGTCGTCATCGGCATGGATCACATGGACGCAAAGGGTCTTTTCATCCAGAAGGCCCAGTTGGGCAAGATGCTTTACAGGACTTTGGCAGGGGATGCCCCAGGATGAAAAATCAATGCCCCGGTATGTCAAAAAGTCAGCCCAGCTCCCTTTGCCTGTGGTGATAAATTCCATTTCTTCCCGGGACTCACCCAGGTGGATTGAAAAAGGCAAACCCCTTTTTCTGCACCGGTTTTTCAATGATTTAAGCAGTTCCGGGGAACTTGTATGGGGGGCATGACCGGCCAAGGCCACAACAAAACCCCCGTTTATTTCATCCATCGGGATCTCGGGAATGATATTACCCAGATATTCTCTGAAAACAATTCCCGATAGCACACTTTCTCCGAGGATCGTGTCCCCGATTCCCATGGCTGAAATGTCACCCACGACCAGGGTCCCCGAATCTGTCAATTCACGAATTCCCTGATTAAATCCCTCTAACAGACCATCTCGTCCTGTTTTTTCCCTGAGGGAAAGAAGGTCCTTGACCCAGACTTCAAACCCCTTATCAAGAGTCAGTCTTCCTTTGAGGGCACTCAATTCAAGATGGGTGTGGGCATTGACCAGGGGCGGCATCAATACACCGGGACCATGGTCATGGATGATCCCCTCTAATCCGGGACGAAAAACACCGGCGTGGATGATGCGTCCCTTTTGCACCTGGACACACCCGTTTTCAATCAGGGTATCCGCATCCATGGCAAGCCATCCGGCCCTGTGGATGACAGGTCCCTGGCTTTGGGGGATAATGGGGGTGATCGTCATGGGCCTAATACTCTCGGACTGTCGCGTAAAAACAATCCCGCTGCCTGGGAATATATCCTGCGGTTTGGATCAGGCGTATGAGTTCTTCTTTGGGAAGCATGTAATCCACACCGGCTGCGGCCACCACATTTTCCTCGATCATGGTACTGCCCAGATCATTGGCTCCAAATGCAAGGGCTGTCTGGGCGATCTTGTCCCCTTGGGTCACCCAGGAAGCCTGGACATTATCCACATTGTCAAGAAAGATGCGCGATAGAGCCAGAACCCTTAAGTATTCAACGCCTGTTTTGGGCATTAGGGAGATACCTGTGTTTCCCGGCTGGAAGGTCCAGGGAATAAAGGCAGTGAACCCCTGGGTTTCATCCTGAAGATCCCGGATTCTTTGTAAATGCTCAATGATATGGCCAGGTTTTTCAAGGTGTCCGAACATCATGGTGGCTGTTGTACGAAGGCCCAAGGTATGTGCCGTTCGCATCACCTCAAGCCAGGTGCCTGCACTGCATTTATTGGGAGAGACTGTCTGCCTCACCTCATCCACCAGAATCTCTGCACCACCGCCGGGAATGGAACCAAGCCCTGCATCCATTAGGGTTTTAATCAATTCTTCCAGGGGCAGACCGCATCGTTGTGCGATATAATGAATTTCCGTGGGTGAAAATCCGTGGATGTGAATGGGAAAATTGTCTTTGATATACCGGAGCATTCCCAGGTAAAAATCGAGATCAAGATCCGGATTCATACCACCCTGAAGAAGAATCTGGGTTCCACCCAGCTCCAGCGTCTCTTCAATTTTTTTCTTCAGGTCGTCCCGGGTGATCACATATCCGTTTCCGCTTCCTGCTTTACAATAAAAAGCGCAGAACCGGCACTCGGAGACACAGATATCCGTGTAATTGATATTCCGGTCAATCACAAAGGTCACGACCTTTTCCGGATGTTTTTTCTGACGTATCCTGCCTGCGAGATGGCCCAGCATCAGAAAATCACCATGGACAAACACATCCAGGGCTTCCCGTGAGTCTATGCGGATTCCCTGATCTATTTTTTCATATATCGCGTCCATCACGCCTCTCCTTTTAGGTCACGAACATCATTGTAAAAGGAATCCCGTTCCACGGGTTCGAGCCCGGCGGATGTAATCAGATGTTCCATACTTTTCCGGGAAAGCCCTTTGGCTGATTTGGCTCCTGCCGTATGGGTGATACGCTCCTCAATAATGGTGCCATCCAGATCATCGGCTCCGAAAAAAAGGGCTGTCTGGGCCAGTTTTTCACCGATCATGACCCAATAGGCTTTGATATGGGGAATGTTATCCAGAATCAATCTTGAAATGGCGATGGTTTTCAGGTCATCAAAGGCGTTGGTGGTCGGAATATGAGATAATTTCGTATTCTGTGAATGAAAGGCCAGGGGGATAAAGGCTGAAAACCCCGATGTCCGATCCTGGAGTGTTCGCAGACTCAACAGGTGATTGACCCGTTCATCCAGGGTTTCGATATGACCGTAAAGCATGGTGGCATTGGTCTTTAGCCCTGTCCGGTGAACCGCTTCGGTGACCTCCAGCCAGCGATCTTTTCCGATCTTTTTTGGAAACAGATTGTCATGAACCCTGTCGCTCATCACTTCAGCCCCGCCCCCGGGCATCATCATCAGTCCGGCCTGCTTCAAGGTCAACACGGTATCTTCCAGAGAGGCCCCTGAAAGAGCCGAAAGATAATCAATCTCAACAGCGGTAAATGCCTTGATGGTTGCCGTGGGCCGGATTTGCCTTATCATGGCGAGCATGTCCGTAAAATAACTGAAGGGCAAAGACCGATTCAGCCCCCCCACGATGTGGAGTTCCCGGATGGGCTCCTCGATTCTATCCATGATGCGTTGTTTGATCTGATCCACGGACCAGGTATAGGCCTTTTCGCTATTCTCTTCTTCTGCATAGGCGCAGAACGAACACATATTCGAGCAGACATTGGTGTAGTTGATATGCTGGTTGTATATAAAATACGCCGTGTTGCCGTAACGTTTCTTCCTTACCTGGTTAGCCATATTGCCAATGCTGATCAGATCCTGGCTCAGGTACAAGGCTTTCCCGTCTTCAAAACTCAGCCTCTCACCGGCCTCGACCTTCTTGGCAATGGGTATCAAGGTCGTGTCATTACATGTTATTTTCATGCTCATTTCCCATATATGATGTCCATTTATATGAATTGTGACCACCCGGTCATTTATAACCGGTCCAGATTCAGGAAATCAAGCGTTTTATCCATGACATGGGGAAAATTATGTTGAAGCAAGCGGATTTAAACGATATGGTGATCAGAATCTTCCCTTCGGGGCATCACTCAAGGGTGGGCTATTACAGGCCAACCCGTGATTATTTGGAAACACCATCAGACACATGAGGCGATATGACCATTAAAACGCACCACAAAATCAATCAATCGTTATGTGGGACACCGGTCCTCGTGGAAGAGGGCCACTGCATCATTGAATTCACAGCCATTGAAGCCATGGCTGCCGACGACACAGGTCTGGTCCACGGTGGGTTTGTATTCGGACTGGCTGACTATGGAGCCATGCTGGCCATCAATCATCCCAATGTGGTTCTTGGCAGTTCCACCGTCAAATTCCTGAAACCTGTGAAAGTTGGAGAAGCCCTTGTTGCTGAGGCCAATGTCATCGACATCCAGGGAAAAAAGCATCAGGTCTCCGTGATGGTCACTCGGGACAATGAGCCTGTGTTTCAAGGAGATCTCACCTGTTTTATTCCCCCAAAACATGTGCTTGCCGAGTCATAAATAAAAATTTATGCCTAATGGCGGCGCCGCCTGACAAGACGTTTCTTCTTCGGTTGGCCCTGCCCGTCAGAGACGGATGACGCAGGTGAGGCTGGCGTTGGAATGGAGGGCTGGCCGGGTATCCCTATGCCATTCTGGGTATATGCACAGGTGGCCAGGGGGCATTTCAACCCCAATGTGCCATCGGGTTTACGGAACTCCAGAAGATAAGGATTTCGGCACTGGGGACAGGAAAAGGGATGGGGCTTGTCCCAGCTGATAAACTTGCACGATTTGCTGGTACACTTAAAATAGATTTTATTGCTTTCGGTGGATTCTTGAAGGATCTTGCCCTGGTGGCATAAGGGGCAGGTGGTGGCCTGTGCCATTTCAAAGGAAGCGATCTGCTCTTCAATGGAAAGTTCGTGTTCAACCTGCTCTTTTTTCAGACGTTCTTGTTCCGAAATTTCCTGTTCCAGGTTTGCCTGGGCCTCCTGCTCAGCCCGTTGTTTTTCTTTTTCCTCAAGTGCCTTGTCACGTTCCTTTTGTTCGCGGTCCTGGCGTTCCTGCTCAAGACGTTCTCTTTCTTTCTGCTCCGTGTCAAGGCGTTCGATTTCCAGGCGTTGACGTTCTAATTCCTGCCGATCCAGCTCAAGCCGTTCCCGCTCCTGCCGGTCTTTTTCCATGCGTTCACGCTCTTGGGCCTCTTTGATTTTATGGGGCGAAATTTCCTTGATCTGAATATCATCTGCTCCCATGGCTCGTTTTGTCACCACCACCGGTTCTTCTTTTGTTTTGAGAAGCGACTCCCTGAGTCTGGCTATCTTTTCACTGTAAATGATTTTAAGCTTGTCCGAGGCTTTGCGTGACGCTTCCCTTTCCTGGGCGATCTTGATCCGATCCAGTGCTTTTTCTTTTTCTGTTTTCTTTACAGTTTTCAAATGGACAAAGGTCAAGGGCTTACCCCGGGACATCAGGGCCTTGTCAAACTGGTCAAGCCCTTTATTAAGATCCTTTCTACCCGAAAGAATCTCTTCCATGGTCTGTATCACATAGGCAACCAGATTCATCCCGGGCATGCCCGGAAACATCATATTGATATTATTGACCACTTCTTTTGCAACGTTCTGGGCATGATAGCACCCTTCCGCATCGGTGGTCACATAGTTTTGTTCAAGGATAATCTTGATTTTCTCCATCAAGTCATCGTCAATCTCAAACCCGATATCCGTCAAATCATTTAAAAACGATTTTCTGTTATATCGACTTTTTTTGGTGTGTTCATCCTCTTCGATCTCACTTTCGCGTTCGGTAAACAGATGAAGTGCGGCCACCGTGACCATACCCAGCTGTATGGCTTGACCCAGAAAATTTATCTGATCAAGCTTTCTGATATTCTTCACAAGAATGGCATCCAGTTGTTCTTTGACTATTTTACTCTCAGAGTTTAAAATCGTCTCATTTTCCATAGAATACCCTTTTCGTTTTGTTCATGGTTATGACATCCAGGATGGGAAGACCAATCAGCCGTTTACACTGTTGTTCAGAAAGGAATAACGCGACTGTGATAATTTAAAAAATAGCCCCTGACACCGCTACAGGAAAAGATGCAAAAAATACATAACATTCTATATAGTTATTAATATATCATTTCATTTTTATATAATCAAGGGATCAGGGGCAGATGAAAAAGAATCTTTTTTCAATCATGACGCACAGGAATCAGGAATAACGTGCTGTAAACCCTTATGAACTCATAAAAAGTCGACGGATGGCTATGGGGAAAGGTCCATAGGAAGGCATAGTGTTTGACCGGGCGTAAAGGTAGACTATGGTATGTCGAACGTCCGGTCAAACACTATAACACAGCATATGGGACTTTTTACGACTCCATCAACCCTGCCTCAATCATTAATTTCATTTATTATATCGGCGATATGCGAAACAACTTCCTGATTCTTTCTAAGGGTTTGACGCAAAGGAGGGCTGGGAACAGGGGATGGATCAGACACCTCGATTTCAGTTTCAGGTGATCTACCGTCTTCCTGATTCGCTGTTGTCATATCAAGAATATCTTCCTCACCCTGGGATCCTGAGGCTTTTATATCGAAACATTCCCCATCGCGGCCCACAAGAAGGGACAGGGTGACCCTTACATCAAAATTAAGTTTATAAGCGATCTTTTTCCCGTGAACGATAATATCACCGGAGGTGTATTCCACATCATCGTGAAGCTTGAGATTGTACTTTTCCTTTAGAATAGACTCTATCACCTGCCAGTCAAGCTCACCGATCAACCCGTCAATCAATTCAGTTTCACTGTTTTTGATGGTATCCGAATCCGTAATTTTCACTTAAGCTCGCCTCTGGAATGATTATTTTCCACGTTCATTTCTTGTTTCACGATACAAAAACTCAAAGGACAAATCAAGAAAAGCCTCGGAGTAGTCTGATTTTATATCAACCAGACAGGAGGGCGCCGTTGCCCCGTCCACCTCAGGATCCAATGGTTTTCCAGGAATGGTCACAGAGCAGATGGCATGTTTAAAATCCTTATGCTCATTTTTTTGGTAATAATTATCCACATCCTGAAGACTATTGCAATCCATAAATAAAATGCCGGCTATTTTAAGCGGCTCGTCAATCTTTTTTCTCACGTCGCTGGCAAAGCCGAGAAGTGAGTATAAACCGTCCAAGGTCCTGGGTCCGAGGAGCGCCGGGATCATAAGGCTGTCACATGATACGAGAGCACTTATGGTCATAAGATTCTTCTGGCCAGGCGTATCAAAAATAATGTAATCGTACCGTTCCTTGAATGTCGAAAGAACGATAGATAGGACTTTTTCTTTATCGGGATTCTGGGCAAGCTTTTTTTCCATCTCATTGAGTGAGTGGCCTGGGGGTATGATGTCCAGAAAGTCCATGGCTGTTTGTCTGACCACGGCGCGCCCCCCCACAATGCCAGACAATAGATCATCCAGGCCAAAGTCATAGGCATGGGACAGGATCCCAAGACAGAACGACGCTTGTCCATTGGCATCACAATCGACAAGAAGAACCTTTTTTTCAAGAAGGGCCAGGGACGCAGCAAAGTTTACAGCCGTAGACGTCCGCCCTGTCTTTTCCTGAAGATTTGCCACACAAATTACATTGCACATAAGATGATCCAGATCCTTGATAATGTCGACTTATTACGAGTTCATCAATGTTTTCACAATTTACCATAGTTTTATCCATTTGTGAAGATATGCCTTGCCTGATCATTTTCCCAAAATAACTCACCTATCCATACATTTTGTTGAGATCAGTTTGATTTTATTGTAATATCTTATAAGAAAACAAAAATAACGAAAAATCCTTTCCCATGGTATTCACATCAAAAAACATTTCTTATCAAACCGGGAGCCATAGTGAGTCCAGATATTTCCCTGTCACGCATCAGCGGTTCCATCACCCTCGAAGGCATTGAGCAAGCTGTTTTTCAATTAAACTACACCAACCCCGGTGCGCTGAAATACAAATATCTTCAGGCGGTAAAACATCACTACCCTTCCCATGAAGCCCTGTTGACACTGACCCATATTGATCAGGATCTTCTGATCCGTGAAATCTGGGGAATAGGCGACAATCATGAGGCTGTGAGAGCCAAAAGAAAAAATCTGAGCTCCATCCGATCCACTGTGAATTCGGATTTGAACAAACTTTACCACTCCGGCAACAATCCCGAAGGGATAACCATTAACACCGATCATATCTTCGTCATGTCCGACGATGCAAAAAATGAACGGCTCAATGCCTTTTCCCATTCCATCAGCTCAGAATCCTCTGTTGACCTGAATAAAATTTCCGAGGTTCTGAATTTGATCAATGATTTTTTATCAAAACATGACGGTTTTCAAAATGGCTCAGACTCAAACCAAACGTTGGAGAACATCAAAAAAATTATCAAAACGATCAGTAGTCTGGCCATTGAAGATCCGGGTAAAGAGAACATAGATCGAATCAAGGAAGAAGACCTCAAAAAAATTGACAAAGATAAAACTGAACTCATCGACGATGAAGACCTCGAAGTAGTTGACGAGGACGAAACCGAGATTGTCGATGATGAAGACCGCGAAGAAATTGACGAGGACGAAACAGAGATTGTCGATGATGAGGACCTCGAAGAAATTGACGAGGACGAAACAGTGATTGTCGATGATGAGGACCTCGAAGAAATTGACGAGGACGAAACAGTGATTGTCGATGATGAGGACCTCGAAGAAATTGACGAGGAC
>JAHIRD010000121.1 GCA_018818835.1 Pseudomonadota bacterium
ACCATCTCAATGGCCTCTTCAGCCTTGGCGGTCACAAAAAAGTTATACCCCATTTTTTTGAGCATGCGTTCGAGCAGAAGATGCAGGGATAGTTCATCTTCTACCACCAGTAAAGTTTCGCCGACGCCACGGTGTTTACGTCGATTTTCTTTTTCCAAGGTAGTCACCACCCCATCGATCTTTGGAAAATAGATTTTAAATGTCGTTCCACGGCCAGGTTCACTGTCGACACAGATATGGCCCCCGGATTGTTTCACAATGCCGTAGACCGTCGATAGCCCAAGCCCTGTGCCTTTCCCCAGTTCTTTGGTGGTATAAAAAGGGTCAAATATTTTTGTTATTGTTTCGGGCTCCATGCCCGTCCCTGTATCCCTAACCGTGAGAACCACATAGGAGCCTGGCTCAATGAGTGGACTGGTTTTTATGTCGTGGGCCTCAATGACCTCATTGGACGTTTCCAGGTTTATTGTTCCACCCTGGGGCATGGCGTCCCTGGCGTTGATCACCAGGTTCATGATGACTTGTTCAAGCTGTCCGGGGTCAAGTCTGACGGTCCAGATATCCAGGTTAAGGGCCGTTGAAAAATCAATATTTTCTCCGATCAGGCGGGTCAGCATGTGTTCCATATGCGTTAAAATATCATTCAATTTTACGGTTTTTGGTTCTAGGGGCTGCCTTCGGCTGAAGGCAAGCAACTGCCGGATAAGGTTGGCCGCACGGGTCCCGGCAGCCATAATCTGACCCAGGTCTTCGCGAAGAGGGTCTTTTTCGTTGAGTTCCTCAAGAATCGAGTCGCCGAAGCCCAGAATAACGGTGAGCAGGTTGTTCAAGTCATGGGCAATGCCCCCGGCAAGCTGGCCAATGGCCTCCAGCTTTTGGGACTGGGCAAGCTGGTGCTCGATTTTCTTTAATTGTTGTGTGCGCTCATCAACAAGGTCTTCAAGCTGGATGCGATATCGTGCAAGCTCTTCATCATTTTTTTTGCGCTTGCTCACATCGATCTTGGCACCGATGGATCGGATGACCTTTCCTTCTGCATCCCGGATGATCACATGGTGTTCGTCGATCCATCGCACATCCCCATCCGGCCTTATAATTCGGTAGGTCCCTTTCCACTGTCTATCGCCCGATGCCAGAGCTTTTTGATACAAGGGATATTGAAGCCGCACATCATCGGGGTGAAGGATCTCGTTCAGATATTTTTCCAGGGGCATGGAGAAGGTCTCGTAAGGGGCGTACCCGTGTATGGAACAGCTGACATCGTCCCAGGTGATGGTCTTGCTTTCCAGGTCCACTTCATGGAATCCGATATTTGCGGCCTGGGCCGCCATGGACAGCCTCCTCTGGCTTTCTCTAAAAGCATGAATCAGCTTTTTATTTTCATATTCGATCTTTTTTCGGTCAGTTATTTCACGGTTGAGTTTTTGATTGGTGAGTTCCAGTTCATGAAAGATCACCTTGCCGGGAGTTTCTATTCCGGTTTTGACAACGGATTGATAGATAAAGATGAAGGAATAGAGCTTGAAAAAATGACCCACAAGGTTTGAAAATCCGTAACTGTCCAGATAAAGAGAAAAAGACAGTTCAGATAAGACGGTGAAAACAAGAGCGGCCGTAAGAAGGCGGTACAGGATGTCATCAAAGCTGCTCTTATTTCTATGTAAAAGATAAATATCTCCCAGGAGAATCAGGCAAATGATGTATTCGCTGACCTTTTTAAAAGGGGTCAAGCCCCTGCCATCCACAAAACAGATGGGGAAGATTTTCCAGAAGAAAATGCATGCAATGAGAAACCCGGTGATCAGGGCATAAACGATTAAAAAGAGAGATACATCAATGCGCCTCCGTGTACTTAGAAAGAAAAAACCAGCCAGAAGCGAGATACTTTCCAAGAAACGGGCGGCAATCCACAGTTGGGTTGCATAATCGTTATGGCCATTGAATATAGCCATACCTTTGTAGCTGAAGGTATGGAGTAGGTCCAAAGAACCTATGAATACGTATGCCATGCCCACAAAAAGGATATACTCGTTTGTGATATATTTCCTGGAATGCCAGACGAGCATAAAAAGGGAGAATGCCACAACAATGCTAAATAGTTCAACCAGGCTGTGGAAAAGCAGATAATTCTGCCGGGAGGTCCAGAAAAGTCCGCCGGTCAGGAATGCGAAGAAAACAATGGGCATGACAAAGGGATTCCACCGAAACGACAAGTCTGTCTGAATCCTATGGATGATATCAGGGTGTTTTTCCGTCATCAAGACTCCCATGATGCACAGGGACCGTAATGGATGCATTCAGCGTTGTAAATGAGATCTTATTTCCCGGATCGGTCTGTTCGGATGAGTTCTGAAAAAGATATGGAGACTTTATCTTTCATACCTTTTTCAAAACCAAAAAATAGTCGATTATATCGCAATGGGACCAGTAGACATTGTGTTTAGGTCAGAAGAGTTTATTTCCTATTTTTACCACGAATTCGCCGGGGTGTAAACGCAGAACATGGGACTTTTTACGACGCCATCAATTTTGTACGATACCATGCCTGAGCAGCTTACGCCGGAGGGTGTTCTTGTCAATACCCAGCTGCCGGGCCGTGGCCATTTTTTTCCAGTTATTCTTAGACAGAGCCTGGGTGATCAGGTATTTTTCCGATTCCACCAGGGTCATTCCCGTGCTGGCCGGAAGGGCCACGGTATGATTCTGAAAACGG
>JAHIRD010000267.1 GCA_018818835.1 Pseudomonadota bacterium
AATAAGGTCGCACTCCCAGTATGTCAAGTTGTCTTCTACTGAACGCGACTTAGTAGAAGATATTATGGATCAAGCTATTCAAAGTGATCGCAAAGATTACTATTTCAATAAGCTCACTCTGCTGTTAGATACTCCAACAAATCCATCTTCAGAAACCGAAGCAATGAACCGCAAAATCATTCGCGAGTCTATTGAAGACAGTAAAAGAGAGCGCAGAGATATAATCAAACAGGGTGAGAGAGGGCTGGAAGAGTATCTATCTTACGAAGAGTTTTATGAAAATGCTGTTGAAAGAAAATGGAGAGGGTACAGACCTAACTTTGGTGGGCCCTTTTTTTATGTGGCCGATGATGATCCTTTGGATATTTTGGTTCATATCAAAGTTCGTCTTCACGGAAATTATGAAATTATATCGAAAATCATTTTGCTAGAAGACGCCATTGAAAAGCATTTAAGCCTGCCAGGTTATTCGGTGAATCTTGTGTTCGTTGGATACTCCGAAGATGAAGGTGACGTATTCGACGTGAAAGTTAATCCAAAAAAGTGGGTTACCAGTCATAATTGGGCAGGAGGCTATAAAGCATTGGGGCATGAGTTAATGCACTTGATGGGTTTGTCTGACGAGTATGATAGAATTGAAAGTCATGCCGAAAATAAAAATATGTTAAGGGTGGACAGACTATATCAATTTAAATATCAAATGGAAGAGCAAGTTCTAAAGGATGCCGCTAATGGTATTATGTGTTTTTATTGGTTAAAACCATTAGATAGACACGCCTGTGCTTCTGTCGGACTTGGCGAAGAATGTGTTCAGGCTAGATTGAAAGATTTTGAAACAGAGGAATAACATGGCCGGCTGTGACGGTGGTTGTAGTTCTAGTGATATTTGTAGATTCGAAGTCTCAGAAGAAGAAATGAAAAATCTCACCGGATTGAGCGCCAAGGATATACTTGGGGACTTTTTGGGTTTTCATGTAGTGGTAAAAGACGGTAGGGTTCAAATCGCTGCGAGATTTGATAAAGGTGTATACTCTGATTATGAGTGTAATCTTCTTGAGCTGGCAAGAGCTGTGAGGAAATTGTAATGGGCGACGGAATGTCTGATGCTTATGCAGAGCAATGTCATTGGGAGGCATCTGTTCGTAAGTCTCAACAAGCAGAAGATGAGGCTGCTAAGACTCAAGAATATAAGGATCTGCTCGCTGCTCATACTACCTTAGTACTTTTAATAAAACAACAACTCACCAAACTGGTCGAGATTAGGCAAGCACGAATTGAAGTGTTAAAAAAGCATGGATTCGACTCATATGATTATGATAGCTCTCTATCTGATATAGATGCAAGCAGAGGCAGAAACGGTATTTCAAAATGGGCATTAAGAGATTTGATAAAATAGTGGTTCCAACATCTAGCTTCTAATATCTACTAGTATTATTTTATATGGTATGGAGAAAACCATGCCAAAAAGAATATCTAAAATAGTAGAAAGCGAGATAATAAAATTATACAAAAATGGAAGCGGAACTTGTGAAATCTCGAAGCATTTTGGAATCAATAGATGGACCGTATTACAATATTTAAAAAAACATAATTTAAATCCTCAGAGAATTACACGTCCCTATAAAAATAAGTATAACATATATTTCTTTTCAGAGTATACAAAAGAGTCTGCTTATTGGGCAGGATTTATAATGGCAGATGGTAATGTTTGTTACACATCGCCGAAATATTATGTTCAAATAGGGCTAAGTGAAAAAGATAAAGATCATCTACAAAAATTTTCTAATGCGATAAATTTTGCTGGGCCCATTTATGATTACAAAAAGGGTAAGGCATCATCTATTAGTGTAAGAGGGAAATGGTTTGTTAATGATTTATTAAATAAATATGGAATTACCGAACGCAAATCTTTAACTACTAAATATCCAGAGCAACTACCAAAAGAACTGCATTCCCATTTTATAAGAGGATATTTTGATGGAGATGGTTCGGTGCCTAAAAAACACAGTGCTACTATTTCATTCATAGGAAGCCAAAGTATGATGAGAAGTATTAGAACAATACTTCATGACACCCTAAAATTAAAAATAAGAGGTCACCATAGTAAGGCCCCTTTACAATCGTATAAAAATTCGAGTGTGAAGCAATTTGTTTATAGTGGAGATAACGCTCGAAAAATTATAGAATGGTTATACAAAGATTCGAATATTGAAAGCAGATTAGATAGAAAATATATAATCTGCAAAAAGTGGACCAATAGAATAAACAAAGTTTCTCGGCCTCATTCAAAAGGTCATAATGATAAAATATCAGGAGCACTGCGCGGAGAAAATGGGCCATCATCCAAATTGAAAAACAAAGATGCCGTTAAAATACGAAAAATGTTTTTTTCGAAAACAGGTCTATTATAGAAATATCCAAAATATATAATGTGAGTTACCATTGTATAAGGAATATAATAATAAAAAAGTCTTTTAAGGATGTATAATGGGTAATATAAGGTATAATACTATTATTATTTGCGACGTAGAAAGTACCTGCTGGGAACCCAGAGAAGCCCAGGGAGATCAGCCCTCTGAAGTTATTGAGATTGGTGTGTGTCGTTTGCACATGGATACTTTTGACATTAGCGGAAAAACAAGTTTGATAGTTCGCCCAAAGTTCTCCGAAATTACTGAGTTTTGTACTGAGCTTACAGGTTTAACTTGGGACAAAGTGAAGCACGGTATGCAATTCAAAGATGCCTGTAACAAATTGTTTAAGAAGTTTGGAACAAGCAATAAAGTGTGGGCTTCTTGGGGCGACTGCGATAGAGATCATTTTCGTAAAGAATGTAAAGAAAAGGATGCCCGTTATCCATTCGGACAGACTCATGTGAATGTGAGTGCTCTGTTTTCTTTGTCGTTAGGTAAAAGCCAGCGGCTAAGTGTGAGCGATGCATTGAAAGAAATTGGCTTTGAATTCGAGGGTCGCCCTCATTGTGGTGCCGATGACGCGTATAATACTGCTCGAATATTAAGGTATCTGTTGGAGCCTGCAAGGAATAAATCATGTTGACACTGGCACAGTATAAGAAGCAAAATAAAAAATGTGATATAAGAGTAATGGTTCGTACCAATACCCATTGGGATTACGATATTGATTCGGCTATTAAAGAGCTTCGCGATATTAAAAAAGAAAATAGGCCCTATCAAGTTAGGATGGAATTAGATAGAGAGTATGACTATTCAGATGGTTATCCAGCTCTTTATTTTTATATTACTAGAAAAGAAACAAACAAAGAATATGAGAAAAGAGTGCAGCAACAATACGCGGCCTATGTTCAACAAGAAGAATATAAGCTTAAAATCTATAAAAAGCTGAAAGCTGAACTGGAGAAATAAATGCTTCTTGAATTGGCTATTGGCGATGCCTATGGCGCTGGATTTGAATACGCTAGTGAGATGAATCAATACAATGATCTATCTCGTTATGTGCAGCATCCAAGACACAAAGGTGTATACCCAGGTCAGTATACTGATGATACACAAATGAGCATCGCTATTGCAGAGCTAATTATCTCTGGCGACGAATGGACTCCTCTTAATATCGCTAACAGATTCGTTGATTGTTTTAAACGAGATTGGCGAGATGGTTATGCTAGAGGCTTTCAAAAGTTTCTTGAGGAAGTTAAGAGTGGGCAGGATTTCTTGAATAAGATTAAACCACATAGTGATAAAAGCGGCTCGGCAATGAGAGCTTGTCCTATTGGAGTTTATTCTGATGTGCACGAGGTATTGGAGAAAGCAGAGATTCAAGCTAAGATTACTCATGATACTTATGATGGAATAGCCGCTGCAAAAGCAGCAGCGTTGATGTCTCATCTTTGTTTTCATGATAAGGCTTGCTATTATTATGTAGTCTTTATGGATAATGCTTTAAACAATTATGTTCCTGGATATGGCTGGGATACTGATTGGGTTGGTAAAGTAAAATCGAAGGGCTACATGAGTGTTCATGCCGCTCTTACTGCTGTGCGTAGGAACACTAAGTTGAGTGATCTATTAAAGGATTGTATCGACTTCACTGGTGATACTGATACTGTAGCAACCATTGCTCTTGGAGCTGCCTCTCATAGCTCAGAGTATACAAACGATCTGCCACAGGTATTGATCGATACTTTAGAAAATGGTAAGTTCGG
>JAHIRD010000274.1 GCA_018818835.1 Pseudomonadota bacterium
CAACAAGGATAAGATACTTGAGGGGTCGATCGGGCCACACCTTGAAATTGCGCTTGATAAAGTGATTGACAGGTTGGACCGGATGACTTCGCAAATATGGGTGATTAACATGTGCGTCAGAGACGGAACAGAAAAATGTTTAGAACCTGAAAATAATACGCCGGATAACGAGTGCCTATTTTTCCGGTGCCCACAAGCAGAATCATTATTAAAGTGATAATAATGACAAATACACTAGAAGATATACCAGAAACCGTAGTCGAGATGATCGATAGCCTATCAGTACCAATAGAAGATGACGAGCTCGGTGTAGTACTCGATGTGATGAAAGAAGACGAAATGGCATACGACATGGCATTCAAGAACGCTGTCGTATTCTTACTCGGAGAAGAATGTAAGACGAAAGCGCAGTTCATCTATAAATACCTACAAGCACTGCCGTTAGATCTGTGGCCACAGAGCGTGCGAGAGTTCCAGCACATCTCTCACCTACTCTACGACATTGCCATGCTTAAAGGCAATTTTAAACCTTTCACTGGAAACGACGGAATCCTCAAAGATGGGGGCGACGACGATGACGACACGCCTAGGATCCAGGGCTTCTCGATACGGATGACGAGCGAGCCACCGGATATACTCAAGGAGCTTTTCAAACACATATTCAGAAAGTAGAAAGCACGCATGAAGACTTCATCAAAGAAGAAGGCGACATACACATACTGGCGGACTATTAATGGGCGACAGATGCTATGCACAGCTTACAATCGGCGGAGAGATACCAGAAGAACTATTGGATGAGCTAGCACAGGAACTAAAAGACGACGATTTGATGAACAAAGAAGACAAGCTATCTCACTACCTAAGCAATGACTATCTATGCTTTGAAGATCACGAAGTAAACTATGGGAAGTTCGACATACAAGAATGGCTCGAAAAGAACGAAATCGAATACGATAACGATTATGGTCCTGGGGGAGAGTATGGCGAAGGACTAGACGCTTATCGGAAGGGCGGGAGAAGATACAAAGCCGTTAAGATCCAGGGTTCTGGAATTGCGCTTGAGGTCAACAGCATACACAGAATCATCGAAATGCTCAAAGATAAGGACAACCTAACATACGCGAGTCTCAAAGAAGAAATTGACAGAGAAAGTAATGTACCACCAAAGCTGCTCCCGATCGTGTGCGGGAAGCTACGAAAATTGACGAATACCCGAGGGGTGCTGCCGAGTGGTTACTAACAAACTGCACGAAGCATGTACGGATTGCCCGGAGAGGCTACAACGGATCCTGAATAAGTGCAAGGAGTGCTTCCGCACAGACGCATTAGACTACGCTCATGCGATGGTGCGCGTGGCTGAGATAGTAGAGAACATAGACATGGAAAGGACCGAGAAGAGCTTCGAAAAGCGGTTCAACGACCCGTTCAAGACGCACATGCCCTGGCATGCGTGGAAGTTCAAGAAAGAGTTCGACGAACGAGAAGAGATGTGGACCTTCGACCTACCATTACAAGTAGAGAAGATTCTAAGTGCTATGTACATCACAAAGGATGTAGAGACAGACCAGCATATTAAAACTGAGAAACTGCGACTAGTATTTACAAAAGAGAAGGTGAGATATAGATGAATGCGCGAGATTTGAATAAGTTAATGGATCATATGTTTAAGATTAAAGACTTGTCCCTCTTTCTTTGGGGGCAGACAGGTGTAGGAAAATCGCAGATGACGAAAGACTTCTGCAAGCGGCACAACATCGGATTGGTTGATATCCGATTAGGGCTGTTCGAGGTCGGCGACCTGATGGGTATGCCCAGGACCGAAGATAACCGGACGGTGTATGATAAACCAATCTGGTTCCCGGAACCGAGGACGCAAGAAGGATTGAAGATTGCGTGTAATAGGATACGAGCGACCGGGAAGAAGCGCGGATGGACAAATGAAGAAATCACGAAAGAGATGCGGAATATCCAAGAATCATGTAAGTCCGCCGGCATCCTCCTCCTAGACGAGCTTAATCGCGCCTCTCGTGAGACGCTCCAGGGTGTGTTCCAGCTCGTGTACGACCGGAGGATCAACACGCACATACTCCCCAAAGGTTGGTGGATCGTCGTGTGTGGCAACCCGGAAGGGAGCGACTACTTCGTCGAG
>JAHIRD010000183.1 GCA_018818835.1 Pseudomonadota bacterium
TAGTCCGCCAGGAGGGGGAGCTACTGCTGCGCAGGTATGGGGCTATGCTACTAGAGGGCTTACGGGTGATGCTGCCAATGCTATCAGAGATGCTATCCTCAGCGATGCCACCAAGATACCAGGAGCCAATGTTAATGCTGCTATAGGAGATGTCAAAGCCAAGACTGACAACATTCCTGCATCACCAGCACCAAGTGGTGAATATAACACAGAGATGGCTCACTTGGATGCTGATGTCAGCACTAGGTCGACGCTTGCACAGTCGGATATCTTGGACGACGCCACGCCATTCGGTGGAGCTAAAGTTGCCAAGATTCAGGACTT
The DNA here is from genome assembly GCA_018818835.1 of Pseudomonadota bacterium. Classification (GTDB taxonomy): domain Bacteria; phylum Desulfobacterota; class Desulfobacteria; order Desulfobacterales; family Desulfolunaceae; genus JAHIRD01. The sequence goes on from JAHIRD010000183.1 coordinate 325, forward strand.
CACCGAGGATTCGCTTGGCACCCTGAGTGCGACCGGCTCCGAGGACGACATCAGAGAGAGCACCGATGAGGGCAAGCTGCACTGCTTCATTGACCTGAGCAATATGGTTTCACTTGATAGCATCACGGTAAGGCAGTTCATCAAAATAAAGGCTGCCGGTAGCTACATCAAGTATGCCGAGGAGGCCTACACTGATGCCCAGACCCTGCCGATGCTCTACATCGTCACCAAGCCGAGCAAGCACGGCATCAAGATCACCTTGGAGCAGACTGCCGGAACCAATCGGGACTACGACTGGGAGACATTCATAGAGAAGGCGGCATAAAGAGGAGGCTGTATGGTCTATGTGGAGGTACTCTATAGTGACCTCAGCCGTCAGCGTGTGCCTATTGACGAGATAGATACACTGCCCAAAGATAGTGTGCTTTTTATCTCTGTGCTGGCTTCTGACGGAGAAAAATTTAGGCGGCTGACTGCAAGCTTCAGCTTCGACCACTATGCTCTTTGTAGAAGGAAAAGTGGGGGGGTCGATTGGATAATGCTGTCAGGCTGGGATGACGGTGATTTTATATGGAGAAAAGCAGCCAATCCCTGGAATCCGGCTGGCAGATTAGATGAAGGACCACCATTAGGGTGTATGCATGTTGTTTTTAACGGGGTGCATGTTGCTCCTGAAGTCTGGAAAGAAGCTCAAGGGCTTTTTACCGAGGATTCATTAAGCAACCGCTGATGGAGATATAGCACTAATGGCAATTGAAACACTAAGGCCGAATGCTGCCGGTGACTTGACAGAGTGGAGTAGTGTCTCAGGTTGCGTGAACCACTGGGAATGCGTGGATGAAGCCAGTGCCGATGATGATGATACCTATGTTTATAAAGTGGGTCAAGAGGCAGCTGGGCAAATAGACCTTTATAATTTAGACAATCACAGAGGTGGCTCAGGCACGATAAATAATGTTAAGATTTATGCAAGGTGCAGGATAGATGGAGATTGTGGCGTATACACTTCAATTCAATTGCGGGTAAAGACAGAAGGCACTGTCTATGGCCCTGTCAAAATGGAGCCAGGAGCTTCTTGGGTGACCTACTCACATACATACGCCACCAATCCGAAGACAGGTTTAGCCTGGACATGGGACGAGGTAGACGCTCTGCAGGTTGGGGCTTCCAACGACAATGCTAATGGCTGCACTTATAAACTTACCCAGGTCTATGTTGAGGTTGATTGCGAAACAGTTTATTCCACCAATTACATAACGGCAGTTGAAAGCTGGACCGCCACTGGCTATGATCAGGATGATGTCGCCCTCGATGTTGATGTGACCGCCTGTATGACGAACGGCACCCCTGCCGAGGAATGCGACGAGTGGAAAGAGGGAACCCTCAATTGTAAGGTGGAAATTGATGTCGGGGTGCCCCCTTCTGCTATTACCTCTCTTAAAGTCAGGTTCTATTTTACCTCTATGATGACAGCGGGCAACAATGCCCTCTTGCCTTACACTGACGCCAATTCTGTCAGCAATACCAATGAAGTGGTTAAGGGCTATACTACTCCGGGGCAATGGATAGAACATATCTGTTCGTCGGCATTCATTACCCAGCTGGGTGATGTCGGCGGCAAATGCTATGTGAGGCTTGCCAGTGGTTCAGGTGGTGTAAGCGGAGCTGCTAAGTCCAAGCTTGGTGAGGTAGAAATAGAGGTAACATTGCA
>JAHIRD010000253.1 GCA_018818835.1 Pseudomonadota bacterium
CAATAATGCAGAAAGTATCCACCAGTCCATCGCTGCCAGCCGAGGGTGAGCGGTTAGTGCGCACGGGTTGGTGTTGCGCGTGTAGGCTGGCAAATACCTAAAAAGTATCTAAACATTTTGAGATAAGGAGGCTAATGATGGTAATAATATACCAGGCTCACCCAGAAATAATTCCCAGAAAATTGATTACACTCACCCAAAATGGGCAAACACTTGACTTATCGGGAACTAACAACCTATCCTTTACCTGCATGAAGGAGGAAGCGGGGACCAAGATAGTGAGCCAACTGTAGTGTGTGTCTTAAGAATAGGTGATAAACATGAAACAAAGAACCATGAGAGATCGGTTGTCTGGTCTTACATTCAAGTTTGTTGATCAAGAGCCCGACAAACGCCTCGGAGAGTTGATTCTGTATGTGTCTGAAAGATGTGGAACAGATCCCTTCTTTGGTAATACTAAACTTAACAAAATCCTCTTCTACTCGGATATGTTGACATACGCTAATCTCGGTCAGCCAATCACGGGAAGCGAATATATGCGCCTCCCAAACGGCCCAGTTCCTAAACACATGAAGCCTGTTCTTGAGAAGATGAAGGCGCGCAAGGACATGGTAATGGTCAGTCGGGACTTCTATCGCCGTACACAGCATCGCGTGGTTCCCTTACGTGAGGCCAAGATAGACGGCCTTTTCACCCCGACCCAGATTGCCTGGGTTGAGAGAGTAATAGAAGCATTGGGGCATATGTCCGCGACCCAAGTGAGCAAGCGATCACATGATAGAGTATGGCGGATTGCCGATGACAAGAAGTCTATTCCTTATGAAGCAATTTACCTGTCCGACCAAGATGCTACGCCCGATGACGAAGCCAGAGCTCATGAGTTGGCCGAGAAATATTCATGGGACGTTTAAGTGAGCACAATCCGTGATCTGATTGAGGAACCGGCTTTCACAGAACAAGTTGCCGGCCTCGGGGACACAAAACGGCTTGATGAGGCATTGAGTGCGCTCTCATGGGCCTTATCTTCCAATGCGACGTGCTACCCCGTCATGCCCTCATTCAAGAGGCTGCGGGTTGCTAAAACAGTAGCCAGAGGCGATGTTCCTGCTCTACGGGTCCTGTTTACAATAGAAAATGATGCAGACAAATGCGCCGTCCACTTGCACTGGATAGAACCCTATGAGGAAGAAACAGCCGGCGACTAGTTCCTTGAGGTCGCAAGGGATACCAGAATTCAGCCGTTTCGTTAGTTTCGCAAAACGCCTGTTGGCAGTCCCCAAGAAGGAACTTCCCAAGCTTCCCAAGAACCACAAGCGGGGCCGCCCCAAGAAGTCCGAGGGCTGACTATGCCCGTTCGTAGGGGTAAACCCACCTTTCCCAAGTATTCCATAATCTATGCTGACCCGCCCTGGGCGTATCTTTGGGGAACCGGTAAGGACGGTGGCCACTTTGCCCCGGAAAAGCATTATCAAACTCTCCCGACTGATGAGATTTGCGCCCTGAACGTCAAGGCACTGCGAGAGAGAAACTGCGTCCTAGCGATGTGGGCGACCTCTCCGTGCTTGCCCGACGCATTGCGCGTCATGGAGTCGTGGGGGTTTAAGTATAAGACGGTGCTATTTACTTGGGTGAAGCTCAACCCCAAATCGCGATCCGTTGTGAGCGGCCCCGGATCCTATACGCGGTCTGCCTGTGAATACGTCTTGCTCGGTATGCGTGGACATATAAAGCGGATTTCCACCAAACCAGTGCCGCAAGTCATCATGGAGCCTCGGACTGGTCATAGTAAGAAGCCACCAGTTATCAGGGAGCATCTTGTATCCTTGTTTGGCAACTTACCGCGACTTGAGTTATTTGCCCGTGAGCGCGTGGATGGTTGGCATGTTTTTGGCAACGAAGTAGAGGGCAGCATAGAGGTGCCCTGATTCCAAGAGTGATATGGTACCCGCACCAATCAGTGAGGACATAGCAGTCGCTAAGCCGCTTCTTTCCAGAAGTATGGCAGCCCATCATTACGGGGCTGTATGAGGCTTTAGAGTCAAACCTGGCTAGGCAATGAGAGGCGACACCCTGAAAGCACTTCGAGAGGCGGTTCCCAAGACTGGGGATGGGCCAGTGGCGGGTTGGCTGTGCGGCGTTGGGAGGCAGGTTGTCTGGGGCAGGCCAACTTGGGAAATCCACGCCAAGAAGGAGG
>JAHIRD010000258.1 GCA_018818835.1 Pseudomonadota bacterium
AGTTGAAAGGTGTCAAGGTTATGGTTGGGAAATCACAATCACAATGGAATTCTCTTTTGTGATTCTTGACTTAGCAAACACTTGTTCAGCACTTATCAATTTGACAGTATAATCGAAATAAGTATTTCCGTTTTGCCCCCGACGAACTCACGGGGGCAATCGAAAGCATTTATCACTTAAATTTAAAATGTTATGACAACAAGACGCATAAAATATACTGGCGACAAGCCGACTACAAGCCGAATCAACAACGGCGAATCCGTTGAATGGAAGAAGGGCGACGTCAAAGACGTTGTTGAAAGCAAGGTTCGCAACCATGTCAAATATCCTTATTGGGAAGAAGTGACTGACAAACCGAAATCAAAATCGGAAGAAAAACACCTGAAGATTGAAAAGAAGGCAAAGGAAGAAGAAGTTGAAATTGAAGACGAAGTGGTTGAAGAAGTTGAAGCACCACCAGTCGACAAAAAGAAGAAAAAATAAACTTTACAATATAATTTCAAAATCACATGGGATTCAAACAAGGAACACACGAAACTTTTGAAGTTTCAAACGTCGCAATGGCGACAAAAGACACGGAATATGATTACGTTATACCGAACGGGACAGAAAGAATCACAATCAAACTTCGTGACCCCGCTTCAGTTTTGCGCTTATATAGCGAAACTGGTGGTTCTGATTACATCACCGTTCCGCAATCGTCTTCTTACACAATCGACGGCGTGAAATTAAGCGGTAAAACGTTATATTTGCAATCAGACAACGACACGCAAGTTGCTGAAATCATTGCTTATCAATAAAAATTTAATCAAAAAATCATGAAAAAACTATTCACAAAGATATTTGCGACCGTTCTTGCAACAATGTTCTTCGGAACAAGCTTTGCTTTTGCGCAAATGGGCGGTGGGATTTCAACACCAGCTTACTGGTATCTTGACGGCACTACCTTGAAGCCCGTCAGTTCGTCTTGGACGGTGTATCTTCCTATTGGGGGAACAGCCGACGGCGCGATCATCATTGACGTTGACGACGACGAAGCATTTCATGTCCGGAAGGACGGCGACGCTGGCGATATTCTTATTGTCGACACAAACAATTCTGAAGTCGAAATCGGCGGGAATCTTATTCTTGCGAATGGTGAAACACTTTCAAATTCAGTCAATGGTCAGATAACGTTCGCGGGCGTTGGTGCAACGAATAATGAAGACTTGACCTTCGATTTTGAAACAGTTGCCGACACAATCGGGATTTCAAGTTCGACAAGTGTTGCCGATATTGATTTCGGTTCAATCGACTTGAATACAACTGGCGAAGCTTCCGTTGAACACTTAATTTCGACAGACGACGCCGACGTGAACGACAATTTGACAGTCGGTGACATCATCATTGACGAAGCAGTCGGGACAATCGCTTGTTCGGGCGCAACTTCATGTTCAATCCTTTCTGATTCAGACGCATTGACAATCGGGGGCGTGAATGGTGCTTTAAATAATGAAAACCTTGTATTTGACTTTGAAACCGTTGCAAATGAAGTCGGTATCGGGACAGGAACGGGGGTTCTTGATTTGAATTTCGGTTCAATTGATTTGAACACGACAGGGGAAGGTTCTTTCGAACATTTAATTTCAACAGACGATTTGGCGGTGACTGACGCAATCACAGGGGCTTCAATAAATATCGGGGCAACCGTTGTTCTAGTTGGGACACTTGACGACGATACAATGGGAACGGCAACAGATACTTCGATTGCGACTAGCGAATCAATCAAGGCTTATGTTGACGGGCTGGTTGGTACTCTTGCACCAGTTGGGGCAACTTATATAACACAGATTGCAGACGCTACACTTACAAATGAACAAGCTCTTGGCGCGCTGGCAACTGGTATGTTGAAGAACACCACAACAACGGGCGTTCTTTCGATTGGTGTTGCTGATACAGACTATCAACAGCCTATAACATGGGGCGACGGCGTGCAATACAGCGCACCGACAGCTTCAATTGATTACAACACAACAAATTTGAAAATCACTTCAAATGAAATCGACACAGTTCAAAGCATTGCAACGACAGCAAGCCCGCAGTTTACGAATATGACGCTTGGCGACAATTCAGACGCGAACTTCACACTTACTTTTGATTCAGACACAAACGACGGTGTAATTGAATGGGACGAAGACAATGACAAGTTCTTAATGGACAATATAACCGCGACAACCTTTGTCGGGGCTTTGACAGGAAACAGTTCGACAGCAACCGCACTTGCTGGCGACCCGACAGATTGCGGAGCGAACGCTTTTGCACAATCAATCGTCGCAAATGGAAATCTGACTTGTGCTTCAATTGCTGACGCAGACGTTCCCGACGGAATCACAATCACAAGCGCGGATTCAGTTGAAGGAACTGATTTGGGAACTTTGACAGACACGAAAGTTTGTACTTATGATTTGGCTGGAACTGAAATTGATTGTGCTTCTGACTTCACAACTGACGAAGTGGGGACATTGACCAGCGGTGATTTGTGTATCAATGACGGTTCAAGTGTAAATTGCACAGTCAACACAATCACAGAACTGGAAACAGCCCTTGACGCTGAAAACGTATTGATTGAAACCGAAATCGACGCTTCTTCTGAACTTCTTGCGTTGATTGACGACGAAACAGGAACGGGATTGGTTGTATTCGGCACTTCACCGACCTTCACGACAGGGATTGACGTTACAGGCGGGGGCGACATTGACGCGGACGGAATAGATTTGGATTCCGGAAACTTCTTTGCAATCAACAACGTTACACTTCTTGACGCTACTAATTTATATACGCAATATTGGGAAGTAGACGAAACACCAGCTTCAGATCATACCGGCGAAGGTAGAATTTCAAGTGTGACGGTGGACGTGAACGCAACTGGTATTGGTGCTTGTTTACACTTAGATACTGACGGCAATTATATTGAAGCAGACGCAGACGCAATCGCGACAGCGCCATGTTCTGCTATTGCAATGGAAGCTGGTACTGGTACTAAAAACGTACTAACTCACGGATATTTCCGTGATGATACTTGGAACTGGACAGTTGGCGCTTTGATATATCTTTCTACAACCGACGGAGGATTAACTGAAACACCACCGGCGGGCGCAAGTGATGTCGTTCAGATTATAGGTATTGCAATCAGCGCAGACGTGATTCGATTCGAACCTAACTTCTTGATGAGCATTATATCAGCTTAAAAAACAATCAATGAATAAGACTTTTAATAAAATACTTTTATCGGTAGCAATTGTCGCAATGTCATTGAATATTGCGGGTTCAGCTTTGCCCGCTTATGCGGAAGCTGGAACGGTAGTAAAACGAAGCTTCAATTCGAACCACATTTCAAATGGTGACGGTTCAATTACGGCTTCAATTGCCGGAAAATGGGTCAATTACATGAACGAATCCGACGAATGGACACCGATTAATGTTAATTTTGTTGATGTTGGGACACACTTTGAAATGAAAGACGCGCCTTTTACGGCTCTTGCTCCTAAACTTTCAACTGGAACAGCTACATTCATTTCAAACAACCGATATGACATATTCAAAAAGGAAAAGATTGAAGACGAACCACTTATAATGACTACAACCGCCGAAGGCGTGACGGAAGTTGGTGGGGTTATTGAAACGGGTGATTTGGGCTGGGGTGAAACAACCTATATAATATATAAAGGGGCTTATCCCGATTTAAACGCTGATTTAATCTTTGTTGTTCACAACGGGGCTGGGACACGTTTAACGCGTCTTATAAAAATTAATAGCAATCCGAACCTTTCGGCTGACGCTGAAGTCACCTTCGATTTAAGTTTTTCTGAAAAAGTGAAGATAAAAAACAACAATGAAAATTGGAACGGGAATGGAACTCTGAAGACCAGCAAGGTTGTTACAGTACGACCAGACAAAGGCGCTGACGATTCGGCGCGTGGAATTGGTTTGAAACAATTTTATATTTGGTCAGATTACAACGACAGAACATCAATTGAAGTTGAATTTAAAAAGAGCGGTCAAGATTTTGATTTAACGAAAATCATTCCAAAGGATTACTTGGACAGCGCGACTTATCCCGTATTTACTGACGACGCATTAAGCTTCAACCCCGACGCGGACGCCGAAAGTACAAGTGTTGACGGATATATTAGAACATGGGGAAGTTATGCTGATTGGGGTTTAATTCATGACCCTGCAACTGGACAGGAGGCAAGTTCTAGTTCAGCGGGTGCAACTGGATTTGGGATAGGAGATAACACCACTTGGACAGGTATTTATAGAGGAGTTTTCCTTTTTGATACCTCTTCACTATCTGGCGGGACTGTTACGGCTGGTACTTTCAAATATTATTGTACGTCAAAAACAATAACAACTTGGAATCTGAATTTTAATTTGTATAGTTCTAACCCCGCCTCTAATACCACGCTTGCAACTACTGATTATGATTATAATGATTTTGGAACTACGGTATTTAATACCGTAGCCCATACGGGGAGCGGTATAGCAACTACTTCTTATAATACTTACACTTTAAATGCAAATGGTATTGCGAATGTTAATGCGTCAGGTATTTCAAAATTTTCTGTACTTGCCGAAGCCGACGCTACTGATACCGCACCAGCGCGCGGTGGGTTGAGGAGGAATTGGATTAATATTTATTTTGCAGAACAAGGCTCTAATGAACCGCAGTTAGATATTACTTATACACCCGCTGGCTGGTCAGGCATTACAACCGTTGGGGGTGTTGATGTGACAACCATTACAACAATTGGGGGTATTGACCCTCTAACAATCACGTCCTTCGGGGGCGTGGCAACTGGGCTTTAATATGAAAATACTTCCCGCTTTTATCTTAGGTTTCCTTGTCGGATTAATTCTTGGATTCATGACGACAAACTTAATGGGTGCGTATGCACGCGGTCAGCAAGACTTGAAAGCGCAGATCAAAAGTGTATTGCAGTCAACGGGGCAATTGCCGATTACAATTGACGAAAAACAATTTATTTTAAAACCTCAAAAATGAAAATAATCAAACCAATAATTGCAACACTTGTCGGACTTTCAGCAATCGGGTCAATCGTTTATGTCGAAAAGGGCAGTTGTATTGGCTACGACATGAAAATTCCGGTGAATACGGAATTCACATGGTGCTTGGACAATGACGAATACAAAGAAGCAAAAATGCTTCTGACCAAACAAGTCAAAGGCAAAGAAGGGTACGATTCCGAAATGGCAAAAGCACTTGTTCGGGAAGACCCCGATTATAGGAAGGAAATTGCTGGAATATTATTGGCGCAATATGAAGTGAACGGGTGGGTTGATTTTGACAATTATATCTTGCATAATTACATTTTGGAATTGCATTTCAACGAACTTAAAGACCGTGACGCACTTCCGCTTTGGGAAACAAACAAAGCAGAACTGGACAACAAAGGGAAACTTGACAAAATACATGACAGCTTAAAAACTAACTTAAAATAACATGGAAAAATTACTTGATATTGCTAAACAAAGACGTGTATGGGCTGGGATAGTCGGTATATTAGCCTTTGTTTTTACTACTTTAAAGTTAAACTTTGACATTGACGTTGCGGTTTTAACTGATTTATTAACTGCTTTTGGTGGAGCTTTGGCGTCACTTGTGACTGCTGGACTTGCACTTTGGAGCTATTTTAAGCCAAAAAAATAATATGCTAACAACTGCAACCTTAGTCAAAAGTCAGCTTGGAATATCGGGTTCGACTTACGACACAATCATTGCAAGTATTGTCACGGGCGTTGACGCTTATATAAAAGCGAAAACAGGCGTGACGGTCGGTGACACGGCAGTCGTGACAATAACGGAAGAAATCGCTGACGCGACTGGCACTTTGACCATACGCGTAAAATATAAACCGATTGTATCGCTGACAAAGATCGAATACCTTGAAAGCGACGGTGTAACTTGGTCGGAATACGACGACGAAACGATTGGCAATGTAGATTTTGACGATGAAGGGAATGAGATTTTTACAAGATATGTCGTTCGCGCAAAAGGTAAACGAAAATTGCGGATATCATATACAGCCGGCTATATTTCAAGCGGTGGTTCGGCTAACGTGCCGGACGACCTTGAACAATGCGCGACAAGTCTTGCTTGCGCGATATTCAACCGGCGCGGGAATGAAGGCGTGCAATCCAATTCAATTGAAGGTCTTTCACAGGCGTTCGAAGACATAACAGTTGCAGACCCGCTTGTTCGTATGGTTCTTACTCAATATTCTGATATTTATGCGATTTAATGTATCGTTTGACACTTATCGGCGCGGGCTGGCGACTGG
>JAHIRD010000122.1 GCA_018818835.1 Pseudomonadota bacterium
CTTCGGACCAGGCCTCTTTTGATGAACTGGAGGGATTTGGACAGGAGTTTCTGGAAGGTTTCAGGGACTAAAGGGCCGGATTTTTCTTTTTTAATCGTATGATCGTTGAATTTTAATGGGACATATGAGACCTATAGGACTATAAGTCCCATATTATTTTCATTCCTAAAAGATCAAATTTTCGAATAGTTATATCCTTAATTATAATTCCGTTCGCTTCCTGAAGGACACGAAGAAAAAAATTAAGATGGTTATTTTTTTCAATGCCATTAAGAATTGATCAATAAACCTTTTGGGAGGGTGTCGTATTCAACCGTCACGGCTAAACCGTGTTTAATGCCAAGATTGGCGAGGGCCACGGCATCATCGCAGATAAATTCTTCATCGGTGTCTTTTAACTCTCCTTGGGCATCATTTTGGTAAAATTCAAGATGTTCCAACAATCCTTGATTGAATTTTTTTTCATCAAATTCAAGGATACCTTCAAGGGCCAGGCTCAATGTATAATAATTCAAACGATATCCTTTTTGGGCGGGTTTTTTTTTATAATCAGCCATCTGATGGTTCAACCATTTCATGGCGCCTTCTTTTTTGTTTGTTAAAACATTTGCCAATGTATGTGCATAGCGGTTGACTTCAATAGCCATTGTGTATCCATCCAATCTGTTTTGAAACAATGATGCCAGTTTGGACGCCAAGTCAAAATCACCGGACATCAAAGCATAATCCATTCCCTCTATGGCATTCGTTTCACTGACACAACTCCAGTCCGTTGATTCACCCTGATAATCGGAATCGGATGGGTCATATGCCATGGTGAAGCTTTTCATCATATATTTTGCGGCTTGGGCGAATTGATTTCGTACGTCTTTGATGGGGTCTCCGTTTAAAAATTTTGCTCTGGCAAGTGATGAATTATCCAAAGCAAAGCCAGCATATACACTTTGTATAGATATGTTTTCTTTTTCATAAAAGCCTTCATGGTATAGTTCCCAGTCTTTTTTAATATGATTTGTTGTTACTTTTAACCAATGGTCTATCTGTTCTTGTTCAGGCTTGTTCATATCTATAATATCTCCTTGAGGCCGTTCTTTATTTCTTTGAAATTTTCCAGTTTAAAATCATCAAGAGTTTTGATTATTTCACCATCGGAATTTCGTTCAAATACTTTTACTCTTCCTGTTTCAGTATTTGTATGAGAAGATATATGCTTCTTATTACCTTTTCTTTCTCGAATTTTTTCCCAAAGATTAATCTCATCTTGTGTATAGGCTCCGCCCTGTCGATTGGATGGTATATCGATTTTTTTTGATTTATTTTTTGTCATTACATTGGCACGTCTATTATTTTTTTTGCCCGATCCCTGCCGATTACCTTTTGAATCAACAGCTACCGCAGAACTATCGGTGTTATTCCCTTTGGCCTCCCATTCAGCAAGCCTGTCTTCTTTATCATTCGCTATGTCATCAGGGCCATGATACCGATCAACATACCGCGGGTCCGTGGTGTGGCCCATGCGGTTTTTTGCTTGTCCCATCCCTGCTTTTCCCAAAGCTTCGGACCGGGAGCGGCTGTTGGTAGCAGCTTTTGCAATGATTGCCGCGACGGCTGGCGAAGGAGAGGGCGTGGGTGCCGTGGACGAGACGGATGCCACGGAGGATGCTGCTTTTTTCTTTGGGGCCTCGATGGGTTTGGAATGGGGTGTTTTCCAGGATGAGTCGGAGTCCCAGGTGAGTGTGGTTTCCGAGGGCGGGTTTTCAAATCGCCAGGTTATTTTTTCATAGGAAAAAGAGACGTCTTCATAAACCATATCGAGAAGATACGATGTGACACGTGCATTTTCAAGTATGATTGTAAAATAATGCTCTTCATGGCCTTTTGTATCGAAACGATACGATTTTATACGAACCTCGGAAAGAATTTCGGAGGTGACAAGGGCCTGATTGAGCTTGGTTGTCGTAATGTCAATTTTTTTTGGTGATTTTATAGGGTGAGTGCACGGCGATGCCCTGTGCACCTCCCGACGGGATACTGACTTCATGATCGGTATATTCGACCAGAATGGTATTCTCGCGGCCTTTCATCTTGCAGGAGCCGTGGATAGGCCCTTGCTTTTCTCCGATAATTTCTACATGAAGGAATAAGGTCATGAACGCTCCTCGCAGATGGCAATTTCGTATTGAATTTATTTAAATTCCGGTCTAACCGCTCTCAGGAAGAATATAGACTATCCTGATATGACGTTACAACGTGTTCCGCCTTAGGAATTTATTATGCTATAATATTATATGTCTGCTTTGGATATAAAATCAGCTATTATAAACTCAAATATAGAAATTGATGTTGCTTGTCAAGTGAAACAATGGATTGCGGACTGAATCCATTGACTATTTAATCAGAACGTTTTTGCGGTATTACAACAAGGCAAAGGGCAGACATGGAACGCTCTGGGGCGAGCGTTTCAAGAGCGTAATTGTTGAAAAAGGCGATGAGGGCGAAACCATGGCACTCAAGGAGGGACTCGTGAATGTTGAGTCCCCGGAGGGCGCCTTTGAAATCCATCAAAAGAAAGAGCAACGTGACCTGGATGCCTTTAAAGCGGAAATGGAACAGGGCGTCAAGGATATGAAAAAAGAAGGGGACGCATTTATCAAACAGGAAAAAGATGATTATGTGGCCTTTAAAAAA
>JAHIRD010000123.1 GCA_018818835.1 Pseudomonadota bacterium
TATTGATAATGATTCCATTGAAAAACTGGGGCGCTGGCCCTGGCCCAGATCCAGGGTGGCCGAGGGTGTTACAAAGATCAGTTCGGCGGAGCCTAAAATTATCGGACTGAATTTGATTCTCAGCGAACCGGAACAGAACACAGGTCTGAAAGAAATCAGGGACCTTGAGAATCTGTTTTCCCTCACCCTCAAGAAGGATACAGGGAAAGACGGTATTCTATTTATGGATGCCATGGAGACCGCTACCAAACGTCTGGATAATGATAAACAGTTGAAAGAGGCCATTCAGCGATCAGGGAAGATCATGCTCCCGGCCTTTTTCAAAGATTCGGCAATTGTGGGAGACGATCTGGCCGCAGAAGATCATCCCTTGTCATCCCAGAGCATCCAGAATGTGAGCATTCCACCGGGGATGGACTGCCCCAGGGCTGGCGAAATCATCCTTCCCATACCCGAGTTGCTTGGGGCCGCAGCTGGCATCGGTCATATTAATTTTGGCGCTGACATGGATGGAACCGTTCGAAAGGAACGGCTGATATACGACTACCAGGGCCTTTTTATCCCCTCGTATCCTTTGCGGCTGGCAGCTGCTTTTTTGAATGTCCCTGTCAATCGATTAAAAGCTGAGCTGGGTGTGTCGGTGACCCTGGGAAATCGCGAGATTCCCCTGACACGGTTTTCGGAATTACTGCTCAGCTTCAAAGGAAAACGAGGGGCTTTCAAGCGATACTCTTTTTTTGACGTGATCAACGACAAGGTCCCTGACGCCATATTCAAAAACAAGATTGTTTTAGTGAGCCCATCGGCTTCGGGAATCATGAATCCCCTGATCACATCAGCAGACATCAGTATGCCCATGGGCGAGTTTTCGGCCAATACCATCTGGGCCATTCTCAATGAAAATTATATCCGGGAACCGTCCTGGGGCTCCTTTGCGGAGTTGATGCTGATTATTATTCTGGGAATGATGATCACATTTGTCTTCCCAAGAATCAAAGCCATGGCTTCCAGTCTGACGTTTTTCAGCCTTTTGTTCGGGCTTATTTTAGGGGCAAGCTACCTTTTTGTTTCAAAGGGGATTTGGATCCGGGTGACCTACCCGGCCCTGCTCCTTGTGGCGGGGTACACCGGCCTCATCAGTATCCGTTTTTTCATCACTGAGGCGGGCAAAGAAAAGGTGGAAGGGGAGTCGGCGGAAACCAACCGCATGCTGGGAGTATCGTTCCAGGAGCAGGGAATGCTTGACATGGCCTTTGATAAATTCCGCCGGGTACCCATGGACGATCAGATGATGGGGGTTCTCTACAATCTGGCCCAGGACTACGAACGCAAACGCCAGCTGAACAAAGCCGCCTCTGTTTATGAATATATGGCCGAGTATAACGGGAAATACAAGGACATCCTTGAACGGAAAAAGAAACTGACCCTGGCTTCGGAAACCATGGTCTTTGGTGACGGTTTTCTGGGAAAAGGATCCACCGGAGACGGTCTGGAGATGACGGGAACCGGCACACGGCCAACCCTTGGGCGTTACGAAATTATCAAACAGCTTGGCAAGGGAGCCATGGGGGTGGTCTATCTTGGCCAGGACCCCCGGATCAACCGGACCACAGCCATCAAAACCGTTCGGTTTTCCGATGATTTTGAACCCGAAGAAGCCAAAAAAATGACCGAGACCTTTTTCCGGGAAGCTGAAAGTGCCGGAACCCTATCACACCCTAACATCGTTACCATCTATGATGCGGGCACAGAAAAAGATATGGCATACATCGCCATGGAATACCTGGAAGGCACGGATCTTGACCAGTTCACCAAGCCGGATCAACTGCTTCCCATGCGAAAAGTGATTGATTATGTTGCTGATATTGCAGATGGGCTGGACTACGCCCACCAGAAGGGCATTGTGCACAGGGATATCAAGCCGGCCAACATCATGCTTCTTGACAGCGGCATCATCAAGATTACGGATTTCGGTATCGCCAGAATTTCAGCCTCGTCACAGACCATGACCGGGGTGATCAAAGGGACACCCCATTACATGTCCCCGGAGCAGTTCTCCGGTAAAAAAGTGGATGGCCGATCAGACATCTTCAGTCTGGGGACCATGATGTTCAGGCTACTCACCGGCCATCTCCCCTTTCATGGGGATAACCCTGCAGCATTGATGCACAACATTCTGAACGAACCCCATCCGGATCCTCGGACCCTGAATCCTAAAATTATCAAACCCCTTGTTTTTATATTGAATAAGGCATTGGAAAAAGACAGGGAAAAGCGTTACCAGCGCGCAGGAATTATGGTGGACCATCTGAGGGAAGTGGGCCGGAAAATCGATGCGGTGATGTTGAAAAAACAGCCCGTAAAATAAATAGGTGCATCTAAGGTTGTTTTTTTAATTAAAATAGGCGAAAATAACCGAATACAGATCCCCTGAAACTCCCGGTGTCTGGAAGAAAACATGTTCATACATGCGGGTAAAAGCAAACAACGTTGGATAATCAGGAACGATTATGGTTGTAGTTGAATCGGCCGGTATGACAGATGTAGGCTGTAAACGCACGGGTAATGAAGACAGTCTGTTGATCAGTGACGACATGAAACTGTATGTGGTGGCCGACGGAATGGGCGGTCATCAGGCAGGAGAAGTGGCCAGCCGAGTGGTTATTGAGACCATGAAAAGCTACATGGAACGGTTTATGGATGGCGCCCATGTTGAAGAGTTAAATGATACGGACTCGGTCCTGACCCGCGAGGCCAACCGCATGCTTGCCAGTATTCGGCTTGCCAACAGGAGTGTTTACAGTATTTCCCAGGCAAAGGACGCGTGCAGGGGTATGGGCTCCACGGTTTCGGCGGTATGGTTTACCCAGGACTCCTTTGTTGCGGCCAATGTGGGAGATAGTCCCATCTATCTTATACAGGGAGATTCCATCGAGGTTTTGTCCGTTCCCCACACGGTGCTTGCTGAACAGGCATCCATGGCCGGAAACGACAAGTTTAAAATAGACGAAAAATACCGTCATATGTTGACCCGAGGCATGGGTGTTTCGGAAACGGTGGATGCGGATATATGTGAAAATCAGTGCTACAAGGGCAATACCTTTGTTATCTGTTCGGACGGCTTGAGCGACAAGGTTCTGCCTGACGAAATTCTCGACGTTGTCAAGGGCGAGAAACCGGACAGGGCCTGCAGCAGGTTGATTGACATGGCCAAAGAACGGGGCGGTGAAGACAATATTACCGTTATTATTGTCCGGGTTAAAAAAGTGAAACAATCCACGCGTCGTGGTTTTTTTTCATCTTTGTTGAAAAAGATGGGAATATAAGGGTTTGGCGATACGAATTCATTACCATTAAAAGAGAGGATATCATGCCGATTCTTCAACTTCAGTTTAAGGACAAGATTATCAGCAAATACCGGCTTGAAAAAGGAAAGAGCCTTAAAATCGGTCGGCGGGAAACCAATGACGTCGTGATTGAAAACGTATCGGTTTCCGGAAAGCATGCCAAGGTGGACTCCACTGAAGGCGGTGGCTATATGATTATGGATCTTAACAGCACCAACGGGACCTTTGTTAATGACAAGATGATAACCACCCACACCTTGAAACATGGGGACATCATTTCCGTGGGCAAACACCGTCTTATTTTCGGCTATGTCAAAGGCGAAAAACGCCCTGAATCCGAGGGAAAGGAAGACGAAGAAAGCTGGATGGAAAAAACCATGGTCCTTGATACGGAAGAGCATAGGGGAATGCTGGCCAAGACAGCGTCAGACATCAGCTCCAAAGTTCCTGCCGGTAAATTGGGTGTTCTGTCTTATCTTGCAGGCGGTGAGGGGGAATTTGTCCTGTCTAAAAAGTTGACAAAAATTGGCAAGGATCTGGCCAACGATATCATTATAAGCGGTCTGACCGTTGGCAAGGTGGCCGCCACCATCAGCATGATGCCCGGCGGTTATCAATTGAGCTATGTGGGGGGCCTGTCCAAGCCAAAAGTCAACGAAAAGTCGGTCAAGGAGTCGGTGAAGCTGGAGGAGTTTGATACCATTTCCATAGGGTCTATGAAAGCGACATTTATATTGAAAGGTTAGGAACGAGACAGTGAAGAATACGATACGATATCATGTGGTGACTCTGGGCATAGTGCTGCTGGTTCCGGTGATGTGTGCCGGTGCGGATTTCCATGGGAAAATCGTTAAAAGCAAAGGGGATGTGGTGATCCGGGACATGAACGGCCAGGAGCGGAGCCCGGATGTTTCCGATTATATCGCTGTGAAAGATGAGGAAATCAATACCCGTTCAGGCGGGAAGGCTGTGGTGAAATTCACCAATGGGTCCATGACGGTGATCGGAGAAAACAGCAGTCTGGGTATTGAAAAACCCACCTTGTTTGCACACCTCAAAGGAAAAATTTTATTCGCCTTTGCTAAAAACACAGGTCCCACCCGGATGGTCAGGACCCCCTCGGCGGTTTTTGGTGTCCGGGCCACCACCTTTGTGGTGGATAAAAACGATGAGGGTGAGACCATGGCACTCAAGGAGGGGCTTGTGAATGTTGAATCCCCGGAGGGTGCCTTTGAAATCCATCAAAAGAAAGAGCAACGTGACCTGGATGCCTTTAAAGCGGAAATGGAACAGGGCGTCAAGGATATGAAAAAAGAAGGGGACGCATTTATCAAACAGGAAAAAGATGATTATGTGGCCTTTAAAAAA
>JAHIRD010000182.1 GCA_018818835.1 Pseudomonadota bacterium
AGGGCATTAAGGTGTCCTGAGTACTCACTTTTAAATTGAAAATATTATGCCAACTGATAATATGCCTATTGCGCGATATACCAGTGCGGATATCGCGACAACGCTTGAGGTCTTTGCGAACAAACCTCAAGTTTGGCCTGAACTTCGCAAATCATTCGGTCAGGGTATCCTTACCTTTGACCTTATCTCAACACTAAAGGGAGCCGACAAGTTCGTTGGTTCCGAAACATTCGAAGTACACGAGGAACTCCCGCCATTCCGTACTTTGAAAATTGGCGATACGGTTTCCGGTGGCGCTACCACTGGAGCTTTGATTACATTCAATCTTGATGCTACGGCTGATGTTGATACCTATTACCATTACTATCCAAGGGTAGGTCAGTCCTTCTGGGCTGGCTGTGCAAACTTGATGGTGGAAATGGTGATCATGAGTGTAACAGCAACCGGCGATGTTAATGGTGCCACTATTACCGCCTATAAGAAAAACTCTTTGGCTAATACTGGATGGCACCCTGCAGATTACATAAAAACTGGTCAAGTATTCCCGCTCTCACCGGCTGTTAACGCTGGCGAAGGCACCGCAGCTACAACACCGACGCACACAGGGTATCAGCACTTCGATTACTATACGCAAGTTCTGAAGGATGCCCTTGGATTTGAAAATGCCGAGTTTGCCCGCGAACGGTTCGTTGAATACGAAGGTATCGGTCTGTACAACCATGAGGTTGCCCGGATGGATATGAACCTGGATGCAGCTATGGAATCGTCCATTATGTTCGGGAATAAAACATCAAACATACTCATTGTCCAAACTTCCCTTGCCGACAGCACAAGTGCCAAGGTATATGGAACCCAAGGTATCTGGGACTGGAACACCGAACGTGGCTATACCATTGACTATACCGATGCCACGGATTTCATCATTGAGCATTTCTATGAACTTGCCGAGTTTGGAGAGAGCGTAGGCCTTCCTGCCAGCACATGGTTGTTCGATTCTGGCGGTGACCTGCTTCGCAGGATTGAAAAGTCCTGCAAGAGCTATATCACCAACGCGACAGGATCCCTGAATGAGATGTTCACCCCGGATGCCGGCGGTGGAATGAAAGACCTTACGGTAGGATTTAAGCATATTATGATTGGCGGACAGACGGTTGTGCTGAAGCCCAATTACATTATGAATAATCCTTATCTGTTTGGTATTTCCACACTCGGACTAAAAGATGCAGCCGCTGTTTATCCTATCGGGCTTGCCCGGGAAGGAAAGACTGGCGAAATGATCCCGAATCTCCAGTTGATCTACCGTGGTCTTGGAAATTTCAAAGACCGGAAACGTGCCTTTGCCCCGTTCCTTGGAGTAGGTGGACCTAAAGGAATGTTCGGATCACCGACAGTACTGGAAGGCGATATCAGCAAGATTCACGCTCTTGTCGACTTCGGTCTGGTTTACCTGGATTCATGGAAAGGCGTGAGAGTGGTTAACACCTCTTATACCGGAACTGTGTAATAATTTGATTTAAAGAGAGGGAGACGTCCCTCTCTTCTTTTACATAGCAAGTTAAGAACAAGCAAATAATTCACCAAGCAACTCAAAAACAACAAGCGATATGTTTTACGTTAATCATCAGGTGTTAGACCTTAACACCATCAAGCTCCCGAACGGTGAGTTCTATCAGGGCAATGACGAGATTAAAAGCCTTTTAGCCGGAACATGGAGGGAAATTGAAGAAAAATTCTTTCATAAGGGATTGAAAGTAGTATTCAAGACCCCCGGAATAATGAGTGGTCAGGGTAAAGGAAACCAAGGTTACGCTTATCCGAGATCCTGTTTTTATCCAACCAAAAAAGGCAGGATTCATATTGCCTGGGCGGATAATATGGTGGTAGAAAACAACAGGAATATTTTCACTCCTATCCTTCGAAAAATCGGCCTGAACGAGAAAACACTCACTCTTAGTGAAGATAACATTGAAGAAATTCTCTTCATGTATCTTTTCAATCCAAATGTCATTTCACCAAAAAATCCTGCAGGCCGGACGTATATCGAAGATAAAGAGGCGGATGCATTGAAGTATGAGGAAACCGAAACCAGTTCGGCTGTACTGAGCTACTGGCTGTTCCGCAAGGAATCCCCGTTCTATTCAAATGAATCGATA
>JAHIRD010000011.1 GCA_018818835.1 Pseudomonadota bacterium
GCACGGTTCTGAGAGGGGCCGGTAACAACGGTAATGGCAAAACATAAAACGACTGTCACGTAGTAGCCGCGTGCGGCAAGGCGTCAGTAAAGCATGTTGTTAATAAGCTGCCATTATTGGAGAAACCGGTCTACTCGACAACATTATCCCCAGCAGCCAGCCCCAACGGATCCTGACTGACAAACGACCCTGTCCGGGCATCAAAATACCGGTGTCTGTTATAAGAAAGATCAAGCTCCGAATCAAAATACTGGCCCTGGAATCGGATGGGGTTGTCGAAATCATTGACATACAGTTTTTCGCTGTTTCCAAGGGCATCATTATAACTTGCGGACCAGACAATGGGTCTGGTTTCATCGGTGATTTCCTGAGGGAGCCTACATACCTTTACTCCATATCACTGTTCTTATATTTCCAAAAGTAATCGTCTCAATATCTTGTGAAACCGTAAAACAATAATCAAAACGTCCAGAAAAACCCTTTTTGCATTTCACTAAATAGATAACTATCTGAATTTCGTTTTGATGTTTTTTTTGTATTATATCACTAACACAAAGTGCACTATGAAAGGCCAATCCTGATAATCTAAATTCATTTTGGCTATTAGATGTTGATAGAGTCTCGAATTTAAAAAATTGGACATCTTTGTGCTCTAATATGTTTGCATTCATTGATTTGCATCCCGTTGTAATTAAAAAAATAACTATAAAAATGATTCTAACGGTCATAACAAAGATCCTAAAGGGCGCAATGAACTATAACCAGAAGATCTTCCGCAAGCCCCAGATGAACCCGATGAGGTTTTTCCTGGACTTCCGACACTTAAATGATTAGCACCTTTATTTATATCTATTATAGATTTTTTAAGTGTCGTTGGGTTATTTATTGGTCCCCAATTAGAGTTTAAATTTTCACCAGTAGCAATTTGCCAAGAATTTCTAGCAAATCCCGAACATGGATTGTTAGGAGTCCATCCTTTTTGACCAAGAGTTTTTGTTTGATTTATATAATTTAATGGTTTTGTTTCTGCCGTGTCATCTATGTGTATAGTTCTCGAAGCATCCCCAAGTTGACCAGCTTCTAAATTTTCAAAAAGTCCATTTCCACTACCTGTCGGATTATTTCCCCATGTCCCGTAAGTTGTAACCGTACCACTTGCATCATTCTTATAAGAAATCCAACTGTGCCCTGACATCATTGATGAACCACCATTACCGCTGGAATGTATTGCCAGATAGCCTGATAACCCCAACGGATCAACCCACCCCCAAACATTTGGAGCTACTGTTGGGGCAGGATTTATTGCCCCCGGAAGAGCTGTTTTTTCAAAAGGGGCTTGATATGTCGCAATAGAGGCGAACGTATTTGCAGTGGTCAGGCTGCATAAGATCAGGGCGGCGATGATCGGCAATAGAACGATCAGGTTGCGCCATGGCCTTTTATGCTGGGTGTTGGGTTTCATGAGGGTTGAGATTAACGCGGGCGGATGAATAAAGCAATGGTTTCTTGCGGTTAAAAGAAAAAGATGGGATTTTTCTTTTAACCGCTTTTTGGGATTTGAATGGCTGAATGGGCTATTGGTGTTGGGTTTGTCAATCATAATCACAAATCAAGGTTTGACTCCATTTCCCCCTGGCTGATTAATCAACCAAGGTTACACTCCCAATCGCACTTAAATTCAAATGTTGATAGATTTAAATGAAATAATTCCCATTCAGAAAAATTGAATACTTTCCCTGTAACAATACCTTTTTCGATTATGTCAATTTTAATACCGTCAGCTGAAACTCGTTGGCTATCCCAAACTAATGTGGAATCAAATACAAATAAATTCGTCAAATTATAAGCTAAAAAATAGTTATTGAAATCGGTGTAGATTGCACCTTTTAAATGATCATTGTCGGTTTTGTGAATAATCGCCCTTTTATTTATGTCAAAAACATAGCCTTGCCCATGTGCAACAACAAAAGCAATATTGTCATGAAACGACACATTAGATCCTCCGCCAAATCCCCCACCGAAAATTCCACAATATTCTAAATAATTATCATCTTCAAACTTCACACACGTAGTATCACCGAAAGAATCAAAGTATAATTCATCGAATTCACCAGACAGAGGGTGTGATGTTAATATTTCTGCATTCATAGACACCTACTTGTTCGGTCTAAAAAATCTATGGTTAATAACTCCATCTTTGGTGACTCCTATTTCAAAGACACCATCCTTATATTGTTGAATCTGCGCTCCAGTTTTAGGATTACTAACGACTTTTTTACCTGTCATGCTTCCTTCAAGCTGGTAAATGTTGTAACCATTCTTCTGGGGTATTGGCTTGGTCTTCAAAACTTCATTATCGAAGGAATATGGAAAATTATGAGATACAGGGTCTTCTACTCCTCTCGCTCTGACACGAGGATCATATTTTAGCTCAGTTGCTTTTGAGGCATCCTTACACAACCCCAACGGATCAATCCACCCCCAGACATTTGGAGCATAGGCATAGACATTATCCCCAGCCGCCAACCCCAGCGGATCTTGGGAAATAAACGAGCCAGTCCGGGCATCAAAATATCGGTGTCTATTATAAGAAAGATCCAACTCAGGGTCAAAATACTGTCCCTGGAACCGGATGGGGTTGTCGAAATCATTGACATCCAGTTTTTCGATGTTTCCCAGGGCGTCATAGCTTGCAGACCAGACAATAGTACCATTATCATCTGTGACTTCGTGAGGCAAGCCCACAGAATCGGTGTGGACCAGATGGATGGTTTTGGATTTGTCGATGATGGCCAGGAGTTCGAATGTGCCGGGGTAATAAACGAATTCTCTGGGGTTGTCTCCGCCCACATCATCAGATAAAAGTTGGTCGCCATCCCACTGGAACGTGGTGGTCCGGTTGCCTGTTGTTTTGGACTGGCGGCGGCCCAGGGCATCATATGTCATGGATGTTAGAGCGCCGTTTTCATGATTGCTTGCTGATGTCAGACGGTTGTTTTCATCCCATTCAAATGTTGTGTGGCCGCGTGTGCCTTTGCGTTCAATCAGATTCCCTGCGGCATCGAAATGGTAATCAGTGCCTTGGTGGTCAAGGTGGCGTGAGCCGTCGTATTCTTCTTTGTCTCCGCGTTTGAACAGGTCGCCTGCCGGGTCGTGGAGGAATTCTTTGATTTTCTGTTCGGGGTCGGTGTACTGGGTGATCTGGCCCATGGGGTTGTAGGTGAAATAACGGCTGCCTTTGTCGGAATCTATTCTGGCTGTAAGGTTTCCCAGGGGGTCGTATTCATAGGACCGGCTGATGGTTTTGCCACGGGGGAGGGTGACGATCTGGTCTGACAATTGGTTGTCGGCGGTGTAATCATAGGTGCGTTCCAGGCCGTTGGCAAAGGTTTCTTTGGTGGTCAGGCCCAGGGCATTCCGGGTGATGGCCATGGCTGCGCCGTTGATGGTGATGCCGGTGGTGCGGCCCTGGATATCGTACTCATAGCGGATGTCGTTGCCCTGGGATGAAACGCGGCGGATGCGGTTGCCGAGGGTGTCGTATTCGTGCTGGGTGGCCTGGCTGTTGGTAATTTCCCGGGTCAGGCGGTTTTCGGCATCATAGGTGTGTTCGGTTCTGGCTGTGGTGTTTTCATGGGCCGTCAGGTTGCCGTTGGGATCAAAGGTGAATGTTTCTGTGTTGCCGTCTTCAAAGATTTTTTGGGTGAGGCGGCCCAGGTCATCGGTTTTGAATGTGGTGATCCGGTTTAAGGGGTCCATGGCGTTTAGGAGCTGACCTGCCGGGTCATAGGTGTATTTGCGCTCGTTGCCCCA
>JAHIRD010000124.1 GCA_018818835.1 Pseudomonadota bacterium
ATACTGAAACAAAAAGGGCCGTCCCATGACATACACATACGTCACTGACTGTGCCCAGATTGATTTGAATCGGCATGCATTCATTGAAGCATCTGCAGGGACCGGTAAAACATACACCATTGAAAATCTGGTGGTTCGGATGTTGGTGGAAAAACCGGATGTGGAACTGGAAAATATCCTGCTGGTCACCTTCACGGAAAAAGCCACCAGTGAGCTCAAACAGAGAATTCAGGAAAAACTCGAAGAGGTTTTGCCATCACTCGAACATGATCCGGCCCTGGCCAAAAAAATCAAAGGGGCTCTGGACGCCTTTGATACAGCATCAATCTACACCATACACGGATTCTGTCAGACCGTTCTCAGGGATTTCGCCTTTGAGAACGGAGCTCTTTTTACCCATGAGGTCATCGATGATGGCCCTCTGTTCGACACACTATTCAAAGAGCAGATGAGGAAACGTTGGCCGACATTCTATGGCGAGTCCCTGTCAACCCTGCTCAGCCTGTCCGGTTTCACCATTAAGAAAGATCAGTTTTTTTCACTGGTCACACGCCTTGCCCGAAGCATTCATCCCGATTCCAATGATGAGATTATTCCCCATACACAGGCCATGGATTCCAAGCAAAGAATCTTAGGTATCACTGATGGGGTCAAACGCTTGAAAACCCTTGTGGGACCTTCTTTTTTTGAGGCCTTTGAGTTGTTGAACCTTAAAAAAAAGCCCAAGGATTTACTCCGGTCCTTTCTCCATGAAATCAGCCGGGATAACGTTGATATTACCCGATTATCCCCGGTGCTTAACAGTATGGGCATGTTCAACAATACATCGGACGATGATTTGTGGTTAAAAAATAAAAAAAATAGCGAGGTATGCCCGGATATTTCTAAGTTGATTGAAGCACTAAGTGGTCTGTTTGAACAAAACCTGGTCCTGCCCCATGTGCTGGTAGTGGAAAGCATGGAACGGTTGAGAATGGATGCAGCCCTTGCAAAACAGCAGAACGGATGGCTCAGTTACGATGACATGATCAGCCGGGTGACCACAGCCCTTTATGGAGAAAATGCACCGGAGCTTCTTCACCGTTTGAGGCAGAAGTATATGGTGGCCTTTGTCGATGAATTTCAGGATACAGATGCCGGCCAGTGGAAGATTTTCAGCAAAATTTTTCTTGAAAATTTATCTGAAACCCAAAAGAATTTTCTCTACCTGATCGGTGATCCCAAACAAGCGATCTATTCATTTCGCGGGGCAGACGTGTTTGTTTATCTTGATGCGAAGAACCGGATGATCAGCCTTGCCGGTCAAGTCAGGGCCAACCTCTATACCCTTGCCACAAACTGGCGATCCCAACCTGAACTGATCAATGCCTTCAATCGTCTGTTCAGTCGGAAGGCGTGGTTTCTTCCCCAGGACCAGACCACGGTTTTCGACATCGGTTATCAGGACGTGGGATACCCTGACGAGCCCTTGCGCCCTGAAATACTGGTCACCGATCTTTCGGGTCGTCCGGCATTCAATGTTGTGGACATCAGCAGGCACACCCTGGCAAAACGTGTCAAATCGGATCTTGCGGATTTTATCACCCATGAAATCAACGTTCTTATGGCGCCAGGCACCCTGGAAATCAAGAAAAAGGATCAGCCTAAACGGCCTTTGGATTATGGGGACATATGCATCCTTGTCCGTGGAAAGAACGATTTTGCCCTACTGGAACCGATGCTTATCACGAAAAAAATTCCCTATACCTATTATAAAAAACCAGGACTCTTTTTTTCCGATGAGGCCCTTTACCTGAGTCTTTTGTTTCATGCCATCCTGGATCCGGGAAATAGCGTTTCGGTCAGAAAGGCACTTTTAACCCCGTTTTTTGATTTCCATGCAGACGAACTCCACGCCTATGACAATCAATCTCCAACCCACCCTGTGAAGCAACTGCTGGCGTCCTTAAACGCCTTGGCCCAGACCAGGAAATGGAGCTGTCTTTTCCAGTCGATCATGGAAGATACAGGACTTATTTTTAGACAGGCCTCCTCCCATGACTGGGATAGAAAGCAGACCAACTACAGTCAGATATTTGAACACCTTGAATGTCTGGCCTATAAGAGAAATCTCGATTTCAGGGGGCTGTCAGCACGTCTTGACAGTTACCGAAACCATCGGGCTGATGTTGATGACGATGCAGATATTCATCAGATTGAAACCGAGGACAGGAAGGTCCAGGTGATGACCATGCATGTGAGCAAGGGGCTGCAGTTTCCCATTGTCTTTGTTGCAGGTGGCCTGGCAACATCCAACCGGGCTCCCTATTACATGTACCATAGATACCAGGATGATGACCCATCCATGGGCGTTCATAAAGTGATCGATCTTTCCAGGGAGACAGGGAAAGATCAGCATGAAAAAGAGGGCAGAGACGAGGATAAACGGATATTTTATGTGGCCCTGACACGGGCCCAGTTCAAGCTTTATGTCCCTTATTATGCACCGGATAAAAGCCACAGGCTCAACGGTCCCATTCCCGGAATCGTGACTCCATCCATTGATGCTGCGTTTCAAAGGCACGAAGACTTACCCGGGGTGCTGTGGCTGTCACAGGATAACCCCTGTGAATCGACCACAGCACCCCTAAGGAAACAGCAGGAAGGTCACTTGCCATTGTCTCTGCCGTGTCCAGGGGACTTCAGGGCCAGGCGATATCGCATGGAGTCCTTTTCATCCTTGCACGGTATGCTCAGTTATGGCGAGGATAGGGTTTTCCATCCTGGCGGGTCAAAGGAGCGTGAGGCTGATGAGCCCCGTGTGGACCCGCCGGTCGTGCCGATTTCACCGGCCTTGATAAACGAATTGCCCGGGGGGACAAATACGGGATCCATGCTGCACGACATACTTGAAACCATTGACTTTCAGAGTGTTGCAGGCAATCCCCATGGCCTTCTTCTCATGGACAAAACACGGGAGACCATTGAAAAAAAAATGACTCTGTACACCATGGACCCCTGCTACACGGAGGCTGTCAGCAATATTATTTCATCAACCCTTACGGCATGTGTGCCGGTTTCGGAAGGCACCATTATCCTTGGTCATCTTAAGCCATCAGATAGGCTCCATGAAACCGAATTCTATTTTCCCATGCCCACGTCCAAGGGGAATAAACCCCACATACCGGACCTTGATATAAAAACCGGACCCAAGGGGTATATCCGGGGTTTTATCGATCTGATATTCCAGGTCCATGGCAGGTTCTATATTGCCGACTGGAAATCCAATTATCTTTCGGATGGGTACAGCCGGGAAGCCATGGAACAAAGCATGGCCCATGCGGGATACAATCTCCAGTATAAGATATACACGGTGGCCACCCTGAGGTGGCTTAAAAAAATATTGGGAAACCGGTTCGATCCAGCCACCCATTTTGGCGGTATCTTTTATTTTTATTTAAGGGGAATGGGACAGGGTGACGGTCATGGCATCTACCACGTAACTCCTGAAGAGGTCGGGCGGATTGACCACCTTGAACAAGACATTGCACATGCTGCAGGCCATGAACGATGAATGACATAGGACGATTTACCTGATGGAAAATACACGTATTGATGATACCCGCCTTTTTAAGGAATTTGACGCCAGCTTCATATTCAAGGGCCTGGGTAAAAAGGTGCTGAACGCCTTGGGTCCCTTTGGATATGTTTTGGACCTGAGCGCCAATGACTGGATGTCCATCAGGGATTTATTGGATTTTGCCCAATGTCCGAATGATCCTGCCCTGGCTGTGGTTATCATGGCATTGTTCAGCACACTGGAAGAAGGCAGTCTTTGTCTTGATCTTGATTCCGGTCGGTTTATCGACCGTTTTCCGGCCAGTCTTCAGGATATGGCCGATGGTTACAGAAAGGATTTTGGTGAAAACCTTTCACAGGGCAAATACAGGGGCATCATAGACGAGAATACCGGGAAGTACCTGCCTCTGGTCGTGGATAATCGACATGGCAATACGCTGCTTTATTTTCAAAAATTTCATGTTCATGAAAGCAGGCTCAAGGGCCTGGTCCAAGGATTTTTATCTTCGGAAAGGAGCCCTGCCGGAACATCTGAAGAGATTGACGTGATCATTGAATCACTTTACTCACCATCGTTGGCCATCCGGGTGGGCAAACACCTTGAACCCATAGAAAAGGATCCCATACAAATGAAGGCCGTCAGGCTTTCCCTTGGAAGCCGGTTTTCGATTATATCAGGAGGGCCAGGAACCGGGAAAACATCCCTGATGGTCACGATTCTTCGCGCCTTTATCCGATGCGGTATCGAACCGTCAGAGATCATTCTGGGCGCACCCACCGGACGCGCAGCCCAGCGTATGACAGAAGCCGTCCGAAATAACCTTGCCTCGGTTGAAAATCCCACACCCGAAGACCTGGTCCTTAGGGAACTTAAAGGGGCAACACTGCATAAGATATTGAAATACAATGGTCACCGTCACGACTTCCATTACAATGCTTCAAACCCGCTGAGGGCCAAGGTAGTGGTTCTTGATGAGGTGTCCATGGTGGATCTGGTTATGCTTGAAACATTCTTACATGCCGTGGAATCCTCAAACACACGCCTGATACTCCTTGGAGATAAGGACCAGTTGCCGTCTGTTGATGCCGGTTCTGTTTTTGCCGAAATGATACCCGACGGAACAAAGGCGGAAAAATTTAAGGATCGACTGGTCGTTCTGGAGAACGTTTACAGATCCGGGACACACCTGCTCGATCTGGTACGAACCATCAACCGTGGGCAGACTCCGGACATGAATCCCGTATCCATGGATGACGCTCTGGCTTTGTCTTCCGATCAGTGGGCCTTTGTACTCTCTGATCCCCTGGAATCCATTCAGGCATCCCTGAAATCATGGGCAGACTATTACTACCTGAAACCCAATGACCTCTGGAACGGCACATACAGCCAATGGGTAAGGACTGCATCCGCAACCCGGAATCTTTGTGGCTCCGATGAGGGTAAAGACATTCTCAAACACATGTTTGACGTGGTGGACCATGCAAGGATTCTGACGCTTATTCGAAAGGGAACCCATGGATGCAACGGCATTAACGCGTTTATGGGCCATTATCTCTGCACGGAACTGGACCCCTTTGCCCCAAGCGGAGGCAGGTTTTTTTCAGGGCAATTGATTATCGTCACCCGAAACGATTATGCCAAAGATCTTTTCAACGGCGATGTGGGGGTTATTTTAAATGATGCCGAAGGGTTGTACAAAGCCTATTTCAAACGATCAGATACTGTTGTGGGTATCCCGGTCGATCAACTTCCTGTCTGGGAGCCAGCCTTTGCCATGACAGTTCATAAGAGTCAGGGCTCTGAATTCGACGATGTGTTTCTTGTGTTACCCGATGACCCGGATCATCGTCTGCTCACCCGGGAAATCGTCTACACTGGGATGACCCGGGCCAAAAGCCGGGTGACCGTCTATGGTTCTCCCCAGGCCATGACCCGTGCAATTTCACGCACAATCGAACGTCAATCAGGACTTCAATGGTAAGTTTTTTTTAAACCACCCGCTCCCGGTGGTCGCTGAAGAACACAGTGCGGCAGACAGTGTTCCAATGTCCGTGTCAGTCCCTGGTCGTCTGTGTTCGTCCACGAAAGAAATAGCCTGGACAAACACGGATATGTTCCGCAGACGGTGTTGCAAGGATATACTGCTTTTTTTCAATCCCAGGCAAGGCCTGGGATTTTTATAATCACCCTGAAGTCATTTAGGTGAACAAAAACAAACGATTATTTTATCGGGTGATAAAAAAAACGTCTAAAAATCACGATTGACATCTTTCTCAATGCGGTCTATTTGTAAGTTAAAGAGTTTGATTAAAACTTTGTAAAATCAATAAAGTAAGGCTTCTTACACGAAGGGATTCCACGTATCCTGATATGGAAAAAAAGTTGAAAAAGCCCGGTGAGTCGACGTCCTCTCCTAAAGATACCTTGTTTTATCAGACATCTTTCAGCACGGTGAAGAAAGAACTGTCCCAAGGTGATCAGGAATCTTCCAAGGTGATAGGGACGAAAATTATTGATAAGATAGATGTGATGTCACCTGACGAACAACGGCAAGCACTCATTGAGCTTAGCCACAGGCAGGCAGACCTTGAAACTCAGAATGATAATCTTCGTCTTGAATTATTGGCACTGC
>JAHIRD010000220.1 GCA_018818835.1 Pseudomonadota bacterium
CAGTTCTTAGCACACACCGAGCGGAAATCCAGCAGTAGCGGGCTTTTGGCAGAGCCTTTGCTCTTGAGGTGGAACTACGATGAGTGGAAATGAAGCCTCGTTGAAGCAAGAAGCCCACGAATTTATTCGTGGGAATGTCACTATCGTAGAAAAGGTTCAAGTGGAAATTGCTAGGGCGCAGGAAAGGGCGGAAAGCCGAAGGGAAAATGGGGAAGCTTAAAGTTTTGTCGCTATGAAAGCGCCTGCAATCAAGCTAACGGTTTGGGCTATTTCCGGTATTTTTGGAACTATGCTCATTAGTGGCAGAACCGTGGCCAACAGTACCTTCGCGGTTTGTGCTTCTACTGGTGCGTAATTGGTGATTAGCTTGTCAATGCCTTTGCCTATCCATGCCCCACCGTAAATTATTGCTATATCTTTCATGTCCATTTTAACCAGTCACCACATATTTGGATATTGTCGTTGCCCGTGAAACCGCATTGGGTTGCACAACCACTCCTCGCGCCTGAACTACAGCAGCTCTTACCGTTGTGGGGGCCATATACTGTTCTGCGATATCCAAGAGTTTGGTGCTCTCGTAGGCACCGAGAACCGTTACGCCTGTGCCAACAGCGCCTTTAAGTTTTGCTACTTGGGCGATTATTGGCAAACCAACCGCTAAACCCACCGTCAATAGTAGATCAGCTTCTGCTGGGAGCATTGGTATGACAACTTCGTCTAAAAGTTTTCCGCCAAAGGAAGCTCCATATATTACTGCTGCATCTTTCATTTTTACATCACTATAACCCCTATTACTTGGTGGAGTATTTAAAACCTTTTCTTTCACAGAGGGTTCTAAGGTCTTTGCCTGCTTCAGAACATCCTCGATACTGCCACAAGACTCGCACTGACTGACGTCAAATTCGGGGTTAAAACTCTCGAACTCACTTCTGAGCTCTCGAACTTGCCTTATAGCATCATCTCTATCAAAATTTCCCTTCTGGATTCTCTTCCGGAACTCGCGGATATTGTCGCCGAGAACCTTGAATTTCTGGCTTTTCTCTGAACCTTCAACTATCAAAGCATGACTCGTAGCCTCTTCCGCCTCACCCTCTTCATGCAATGAGTGCTTGACAACACAGTTTGCGTGACCGCCTTCAATGGCCCCCTTTTTCATGCGACGAAGATGATACTCTGACTGGATCAGGTCTTTAGCTAAGTTTGATATGTTGTAAGTTAAGAAGTACCGTTCTTTCATAGGCGAGATCATATCTTATGCCTAACTCATTTTAGGCGATTCTACTATAAATGTGAAAGGGTCACTCTTTAGCACTCCCAATTAATCGGCTCAAGAGCCATCCTTAACACTATTTTTTCGCACTCTTCTTTACCAATTTTATGTTGCCAACGAGTAAACGCGTTGCGCCTTGCCCTCTGATTCTTCATGTAACACAGATATGTTTTCCATGAGCAAACCTCGCAACTCCAAAAGTCAAAAAGTAAACGGTGATAAGCACAACTTGTGTCTTCGCCTAACATTGTTATATCCACTGGGTTCTTGCATCCTTTAGAAGTGCAACGTTTTCGTTTTGGGTCGCTTTTTAGAATGTTTTTGTAGCGGATTTCAAAGTCTGCCAGAGTTATTTCTGTCAACTAAACATCACCCCTTCTTGCGTTGCAAGGATGCTCACTCTTTTAAGGGTGGGAGGAATTGCAACTTAACATTGACATCTCGTCAATCGAAAATAAGACGAATCAAATGTCTAACCTGTCTTGCAATGTATTTTTTCCCATCAGAACTGTAGATAATTTGCCTGTAGAGGTCTGGTCGTTTGTGTTTCATCGCGTTGTCTATGAACCAGTCTATCCACTTTTTCTGCTTGATTTTCTTGGCTAACTTGTCTGGGTCTGGCACTATCATCAGGAGAAGTTTTATCTGATTCAAATACTGCGGGTTCTGTTGGAGTCCTTTAGCCAAGTTCACGTTTTCGCTTATGGCCTGCGCCATATCTTTCACTGAGTAAGGCTTAAGAAGCTCCAGTATCGTAGGTGCCACGTGTTCCTCCGCGATCATCTCTTCAAAACTTGCCTTATTCGCCATAGCCATCTACCCGTGTTTAAATTCTTTCTTGCATTCTGGACACGCCACCGAAGCTGGTTCGCCCGTAGCGTCAATTAAAACTGTTTTGCCATTTGCTAGGCAATCGGGGCATGCAAACTTGTTCTCCATTGCTTTAGCTGAGGGTCCCGGGTTGACAATGCTGCCCACTTTGTTCTTGATGCCTTGAACGGCATCTTTTACAACCTCACTTTTCAATGCTTTTCCAACGATATCTTTGACAAGCTTATTTCTCTCATCTTCAGAATGTTTTTTAAAGCCTAGTTCATCTAGCCGATCCTGTCTCTTCCAAGTTTCCTCCATTTTCCACCGTTCATTCTCGATTTTCATTCTCGCCAGCTCCATGTTGGTGCCTTCGCTTCCTCCGCCACCTAACGTATCCTTGAACGCAAGAAATTCTTGTTTCTTTTGCGCTAACTCCTCAGCCCAACTTGGTCTGTTCTTAAGCTCTGCTATTTCTTTTTCCACCCTAGCCATGTTATCCTTCGCCGCTTGCTCGCGGGTTGCCTTTAACTCATCAAACATAGGCTTGATGTACTTGTCGTATGTATCATCACTAGACCCCCGCGGTGCGGGGGTCGCAGATTCCCTCATCTCCTTCATTAAAGCGGCTATTCCCTTCAGATCCGTTTGTTGATTGACGTTTGGCTTTGTTACCGCTTGGATAAGAGCAACTGTATCCTTAACGTTTGTTTCTGGATTTTTGATAAACTTCAGCATCATGGCTGTTTGTGGATCTTGAGGTTCTGATGCCAACAATTTAAGATTTTCAATACTTTCTGGAGTCAACTCACTACTTATTTCCGCGATCTCTTTAGCGGATTTTCCAGCAAAAATGCCTGAGAGCAAATTTTTTTGTTGCATAGGCACCGCATTCTTTGGTTTTTCTCCTTTGACGGTCGCCAATTTTTTTTCAGCCTCTAGAATCTCAATTTCATCATCAATTTCATCAAGACGATTTTGACGTCTTAGTTTATGTTTATTTACTCTTATTTCATTTGGATCCTTTGTTTCCTTCGTTTTTTTCAAAAAATAGTTACCGATGGATGGTTTTTGAGCTATTTGCACTTCCACTTTTGGTGTTTCTTCTTCCATTTTTTTCTACTCTTTAATTATAACTCCCAAATCCATTTCCCTATACTCCGTAAAGTATTCTTGAACAACACTATTTATGAAGTCGCCAAAAGTTCCTGGATACTCCAGATCTATTTTAGAAAAGTAATACCATCGTAACGTATCTAATTCTGGTGTGAAGCTTTTTCCTATTTCTGGCGGTTTTGAGATAGGTATTGTCAAAATTTTTTCTGGTGTTGTATCTTCGATGCTTTTTGGTTTATTTATTACTGATCTGAGATGAGGAAATATGTCTCCGAAAAGTTCCATAGTTTCATCTGTTGCCTTACCTAGACTTTTATCTTGATCGCCCAATCTAAGAATCAAGTATTTTGTGTTGCGTATCTTCCTTACTCTGGGTCTCCATCCAGCTTCTACAAGCTCGTCTATTTTCAGCTTTACCCATTTAGGAGGAATCCCCTCAATATCTTTCAGCGCCGCACTCATTTCCTTAACCTTTGGGAAAACAATTATTTGGGAACAAATGTAAAAGTGGGAAACTTCGTACTTAAACTTTTTCCTTCATTGCCTTTTGTATGGTAGCATAACAGGTTCTATGCTTCGCGATTTTACATCATCATATCCAACAATTCAACTATTGAAAATACAATGATGCATATACGTAATTCAAGGGGGAAGGGAACGGGAAACATTTGGGAAACGTTTTTGGGAAAAAAATATGGGAAAAAAAGACAAGCAGAATAGCTTTATATGGTAATATGCTTAAACTCTTTTTGATGATCGAAGTGTCCAAAGAGCATATCATAATAGTTGCCAAGGGTTGCGATGCCTGCGACGAAATAAGGCGGAAGCTCAAGGGCGACACCCGATTCAAGATTCTCGACCTCTCTAAAAGCAGAAAGGCTAGGAAAATCGCGTCGAAACTCAATATTACACAGGTTCCCACTCTACTAGTGATCGACAGAGAAAAAGGTACGGCCTGCACTCTTGAAGACACGCAAGTTAAATGCGCCAGACTGGAGGGTTGAAATGTCCGAGGAAGAATGTCCTAAATGCGTAGTGGCCACGGCAATGGGATTTATTTTAAAGATCTGCGGGGAATCCCTGTCGGATAAGATAGACTGTAAAGAGCTTACCGGGCAATATCTTCGCGGGGAAATCAATGCTGATCAAGTAGTTAAAAAAATTAAGCGTGCCGCAAGAAACGATCCAGAGTTGATGGCCAACTTAAATGAGATAGACAGGATAAGGAAAACGAGGAAAATTGAGTCTTAATGAGCTTTTCACCAGCAAAATCAGAATAATTGAAGCCTTGCGTAGGGCGGAAAAGCCTCTTATCGCGCAGCACATCGCCAAACGCAGCCACTTGTATCCCCAGCTTGTGCGGTATCATCTGGGTCAAATGGTCGAGTGGGGAATGGTTACGACTTCAACTGTTGAAGACAAAACATTTTACCAGTTGCAACAGCCGTATTGTGACGAGCAACTGATGGAAGTCCTATCCGAACTGCTTATTCCCTATATGCAGCACATGAGTGAAGGCATGGATTTCTCGCAGGCCAAAGTGTCAGTGGGCGAAGCGGTTATAAGAAACCTGTTCATGCTCCTGAGAATGTTCGAAACTGAAATCGACGAATCCTTCAGCAAAGAATAACCAAACAGTTATGCGAACGTTTTAAATATTATCTAACCGACAAGATAGTTTAGGCGAAAAAAATGGCAACTAAATTCCAGAATTGTATGAAGAAAGCACTCAAGGGAAAGAAATTCAAGACCAAAACAACCCGCATCACAGCCTTCAAGAAAGCAGCCAAAGCCTGCGGCAGAAAAAGCAAAAAGAAAAAGTAGACTAAAAACTTAGTCAACAATCCCTTTTCCTTCTTTTCTGAGTGATGCAAATGGCGAAAAAAATAGATGTAACACGGAATTACTATCGAGCTAGAGTGTTAAGTCCAAATGTTTGTGCCAAACCCAGTTTCCGCATCAAAACTTTGAGTAAACGCAAGGGCATCAAAGCCACGGTTTGTTGTCCCAAAGGAAAATTCAAGCGTGGACGATGCAAAGTAGGCACAGTCTTGCAATCCGTTCTATACGATAAGGGCAAGTTCACTAAGGCACAAGCGGAAAGACACGCAAAAAAGACCTTCTAAGGGCAAGCATTAAAATGGCTGTTAAATACGAGAAACCTCGTTTTGAGAAGCAATATAAGATGGTTTTTCCGTTTGAAATAATGGAAAAATTGAATGGTGGGCGTTTCTGCCTCCAATGTTCCGGCTGCCATGGCTGTAGATAAAAGCTTCCCTTTTCTCTGTTCTGTTAAACGTTATCAAGCGAACCAATTTTGAAAAATTAAAGCTATTTTAATAATTACCCACAAACCATATATGATAGTAATTACTTTATGGTGTAGTGAGGCGAAACGAAAAAATGATGCCAACAAAAAAAGAAATAAAACCTGTAAAATGGAAACACCCTTCTAAAAA
>JAHIRD010000181.1 GCA_018818835.1 Pseudomonadota bacterium
ATCTTGAAGGAATGTGATCGGCCATTATCTTCGGATCTCCCGTACCCAGTCTATACCAGCTTCAGCCACAGCGCGCTGTACCCGTGCAGGCGAGGCAACACCAGTGAAGTGAATTACCGGCGCAAATGTGTATGTACCACCTATTATACCAGATCCCCCTGGAATTGCAAGCGCTCCCATATTGGCTGCGTTGAGGCCAGCGAAGGCTGACTCGAACATCATCCACACTTTGTTAAGGGGGACGATGAGCTCTGGGCCAGCTTCAGCAACCGTGGCAATGGTCCTTCTCAGCACAAGGCCACCAGTTGCCATCTCCTGGCTTGTGGGTTGGCCAACACTAAACCAAGTTAGCGTGATGGTCAATTGTTTATTCAGCCACCCCAAAACATCATCCCACAAAGCCTTGATGCTCTTGTATGTTGATGTAAAGCTGTCAGTAATTCCTATCGTCTTGAAAACACTTGCTAAGGTGTTATCTCTAAACCATATAAGTGTATCCCTAGCCCACGTCAGAGCATCAAGGAAGGGGGTTTGCCCAGTGATCTGTATCAGTTTTGAAACCGCACTAATAACACCATCTCTGAACCAAATAAAGGTGTCTCGTGCCCAAATGAGTGTGTCATAGAAGGTCTCCTGCCCTGTTACCTTAATGTTCTTGGCCACTTCTGAGATAAGCCATGTAAACTCATTCCATTTGTCACGAGCAGTAGTGACCAAGGTGTTAAAGAAGTCGGTGCCATTCGCCACGGCTAGCTTGTAGACAGTTCCAACCAAGTCCCTAAATGTTCTCCATGCTGTGCTTGCGGTATCCACCGCTGTTGTGAACACGCCAGAGCCAATCTCGGTTACAGTCTTGCCAACAGTCCAAACAAGGTCTCTAAAAGTTGTCCATGCCGTGCTTGCAAAGTCCACTATCGTTCTAAATGCACCAGCACCTGTCTCTTTCGCATTCTTTGTTACATCGGTAAGCAGGTCTCTGAACGTCGTCCATGCCGTCGATGCGAAGTCTACTACTCTCTTGAATGCATCAGATCCGGTCTCTTTTGCGTTCTTAATCACATCGGTAGCCAGTTCCTTGAACCCCGACCATGCTACACTGGCTTTGTCTACCACATCCTTGAATACAGTGGAGCCCTTCTCGTATACATTCTTCGTTACATCAGTAGCAATTTCTTTGAAGGCTGTCCACTTCTCGTTTATTGTGTCAGAGACAGACTCAAATAACACGTTCCCTGCAACCTTCGCGGCGACTACTACATCAGGGAGCCTCTGAACAATACCCCATGGGTCTACGACAGATGATACAACACCTACCATCTTCTGTGCCAGCAGGCCAGGAAGTTTGCCAAACCACTTGACTATACCGTTCACTATGTCAGGGATGATGGAGGCACCGACCAGTATCTTCTTGAGGTCCTTGAACAACTTAATCACGCTGTCGATAAAGTCCTGAATTGGCCCCAAATCAAGGGTGGGCATCAAAGATATGCCTTCCCATATACCACCGCCAGCCACCCCCGGGGGTGGGACTGGCCCCCTACTCGTCTCCTGTTCCTTATAGTACGCAGTAGTCTTAAAAGGCACACCTGGTATTCCGAAAGGCCCAAGACTTGGGGTGGGTGCTCCCCTTTCTGGCACCAAGGGCGTATCCTGTGGTAGGGGGGACCATCCCTTATACCTCTCTTCGGCGTCCCTCCACATCTGCGCGCCCTCTTCTATCTTGGCTAGGCCATCGTCTATCATTTGCTGGTTTCCAAATAACTTCCCAAACATTATCAACAGCTCGCCTGCTGCTCCCTTCAGAAGCACCTTTATTAGTGTCAAATAAACATCTACGACGGCAGCTATTGTAGTCGCAACCGCCGTAGCCATCAGCGCGATTGACGCCAAATACTGGCCCAACGGGAACAACAACCCATCTATGCTAATGTTAAGACTGTCTATCCAGTTAAGTATGGGTGTTCTTACATGCTCGTCCCACTCCTTCACAAACTCGTCTTTTATTCTCCCAACGGTTTCCATCAGTTCGCCGAACCCTTTTATTACTCCTGCAAAATCAAGCTCGCTGATTGTTTTTATGAGATTTGCAATGGCCTTGCCGATGATGCCTTGCTTCGAGAACATACCGAAAAGCCCACCGAATCCTTCAATGCCTTCGATTCCTTCCCAGATGTCTTCTGCCTCTGGACTTATTGGCGGTGCTATCGGCATCCGTGGCGGTGCTGGTGGAAGTGAAGTAACAAGATCGGCAATCCTTTGCTGTTCGGCAAGCCACCAGTCG
>JAHIRD010000180.1 GCA_018818835.1 Pseudomonadota bacterium
CATTTTTTTTAAAAACTTGGATAGATAAATTAACTATACCTAAATATAAGAAGCGTAGAATAAAATATCTCTTAAAAATCAAGCGGATAATCACAGGTTTACTGTTCCCAATTTTTTTAATTTCCTCAATTATAAATTTTCCAAATTGGATTTCAATAGTATTTTTTTTAGCTAGCTATATTTTTTTGGATTACCTGTGGAAAACAAGTGATAGGAACAGGTTATAAACTTTGAAGGTTTCCTTAATTTCCCCTCCAACTAGTATTATAGATCGTTATCCAGTTGGTCATCCACTTAGAAAAGCTAAACAGGTAACTGAACCACTTGGATTAGCCTATATGGCCGCGATGATTCAAGATATTGCCAATGTTGAAATTATTGATTGTATAGCTGAAAATTTAAATGTTTATGAATGTTTCACTAGAGTTTTTGACAGTGATTTAATCGGTATTTCCGTTGTAACTTCTAATTATTATACATCTATTAAACTAGCTTTAGCTATTAAAAAATTGTTTCCAGATAAAACAATTATTTTCGGTGGAATTCATTCAAGCCTTTATCCTCTAGAGGTTCTAAGAAATGAATCCATTGATATAGTTGTAGTTGGAGAAGGAGAATATGCTTTAAGAGAAATTGTATCAGGAAATCCTCTGGAAAAGGTCAAGGGAATAGTTTACAAAAAAGAGGGCAAAATCATAAAAACTTCGCCCAGACCTCTAGAAAAAGATTTGGATGTATTCCCTTTTCCAGCTAGATATTTACTTCCTATGAAAAAATACAAGCCTTTCCTATATCTTCGTGAACCTGTAAACGCTATTATTTCCAGTAGAGGATGCCCTTTTTCATGCACCTATTGTTGTAGAGATATTTCTGGCCAAAGTTATAGAGTTAGAAAAGCTGAGAAGGTGGTTGAAGAAATTAAAGTTTTAACTCGACAATTTGGAAGTAGAGAAATAGCTTTTCAAGACCCTATTTTTGGGTTAAATAGAAAATGGCTTAAACATTTCTGTAAACTTCTGATAGCGGAGAAGATAGATGTTGTGTGGAGTGCATTGACAAGAGTTAATGTAGTTAATGAAGAACTTTTGAAGCTTATGAAGAGATCGGGGTGTTGGATGCTTTATTACGGTATTGAAGCGGGAAACCAACGTTTACTTAATGTAATGAAGAAGGGAACTACATTAAACATGATAAAGAAAGCTATTAAGTTAACCATTGATGCAAAAATCAAAACATGGGGTAGCTTTATGTTTGCTCTTCCAGAAGAGACGCCTGAATTTGCAGAGGAAACATTGGCTTTTGCTAAAAACTTGGAGCTTGATTTTGCCAGTTTCCATTTAACTACACCATTTAGAGGGACAGAGCTTGAATTAACGTATAAACAATATGGAGTTATGTCAAATAATTTAAGAGATTATACTCAGCTTAACCCTGTTTTTGTTCCATATGCTTGGGTTGGACGTGAAGAGGAGCTTAAACGATTTTATGTTAGAGCTTTTAGAAGCTTCTATTTTAACATACGTTATATTCTACGTGAATTATACAGGTTAAACTCCTTTGAAGAACTTTTAATGTATCTTAAAAGGATGGATTCAATATTTTGATTTCAATAGTAATTATCGTTAGAAATGAAGAGAAGAATATTATCAGACTGCTTAACAGCATAAAAATACAGGAAGACTATTTTAAAAATATTGTAATTATTGACGAATCCAGTAAAGATAATACGGTAAAAACTATACGTAAATATAAAGATAAACTTCCTATAACTTTGATATACTCTAAAAATCTACCTATAGGAGTTAACAGAAACCTTGGAGGATTAATAGCTAATAGTGATATATTATTATTTACTGAAGGTAACTGTTTTCTAAAAAATGGTTTTCTTG
The DNA here is from genome assembly GCA_018818835.1 of Pseudomonadota bacterium. Classification (GTDB taxonomy): domain Bacteria; phylum Desulfobacterota; class Desulfobacteria; order Desulfobacterales; family Desulfolunaceae; genus JAHIRD01. The sequence goes on from JAHIRD010000180.1 coordinate 1,890, forward strand.
AAGAAGTTGAATCAGTTTTTAAAGACAATAAAGTAGTAGCTTTCGCTTCCTGTTCAATGCCAATGAGAGAATCATCTATCATAACTTCAATATATCTTTTCTATGACGTTTTACGATGGCTGCTATATAAACTGAGGTTAGGGTTCTCTGTTTCAGGTTCAATTCTAGCAATAAGAAAAACGGTTTTTAATGAGGTTAAAGGTTTTGGTCTTAAATATAATGATGATGGAGTATTAGGCAGAAAAATACATGATTATTGTATTAAAAACAGGTGTAAATATGTTTTCACTTTAAATCAAGATTTAGCGGTAGTTAGATCTGTTAACAGGTTTAACACAGGTTTCTTGGAGTCAATAGGTCATTACTTTTACATTATAACCAATTTTGTTCCTAGTTTACAGGGATTATTAAAGAATAAGATGTACTGGGATGAAATAAAATTTAGACATGAGGAACATATCACTTGAATCTGGAAAAACTGTTAATTGACATACTAAAAAGTTCTAAGGAACTAGATATCTGGAGTTTACCTACAAATCCTATCACAGCAATACTTTATTTTGCGTTCAGTGTTTACGGATTCTATAAACTTAAAGGCTTAATAAGAAAAAAGGATAGGTTGTCAACCAAGTTCCTGTATTTTCTCTACGCCGTATGTATTCTCGGGTTCATCAACTTTCTGTTAGAGAATGTTTGGTTAACCTTCTTCTATTTACGGTTCATGTATTTCAATGATGGATGGATGGAACACATGTATCTATCTGTTCCCGCAGGGTTTTACCTTAATTATCTGAGAAATTTTGGTTGTATGCTCATATTGTTCGTATTGTCGGCTGATATGTGGAAACACATACATTTTAACAGACAGGTGATCAGCGGTATTTTACTGATGACTCTGTTTCTCTTCCTATATTTCTTTTGGTCTCCAAGCTACGCATATATTGACTGGTATTATGGTCTTTACTGGGGGTTTGACGAATCCATCATCGTCAGAGGATTCACGATAGCTTTGATGGGTAAACCTATTCTATTCTACATCTATAGCGGATTATTCAAGGAGCAAGTGAAATAGTTGATTCGAGAAGCACCTTTCTGGATGTTATCGCCAAGCCCATATTCAATAGTAGTTTGGAGTCTATTAGCGTTTTACGGTGCAAGAAAGATGCAACCTAAAACAGTTAAACAATGGTTACACGCTTTATCTACCTGTGCTTTCGTAGTTGGTCTCGTTGTGATGCCTTTTGATAGTTTATGGATCGTTTTTCAAATAGCACGTTTCGGCTATCTATACCCAGATGAAGCGATGCCAATATTACTTTATTGCCTAACTCGAAATATCACAATATTTTTATTATGTATCTATGAAACTCGGAAGGTTAGATTACAGCTATTGAATGTTAAATCTTTAGTTTATCTACCTTTTTTTATTCCCCTATTCATTTTATGGTTTGGTTTAGCTCCTGATCCAAGCTGGACAGACTGGACATATGCTTTTAGATACAATTATTCAAATCTTAGAGTGTTTCAAGCGTTCATAATAAGTCATATATTCATGAAGAGTCTACAAGGAATAATATATATTAAATTATGGAAGAGAAAAATATGAAGAAGCTTTTAACAGTATATCTCTGCACAACGATTCTAATGGTTATCTGCGTATTTACCTCAGCTTATAGTTTAGTGATGCAATATAAAATGTATGGTTTTGAATATGTGAAATATATTGAAATTAACGGGGTTGAATATATTGAAAAAGTGAATATCGGATCATTATTAATTGGGTTTATAATGGTTGTTTGGCTTACGATAATCTGTTACCGCATATA
>JAHIRD010000326.1 GCA_018818835.1 Pseudomonadota bacterium
GCAACATATCGATCGGGGCCATGTCCGGTACACGCGGACCGCGACCGTCATACCCTGCTTGAGGATAGTTTAAAACCATTTAAAGCCCACCTACCTCAAGGATTAGTAATTCTGGAAGATCAAATAACTGCGTTTCGCAATAGTTTCACCAAGCAACCCAAATTCCTCGAAGATAGTCAAACCGACTTGGTCAGACCGGAGATTCACGTCCATGGACGACTTTGGTGACACAACAGCCGGGACTTCCCAGTATGACCGGGGAATCTCGAGCGTGTACATGTCATCGATCGTTGAGACCGGGATCGTAATCCCAGAAAGACGGAATTCGATCTCGTGGATAGTCGGAGTCGCGCCGTAATGGAAGATCCCTTCGTTGATGATGAAAGTATCTTCATCAACCACAAAATCGAGCCAGTCCGCCCATCCAGTCAGTGCAGCAGGAGTAATCCCAGCACCAGCTTGCGTGGCCGTCTGCCACCGACCTCCGAGTACCCGGAGCGCTGCAACAGTCGCCCGGTTCGAACACTGATCCATCCGTAAGAAACCGCGCCCGATCTGATTACCTTGAGGATACAGGCCGTCGCTCACATCTGCATAGTCCAAGCCCCAAACATCCTTTGCACGCTCAATCGTATCATTCCGAGCTTTCTCGATGGCTTCATCAGGGCGTTCATTGATTTTTTCTAGTCGAAACGGCATACTTTCACCTTAAGTTTTGATTAACACCACATCGATATGTATATATTTAAGGAAAGTGTTGGAAATAGTGGTAAGTTTTAAGTTCATGGACGGGGTTATAGTGCCAATGGTAGAAAAATACACGCTCTCGAACCGCCCGATAAAACTGAGTGTGTGGGTCGAATTCCGTAAGACCGTGAGCACCTATTACAGCGCCGGGATTTACGGTAAGATGACGCAAGAGATTGAGACCGCTCTATTAAGCCGCGCGCTCGAACTGAAAAAAGAGATAGAAAAAGTGAACGGAAGAAAGGTGGAGACACCCTTCTTCGGGAAGGACGAGTAATCACAGTTTACACTGACATTTTCCGGCCATAATATCAATTACTAGACTGTCGATTCCGTACTTTTCAAGATCCTCTCTATGCTTCCTCGCTTTATCAACAATCTTCTGGATCCGGTCACGGTTGAACTTCGCATCATCACGGTCTAGCATCATGAGCTCACCAGTAGCGTACTTGATCTCCTTCCTACCCAAATAGTCATCGATCTCGTTCTGCTTGAAAGCGAAACTCTTATGCGCCTTCCTATGAAGAGCGATCGCGTCCATCATACTATCAGCGTCACAAGTATCCATCGCCTTCTTCAGTTCCTTCTTTGAGAGATTCGCCTGTGCTACCGCCCACTCCATATCATTTGCCGCTTCCTTCAACCAGTAAATAAGATCGCCTATCGAATGTTCCGAAATATAATCGTCGTCCTCATCAAGCGGTCGGAACCGACTCTCTTTCAGGTACTTCCGCTTCCTTACCATCTATTCACATCCGTCCACCAATAACTGCCCCAACACCATATATGCAGAATTCGCAACGCTATGCCAATCACCTTCAGATGCCATTTCATCGACACTTTCGAAGAATACCTCGACCATATCTCGTGTGTCCTCGGAGAACTTTCCGTTACACTTCTCGAACGTGTCGAGCTGATCTTTAAATTCTTTCATGTCGAAGGGGTCAACCTTTTTCTTACCGGCGTGAAACGCGATCTCTGTAGTTGAAAGCGCTATCCCCATCAAGGATTCTTCGCATTTGCAATTACAAATTACTTTACTTACCACAGAACCGCCTCAGAAGAACGCGGACTTGCGGTCGTCCGGGACCTTAGTAGCCGGCTTCGGCACCTTTGCCATACCAACGCCGCCTTGCATCACCTGAACATCCGGGCCGCTCTTCAGACCGGTCCCGCGATTAGCACTCTTAACGCCCGGCATCTCGTTAGGGAAGAAACCGCTCGGAGAGAAGCCGCTGCCGCGCATCATAGGAGACGGAGGCGCACGTTGCTGGAACGGACCACTCGCGACATTACCGAGGTTCCCGAACATAGAATTAACGGAATTGACGAAGTTAGACTGCCCCTGCTGGATAGCGGAAGAGAAGTTCTGGATGCCGACGGCCTGCGCGTTCATGAATGATTGGAGCATCATCTGCCCCTGTGCCATCGCGGTGTTCAGCCCCTGAGCGACCGTCGCCGGGAACATAGACAGAGCGTCTACGGGTGAGCCTTGATTATTGATCAGCTCACCTCCTAGAAGATCGATGTCCGTATCTTGGCACCATCACTGATAATTTGCTCAGGACCGTAGAGTTCCCCACCTTTCATCATCGGGAGCTTCGGCATGCCCATCGGGAGCTTCGGAACGCCCATCGGAAGCGAGGGCATACCGGCCGGGAACGACGGTCCTTTGCCGAGCACACCTTGCACTTCGTTCTGAATGCTCGAAAATGCCTGGTCGAACGCGTTCCCGCCCTCGAACAAGCTCTTTCCAATCACAACTGGTAAATTAAACGGCAACATCGCCACTTGCTGAAAACTCTTCGGGAGACCCGGGAGTGAATTTTTGTTCATATACGTCCACCTTATACTTTGAAATGCAGTTACTTGTATTTAAAATCTTATCCGAAAAACATCGTGCCGGTCTTACCACTACGATCCTTACCCTCGTCTTTCTTCTTAGTACCGTTAGAAGCAGAAGCGGAGACCGTACCACCATACAATGCTGTCTCCAGTAGCGCCCGGAGCGGAGGAGGTAGGAGAGTGAAAGGGAAGACCAAGTTTCTTTTCTGAACCGTATCTATCGCGCGCTTATACCCGACACCAGGCTGCTGCCGACTACCCACCCAGCTATATTGAGATTGCGGATACGAGGCACGATAGAACCCATCCGCGAGCCTCTGATCACGATCATCGCTCTCGGTCGCAGACGGTATGTCCGGACGATGGAAAAGCGGGTCCTGCTCGTCTCGCAGACTCCTTACATTAATACGCATACCGCCGCCGGTAGGAGTCGGAGTACTGTCTCCGTTCTCCAAC
>JAHIRD010000125.1 GCA_018818835.1 Pseudomonadota bacterium
TATGTTAAGGCTTTACCTTAACAGTGACTCAGCTATAAGGGATTTTCACCCAATTAGCTTATGCCCATGCGGGCGTGCACAAATTGCTAACCGGAGCAAAAAAAGCAGCGCCCTGTGGCATGGCGTTACCAACATCATATCAATATTTTCAGCAAAAATTCCCAACTACATGATTGATAAAATAATATGTATTTGAAAATATCAATCAGAAGCTGTGATATTCAGAATATATCACAACCCTTCATGAAGTCTTACAGTGTCAAGCGCTCCATGCGCCAGTATATTGAATCAAAAGACTGCACCATGATTGGTTGGGAAAAGAGACCGACAAAGAAGCCGACAGCCTTTATGATGACTACTAAATTTACTGGAATATTAGTTATAACGTTGGGCAACCACCGACAACTGGCAAGGCCTTTAAAAGATTTTCAATATCAGTATCTTGAAGCTATGGGCGTTCCGGAGGATGTTTTTACCGTTCCGTAATACCGTAGTAATTGTGCAACCTGAAATTTTAACGGATCATGAAATTGGTAATATTTCTTTGTTTTGGGGTGCGGAAAGTATGTAACACATGGCCATAAAGGGCGGGGATGGAGCGCAGAGGTATCGCCGCCCCAATGCTTGGCATGTTATTCGCCCCATTTTTTCTTGAGATTCTCAAGAAGAGGGTGCCAGTTTTCGGTACTTGCCGGCACAATACAGTTCAGCATTCTAAAAAACGCTTCCGCGTCGATCAATTCGAAGCTACTCAATAGACCACTTTCAACGGCACTGTTTGCTGTTTTTTTTGCGGGTTCGGTGTACTCGTATGCAGTTGATACGATACAGGCTCTTCGATAACCTGATAGCAAAGTAGCACCCAGGACTTCTCTGATCAAGTGAACGCGCTCCTTTGAATTTGGATTCTGGCGGCGTTTCACCTGTATGACTGTCGGCTTATCCGAATGTAGGAGCAATAAGTCCACCCCCCCATCCCCCGACTTTCCAACCAAACTGACCTCACAATCAAAGAAGTCGCTGAGTACAGACTGCACCAATTCTTCCATTTTCCTTGGGGCGATATGATATATCGTTTCTTGGTGCTTTGTCAGATGATGAGACAGGATATCAACTGGCAATGAAAGATCACAAGGGTCGAACCTGCGCAAAATCGCAGTATGAGTGATTCGGCCACACTCATATTCATAACCTCTGTACCAGTTATGAGCCAAGTGAATTTCCCACCAACCGCAGATGTCACAAGAGAATACTTTAAACTTTCGATATCCGGCTCCTAAATGCACATGTAAATCAATTTCGCCATTATCGATTGATTTTGTTGTTGCCCCGCAATATTTACACTTCAAGCTCAGAGGAATAGTCAAATCCATAACATTCCCTGCTCCACCTTCTGGATTAGGATTGGTAAAGGGTGTTTCTGATTCCTCCTGATCGATGTAGTCAGAGTAGTCGAGTACTGAGCCACTTTTGAATATCGGGTCGCCATCTACCATAGGGGCTCCTGATCTGCGTTTTAAATTGAGTGCCGAGTCCCAGGGAATAATAAGTGATTATTTAGAAATAGGATATTATATTAATTCAGCGGCGTAGCATACGTATCTATCATGAATTATTCATCCCCAGAATTCTATATTTATCACGAAAATACATTTACCTTTCATCAAAAAATAAACAGAATCCTTAATTTTATCAAGTACAGAAACAATAAATATATGTACATAAAAATGTCAATCAGGAGATGTGGTATCACATGTTTTTATAGATACGAATAATCCCGGCCCAGGTTGATCCACTAATCTGGCCCATGGTTCCTATCCACGACAATTCAACGATGAAGGTTAATAAAATCGACCAATTTCGGCATAACCAGATTCATGATGATTTGAATCCGATTAAAGGTTTCAAGAATGACCTTTGCCGTTTCATGATCAATGTCATGATTTCCCACAACAATATGATCCTGCAACCCCACCAGAGTTTCCACCGTTTTATCCAGTTCCTGAAAATTGATTTGAAGCCCTGAAGAATGATGAATTGTTTTATCAACAAATTCAGGAGATCCCTCATCCTTGAATGGAGTAGGGTGCTGATCACATGCTCCGTCGCCTGTGTGTAAGACCATCGATTTATCCTGAGTCATGTGGCATTCTTTGTGGATGGCGATCATCTCTTCACGCATCAACGTGAAATCCGTATGATTTTGAATAAATTCCCGATGATCGTTAAGCCAGGACAAAATGACCATTTTTCCCGGTAATAATTTTTTGAAATAAGAATGCAGAAAATCAATCATGGACAAAATATCATGGGTCTCCAGTGAAAACACATCCTTCCGGCACTCGTCATTCCCCTTGTATTTCAAAACATGAAGAAACGTGATACCCACAGAAATAATCCATTTGGGTTTAACATTCAGATGCTCAGAAATATCCACCATGGATGTCCCCCGGGCCATCTGCTGTAAACAAAAAAAAGATAATCGTTCACCCACACTGAAATCATAACCAAAGGCAGTTTTGATCTGATCAAAAATATCCTGATCAAAAAGATTGGCATCTTCCGCCTCCTTAAACCAACGAATCAAGGTCGGCTTAGGAGCCCCAAGGATCTCATGGATCTCGGAGATCTTTTTCTCTTCAACGAAATACAAATAGACCGCTTTTTTCTTGAGCTCATCCTTCTTTTTCTTTAACAAGGGCGACAAGATCGAATAAATAAACGTCTTTTTCATCTGTAAAATGTCAATGATGTCTTTAACCGGTATCTCCCTGTTGAAGGATTCAATGACGACATGCTTTAATTCCGATCGTGAAAGCGGTTTGGCGGTGTTGTTGTTGAAAGCGGCAGCATGCAACAGAAAATAGCCCAGGTCATTTTTGATATCCAATAAAACACATTGAATCGTGGATTCCTTGAGAGACTTTCTGGCCTCGAATCGGTGCACACCATCAATGCATGAATAACCGTTGTTGTATTCCACCACTTTGATGGGGGCGATATCGGTGCCGTGATCCAGCAGACTTTTCAGATAAATAATCCGGTTGGTATCGATAGCCTCCCGTGGATAAACATCGATGCTTATCATTTCAATCGGGATTTCGACAAGTTCTATGCTATGTTCAGGAATGATAGATGTTTGCATTGGAGCCCCTTCCAGCGTCACGAACGATGCTGAATTTATCTTTCAATGTCTGAAGTAAGGATTTGAAAATCTGGGAAACGCGGCTGGGAGAAAGTTTTAATTCATTGGCCGCCGAGACCATGGTAAGACGTTGGACGTACAGCTTGACATAAAGGGTTCGTTCAGATTGGTCCTGAATCGATTGGATAAAATCCGGGCTACTCAGATATTCAAGTTGAGTATGATAATCAGGATTGTCGGAATAGGAAGACACATCGCTGGAATGAAAGTAATGATCGAACAAGGAATCCACATCGACATCGATGTCGCTCGATGGTTCGACAACATACAGCAAATCATCCAGAGCAATATGGTGGGATTGGTATAAAAAATGTTTTTTTCGAAGGTTCTGAAACAAATGCTCGATGGCATCACCACACCAGGTTATGAGGGTTTTCCCCCCGTCAGGTTCCCAGGAATTTGCCGCCTCAAGGGCAACCAGTATGGATTCATTGAACAGGTCGTCGTAGCTATACCCATTTAATCTGATAAAAGGCCCATGTGAATACCGTTGGATATGGTGTTTGATGATCGGCTCAATGGAACCAATGAAGTTTTCTATGTTTTTATTATTCTTAGCCACGGTAAACTCCTTTAAATAAACATAGGAAGCAACTTTAATCCGTGTGTTTACCTTGGCTTTATGATTTGAAACTTTTCTTTTAATGTGTCACGGACCGTGCGTGAGACTATTCAGAGACTATTATCGTTTGATGATGTATGAACTCGTTTAATTGATTGACAAGCAAATGTTCTCTTAAGGATCCATTAAACAATGGGCTTAAGGTTGTCAATAAAAAAACAAGTCTTTGAAAAAATGTATCCATAAAATCTCTTTCTTATGCTTATGTGTCTGTTTTGTCCGAATATCCTTCCAGGAATATCGATCTTAAATACGTGTAGCTGATACAGATGTTATGATTCATTTCTAAATATAAGGATATTTGTCTCCAACTGAGTCCTTCCTCTCTGAGATCATTGATCAACCAGATATAGTTTTTTCTAACGACATCATACACAGGACTTGTTTTTTCTTTACGTTTCGACGAAACCCGGGAACGCTTAATTTTATTCGCCAGGTCAAGCTCTTCCTGAGAGAGCCGATATTTTCGGGATAATGCCGTTTCAATCCAGAGCCGGTCATTGATCAAGGTTAAAAACGTTTCATAAACCACCAGAGGATCTTTATCCTTGCCATTTAAACAAGACAGTTCATGGCAAATATCGATGATATATTTTTCCGGCAGGTTTTTAAAATAGTTCAACACTTCTTTACGTTTTTTTCTCTTGAAGGTGCTCAGCTTATCCGTGTCATTCATATCAATGGCCAGGCTAAAATGTGAATTATAATTTTGTTAACTATTAACGTTAATAGCACACACTAAACCCAGGTGCAATTATAAATATAAAGGTGTGTTTTATTTTGTTTTCGCCCTTTAGGTGAAAGTGTCACCTAAAGGGCGGAACGCCACCGATTTTTTCATTGACAATCAGCCGATTGTTCCTTAGATTTTAGACGTGATTTTGTCATTGAAGAAAAAAAGAAAATTTAAATGGTTTTTTTTGCAGATTAAATTTTTTAATCATGCATTCATGTTGGGGCTCCAACATGTTACCGGTCTGTGGTGTGATAACCCGCACATCAGCCCGTCAACGGATAGGTTGAACAGTATATCCAAAAAATCCCAATTTTTTTGGAAGCCTTATGCGGTTATGTATAACAAGGAATCTGTTTAACCGGTGCATGGGATTCTCAGGGGTTTCTCCCGAAATAATCATCTTATACCATTCAGAATATTGGTAAAACCCATGGTTTTACCGATAGGGCTGTGCCGTTCTGTCTGAAGGAGGATTGTTTGGATAAGACCCTGTTTCGCTTTAATAAAGCGAAAGTGAGAGCATTAGGTGCTCACGGAAAAGAAGACCTATGTGTATAGTGGATATCAAGAAACCACGGTAAAAAAACTTGCGAGAGATCACTCGTAAAAGACCGAGGCAGCCACTCGTTAAAAGGCTTTGTACTCAAGAAAACATGGCAATATTCAGGACAAAACTGTCCACATCATGGATGATTTTGGCCTCAAAATGATTAGGGTTGGCTTAGAAAGGGCAAGAAACGTCCCAACATTACCACGTATGGCTTGATGAAGGATAGAAATGTGCTCAAAATTGTCAAGATTGGCTTTGTGGGGAATAATAATGTCCACGGGATGGGATGTTTTGGTAAATCGGGAATGCTTTTGGCCAACGATGGATAACATTGGCATATAGGGAGAGATACACGGCAAAGGAGGTGTATGAAAGGGAATATCAACTGGCAGGTTCAGAAACTGTACCATGAGTCAGGCATCAAGCAAATCGGCCAGTCCAAACACGAGGTTAAGGAAAGTATCCGGAAAAGCATTAATGGACAGAGCCGTGCCGCCACCTGGCATGCCATGGGCAAAGGCCTTGGAATCTACTCCATACGGACGGCGGATGCGTATCGGGATGTTTGGCGACAACTGGGCACTTATGTCAAAGAAACGTTTCAGGTCAAGGATCTTGAAAAACTCACGGGAGAGCATGTGGAAGCGTTTCTGAAAACGAAAATTCAAAAAAACATAGCCCATAGCACCCTTTCAAACTACGCGGCGGCCCTTGAAAAACTTGAAAGCGCCCTCAACGGATATGCCAAAGTCCACGGGACCGGAAACACCTATGCGTTTGCGGAAAACATCGTTTCGGCACGATCCATGGCAAAAGAATCCCTGGAAAAGTTCACCGGATCACGGGCATACGAACGGCCCGAAGAAATTGTAAAATCCCTGAGGTCCCAAGATCACCGGCTTGTGGCACGCATCCAGCTTGAATCCGGGGCGCGTGTCAATGAATGCAATCATTTAACCCAGGAAGCCCTTCGCGGGTTAACAAAAGATCCGGTCACTGGGGAAACGAAGGGCGTGCTTTATGTGGAAAAGGGTAAAGGCGGAAAATCCGGAGAAAAGTATCTGTCCCAGGAAACCTACCAGGAATTGAAAGAAAAAATCAGAACAACGGCCGAAGGCCGTTTTTGTTTCGAATACAGAAACTACATCCGGGACTTGAAAAAAGCGACGGATCGCACCCACCAGAAATACCACGCCAGCCATGGACTGAGATGGAATTTCGCCCAACGGCGATTCAGGGAAAGCCAGGAACATGGCTCATGCTACACCCAGGCCCTCCTGCACGTGAGCCAGGAATTGTTTCATGAAAGGGGCGATATCACTGAACATTATCTGAAATAACCCCTCATTCTATCCCTGCCTTTGATGATTAAACACACCTGTCATTCTCATAGTGTGGACAACAGAGAAATTAACCCATCATCATGAAAGGACAAAGCCATGGGACATAACGGACACATGCTTTTGGGCGTGGATATCGGGTTCGGTGATGTCAAAGCCACGGTTTTTTACGACGGCAAACAAACAACCATCAAATTCCCCACAGCCATCTCACCCTGCCAGCGGTCGGAAATCCGAGGCCTGGATAACACCCAAGACCAATTCATCTATAAATCACGAAAATTCCTGTTGAGTTATGACGCCCTTTTTTCCGATACGATCATATCCACACGAAGCCTTCAATTTTTAAAAGAGTTCACGCCGATCTTTTTGTTCAAGGTTCTGGTCGAACTTTCCAAAGAGCTGAACATCCCCCTTGAACGGTTGGTTCATCAACCCAAGAAAATCTGCCTGGGGCTCCCCCTGGAATTTTTTTTTCTGGAAAAAAACGCCATTCGGGGATCCATAGAAACCTTCATGGTGACATACATCTTAAAGGGCAAGTCAACCTCCTACACTGTTTCCTGCCCGAACGTGGATGTCCGGGCGCAAGGCCAGGGAGTTATGACCGATTTTCTGATCACGGAAAAAGGGCTCAGGACCGGGCACCTTGAAAGCAATGTCCTGGTCGTGGATATCGGATTCAATACCGTGGATGTCCTTTCCTTTATTCGGGGCCGAGCAAGTTCCAACGGATCATACATGATGAACGGCCAAGGGGTTTGTCGCATCACCCGGGAACTGGGGATTGAAATCAAACAGGAACAAGGGGTGACGCTGTCTGAGCAGAAGCTAAAAGAGGTGCTCAGAACACGCCAGTTGAAAATAAAAAACCAGGATCTCCCCCTCAACTCAACCATCGACATGGTGGTCACTGAGTATGTGGCCCACCTGATCCATGAACTTGAAACCAAATCCCAGCAAACCATGAACGACGCGGAAACGCTCATCGTAGCCGGCGGGGGTGCTTATTACCTTTCCGGGCAGCTTAAATCCCTATTTACCGACAACTTCCTTCATATTCCCGGTCAACCTGAATTCGCCAATGCCCGGGGATATATGAAAAAATTAAAGGTGGTGGACTCATGAACAGTCGAATGAATGTTGCGTTGTCCCTCGATGAAAACATCGCATTTCTGTTTGAATTAAAACCCAGGGAATTAGCCTTTGTCATCGAAGAATCCGTGTTGGCTGCCCTAAATAACATGCAGGATATAAGTTTCGGCCTCCCGGGCATGCTAAATGAACAGGATCATAAACGAGTTGGGATCAAGCGAGTGAAGATCATGAACCCAAGTGTTTATGGAATTTTACAGTCACTCAAAACAGGAATGAGGGGCTCATTTGTCAGTCAAAGCATCTCTGATTATTTCCAATCACCCGGTGGAGCCATTCTTATGGAAAACCTCAAAGCACGATTAAACCCCTATGCCATGATCCATTTAAAGGAAAGGGTGATCAGGGACAAGCCGCCGGAGAAAGAGAAAATAAGGAAAATAGATGACAAAGACCATTTTCTGAAAAGGCTCGAAGGAGATTTTGCATGAAACAAATCATAAAATTCCAACTCTTTTTCTTTTTAATCATCAGCCTGGTTTTGCCCCTGGCCTGTATGAAACTCAACAATACGGAAGAAAACAATATCTGTTCCGGAAAGACCCTGGACTGGCTTCGGCAGCATGTGCCCATCCCCCCATCAACCATCGAATCCCAAAAGCCCCTTGCCGGAGGCCTCTGTGAAATCATTCTGAAAACTGGCCCCCAGTATATCCCCGTTTATGTCAACGACGAGATGGTCCTGGCCGGAGAAATGTTCAAGGACAAGATTCAGGTCACGGAAAACACGATAAACCAGCTCAAGGCAAAGACCATCCAACACAATCGTGAAACCCTGGACAAGGCCACGGCCTTTACCTATGCCCCAGCAGGGGCAGGGGAGGACAGTCCCACGGTGTACATGATAACGGACCCCCTGTGCCCCTACTGTTCACGGGCCGCCCAAAACATTCAGGGCCTCATGGACAAGCACCGGGCCGTGCTCAAAACCATTCTGTACACCGTCCATGGTGAGACGGGAGAAGAAAAGAATAAGGATGCCATATGTCAAGGCATGGACCTTAGCACCTATGTGGCCACCGACTGGAAAAGCGAATCCACGGAGCCTAAAGCCTGTGACCGCTACACCGAATTACACAAAAACACCAAGGAGATGATCAACACCATAGGCATCCAAGGGGTGCCGGTATTTATACTGGAAGACGGGCGTATGGTCAAAGGAGCAAATCTTCAAAAGCTTGAGGACTATTTAACACACCCCATGAAGGTCGCGAAACGATGAGAACCCTCATCCTCGTCCTGATCATGATATCAGCCGCTCATGGGGCAACCCTTGATATGTGTTTCGAGGAAGCCGGGGCAGAGTATGACATCGCCCCCGAGCTTCTGGAAGCGATCTCCATGGTGGAAAGCAACAAGAACCCCTTGGCTATGACTAAAAATACCAATGGAACCCTGGATCTGGGGCATATGCAGATCAACTCCTTTTGGAGATCCCGCCTGAATGACCATTACAAGCAATTGCTCTCACCCTGTTATTGCACCCGGGTGGGGGCCTGGATACTCCGGGACTGCATGGCCAGATACGGATACTCCTGGTATGCCGTGGCCTGCTATCATGCAGGGCCCCTCACATCCCAGCGGAAAATCAGACGCGGATCAAACTATGTGGAAAAGATCAAACAGGCATTGCATAAAAAAGGGATACGAAAATGAAGACCATCATCAATTTTTCCCTACTTTTGATCATAGTGACCTCCATTCCCCTGGGATTTGTGTTCGAGCGCTTTATCCGCGTGCATTACCTTCCGGATTATTCCGCGCTCATGCATCTCTGCGCGGTGATCTTTTTGATGGGCTTAACCTACGCCTTGGTCACCCGCAATCTGTTTATATTCCTGATCACCGTGGCATGCACCCTTGCCATACCATACCTCAGGGTATGGATCGTCTATTACTGGCATTTCAATCCCTTATTTTAAAGGAAAGAACCATGAGATCATTCATAGGATGTTTGGTGATGATCGTCAATGAAGCCGTTTTTTTAAGAAAGCGGGAAGGATTATGACATGGAAAAACAAGGCCCTGACATCATACCGATCACCGGAGAAGGCGGAACCGGCCGGAGTGCCCAAGGCATCATCGGTGCCATCTCACAAATCCAGCAGTTCTACGTCATCGAATCCCTGGGCCAGGATATCCCCGACGAGTTTTTGACCCTGGAAGGCCAACTGAACTATTTCAACTGTGGATTTGGTGGAGGATTCATCGAGGGCCTGACCTTTGCCGTCATTACAGCCCTTCTGCTGCCGATCATGGCCGACACCGGGACCGCCCATGCCGTGGCCTCCTTTTTTCCCCTGGTCCGGTACAAGCTCTTTCTTTACACGGTCAACTGTCTGCCCATCATCCTCTTCTGTTTCATCTGCTGTTATCTGTCCAAATACCGGGTGGGAAAACTGACCAAAAAAGCCGTGGACAACCTGCTGATCGGCCGCATGTTTTCCATGGCCATCAAAGGGGTCTTGATTTTTGCAGCCTTTATCATGACATCCAATGCCATTACAGCTACAAACGCTTACA
This sequence comes from Pseudomonadota bacterium, assembly GCA_018818835.1. Lineage (GTDB taxonomy): Bacteria > Desulfobacterota > Desulfobacteria > Desulfobacterales > Desulfolunaceae > JAHIRD01. Next base: position 10,132 of record JAHIRD010000125.1, read on the forward strand.
AAACTGCAAAAATCATGACCGTTTTAGACAGATCCTATCTCCCGGTGGTGTACCGGGTGATCCTCAACCTTAAACCCACATTGATTACAACCGCTTACGACGTGGCCTTTATCTTTGCCATGGCCACCCTGGTTCCCTTTATCACCATCTGGCTGGTATCCATCTACCGGTCCGTGAACAGAACAAGGGTCGAGCGGTTCTGGAATATAGGATAAATGCGATCAAGTATAAGAAAACCCGTACGAAAAGCCGTAAAAACCAAAGGCCCTGGGATTGTGATGGGGCAAGGGATCGATATCCAGGATCTGTTCCCCAAGATCCAGACCATCTGCATTCCGGATGACCACAGGACAGGGCATTTTTTTTGTTTCGGAACCACCGGAGCCGGGAAGACAAAAGCCATGGAGAATATGATCGTCCAGGACATCAAAAAAGGCCACAGTGTGGTTTGTGTGGACCCCAAAGGGGACATTGATCTCGTGTCCAAAATCGTCCAGACCGCGTTTGAGACCGAACGGGAACAGGACCTGTTCATGGTGACGCCCATCTTCCCCCAATATTCTGCCAAAATCGATCCCTTGTCCTATTACGCCATACCCGAAGAACTGGTCAATCATGTGATCTCAGGCATTCAATCCAAAGAGGAGTTTTTTATCAATATTGCCTACGAGACCACCTTGATGATCGTCAAATCCCTGATCCTTCTTAAAAAACACGGACATCCGGAGATCCATATAAATTTTGACGCAATTTATAAGGAGTGCTCGTACAATGCGTTGGGGGGACTGTACCAGCGCATCCTGACCATTGATTCTCCGGAAGCCCAAGAGATCAAGGTGGGCATCAACCATATCCTGGGGTCCACTCCGGAGTACTTTTCCAAGGTGGCGTCCACCCTGCGGACGGTTCTCACCTCCCTGTCCACAGGCTCTGTGGGAGAAATCATTGGAAAGCCGAAATCAAACCAGTTTATCAAACGATTGGAAGAGGGACAGACAGTGATCCTGATCGTTCAGACCGGCAGCCTTTTGGCGGGAAAAACCGCCCACCTGGTGGGGCGTGTGATCATCAGCATGATTCAGACCTTTGCCGGCCGGAAACTGGCATCCGGAGACAGCATCAAGCCCCCGCTCAGTTTGTTTATGGATGAATTCTCCAACATCGCCTATCTGAACATTGAGGACATGTTTTCAAAAGGACGAACCGCCAATGTGAAGTGCCATGCCTTCACCCAGTCCATCGCGGATTTAAACGACGCCATCGGACCCTCCAAGGCCCGGAAGATCCTGGACAACACCAATATCAAACTGTTTATGCGGGTAAATGATCCGGATACGGCCCGTTACATCGCCGAATACTCGGGCACCATCAAAAAATTTTCTCCCATCATGCAGACCGGGGGTTCCATCACCATCCGGGAAGAGCAGGAACCCACCATTTTGATGGAAGACGTGATGGGCTTGAGGGAAAAGGATTTTTATCTGTTTGCCACCAGCGGCGGCTATAAAGGACGGTCCGCCCTGGTGGAACCACCCTATGTCAATGTCATCTTTCCGGAGCTGAAATTATGTTCGAAAATGTAATCCTCGCCCTGGGCGGGCTCTGGTTTGCCAGCATCGGGGTCTATGTTCTGTATCTGAGGTTGTTCAGACAGGCCAGGCTTCGCAAAAAGACCATCGCTCGCATCCGGCGATTCATGAACAGCCACTCACATCCATATGAAGCAACAGCCTATCTTATGGAAAGCCCCAAAAATGCTGAACGGTTAAATCAGGCCACCGCAGATATTGAAGCCGGCAAGACCATCCAACATGGACTCATAGACGAATGATCCTCTCCTGGACTCCCGGTGCATGGGAGGATTACCTGTACTGGCAAAAGACAGACAAAAAGACCCTCAAAAGAATCAACACCCTTATCAAAGATATCCTGCGATCCCCCTACCTTTAAAACACACCGGGTCAGGTTACTAGTCAAGGAGAATAAACAGAGAGCATCGAATTGTTTATAAGACTATAGATGATTCGATCATTATTGCTCAATGCCGCTATCACCACTAACAATCAAACATTCCAGTTAAAGGGCCTCACCATACTCCATGTATAACCACGAGTAAGGAGAGACCCGATATGAACGAAACATCCCTTTATCTATTTTTGTTGTTGACCCTGATGGTGTCACTGGGAATCGCACCGGGCAAAGCCCAAGAATGGAACCCACCCACCCATGAAATCCAGGCTTACATCCCAGGTACCCAACCCAAGCGCTCTGAGGTGATCCACTGCCTTAAAACCCTTTGCCATCAAAAAGCGGCCAGACTGATTTTCCAACCAAGCTGCTTTAACACAGGTAATCCAGGTTGTCCCCAGGTCATCGTGAAGAATCTGACCCTCAAAACCTCCCAGCGATTTGTGGGTTGGAATGACACTGTACACGCCGAACTGGTTTCAGCCCTGAGCGAACCCCATCCCCAGACAATAATCTCGGGAGGCCTCCCATGAAATCATGGACCATAATCCTTTTGGCCCTTCTGGGTTGGGCAAGCCACGCCCTGGCTGATGATATCAACCTGGTCGATTGTTCCGGCATCACCTCCTGCACCATCAGCACCTTCAGGGCCGATGTGCCGGAACTGTTCAGCCAGGTGACATTGTCCCTGGTGGAACCGTTTCCCATTGGCGAGAACAACATCGCCAACGTGGATTTGAACGGAACCATCACGGCGATCACCTGTAACACCACCTGGCAGAACCTCCCCTCCCTGTCCCCCGACATACAAAACCAGATCCGTTGTTCCGTAGATGATGAGGAACGGTCCAAAATCACCGCCCATGTCAGAATCTTTGATCAGACCACCCTCATCTATCCCAACCCAATCCAACCCTCCACCCTGGGCTTTACCTACCTTACAGGCACCTCGTCATCCGCCCCTTACTGCGTATCGGAAACCAGCCCCGACACGGCCACCGCCTGTCAGTGGGAACAACAGAACGATTCAACCTGGATGATCTACGCCCTGACCGAAGCGGAAAATCTTATCATCGGCGAAAGCAGCGGGACAGCCGGGGGAGGCGGAGTTGAAATCACCGGGGACATCTGCATCAACAACTCGGACGGTGACGAATACATCGAACCATGGGAATGGGGCCAATGCCCCCATGTGGATGACAATCAAACAGATCAGATTTGTTTGCTTGATGCCGTGGAATGTATCGCCACCGCATCCACCCCGATCTGTCTGGAGGGCGGAGTCCTGAATGGCGCGTCAAACCGGTGTGAAGTGGAACCCCAGGACATCACCTGCCGGGACATGTACACGTACAACGAGGACCTGGATCAGTGTGAGCGTGATCCTTACTGCGAAGATGACGGAGTGTTCAACGGAGGCCTGGACCGCTGTGAAATCGTGGTTTCAGACGATTGCCCCGAGGACTACACCTACGACCCGGCCCTGGATGCCTGCACCAAAACGCCGAACTGCGCAGGAACCGGCATCTATGACTCTGCCCAGGATGCCTGCGTGTCTGAGGTGATTCGGGCCTGTCCTGGAAACTACACCCTTATTGGTGATGTGTGCACTGATTCTCCCATCTGTCCGTCTGGCACGAATTACAGCGGAAACCTGGATCGATGCGTTGTATCGGGCGTTCTGTCATGCCCCAGTGGATATACACAGCAGGGAGATGTGTGCGTCCGCCAACCGTCATGCCCAACGGGCGGCCAGTATAATCCAAACACCAACCGTTGCGAATACAACATGTGTGATAATGGCGTGTGTGCTGCTGAAATACAATTAGAACCAGCCGGTATTGAAACATACAGAAGTGATTTTGGTGAATGTTATGGACATGATGATCCTCCATGCTTCAGATATGATGGTAATAAAAAATTTTGCAATTATACAGGAGACCTTTCAAATATTTCCCAAGCAAATGAATATACCTGGCCTGTTTTTCCTCCATCAAATGCTGATAATTTTTTTAACAGATACCCCTATAGGGACATTCCATCATGTTATTACAGACCCGATGAAACAGGAGAAACTCCATGTGAACTTGTCGCTTATCATTGCGATCCAAGTGGAACTGGAGATCGTCAAACAAATTATTATATGACAGAAGAGACGATTTATCGCTGTACTTTAGACAACCAGGTCTATTCAACCCAGGCTGAATGTTCGTCCCAGTGTTCGTCCTGTTCATCTTGCACCGGAGGATACGCCGATATCGGAAGCCTGTGTGCCGCCAATCCATCATGCCCTAACGGCGGTACCCTCAACGGAACCACAGATCTATGTGAACTGGCCATGACCCTTGAGTGTCCCACCGGGTCAATCTACGATGACTCCTTGTCGCTGTGCACAGCCCAGGCATCCTGCGCCAATGGCGGAACCTTGAATCCGGGTATAGACCGGTGTGACATCACACCCACACCCATATGCCTGCTCCCTTATACCCTGAACGGGGATACCTGCCGGTCTCCCGCTGTCTGTTCCCAAGGAAGTTATGACCAGGACCTTTGCCGACTTCAGGTCTCGGAACTATGTCCCGGGACCTACACCTATGACAGCGATGCCAAGGCCTGTACCGCAAACTTTTTTTGTTTCAACCAATCCGATTTTTCAACCACAGTCAACATGTGTCTGCTAAACGCGGAACACGACTGCCCGGACAGCTACAGTTACAACCCCACCACCCAGGTATGCGACGCCCACCCCATATGCGAGGCCGGTGCATACAGAGAGGAGACCCAGGACTGCTACGAAGGTGAGAACACCTGTCCCTATGGCGAGACCTACACCTGCAAACCCTATATGGGTGTGAATCTGTGCTCTCCGTATGCGTGCATCAACGTCTCGGATAACGAGACCCACACCGACAACGAAACCGAAACCGGCGTAAATGACAAGGAAGACGACGGACTGATCGATCCTGGCGGGAACTGCCTGGGCACGGTGTACATCTATAACGGCAAGGACAACCGCTGCCGGTCCTGGGGAGCCACCTTGTATTTCGCCGGATGCTGCAACAGCGATACCTACCTCATGGGAACCATGGACTGCAACGAAGATGAAAAGATGCTGGCCATGAAAAAAAGCAAAGGGCTCTGCCATTACGTGGGAGAATATGATTCAAGGAAAATGGGGGATTTTACCAATATCGTCACGGAAAAAAAGAAAACTTACTGCTGCTTCAATTCCAAATTGTCCCGGATCATCCAGGAACAGGGCAGGCCCCAACTCATCGAGTTCTCCCAGGAAGGATGGGGCACCCCTGAAAACCCCAATTGCCGGGGATTCAACCCCGAAGAGTTCCAGATGATCGACTTTACGAAGGTAGACATGTCCGAATGGGCAGGGGACATAAAGGTCCGGGCCATCGAAACCATACAATCCGAAATCCAAACGAACATCGAAGCAGAGGCTCTGCCCTAAACCAGATAAACTGGATAAATAACGTAAGGAAATATGTTTGACTGAAACGCGCAAAAAAAAATATTTCTAAGTGACTAAATAAAGGTGCCATGAATAGATTATGAGACTCGTACCAACAATACTGACCATCTGGGCCGTTCTGATCATCCCAGGGATCTCTCTGGGCCTCGGCCAGGGCATGACCTATCCCATTGCCGAAAAAGACGCCCTTGAGGAAATCCGGGAAAAAGCCGCCACCATCGATTGGGCCAAAGCCATTTCCCGTGAGGACATAGAAAAAAAAGTCAAAGCCTACAAACCCGCCGACCTGGTGGATCTGCCCACCGCCCAAAAGACCCGGACCTTTTCCGTAAACATGAGCTACACCCTTGAGTTCGACATCCCCGATCCCAGGGGCTACGGCATTCTCTACCCCAAAGGCTATACCTTCAACCCACTTAATTACATGCGGTTCGATGGCATTCTGGTGGTGCTAAACGGCAGCCGGAAGAAACAGGTGGACTGGTTCGCCCACTCCGAATACTCAAGGGACCTGAACACCAAAGTGCTGATCACCGACGGAAGCTATTACGATCTGTCCCATCAGTTGGAACGCCCCGTGTTTTACGCCGTGAGTGAACTGATCAACCGGTTTGGGATACAACACCTGCCGTCGGTGGTGCGGCAAAAACCAGGGTCAACCGTGATGAACGTCACGGAAATCGGAGGCTGCCATGAAATTCCTTAACATCCTGTTTACCGTATGCTCAATCCTTGTTCTGTCGGTCATGCCGGGATATTCCCTGTGCGGCGGCTTGCCCCTCAATCCCGTGACAGAGGTGGCCTGGCAAAGTATTTTCCCCGTGAAGATCGGCGGGGTCAGGATCGGCATGAACACGGACAATGTGGAAACACCCGATATGGCGGATGTGCCGATCTGCATTTGCCCCATTCCCATTCCGCCTTTTTTTCGAACTGGCATCTCCGTGGGGATGTGGGAACCCACCAATCTCATCGAAACGGTCAAAGACCCCTTCTGCCTGCCCACCCTGGGGCTTCAGCTTTATATGCCCCTTGGACTAAACGGAACCAACGACGAGGACGACGGGGGGTTTTCCATGATCCAGTCCCACTATTACGATTTTCCGGTCTGGTCCATGATGGAGTTGCTGGTGGATTTCGCATGCATTGAGCACGCATCCTTCGACGTCGAGTTCATGTCGGAACTTTTCCCCAATTGGCAGGACGATTCCATCGCCATCCTGCTCAACCCCGAAGTGCTTTTGTTCGCCAACCCCATCGCCCAGATGTCCTGCATGGCCGATGCCGTAGGGTCCCAATTCGGCCTTCCCATTCCCTCCCTGTTCTGGTGTGTGGGATCCGGCGGATCCATCTACCCCCTGTCCGGACATGCCATCGACGGCGATTACATCCAGTCCCAGTTCACCATAGCGTCAAGAACCGTGTATCTCCAGGCCAGAATGCTGAACCTCATGGATGGGGCGGTTAACATCTGCACCAAAATACCCACCCCCATCTGGATCAAAAACCATTACCGGTTTCAGATCGCCAAACCCGTACGCGGAATCGGAGCCATCGGTCCCGGCCGCTCGTCTATTCTTTGGGGATCCATGAAAAATCCGCCAGTAGGAGGAACCGGAACCCCCGATAACTTCGAATGGGTACTGTTTAAAAAGAGGGCCTGCTGTGCATTTTAATACCATCATAAAACTCGTTTTATGGATGATTCTTCTGATACTTGCCCCAATGCCGGCCAGGGCTGACAAGACCTTGGACACCGTCCGGGAGGCTCTGAAACGGGCGGAGTCCCTTCACATTGATATCCCGGAGCAGACCAACAAAGACGCGGAAGAGGCCGCCCAAAATGCTTCCCGGTACTTGAGCTCAAAGGAGTTTCTCCATGCCCTGGAACGGCAGAAAAAAAGAATCCAAACGTTTCAATCCGAGCCCCCGAACCACCCGGATCCTGCCCATCCCTTAAGCGATGGGGACCGGCTGTATATTTTCATCTCCTCGTCCCTACCGACTGACACCCTTAGGGCCTATGTCCAGGACCTTAACGATCTCGGGGAGCCGAACATCACCCTGGTACTTCGGGGATTTGTGGGGGGAATGAAAAAAGTCAAACCCACCCTTGATTTCATCGAAGGTCTGGTTAAACAAGACCCGGCCTGTGACGGCTCCGAGCCCTGTGCCTATTACCGGGCCAACATCGACATTGATCCCTTGGCCTTCCGGTATTTTGGAATAAAGAGGGTGCCGGCCGTGGCCTTTATCAACAACGTTCGCTTGGTCAATGGGGACGATAGTATTGGAGCGGAGGGCAACATCGAAACCAGGGGGACGCCCCGGGTGTATTACGGTGACATGCCCCTTGTCCACGTCTTATCGGAACTGGGCAAGACACATCCCAAACTAAACAATCTCGTAGATCGATTGACACAAAGGGGGTTTTATTTTGAACGCTAAAAAACAACTGACTCTGACGGTCTTAATTTGTCTGGTGGTGTCCATAGCCAGTCTTTACACCTATCACCGGTTTTGGTCCTTGAAGATCGTGGCCATAGATACCAGGCCCTATCTCGCAAAGATCCAGACGGAATTCATGAACGGGGACATCTCGGAAAGCGAATTGGACCAGCGGCTTTTAAGCCTGGCCGATGTCATCAAAAACCAGCCTGAAAACCATGTGGTCTTAATCTCTGAAATGGTGGTAAGTAAAAATGTTAAACGAATTGAACCTTAGCCTAGGAAAAATCAGAACAACAAGCCCCCGGAGAATCCTATGCTCGGCTCTTGTTCTGTCTCTTCTGGCCTGGTGCGGCATGCAGATTCCGGGGTATATATCCTATTCGTTCACCGATTCCGTGGGACACACCTGGTTCTACGTCAGGAAAGGCCGTCCGGCCCACATCTCTTCCGGGGACATTGTGATCTTTTCCGTATCCATTGACCAGGCCCTGGTCCCCAATTGCATGCCCTGCAATATCACGAAAATCGTGGGATGCCTTCCCGGCCAGCACCTGAAGACCCAGGGCCGGGATTTTTTCTGTGACGGCGTCTTCTTGGGGGAAGCCAAAACCCATTCTCAACAAGGCGTGTCCGTCGAGGCCATATCCTATGACGGAGTTATTCCGGAAAATCACTTTTTTGCCACAGGCACATGCAAGGACAGTTATGACAGCAAATACTTCGGCCTGGTTCGCCAGGACATTATTAAAGGGATTGGGCTTCCTCTGTTTTAGCCTTTTTTGGGTGACCCTGGCTAAAGGGGCCGGGGAGAGACCAATCTCCCCACGGGAACCCGGCTTTTACGAGGATGCCAAACGCGGGTACTACTGGTACGAGGTCTATCTGGAAGAAGAGGAAACCGAAGAATCCGACCTGCTCCCAGACACCCATCCCGCCCCTGACACCAAACCCTTCGATGATCTCTGGACCATGCATCCCGACGATTTCCAGGCCTATGTGGACCAGGTGCAGAAATACGCCATCCAGTATCCCACCGAAGAAAACGTGGCCCGGTATTTCTACGTCAACATGGTGTCTGCCAAAAAGTCCAAGGCCTTTGCCTCCGTGGCCTCGCTGGTGGCCCAGACCCATCCGAAGCTCACCACCGATCAGACCTACCCCCTGACATCGCCGGGCCGAAGGGCAATGTCCAAGATCCAGCACACCGAAAAGGACAGCCTCCTTTTAAAGGCAAAAGACGACTATGCCCTGATCCTGTTCGTTCAGGCCCGATGTGACTTTTGCGATTCCCAAAAAGGGATCATGCGGTTTTTTGTGAATAAATACGACTGGCCGGTCCGCTACCTGGACATCCATGATCACTCGGATTTTGCAGCGGAAGTTGGTGTGGAAATGACCCCCACCCTCATTTTGATCAAAAAGGGGGAAAAGGATATCATCCCCATCGCCTCGGGTGTTCTTTCTCTGAACGACATGACCCAAAGGATTTACCGGTCCGTGCGACTGCTGGAAGGGGATATCATGCCCGAGCAACTGGATATCTACGATTACGAACTCAACACACCGGCCGATCCCCTGACCGATCCCCTGACCGATCCCCTGTCCGGCCGGAACCTGAAAGGAGACCGACCATGAAACACCTGGCTGTGGTATTGACTTTGATCACCCTGATCGTTTCCCCGGCCCGGGCCGATGAGTTTGACGATGGATACGCCTCGGGCAAATCGGCCGGAGCGTCCCTGTCCGGTGAACTCGACAGTCCCGAGAAATTAAACCAAAGGCTCGCAGAACCCCTGACCTCCAACAGAACCCCCATGGAAACCTTCGGGGAAAACGGGACCCACACCTTTGACGCCCAGATCTCCACCGCCTCGTCCAGCGCCTTTCTGGAGCTGTTTGCAGCTCCCGGACCCAGGGGAGGTCTGTCCACCCTGATGGTGAACATCGACACCGACCTGAACTCCAGCTATGACACGACCTACACCTGCCCCCTTGACGTTGCCGGAGTGTGCGCTAACGGGATCATCTCATGCACCCGCGGGACCTGGGACAACTGCACCTACCATAGGTGGGTCAACACGGGCGGCATCGGGCTTGCACAGGTTGCATCCATGGAAGACATGGCCGGATGCTATTGCATCAACAATTCCTGCGGTTCCAATCTGGTCTGGACAAACATGGAAAAGATCCTTGGGGACCTGGGCGGTGGCGTTGTGGCCGTCATACAGGCAGATAATCCGGCCCTGACCGTCACAAAGGTGAACGTGTCGGACACCACCATAGGCTATTACGGACAAGAAACCGCCGAGGCCGGAGAGACCGCGTTCAACGGATCAGGTGTTTATCTGTCCGGAACCACGGAACCCGTCAGCCTGTATGACCCCACCGGGGATTTTCTGGCCCATGCAGGGGATGCAGAACTAAATGACCAGACCTCGGATACCGCAAGCCTTTACACCCAGGTTTATGCGGGAACCCAGGAATATGTTGAAAACCCGGTGGAAGCCGACACCTGTTTCATTAAACGGCGGGTCTATGTGAACGAAAATCTCGACCCCGTGGCCACCATTCGTGAGAACTGCAGTGATGTGGACATGGCTTTGTGCCAGCCGGACAGGGAGGATATCTGTGATTACAAGGGTAAAAACTGCGTGACCACCATGAAAATGGGGCAGGTGACCGGATTGATGCCTCTTCCCCAGTCCACCACGGTGGTGGCTCCGGACAACAGCGCCTGGGCCTTTACCGTGGATGGTGATGCCATGACCTACACAAATGCGTTAACGTCCGGCACTCTGACATCGGGGAATTATATCTGGTGGACCATCAAACGGGAATTTGTCTGTGATTCAACCCATGTCTATGACACCGACACCGGCATCACTCATACCCAGGGCATCACCAATTCCGTGGACGAAGCCAGCGGTAACCTAATCTACACCGACAACGGATCATCCGTCTCCATGGCCATTCATCAAACGGAGACGATCACACCCTGTGAAATGGGATGCACCGTGGCCACAGGTACACAGAATCTCCAGGTGGGAGCCACCGCCACCACCTGGGAATACAACCTCAATACAGACGATACAAGGACCTGCTATAAATCATGCATCGACAACACCTGTCCTTTGTCCGAAGGAGAAGTCCTGGTGCGTGATTGCCAGTGCCTCAACGATTTCACCACAGCCGCATCCACCATGCAATCCATAGACGACGCCTCACACGACATGATTTGCAGTGGCAATTAGGAGGACCGGTGGCCCATATCACGCTCTATATGCCCCTGATCAAGCTCGTCGTGTTTTACCTGAGCTTCACGATCCATGAAATCGCCCATGGATACGCAGCGTTCTGGTCCGGGGATCACACCCCCAAGAAAAAGGGCCGGCTGACCTTGCTCCCCTGGAAACACATGGATATGACCGGATCGGTGATTGTCCCTGGAATCCTTTTTATAATGGGATCGGACACCATCATCGGCTGGGGTAAGCCCGTGCCTGTCGACTTTTCGGCATTTTCCCGCCCCCAGCATCTATGGGTCGCATCGGCCGGGGCGCTCGCCAATCTGGTCCTGGCCGGTCTGGGCCTTGTGTTTTATGCACTCACCCATACAATGATGAAGGACGGCTGCTCTGTGGCAACCCAGGCGTTTTGCATCACGGGCTTTATGTTCCTCCCCATCAATCTTGTCTTGTGTCTGTTCAATATCATCCCCTTGTGTCCCTTTGATGGTTGGGTGTTTTTCAAGGGATTTTCAAGGAAGAGAAAAAAAATAAAAGATCACCGTGTCCATCCGTTGACGGTAAGCATGAATATCGCTCTGGCCTTTGTTATCCTCAAGATATCCACGCCTTTTTTAATCAGACTCATCAAATCAATGACCATTGATTTCTAAACAAGAAATCGTGAACTAAACGCCCTGTTCCCATCAATTATATGCTGGGATGAACAATGTCGATGGCCTCCATGTTCAACTGGCTTCTCACCGTGCGAATCGCGTTAATGAGATCGATTGTGAACAAGGCATCCGATTCAATGAAGGAGATGTGACCGATAAACCTTCGCAGGGTTGTAAAAGAGGAAAAAGGAAGGATCTCTTTTAGTAAGAGGGCGGGAAAATCCTTGGCTGAGCGTGATACGATAACCACAAGGGGATTGATCGTGATTTTGGCCACATAAAATTTCATCAAACAGCCGGGTAAATAAAACGGTTTTTCAGTCGGCACCCAAAACGACCGGGGGAAAATGGCATGTTCATCGCCCACGTTAACGGTGATCATCTTTGGGCTGCATGACATGATTTCTCCGTCTACCACAGTATGTTTTTTCGAAGCCCATCTTTCTGTCGTGCGTTGTAAGGATAAATCCATCAGAGCGTCAGAAAAAAAGGTTTTTGTGGAATGAACCAAATGGTCTGGAAAATCTTTAATGTTGAATTGAACCCGTATAACGTCACCCTCGATCACCGAATGATCGAAAATCAGAGCCTTGGAAAGAGAAAGATCCACGGGTATTCGGTAAACGACATCGATGGTTTTATCATCGAGGGATACATCAACACTGTTAATATTGTGTGAACGACGAAACGACTCCTCAATCGCCAATCGAAGCGCTTTTTCGACAACATCCAGGTCGTATCCATATTTTTCAGCAAAAGATAAAAGATTCATATGTTGGAACTCCGTCAAACACGATTAAACATAGCCAGTATAATTATAATAGCAGGTCCAAAAAGTGGGACAAACTTAAACCCAAAGGAGAGATCCATGCAAAAAAAAGAAAACGATAAAACGACAAAAAAAGGAAACAAAGAACACTGGGAAGCGATGAAGAAAATGACAAATTGGCGGGGTGTATTGTGTACGGTTCCCGAGACGTATGGATTTATTGACCTGACCAAAGAAATCGACATCACCGTTAAAAAACTGCGAAACGGAGTTTCAAATCGAATTTCAATGAAACAAGCGGCCCCCATGTTTGATGCCTTAAATGATGCAACCTTGTTGTTGGTTCAAACGGTAGAAATTATTGCACAGACCTTGGGATATAATAAATACAGAACGCCAAGGTTATTTCAACAAATGCAAGAGACGCATGCCTTTGATAACGATTTAGAACAAAAAATGAATGCTTTGAAAATCAGACTCAGTTCGGAGAGTAAAGAACAAAGGGATTTTGAAACCCATTGAAAAAGGTCCAAAACGTTCCATTTTTCCATTTTCGGAAAAATGGAACGTTTTGGATCTGGTTCATAACGCTTTTTTTTGCTGATAAATAGTTTATTTATTTAGCATTCATGTTGATTGATCAACATGTTACCGGTCATTGCAGAGAATACCCTTTGTGACGCCCGTCAACCGATAGGCAAAGCCGTATATTCAAAATTTGTATCCCAAAAATTTTGAAAGCCTTATGTGGTATCTACGATCGTGATCAGGGAATCTGTTTTGCCGGTGTGAAGGGATGTTTAACCCGACCCGTGGTTTTGTCACGTGCTGGGTTTTTATGTAACCAACCTATAAGCCAAGGAGAATGTATCATGTTGAAATCAAATGTCATCATCGTATCCGGAAAAATTGTGAAAACAACTGCCATCAATCAAAACAAAAAGAAAGGAATTCGATCAACCCTTGAAACAACGGATAGCCAGGGCAACAAAAGCTGGTTTGTCATCGATGCTGCGGATGATCTTGCCCAAGACATGAAGAAATTCGCCCATGTCATCGTCAAGGGAAGAATCTGTTACGAAAAAAACGAAGCAAACACCCTGGTCTATGTCAAGGCCAATGAAATCCATCCGGTCAACGGAATGATACCGCTGAACAATGTCACCTTATCCGGCAATGTCACCCGTGACATCGAAATGAGATCGGTTCCGAACAAAAACGGTGGAGACGATTATACGGTTTCAAAGACCGTGCTGGCCTTCAACGATTTCTCGGGAAACACCCATTTTGTTTCCGTGGAAGCCTGGGAAGGACTTGCCAAGTCAACTGAAAACCTGATGAAAGGCTCGACCGTTGAAGTCCGGGGAAGATTGATCCAAAAGAGCTGGGACAATGGTAACAGCTCCATGGTTATGATTCGTGCAAACGAAATCGACTTTGTCAGAAAGCCCGCCAGAAAGTAGCCTCAGACATTCAAATTTCCTAAAACCAAAACATTCCCATAAAAAAACAGCCAAGCTCAGCTGCGCCAAAAACCATTGGAGAGCTGTTTTTTATGGGAAGAAACCGAAAAAAAAGGAGACCCATGGAAAATATCAAAAAGACCATCATGGATCGAGACGAACTAAGTTCCAAAGAAGCCGATGAGCTTATCAAGGAATGTCTGGACGAAATCAAAGAGCTCACCGACCAAGTGGCAGGCATGGAAGAGATCGAAGCGGTGTTTATGGACTCATTGGGTCTTGAGCCGGATTATCTCATCGAACTCCTTTGCATGCTGCCTTAAAACGAAAGAACACCCCAATTCGGGTTTTTCAAACAACCCGATCCGGGGACTCCTATACGGGGTTGTTTGAAAAACCCCCAGAAAAGGAGAAATCCCATGAACAGTATCCCCTTAAACATACTCGAAGAGAAATACCCATCACTGATCCAGACAGCTGCTTTCCAGGGAGCCTCAGCCCGGTATTCACAGATTCCAACCATCGAGATTATCATGATGATGATGGAACAACAGTGGTTTCCTGTGAAAGTCATGGAATCACACGTCAGAAAAGAAGACCGGTCCTGCGCCTTCCAGTTCTATCTGGGCGTGTTTCGAATCGCATGCACCAATGGACTGATTGTTGGCGAACAGTTCAAACGAATCAGTGTCAAACACCAGGACATCGGCAAAGAAGCGGTGATCAATGCATCGTTCAAGATCATCGACAAAGCCTCCAAAACCATAGAAACCATCAAGGACATGAAGGAGATACCCCTGACCGGACCTGAGCAAGACATTTTTGCCAAAACAGCCCTCTCGGGCATGCTTCAGATCCCTTTCAATGACCTTGAGACAAAATCACCCTACACACCGGACCAGCTCTTACGGGCCAGGCGCAGGGATGACCATGGAAAAGACGATCTGTGGACCGTCATGAACACCGTCCAGGAAAACATGATCAAGGGAGGTCTTCGCGGATTCAATCCAAAAACTAAGAAAAGGGTCAAAACCCGGGGTGTCAAAGCCATTGACAAGGATGTGAAACTCAACACCCTGGTTTGGACCCTGGCCGAGAAGATGAAAGAACTCAAAACAAAACCATCATGACCAAGGAGGCTCGCCATGACGCCGGAAAAAAATAAAAGCATATGTGAAACGCATGCATTCTTTGACGGTATCGATGTCACGCAAATCGCTTATGCCGCCGGTATTCCTTTCCCGGTCAAATTGGCCACACGGGTATGGGAATCCTGCATCAAAGTGCCAAAAGAGATGTATTCAAAAGAAGAATACGGAAGGATCTGGGATGTTCTTTACAAACTTCGAAATGAATTGATTCGTTTTGGATCCAATCGGAACAGACACCCCCAGAACATCATCCACTATGAAATCAAGGACCCCAATATGAGCACCCGGACAATCGCCCTGAGAGTGATCATTGACACATCAGGGGGGAAAACAGTCCTTGCTGTCATGGAAGAACAAGGAGGCATTACATGAAATACCTCAATCTGACACGACAAAAACTCATTCTCCCCGATGGAACGCTCTTGGAACCGTCCGGGACGGTGGCCCATGTCAAAGACACGACCAAATTGGACCAGTGTGGAACCATGACCCTGTTCACCGGCAAAAAAACCATGACCGAACCCTACAAGAACTCCCCCCTTGAAAAGAATATCCCCTTGTTCAAGAGCGGAGCTATCATCTTAAATTTGCCGAAGGAAAAGAAAGCGGTGAAACTGATTGTTTCCAAAGATGTGTTGACCGTCGGCAAAGGGAATTTCAACCGTAAGGATCTTTTGGCACCTGTCTTATCGAGTGTCATGAGTTTCTATATGGGCCAAAGTTACTGGCAAATTCCCGGGTTCTACTGTTAGTATAAAAACCATAGATAAAACCCCCTTTTTAAACAGGCCAAGCCCGTTTGAAGGGGGTTTTTTAATCAACGGATCTTCTCATGAAGATATGTATTTAACCCATAAAAGGGGCACGTCCCCCTTGTGGGCTATGCCTCTTTATACGATGGAGGCAAAAGACCATGGATAAACACTTTGCTGTTGGATGTATCTATTACACACGATCAATCTGCGACCATAACTGTATCTACCAATATGAAGTTATAAAAAGAACCGAAAAAACCCTCTGGATCAGAGACCCCAGATATCCCAATGAAAAACGACAGTCCCGGCGAATTCAGATCCGTGACGGGGTGGAGGGCATCTATCCCAGCGGCCGATACAGCATGGCACCGTACCTGTCCGCAGACAAGATCTACGATCCAACCACCGTGAAGCCCGATTGGGAAAAAGATGATTTCCAGACCAAGGACGTTCACCATGATGTGGATATTGTGAAGGTAGGCCTGGTCAAGGATACAACCCTTTCGTATGCGGGCTCACCGAAGGTATGCAATCCGGAAGACGCCGGAGAAATCATCAAACAGACCATTTTAAAGAGGGGGCAGAACGACAGGGAGCAGATTGTCGTTATCATGCTGGCAAACGATAACAGGGTCATTGCGACCACGATCGCTCATATGGGTTCCCTGGATCGATGCATCGTCCATCCCCGGGAAATAATGAAAACGGCGCTTCTGGCAAACGCACGATCGATTATCCTGGGTCACAACCACCCCTCTTCAACTGTGAACCCGTCACCTGATGACTTGGAAATCACACGAAGGATAGCATTGGCCGCAAGCGTACTTGAGGTCAAATTACTGGATCATGTGATCGTTTCTTTTGAAACGGACCGGATTTACAGCATGGAGGAAAACGGCGTTTTGCCCAGAGTAAACAGCCGAGACATGAACAGATTGATGGCAGGAAATAAACCATGAAACCATTCGAACCAGGAAAAACATATTGGGGAATCGATCTTTGCAACGGGCACCAAAAGGTTCAATACACCATTGAACGGCGGACAGACAAAAGCGTCTGGGTCAATGGAAAACGCTTCAAACTATTTTCGTGGAAGGAAGACGGTGGAGCGGAATACATTTATACAAACAGGCGGTGCTCGAAAGATATGCTCCTCACGTCAATAAAGGAGGTCATGCCATGACAGAAGAAAACACAGTTGCACAAACGATTTATGAACAAATTGGAGGACGGCGGTTCGAGGCTTTGGCCGGAGTTGTTTGTATCAAAAAAAAGGAACGTTCGCTTGAGTTTATTTTCATGAAGTGCAGGAAAGCGAATCTGTGCCGAATCGAACTGACACCCATGGATCTTTATACGATGGTGTTTATCAAGGTGAAATGGAAAAAGGCCGAGGAATCCGTCGTTGAAACATTCGAGTATGTATACTGGGATCAGTTAGAACAGGTCTTCGAGGATTTTACAGGACTAAAATGACCTGTGTGTAAAAGAATCATAATTCGTGGGCGGTGCAAGCTCTTTTAAGGGCAACCGCCCTTTTTATTCACCATGATCATGGAGGATAGACCCTATGACTCCGGAAACAGCTCAAAAAATACTGGATGAGGTGTATCGAAACGGCGATCGGATGGCCATCCTGAAAGAACTCGATCCGGAACTCCGGAACGGGTACGTTTCGGTTCTCTGCCCTGACTGCAGACAGAGACGGGCCTATGCGTACCAACCGGGAGGCAAGACGCCCCACGTGATCCGCTGCAACCGGCAGGAGAACTGCGGATACCAGGCCACCCTGGTCCAGTACGCCGCAGGAACCGATAAACCCAGAGGGCCTGTGCTATTTTCGGCGTGTACGGTTTGAGATGGCCCATGGTGAGCGCGAAAAACATCTGTTTCTGCTTTGATCCGGACAAAGCGGGAGACGAATGGAAAAAGCTCGCTGAAGAAGGGAAGAAACGGGGAAAGCGGGTGTTCTTTCTTGATGGTAAAACCTACAAAGACCACGAGGACCTCTCGGCCTTGTGGGAACACGAACGATATATTGACTTCACCTATCTTGAATACAGGTAGTGTCCTTCCAGAGATTGTAGATTTTGGTTCATGCCAAGGCCGCAGGGATTTCGAGACCGCAGGCGTAGCAGCGCTACGTTGAGGATTTCGAAATCCCGAGAACGCCGGCATGGGCCGAAAGATGCAATTTATGGATGGGCACGAGGTAGGCCCAGGCGGTAACCCTTTAGCCGTGGTTTTTAAAACCATGGGAGAAGAAGGGGGATCGCCCTTTTTTTGTCTGTGGGGCTTCAAATATAAGAAAGCCGCATGAGCGTTTTATTTTCGATTATAAACAGGAGAATGAATTTTTTGTTATATATTCTTTACATTGTAATTGAATATAGATTATAAAGTTAGTTATGTTTAACAATAATATTGATATCGAATCTCTCTTAAAACAACTCGGTGGGCGGCTGAAAGAGGCGCGTTTATCCAGAAACGAAAGCCAGGAATTGTTCGCCCAGCGGCTTGGTATAACCCGCCAGTCCTACAGCCGGATGGAAAAGGGTTCTCCTCAGACATTGATCGGCAACTGGCTGGCTGCAAGCAGCCTTCTCGGCAGGCTTGACGATTGGGACGCCCTCTTGGCCGAAAAAGAAGACCTGTTTGCCAAATTCGAGAAAAAAACCAGCAAGCGACAACGGTCCGGTGGCAAACGAAAGAGACATATATGATCAGACTTGATATCTGGCTGACCCTTCCATCAGGTAAACATATGAAAGCAGGTGCTTTGGTTGTGGGTGATCCTGATCCTGTCAGAGGGGGATTGCATGGACAGTTTCGTTATGCCCCAGAGTATCTGGAACAACCGCACGCATTTTCCTTTGATCCCTTAAACTTACCGTTATCTAAGGAAACCTTTGATGCGGACCGGCCGCGTGAGGGGGTTCATGGCGTTTTTGAAGACAGCCTTCCCGACGACTGGGGTCGAAAGCTCATGGCCCGCCGCCACAAACTGGACCGCAAGGAGCAACGTGTTCCCAATTTATTGCGGTTGCTGGACAATCAGGGCTTGGGGGCTTTGAGTTACCTTACGATAGGTGAGCCAGAATTGAGAACAATCGGAGTCTCCTGCCAGCATCTGGAGAAACTGGCCTTGCTTGCGCAGAAATTCGAACAGGAACCCGACATCGCGGACGACAATGATTTTTCTCTCTTGTTTCAGGCAGGCAGTTCACCGGGGGGAGCCCGGCCCAAAGCCCTCGTGAAAGACGACAAGGGCGCATACCTGGCAAAGTTTGCCAGTTCCAAAGACAGGTTTGACGTGGTTAGCCTTGAGGCTGCGGCCATGGAACTGAGTCGAATGGCAGGGATAGAAACAGCCGATACCATGCTGATGCCACTGGGGAAAGAGGTAAAATGTCTCCTGGTCAGGCGTTTCGACATCAACGAGCAAGGTGGCCGCAATCACCTGATCAGCATGCAGTCGCTTCTCAAGGCAGATGGTTATTATAATGCCGGATACAGAGACCTGACAAACGTCATCAGGCACATGTCATCACAACCGGGCCATGATTTGAGCAGACTTTACCGACAGATGGTATTTAATGTCATGATAGGCAATACGGACGATCACCTGAAAAATTTTATCATGCTGCATGATGACAACGGCTGGCGCTTAAGTCCTGCTTTTGACATGGTACCGAACATAGGATTTAACCGGGAACACGTTCTTCGAATCGGTCTTGATCCTCGGCCGCCGAATACTGAAACGCTTCTTTCCGAGATGAAACATTTTGGAATAAAAAGACGGCAACAGGCCATGGGAATCATTGAAGAGGTTCACGGGGCTGTATCAAAATGGCCCGAAGTTTTCAGTCAATACAATGTACCGGAAACGGACGCCGAACGTCTTGGAAAGGATATCGGTCAACGGTTGAAGAGAACCTGCTATTGAGCGTAATGTAATTAGGGACATCAGACCTAATTATTGCGGTTATTGTCTTGATGACAAAGTTTTTAGTATCCAGGCAGGATCTTTTCGCCTTTAATAACAAAGACATCATTGATTTTTATTTTTTTGACATCGCTTTTAGTTCAGCCAACGAAATGAATTCAGCCTTGCTATTTTTAATTTTTGCTTTTCTTTTTTCCAGAATATCAGCATGCCATGAAGGTGGAGTGATATCATCGTATCGAAATGATTCCCAAAGAGCCTCCATGATCCTGAGGCGCTCAATGACACTGATTTGTGAATAATCATCCATAGACACTGGCCCATAACCTTTACGGTTCATCAAGAAGCCACTTCCACAAGGGTAGGATGATAATCGTTTTCCCGTTATGGATCAGTGTTTCCTCGTGATCTTTGGTTAAAAGAAAACCCTTTTCATAATCAAAAAACTGTAACGCTTCCACGAGCCCGTTCAATTCTCTTTTCCGTGTGTCGGGATTGGAGATGTCGAAACTGACGTTTGTAATGATGATGCCGTTATCTGTTCGGCAGTAAAAATCCACTTCCTGATTACCAAGATAATAGTAGACTTCCCTGGATTTTCTTCTCAAATGTAAAAAAGCAGCATTTTCATACAACCTTCCCAGATCCGGTGACAGGGACACGGAGTATAGGGATTTAAAACCATTGTCAACCGAGTATATTTTTTTGGGATTGCGCTGCTCTTCCCGGACCGAGTTTCTGAAAACGGGAGTACTGAAAACGGCAAAGGCGTCATTGAGATAGGAGAAGTAGTCAAACAGGGTATCTTTCCCCACCTTGAATCCCTGGGATTTAAAGTCGTTGTATAGTTTTGTCATGCTCAGTGATGTGGCCACGTTTGAAAAACAGTATTTGACAAGATGCTTCATCAACGCGTGGTTTTTAATGCCGTACCGTTCGATGATATTTTTATAGATGATCAGGTCGGCATAGTCACTGAGTATCCGGGACCTGATTTCAGGAAAAACGTCTATGGTCTCTGCGAATCCTCCATGCAGAATATAGTCGTCAAACGCATTGATCATATAACTCAGCGACCGTGACGAATGCATGTTAACGTCTATGTTGCGGAATCTTAAGTATTCTGCGAACGAAAACGGAAAAATTTCATACGTAAAGGTTCTGCCCCTAAGGGCCGAGGCAATTTCAGAACTCAACAGCTTGGATGACGAGCCGGTGATAAAAATTTCCGCATTCAGGGTATCATAGATTCTTCGGACGAATTTTTCCCAATGATCCACATTTTGTATTTCATCAAGAAAGAGATAGATTTTTTTATTGCGATTGGCAGGGTGTAATTCGAAATAAGCTTCCACAAGATCATTGAGATCGCCTATCTCAAGCGGAAAAAGACGGTCATCTTCAAAATTGATATAAACGATCCGGTCCGGATCGATGGTTTTTCTGAGTGTGTTAACAATGTTGAAAAGGATTGACGTCTTGCCACTTCTCCTTACGCCGATTAATGAAACGATTTTCCCTGAATCGACAGGTATCTCCATATCCCTGGATACCTTGGGCTTTAATTGCTGTTCTTGAAAATCTGTGATGATTTTTTTAAAAATTGCTTTCATTTTGTCCTTTCTTGTAAGGACAAAATACACATAGTTTGTCCATGTAGTCAAGGATGAAATGTTCTGTGTTCCATAGACACCATATTGAACACACCCCCAAACCATCCCGCCATAATCAAAATAAGATGAACATATAAATATAAGGAGTCGATTATGGGAAAACCCCAAACCATTGACGTACCCATCCAAACCCTGTGTGTCCTTTGGACCCATACGGACACCGTGGAATGCATGGAACCTGGCCCAACAGTGCCCGATGATTTGAATCCTGTCCTGAAAAGCTTTTTTATGAAGATCCAAAGCCAGTATTTTACTGGCTTGAATCACGGGTACATACCGGCCGTGATAGAGATACTCACGCAGATCCATGAAAAGGGCAATCAGGGCTTTATCGGGAAAACACTGGGCGTGACACGCAAGACCATCAACATTCTTGAAAAATCAAATTATAAACACATGATCCCCCAAGCCGTGATCGCAGCATTGGGCAGGGATCTGGGGGAACTGGATCAAATCAAAGCCAACGGCGATCATGTGTTTCATAGCCTGCGGCTCGTCCAAAAGATTCTCGAGAACGCTCACATAGAGTCGGACGACATCTTGTTGGCCATCCGGCTTCACCATGAGGAGCCTTCCGACGTTGAAGGCAGCACCCCCATCGCCATCGCCTTGAATCTGGCCCTCAGAGAGTTCAAGGAGACGGCAAGCCCAACGGTCAAACCCAAAGAGCCCCCGACATCACCTCAGGTCCTCCTGTATTCCAAAGAAGATATCCTGGGCAGGATTTATGACGCCATCGACCCCTACGGATTTTCTGTCTTTTTTTTTGAAGGAAAAATTTATGTCAGTACCAGGGAATTGAAAAACCTCATCCCAAAAAATGATCCCAAACACGGGAAACCTCATAATGATGGTTTTGAAAAGGAGGTGAAACGATTATTGAACCTTTCTCCTGTTCGTTGCCAGCTGAAATTCAAAAACAAAAACTTCAAACCGACCAAAAGCCGTTTTTACCTGTTCGATGAGCATCAATTCAACAAACCCATTTTGGGAGAAAAAAAAATCATCCCCAGGGATGGGGAAGGGCGCTGGCTAAGAAAAATAAACATAATAGAAGAAGAGGAACCTCATGAGCCCTCAAACTAAATCATGGATGACCCTTTCTCTGGCCTTTGTTTTATTTGCCGAAATACTCCAGGGGGCAGAGACAGAAAAGGGGATGTATCACAACATCATACCCAGGGCCATCACCCGGGACAACGAAACGTATCTGGTGAACAAGAAAAAAGATCCAACGACCTTGGAATACCATCACACCATGGGCCTGACCCCCAAGGAGCCGATATCGGAATCGGAGAGCCAAAACAAACCTCCCCAGGTCCAAAAGGTTAGGATGGACATTTATTTCAACCTCAATCAAAGCGATCTGTCAGCCTCACAAAAAGATCAGTTAAACACATTATCCATTATGAACATAGTAGGACCCATTACAGTCGTCGGATATGCCTGTCCACTGGGGTCGCTTCACGTCAATCAGGTCATCGCGGAAAAACGGGCAAGGAATGTGGAACATTATTTAAAAACCCTAACAAAACATCAGATTAACACATATGCCAGACCCACATCCTACCGCCTCCACGATGATGTTGAGACGAACCGCCGGGTGGATGTTTTCTACATCCACCCGGCGGTTACACCCCCGTGACAGGCATGTCCTATCCATGACCTTTTTAATCGACAAGGAGATATGTATGAAAATCTTAAGCGGAACAAAGCGGTTTGTGAAATCAAACACCACATCCATTCTCAGCATGATGCTGATCGCCCTTGCCTTTATGGCATCCAACGCCTTTGCCATTCAGCCGCCGACTGCG
This sequence comes from Pseudomonadota bacterium, assembly GCA_018818835.1. GTDB lineage: Bacteria > Desulfobacterota > Desulfobacteria > Desulfobacterales > Desulfolunaceae > JAHIRD01. Next base: position 33,510 of record JAHIRD010000125.1, read on the forward strand.
GATTCTTTCGCATACACCCTGTATGATCTCGCCGTGATCCAGGGCCTACAAGGTGCCCTCGGATTTGTGGGCGGCTTGTTCGCGGTGTTGTACGGGGTGTATCTGGGGGCTCAGAACAAGTATTTGCCAGCAGTTGGCACGGCCATCTGCGGCGGGGTCCTTATCGGTGCGGACAGGCTTGTTACAAGCATGGGTATGGTTTTTTAACAGCCAAGGACCGTGGATCAGACTTTGAGCTGCCCGATACCTTTGGCCGGGCAGCTTTTTTAAATAGATAAAGGAGCGGTTATGGACGACAATAAATTCCCCCAACACCTCTCCGCCCCCCTCCAGTTTATGTGGTGGGACGCGGACACCTTTCTTGTCATCGTCATCTTTATGACCATGGGTATGCTGAATGGTGGGTGGGCACTCGTTGTCATGGTTGTCGGGCCTCTTTTGTATGCCCAGGCCAAAAAAAGATACACCTCGAGTTTTCTGATTCACCTGATGTATTTCACCGGATTCAAGCGGTTATCCCATTATCCCTCGTTTTTTGAAAACGAGTTCATGGAGTAAGCCATGCATCTTAACCATTTTCTTGAATATACCGAAAACCTCACCGTCGAAAACAAGCTTCTGAAATTCGTTGTCTTCATCATCGGTGTGTCCAGCGTGATTTCCATGGCCCTGGTGTATCTCGCACTGAACTACCAGAAAACCATCATACTCCCCCCGGTGGTGGACCGGCAGATCGTTGTGAGCGGCAACGACGCCAACGATGATTATTTCAAGCTTTACACAAAATATATCATCAGTCTTCTGCTGAATTACACCCCGGTGATCTTTGACGACCAGGCCAAGGACCTCCTGGCCTTGTGTACCCCGTCTTTTATGCCGAGCCTTGAAAAGAAATTAAAAGAAATCAAAACGGGCGTGGAAAAGCTATCCATCACCAGCGTTTTTTACCCCCAGAAAATCACCATCGACCGGAAACAATCATGCATCACCGTTACGGGAAAAAGGGATCACACCGCCCGTGGGGAGCTGATCGAAAGTGTCAGGAAAACATATATTATCTCATACACCCTGGACATGGGGAGGCTTTATGTCAACGATATCATGGAAAAAGATTGATTGGATGGCCATGGTGATCGCCGTCCTTTTTGCGGGATCGTCACCGGCCCATGCGGATGGCCCGACGTTTTCTCCCAGACGAGCCCCTGAACTCACCGAACCCGTCCTTGTTCTTCCTGAAAACCCCACCGCCATCGAACTCAGCAACCGGGATATCAACCGCATCACCTGCGGAGGGCACAGGCCAGTCAAGGACCTCATCTTTTCTGAGGAAAAAGGCATCATCGAAAAGAAAAGCGGTGAAAACGTCTACATCAAGTTTCTGGTTCAGAAAGACGGTTCGGGAACAAAACGCTACCGGAGCGAACAGGCGGAAATCTTCGTGCTTTGCGGAGCGGAAGCCACCAACTACACGATGATCGTATCCCCCAAGGATATCGATGCCCGCCATGTGATCCTGGCCGGTCCCAAAGACAATGTTAAAAAAAACCTGTCTTTGTTTGAAGGCATGGATTTCGAAAAAAAGATCATGGCCATCATGCAGCAGGGTTATAACGCCGATTATCCGGATAGTTATGCCATTGTTTCGGTGAACGACACACTCCCCTCGGGAGTGCAAGGCGTGACGGCCACCTTGAAAACTCTGGTCACCATCGAAGGGGAGGGCTTGATACTCAAAGAGATCATTTTGTCCCATGACCCCGAAGACGAAAGCCAAGAGCCCGTAGAGGTCGAGGAAAAAATATTTTTAAACAGGGATATCACCCTAAACCCCATAGGGATCGCCCTGGACCATTCGTCGGTCGTTCCAGGACGAGATACCCGGCTGTTTATTCTGGAACAATCCATCACATCATAAAAAAGGACCGTGACCATGCAGGAAGAGATCAACACCCAAGCCCAAGACACCGGGGGAGCACCGGCCAAACGAAAGATTCTCCTCTGGGACAGCCTGGATCCTAAAAAAAAGCGCATCGTGTCCGTCACCGTCATATCCGTCATTGCCCTGATCATGATGCTGTTCGCCTACCAGTCCAGACAGAAACACAAAGAGATCCAGACGGCAGAAAAAATCGAGGCCAAGGATATCAACCTGGATACGTCCATGATCGAAGAAACCCTGCAGGATGTCCTCCTGAAACGGCAAAAGGAAAAGGATCAGGAGCTTGAGGACCTTAAAGATAAAATTAAGGAACTCGCTGATCGGAAGAAAGACATCCATGAGATCAAGCAGACACCCCATGAGCAGATTACACAGAAGAATGAGTTAAACGAAAAGGAGGATATACCGTATCCTCTTCCCCCGCCGTCTCCCCGGAAGGTAAGCATGGAGGACAAGATTTTTCATTCAAGCGGTATGGAAAACCCGCCATCTGTCTATCAGACCGTTGAAATGGTCGGGGGCATCAACTCGTCACCCATCACTATCGAACCGGAAAAAAAAACGCCGGAAAACCCAAAAAATTCGATTTTTCTGCCTCCTTCTTTTGTGGAGGCAACCTTGTTATCCGGCGTGACGGCCAAAACCAAAGCTCAGGCAAAAAGTGATCCGTCACCCCTGCTATTCCGGATCAAGGATCTGGCGATTCTCCCCAACCGGGTCAAAGCCAATCTCAAGGGATGTTTCGTCATCGGGGAAGGGGTGGGGGACCTGGCAGACGAACGGGTTCACGCCCGATTGGTCACCTTGTCCTGCGTATCCAAAAACGGGGAGTCTGTCATTGATCACCCCGTTAAAGGCTGGGCCGAGGATAATGCAGACGGGCGAGTAGGCCTCCAGGGCAGGGTGGTGGCCAAGATGGGAACCCATGTGGCCCGAACCGCCCTGGCAGGTTTTATCGGCGGATTCGGAGACGCCATGAACGCCGCATCCTCCGAGACATCCCTCACCACCAGCGGCATCCCCACCAGCATCTACACAGACAGCGACATGAAAACCTTTGCCAAAGCAGGCATGGGTTCGGGCATGAAAGGGGCCAGCGACGATTTGAAAAAATTCTATCTGGATCTGGCCGCCCAGACCATCCCCGTGATCGAGGTCCTTCCGGCCAAGGAAGTCACCCTGGTGTTTTCGGAAGGTGTGGACCTCACCATCAAAGATGTCAACCTTGGAGGCACCTTATGAAAAACATAGTCATCATTTTTAGTGTCATATTCCTTGTTTCGGGCTGCACGTCCGTTTGGAACCCCTATGAATCCGAATTTCGCTGTACAGGCCAGGGGAATGAGGGCCGGTGTACCTCCACCATGGGGGCCTACAATGAAAGCCTCGGCGTCGTTCCCATGGGGGATCGCGAATGTGATGATTGCTGTGAGCCCTCGAAAAAAAAGGACCACCAAAAAGACAAAAAACAGTTTTCTCCCACTGAAAATAAGCATCTCAGCCCCGAGCAGGTCTACAACAAAAATCGCTACGACCTGATGACCCAAATGGTCCGGGAAGAAAAACCTCCCGTGGTAATACCTCCGGAGGTGGTGAGGGTTCTGATTCTACCATACAAGGGCGCGGACAACCGCATGTACGGATTCCGATTCAGCTATTTTTTCGCCACCGAACCCCAGTGGCAGTTTGCCATCGGCAAGGAAGGAGACGAGTGATGGGAATGACCATGGATATCCTGCGTACCTTGTTCACATCCAACGGCCTGTCCCGGCGAGACTTGAAACGCATGCTTCGCCGGGTCACATTTTCTTCCTATCTGCCCTACAGAGCCTTTGACCCCGATAGCCATACCTATGTGAACATGGATGATTCCCTGGGATGGATCTGGGAGTGCCAACCTCTGGTATTTGCGGGAACCCAGACCTTCACGGACCTCCAGGGCCTTTTCACGGCCGGCCTTCCGGATGATACCGTGCTACAGTTTATCCTTTACGCAGATCCTGACGTGACGGACATCACGGGTCATTATGCGTCACTGAAAACCCGGGATGAGGACATTGTCCGGGAAACCACACGCCGAACCGTGGAATATATTCAGGAAGGCACCCGGGGTCTCAAGCAGATGGCCGGAATCCCGGTGAGAAAAGCCCGATTGTTCGTGGTTTTAAAATTAGCCGTGAACAAGAACCAGACCGAGCGGGAGGTGCTGTCTTTCAGGGACAATATCTTCGAGATCCTCAAAGGGGCCAATCTGGCCCCCACCTACGCACACCCAGGCCGTTTGATCCAGTTGATCGGTGGAATCATCAACGGAAAAAAATCCCCCCAAACGCCCCATGACCCCATGGTTCCCATCAACAAACAAATCATCCAAAGCGAGACCCGTGTGCAGACACAATGGGACAGGATATTCAGTGGGGATCGCATATTCCGGTGCCATACCGTGAAAAAAATGGCCACGACCATTGAGCCCCTGACCTTCAATTTTCTGACCGGTGATATCTGGGGCCCGCGTTCCGACGGGAACCAGATCACCGTGCCTTATATTTTGGCCGTCAATATCGTTTTCTGCGACCTGTACACCAGCCTTCACGCCAAAACCAACCTGGTGATCAAACAGCAGGCGGCCGGATCCATTGCTCACTCACTTCAGCGGAAACAAGCAGAATACCTCTGGGCCTCCGGTGAACTTGACAAGGGCGTACGCTTTATCCGCATCCAGCCCATCATCTGGCACATGGCCAAAACGGAAACCGAATCACGGGAGACCTCCGCCCGGGTGAAACGGCTCTGGGACGCCAAAGGGTTCGTCACCCAGGAAGACCGGGGGATTTTGAACATCCTTTTCCTTTCGGCTCTGCCCTTTGGGCTGTACACCCAGGAAGGGGCCGTGGATTTTATCGACCGTGATTTCATCTGCCATCCCGGCATGGCCGTCAAATGCCTGCCCATCCAGCATGATTTCATGGGTGGCGGCAAACCCCATATGCTGTTCACCGGTAGGAAAGGTCAAATCGTGGCCTTTGACCTGTTTTCAAAGACGTCCAACAATTACAACGGTCTGATAAGCGCCGAATCCGGATCGGGTAAGAGTTTTGTCACCAACAAAATCGCCTACGAGATGTTTGCCAGTGGGGCAAAAATAAGGTTGATCGACATCGGGGGCAGTTACCGGAAGCTTTGCAGTATTTTAAACGGAAAATTCATCAATTTTTCCAAACGGTCCCGAATCTGCCTGAATCCCTTCAGCAACATCACCGACATTGATGAAGACATTGCATCCATCGCCGCCGTCATCTCCCAGATGATCTTTTCCAAATCGCAGAAGGCCCCCGAGCAATCCGAGTACACCATCATCAAAGCGGCCATCCGATCCGTCTATGAAATCTATGGAACCAAGGGCGATATCGATAAGGTATGCGAGACCCTCCGGAGTCCCAAAAAACACATGGCCATGTTCTACGAGATGGAAGAGTCCTGCGAAGAAGACAACTGTCTGGTGGACCTTAAAAAACTGTCCACGGAAATGGCCTTCAATCTTAGAACCTTCACCCGTGAGGGCGAATACGGCAAATGGTTTAACGGTCCAGCCACCTTGAATATCGCAACAGACGAATTTGTGGTTCTGGAGTTGGATGAACTCAAGGTCCAACCCGAACTGTTCAACGTGGTTACCCTCCAGTTGATCAACGAAATCACCACGGCGGCGTATCTGTCGGACAAGTCTCAAAAGCAGGTGATCATTTTTGATGAAGCCTGGCAGTTTTTCGGAGAATCCTCCCTTTTGGCCCAGGTCATCGAGGAAGGGTATCGAAAGGCCCGTAAAAGCGGCGTTTCGTTTTTTTGCATTACCCAATCTGTCATGGACACCCAGCAATTCGGCAAGGTGGGGGCAGTGATCCGTGCCAATTCGGCCAACAAACTCATGCTCCAATCCTCGGATATCCAGCAAGCCAGTGCCCAAAAAATAATCGATTACCCCCCCTTTGTCATTGAGCTTTTGAAAAGCGTCAAATCACCCAAGCCCCGTTATTCGGAGATATTCATCGACTGCCCCTCAGGCTGCGGGGTCATGCGCCTGTCCGTGGATCCTTTCACCTACCTCATGTATACGTCCGATGCAGACGACAACAGGAAAATCAACACCCTTTTGGAGCAAGGCCTGAGCTACACCCAGGTCTTCAACCGCTTGGCGGGCGATGAGGAGACAGCCTAAAGGAGAGCACAATGAAAATATGGATATGGATGGCCATGATGATTTTAACCGCCTCCATGGGCCGGGCCAATGACTGGGTAGACACGTGGATTGACCAGAAAACCGTGACCGGCCCCGACTATTATTCAACCCAGCAACGGGGATACGGATCGTTTGGAAGCTTTTCAGCAAGATGGCAAAACCAGGCGGAACAAGTGTTTTCCTATACCAAACCCCGATACAACATCGGTTGCGGAGGTGTAGACCTGTTTTTGGGCGGGTTCTCGTTCATGGAATTCGATCACCTTGTGAAAAAGATGGAAAAGATCATGGGGCCGGCGGCGGCCGCCTTTGCCTTTGATATCGCCATGAGCACCTTAAACGCCCAGGCCTCGAAAAGTATCGGGAAATTTCTGGCGATCATGGACCGCTTGAATCAGCTTCAGCTTGATGAATGCTCCGCCGGAAAAACGGTGGCGGCTTACATGAGCCCCATCAAATCTCCGGCGGATAAATCCGCCGCCCTTTCGGAATTTCTTCAGGATTCAGGAGCCGAGGACCTGTGGACCGATATCTCGAACATGGGTAAGGGCGGAACCGCTGACTCGGCCCTTACCCAAAGCGGTGCATCCGTCCTGGACACCGTCACGGGGTGTCCCACCGATTTAAAAGATATCGTATTTACGGAAGGGTACATCTTTGACCATCTCGGGGAAAAACACGGGTATTCCTCCGACCAGATCAATTTGATCCGGGGACTGGTGGGTGATGTGTTGATCAGTACGGACAGTGGCGGCCTGGATTATGTGGCCGTCTCCCCCTGCACGGAAAATTACAGTAATGTACTGGATACGATGATCAATGGGGATATTCAGATCAAAACACCCACAGGGTGTACCGCCCTTGGAGATATTCACGTCGGGCAAACGTCCTACACCAATCTCAAACAGTGGGCCGCAACGATGATTGAGCACCTGGGGCAGAAACTCGCATCAAAAACAGCACTGTTAACCGATGAAGAGGGATTTGTTTCCATGGTGCCATTGCCGGTGTTTTCAGCCATACGCTCCGAGATTTCTCAATCCGGCGATAACACAGCCCAGATCATCATCAATTCAGCAGCAGCCTATTCGGACTATGTGGCCTCCATTGTCGCGTACAACATGCTGGGTGATCTGGCCGCAGGAATCCAGGAAGCCCTTTCCACAGCGTTGAAACTCCAAAATGCCCAAAAAGGTGCGGCGGCTCCGAACAACCAGGCCAACTGTAAAATCGAATTGTCAGCGGACGGGTTCGCCCTCTTGCTGGAAAAGAAGCATGCCCTGATCGATATCATGAGACGGGTTTACCCTGAATTCGAAACAAAAATTGCCCAGATCAATACCACCCTTGAAAATAACCGCATCCTTGCGGAACGATCGGAAATGGTTCAAACAAAAATCCGGGAACAGTTTGGACACGATTCCGGTCCTAACCCATGAAAGGTAAGACCATGAAAGTAAAACCATTTTGCCCCCTTTTATTCATAGCCCTGATGCCCGTGAGGGTATTTGCGGAACTTCCCGACGCATTGAAGGTTTACGTCACCCAGGGCAATCTGGATACCCTTTACCACGCCTTTCACAGAATGGCCCTGATTTGCTCTGACGCACGCTATCATGGCCTGTTTATTTCCATCATCGTGATCTCCTTTCTTGTCACGGCCTTTGCGACATTCGGCAAGGGGATTCTCGGCCGAATCCGGGAAACCGATATGATCCACTGGTTTTTTACCTTGTTTATCGGGATTGTCCTCTATCGAGCCTTTGTCGAACCCACCACCGACGTGACCATCTACGACGAAACCGCCGGCCAGACCATTACCGTACCGGATGTTCCGGATGCCATAGTGCTTCTGGCCAACGGCATGAACCTTATTGAACAAGGGCTGATTGACATCGTCGACACATCCGGGACACCGGACAGTTTTACAAAGAGTCCCGGTGGCCTGGCGTTCAATTTTATCAACAAGCTGTTTGCCACAAACATTGACCTTGCAAACACAGGCAGCGGCGGGAAAGACAACGAGATCATGCTGTTGAACTACATCGAAGACTGCCTGGCCTTTGAATTCACCCGGCCGGGCACCACCCTGACCCTGGATGAAATTTATGTGAACACCGATTTCAACACCATCCTTGCCAAAGGTATCCACCCGTCGAATTTCACCCGGGCACCAAATGGAACCGTGTTGAGTTGCACCCAGGCCTATGAAAACATAAACACCTATCTTTCCTCGCTCACCGATGACCATCCCGCCGTTCTCAAACATTATGAAAAGGCATGCAGCAAGGCCGGATGGTTCGATAAAATCATCGGGATCAATGGTCCCCCACGGGTACAGACCTGCGCTGAAGAAGCCCGTGATTTTCTGAGCAACAGCATAGTGCTTGAAACCCTTTCCACGTCCCAGATTTTCAAACAAAAACTGGTCAGTGCGGAAATCTACCGATTTATCGCCGGGGGGGACGTTGACAGCGCCATCCGGAATATCGGGAATTACAATCAGGGGAATATGATGATCAGCACAGGGCTTATGTCGGCCGAATGGATGCCGAAAATAAAATCCATGATGCTTGCCGCGTTTTTGGGGATGTCACCGTTTCTGTTGCTGTTTCTTGCCAGTGCCAAGTGGAGAGGCGTGTTGTCTTTCATGGTGGGTTGTTTTATCTTTTTCACCGTCTGGAGTGTCTGTGACGCCATGATGCACCAATTCGCCATGGACAAGGCCTTGGGATTAATGAAAGAAGTTGCTGACGGGAAACTCGGGCTTCGCAGCTGCATGTTTTACGCCACCGATTCCATGAAAGCCTATGCGGTGTTCGGGCAGTATAAGGTCTGGTCCATGACCTTCGCTGTTCTTTTCTCCGGAGCGTTGACCAAGGTTGGTGCCAGCCAGCTTGGCCGAATCTCGATCCAGCAATTGGGGAACGTGCGAAGTGCCGCCAATGAAGCCGGAGACACGGTGGTTGATCCCGTAAAAAAAGGTCAGGCAATCGACGGCATGGTCTCTTCTTACCCCACCGTGGCCATGGCCAACACACACAGTTTTAATGCCATGCAGGCCGCAGAACGATTTGAAAGAGAATCGCGATTACAGGGAGCCAGCCAAAAAATGGGCACCTTTGGCGGCCCGGACAGCAGCCCCATGGTTGCCGCCGGCATTGAGGCAAAAAATAAAACCATGGCCATGACCAAAAATAAAGCGGATCGGGAATCCATTGAAACCGTTTCTGCTGTTATGGGTCAATCCCCTGAAAACACCCTTGGAAACAATGCCATGGTCAACACAGCCCTTAAAACCCAGGATGCGAAACAGTTCTTTCGTCAATCCGGTGGAGATGAACCCGGTGTGGTTGATACGGCAGGTACCATCAAGCGGGTCGAAAATGCGGGGAAGATCAGCCAGGCAAAAGGCAGAGAATCCATATCTGAAATGGCCTTCGGCCCGGATGGAGTTGAACGGATGAATTCCATTCTATCCCATCACCAGGCCGGCAAAGAGGCTATGTTTGCCCATGGACTTGATAATGATGGCGACGCCATGATGACCGGTGGGGCCAAGGGCCAAAAAGAATTTGCGGACAGCACGGCATTGCGTGAGTATATGGACACCGTAGGAACAGAAGGGGCAAAACTGGATACAAAATCAGCCCTCTTCAGATCCGCTGCAAAATCGGCCTGGACAAACATTGCAAATAATATCGGAAACAATTACGCCCCACTTTCTGAAAAATACAGCCGTTTTCTTGCCACAGCCAACAAAGATCCCGAGGCCATGGCCGCATTCATGGCCATTGGGGCTGAAGGAGTTAAAGCTTATATTGGAGATAGAGAAAAGGCATTTGCTATCGGAGATCTGTTAAATTTTAAAGGAAATGAGTATGAAGAGTTACTCGGAAAAACAGCGACCCTCAGTATGCGAATGAATGAAGGGGGGAGCTACGGTGTATCACATCTTATGGCCATCGGCGGAAAACGTATTGTCCAGGAGGATGTCAACCAGTACAGAAATGAAGCCGGGGCTGTTTATAGAGGCATGGGTCAGGCGATCCAGGCAAACCGGTTGTCAGGGTATGTGGACAGGTTAAATGAAGCCAGTGCAAACGGGTCGGGCGTTTTGGGTGCTGAAGTCATGGCCCAAGCCCAAGCCATAATCCAAGACATTCATGCATTTTACAAACAACAGGGCCAGTTGTCCGGAGGCCGAGCGACAAATCTCAGCCTGGGTGCAGGCATTAAAAAAGTTCTTGGGGGAAGTATCAATCTGTCCGGAAACAACACGGAATCGGAGGCCTATGATCTTGTTTATGCTTCCACGGTTCAATATTTGAATAAGGCGGCGGAAGAGGGGACCGTTGAATCTTACAAATACAATGTCGGTGACTTTGTCAATGGCATGTATGATTTTGCAAGCAGCAGAAATGAAAAAGATTTTGGGCGGGATGCCGGATTTGGTGAACGGTCTGGAGCCAATGACCATATGTCTGAAGATCAGATTGAAGAGATGCAATCCAGGTTTACGCCTGAACATTCCTGGCCCAATGGAATAAGGATCGAAAAAGGGAATTGATGTGTTGTTGGGGGCTACCATGCAACATTTATAGAGCCCCCAACATTGTATCATTTCTCATCACGAACCAATCTAAATCCAAAAAATTGGGGTTTATCTTTAGGTGTTATTGACTCTCTTTTTGCACATCGACAATCTACTGCACCACGTCCGAGTGAACCGCCTCGAACCACTTTCAATTCGCCGCTTTGGGGTCCTTTAGGGTCTACGGTAGGTCCGGCCGGGTAGTTCCCATACCAGTCCTGGCACATTTCATATATATTCCCATGCATATCGAACAATCCCCATGGATTTTTCGGATATGAGGCCACAGGCATGCCGATGTCCGGTTTATCGATTTCCGCTTTGGGATTGGGCCTTTTAACACAAACCTTGTATGGGGTTGCCCCCCTGTAATTCACCTGTGACTTGTTGACGCATTCGCCAAACGAAAATGGGGTCGTTGTCCCCGCACGACAGGCATATTCCCATTCCGCTTCCGTGGGAAGGCGGTAGCTGTATTTGGGGTCTTTGTCGTTGAGTTTCTGAATGAATTCCTGGATCTCATTCCATGATATTCCATCCATGGCATAATTATCACCGAGTCTGTTGTGCATCTCCCACAGAGATTGGGATTTGGTGTAAGGCATGAGCTGTTTCCACTGCCATTGGGTCACCTCTGTCTTTTGCATCCAGAAACCCTTGGTGATCGTCACCTGGTGTTGAACCTCATCAGCCTCCCGGCCGTATTCGTCCGAAGGGCTTCCCATGATAAAGGTACCTGGTTTGATGTAGACAAACGCCATTTCAACTTTAGGATCATGGGTCTCATATGTGGATGGTGCTTTTTTGTTTTGTTCATGTGCCATTTTCATAAATGCGTCTTTTGCAGCTTGATCAATGGCAAATGTGCTTGTAACACATGTAAAAAACAAAACTGTAATGATAATTTTTACTTTCATACGGTTACCTCCTTTTGCCTTTTTAATATGATCATGGTTTTTAACTTAAAAACCATATATTTTTGCAGTCACATCCCGAATACGTTATCAGCCATGATCCAAACGTTTTTATCAGTCTTCTCAATGAGATTCAGTTGATAAAACGTTTCAAACCTGCCTGGTTCCCTTGTGTTGCTTCTTTCCCCGTCAATCACGACAGGGTATTAATCTCTAACAGGTTTTTTAAAGGTAAAACGTCGACTCCAGCGGCAAGAGAGTATCGTCGATCTCCAGGATAGATGACCCAGAGTTTGTCTAACTGAAGGTCCGTCATAGCCCTTCGCATGGACGGGGTGAGTCGGGGGGCATCTGCCCGCTTGACGTCAAGCCCCAATCGTTTCCTGTTTTTAACCAGAAAGAGATCCAGTTCAGCTCCGTTATGCGTCGCCCAAAAATAGGCTTCCTCCGGTTGTATTGCCCTGAGAGCCTCTTCAATCACATACCCTTCCCAAGACGCTCCACATGATGGATGTGTCAGAAGGTTTCCTTGGGTTCCAATCCCCAGAAAAGTATGAAGCAAACCGCTATCGCGTATATACACTTTAGGTGCTTTGACTTGCCTTTTTTTTATATTGGCATACCACGGTTGGAGTTGACGCACCATGAAAATACCCTCCAAGAGATCAAGATATCTGCGAACAGTGGGGGCACTTACACCCATAGAGCGTGCAAAGGGCGCTGCATTCCAAATCTGACCATGAAAGTGGGCTATCATGGTCCAAAAACGGAAAAGGACTTTGGAAGGGATGCCAGAACGAATCTGGGGAATATCCCGCTCCACAACGGCCATCAGGAAATTTTTCCTCCATGCGTGACTGTTTTCGTCAGACTCAGCCAAATAGGATAAGGGGAATCCTCCCCTAAGCCAATGGTGCTCCTGGTTGCCAACTCCGATTTCAGCCAGGTTGAAGCCGGTCATCGTTATGATCTCCATGCGTCCAGCCAAAGACTCTGATGACTGACGTAAAGCGCTGCCAAGAATAAGAAATGTTGCATTCAGTGGCTTACGGTCTGAAAGAACGCGAAGCACGGGAAACAGTTCCGGTCGACGCTGAATTTCATCAATGACGATAAGTCCCTTAAGCCCTGAGAGTGCTGTCATGGGTTCATCCAGTCGAGCAAGGCTGATAGGGTCTTCCAGGTCGAAATAGTTGGGTGATTCTTGAGAAAGAAAATGGCGCGCAAGGGTTGTCTTACCGCACTGACGAGGCCCACTAAGGATCGTTACCCGGCTTCGTGAAAGAGCTTTTTCTATGGATTTTATATATCCTTTTCTGAGTATCATGTTCATATTTTACCATGAAAATTGAACATGTCAAATTTATTTATCATGTTATGACTTCCAAATAAGAAAAATCATATTTTTTTTGAAGTGTGAATCTTGTTTTATAACAAATAATTAAACCGGAGTTTTTCAGACATTTTCATTGAGCGTTTACGCAAACAGGTGATAAGTCACAGGCCCGATTTAACATACCATTTTCAGCCAGAATTAATCGTTTCTACGAATGAATTTTGGCCAAAATTATCCGTTTATATCATCCGGCAAATCCAAGTTTTAAAATTTCGTCCTGAATTTCCTTTGCGCGGGTAGACCCAACCTTCATTTAAAGGAGGAGGCAAAACGAACGACCAGGCCTGTGCATGGGTTCAAATTTTGATACCAGTCCAAGAGACCCGAATTGAGGGCTGCTTTTACAGCCTTATCGAAACTGCAAAATCTGATGGGCTTGAGTCTTATCATTATCTCAAATACGTCTTCTGAAAATTGTTCTATGCACAGACTACAGAGTATTATAAAGCGCTTATTCCTATATCTTTGGATCGGGAGGATATGACGTCATTTTTTGAGGGTGTGAATTATTATGCGCATACTGAGTTTCGCATATCCATCGGGTTGATATATTGCTCGCTTTTTTATCCATCAATATTCTCCTTATGTGCTGATATAGTTTGAGATTAATCATAACAATTTATCTTAAGATGGCTTATAGTCTTATCTATATTCGCATCAACCGCAGATAAATAAAAATTTATTTTTTCGATATATTGCGATTTATACTTACCAGCCTTGAAGTTATTCAACGAAGCATTTCCCTACCCAAAATATTTTGTAGCTTTTTCTCTCGAATGCATGATAAGGGAGCTATTGTGTACATGGGGGGATTCATTTCTTTTTTCTGCCTTAAGAAAAAATCATGAATATCCTTTAATTTCAGCGAATAGTATGTTTCATTTTGAAGAACTAATAGAAAATTGTTAAACGGTGAATACGTTGAGAACTAAAACTGAGACTGTAAAAATACTGATAAATATCCTCTTAATATTGATTTGGGGATTGATTAGTTCAAAAAATGCTTTTGCTGATGTGGCCGTCGATATAAGTGCCGTTGACGGACTAAGTGACCAGCAAGGGAGTATCGGTTATACACTGACATTTGATAATTTGGACGAAATTAAAAGTTTATCTGTTTCTGCTGGAGAATTCCAGAAAACATATTTAAAAAGCGATACAGATATCAAACCACTGAGCCCTGTGAGTGGAAGGAAGATAATCTATTTTGAAGGTTTTGGAGTTGGGAAATTCAATCCTTCGATTCAAATAGATTTTATTGATAAAACTCTTTCGCCCCAGATACATTCAGAGGAGTTTTATTATGAAAAAAATTCACCGGAAATATATTTCAATGGTATTAGATTTTATCAAGATAACGACGGGAATCAGTATTTGATATGCAGTGTGAATGCTCAGGATGATGTAGATATTCGATCTGTTGGATTTTCTATTTCAGGTATTTTTTCAAGCACATTGCGCAACTGTGGCGGGGTGGTTGAAAAAGCAAAAGAACGTGCATTTCTCAAAACAGATGGGTATGTTTTTATAACACCTGAAATTGATGGACAAGGTCAATTTCAAATATCGCTTCCCATAAAAAATAAATTAAGTGCTGATACAATTGCACATGATGGCATCATATTAATTGATGCTGTTGCAGCGGATTCATCGGGTAACCAAAAAACCATTTCAAAACTGTCATTCACAGGAGAGGATGTTGACGACAAGGCTCTGAATCTCAGTGTGAGCCAATCGCAAATCATATTTTCAAATCAACTGGAATCTTCTGTTATCATTCCAATAGTTGAGTTCCAATTCCGCGGTAATGTTGTTCTTAATGGCCCGGGAAGGGGGGTTTCATATGTGTCATCAAACCCCAACCTGGTTTCTGTTTCAGAAAGTGGTGTTGTATTACCCGTCAATGAAACTCATGGCGAGGCTGTCTATATTACAGTCGTTTACCCTGGCACTGAACCCAAAGACGTATTGGTTGACGTAGACTACTCAAAAGAACTTGTGGCACTTAAAGCCAATGAGATTAACATGAACAATCCATTGGTTCTTCAACGACTGAATTCTTACTTTACATTGCCTTCGATAATCGGTGTCTTCAATGATGGCTCTGAGTCTTTTGTTGATGCTCAACTCCCCATAAAATATGAAATTAGCCCCAATGACAGAGATAACATTGATATTAATGATAGAAATGAAATTATGTCTCGGAATGCAATATCGGTTGAAAGTCCAATTTTAATACAGGTCGGTATTGCAAATAAACCTGATATTGTTTTTGATCTGCCGGTCTCAGCAAATGATGCCTTGCCGGATGTTGAACTATCAGTTGATGGTACTATTGAAGTCGATAGTGACGTGACTCTTCTTGCAAAAACCCATGATGATGTCGGAATTTCCGAAGTGAGGTTTTATATGAATGAGTCAAGTTTGGTTGGAGTACGGAAAAGTGCGCCATATTCAATCAACATCCAGGTGAATGAAGAATATATAGATCGAGAGCTTTCATTTTATGCAATAGCTATGGATTCAAGCGGGCAACAAACTGTTTCGCTATACAAAAAAGTACGTGTGGTTTCTAAAATTATTGCGGATGTTCCTGACGTCACGGTTGAAAAACCTGCACCAATGCAAAGAAGTATAGAAGGTAGCGAGGTGCGGTTTCAAGTCTATCGCGGATCATCCCAAGGATGCCCCCCAAGCGGAATATCGTATGTTGAATTTTTTTTAGATGATCAGAGAATCGGTGAAGCCTACAGCCCGGTGTGTGAAGTACGGTCACAGCAAGGGAATAGTTATTTTGTAGAAGTATGGCGTATAGACCGAGTGCTGCCATCGATTTCAGTTAATGAAACAAGCCGTTCTTTTTATGCGCGGGTGCATGGTTTTAACGATGGAGTGGAACAAACAGAGTCACGCGTATTTAAAATAATCAAAAATATGCCGCCTTTAATTCGTTTTGAATCTCCGGTTGAAGGAACGTCTGTCTGTGAAAAACAAATAATAGATCTGACTGCAGAAGTGACCGATGATGCATTGGCCGGTATGGCCATTGATTTGTCCGTCAACGGTCAGGTTGTGGATACCTTTATTTGTAAACCAAATAATTCGGGAAGCATTGATATAAAAAAAGAGTCTCATATTTTCAATTATCGAATTGGAAATGAAACCATAGGGACAACTCTGAAGTTTCAATTGACGGCTACTGACTTCCAGGGATTGACAGCAACGTCAGAAATACTCACCATTCCAGTCAGGGATGATTTACCACCCAATGTGTCTATTGTAAGCCCCATTGAAGGGGCTCAGTTTATATCGGGATTGCCTGTTGAGATTCGAGCCGATGCAGTCGATGACGTAAGTATTCAACGAGTTGATTTTTTTATTGACGATTCTCTTGTCGGCTCGGATTCAACGTTTCCCTTTCATTGTATTCACAATACGGACAAAGACTTTATCGGTGAAAAAGAGCTGGTGTTGAAAGCAAAGGCAATAGATTCAAAAAATCAAGAAACGTTCAGTCCCGCAGTGCATGTTACCCTTGGAAAAGATAATCAGCCACCTGTTGTAAATATTGTTTCACCTGTGATTACATCAGTTGTTGCGGGTGATGAGATAGCATCCGTTATTGAAAATTCTGTTATTGTTTTAAAAGCTTCCGGTTTTGATAATCTCCAGGTTTCCGAATTAGAATTGAGAGGTGTTCAGAAAATTGGTGGGCAATATTATCTGACAGGGAATTTGGAGCATCTGTTGTCAGGTGATGAATTTAAACCACAGCAGATTCCTGGAGCGCTCAGCGCTTTTTCAGCCGTTAAATTGGTCCAAGCCCCTGTTTTTTCAAATTCACCGAATGTTGTGTTCGACCGCTATCCGGTAGAAGTAAAAGCCACCGATGCAGCAGGGAACAGCTCAATATCCGAGATTGTCATCGGAGTAATCAAAGACTCTCCCCCTGTTGTTACGGCAGTCTATCCTGAACGTGATTATTATTATTCAAAAGATAAGGTTATCTTTGGTGTACAAGCGACAGATGATCGTGGTGTGAACGCTTTATCGGTATCACTTTATAGTGATGGTTCAGTGAATCCGATTCTTACAAAAAATATGACCCAACCCTCTGATTTTAACCCGGGAACGAACATCAGGGCTTATGTTGACATTGACTTAAATCCGCTATTGTTGAGCAATTCCAGTCACACGCTTAACGCAGAAATAATCGCCACCGATATCACAGGGCGTTTATCCGAATCATATGGTTTTACAATCCCTGTTCGTGGAGAAACCCATGGCCCTTCAATTACAATTACGAAACCTGTACAGGGTAGCGTTCTATTTAACGGATCCCACACGGAAATAAGTATTAAAGTTATTGATGAATCAATACTTAATCGTATTCAGGTTTTTTGTGGTGTTGATCAGATTTATCATATCGACAATGTCGGAACAATTGATCATACACTGAGCCTTTCTTATGATGTACCCGGTACAGGCAATGAACTGCCAATTCGAATTGTTGCATCGGACATGTACGGAAATGAGTCAGAAAGCACCTGGACTTATTCGTTAATATCGGACCAGCCGCCAACAGTATTTCTTAAAAACCCTCCTTCCGGCTCCCGATTGGTTGAGGGAGAGGCATTTACCCTGTCTGCCGTTGTCAATGACAACAACCGTGTTTCTTCAGTTGAGTTTTTCATTCGTAAGGATGGGAATCCGATACCGTTGTTTTCCAAATCATTAACCGGAACAGGTCTGGAACAGGCCATGGAAAATGATAATCTTGTTTCATGTGCTATGTATGCGCCGCATAAGCCGGAAGCAGGAGAACCTCAGGTTTCCATAGGTGTTCGCGTGACCGATGACAGCAATAATGTGTCCGAAGCACTTCTGGAATTTGAAATTCTCGACGATCTTGAAAAACCTGAAATTGTTGTCGAAACGCCAAAGGATTCCATAAGCGTGGTGCCCGGCTCATATTTTACAGTCAAATGTACCGCCAGCGACAATATGTATGTCGGTAAAATAAATGTTTTGTTGATTGATGAAAACAACAACGAATACGACCTTGAAGAACGTCAACACATTCTGGAAACGGTTCGTATCGAGACACTGACAGCACCAAATCCTGATTCGTTCGGCTCATTGATCACAGGAAGAAGATTTTTTAAGGATTACAAGGCAAGCGTGTTACTGCCCCAGTCCTTTGAAACGCTTCAGAGTGAGGGCTATTCGCTTGTAATCAGGGCAGAGGATAACGGAATCAATATAGCGGAGTCCACACATATTGATTTCCATGTCCTCAAAGATAAAGACGGTCCTGAAATTGAGATTATCAATCCGGGTGAGACTGTTTATGAAGGGCAGTATTTATTTTACTCGGTATATATCAGGGACTTGAGGGGGGTATCATCCTACCGGGTTTATCTGAAAGGGCAAGAAGATACACCTCTGTTCGAAGAATCGGGTTTAACGTCAACTGGATTTGGACACGTCGGTGAAATACCAGGAATGTCAGCCTTTGATTCCATAGAAAATAATTCGTTTATTCTAGTGGTCGAAGCGGAGGATATTTTTGGCAACGCATCTGTTAAAGAAAGGTCAGTGACCGTTGTTGAGGATAATCCACCACTATTGTCGATTCCATCACCCCAATCCGGTAATTCTGTCATTAAAGGAAGCCTCGCTTCTCAGATAGTGAGAATAGAGGATGATTATACAGCGGTTGCATTACCCTTAAAATATTTTCAGTTGTTTACCACTTTAAACGGTATGATGGATGGCGAGTTTCGTGATCCGGTAGGGTTTATAGGGTATAACGAATACCTTGAAGACCCGAGTGATAATGTGTTCTCAGATAATTTCGGATACGATTATTGGTATTTTGGAATTCCGTTTATTGATATTAATTATCCTGAAGCGGATAACCTGTCGGGTCAGATTTATCTTCTTGATCAAAAATACATTGAAACATTAGCCGGGCAAACAGGAACAGTCATGCGGGTCTGGCCGGCAAAGGATTCCTTAAATAGTGTAAACAGCCGCCTGAAAATCAATTTCGGTGATGAATATACCATCATTTACCATATTGATCGATATATCGGTGATCTTTGTGATGGTGCCAGTGATTCCTTGGATGAGACAGATACCGAGGGCGACGGAATCAATCTGTATGACTTTATGGCTGGTTCCGGGAAAACTGTTCATACACTGATTATTACGCCGGAAGTTAAGGATGGGAACGGAAACTCTATTCAGACGTGGTTAAAAAAGATTCGAATCGATTCAAAAAGTATTGATACTAAAAATCGTATCGTATCGACAGTATTTATCAGGCAGAAAGTGATCAATGACGATGACGATGAAATCGCAGCCATAGGAAGTACAAGCCTTGTTACCTATCCAAAACCTTTTACAAATTATTCTTTGAATAGTCTTTACGGGGCGGTAAAACCCTTTGACGAGTCAGAGTCGAATTCGTTTGTCCCAACGATTGAGGACGCTAAACAATATACAATTCTTGCCCATGGTACGGATTACCAGTCCATTCATAGGGATAAAGTCCCCCTTAAAATACGTTCTGAACGGGACATGGTAACGGATGAGGAGCCTCCCTCGATCGTCGTTGTATCACCTGGGAATGGAATCGAAGTTCCACCAGGAAAAACCATAGATATCACTCTGGATGTTAAGGATAATTCCCAATGGGTGTCGGTTTTGAAGCTGATCGAGAACAATACCCGGACGTGCCTTGAAATAGCCGGTGTTGAAAAGAAAGAAAAATACACATTACCCTATCATTTGGCCGAGGATTATTCACAAAACGATCTTGAACTTCTTATCATTGCCGAGGATCTTTCCGGAAATACCCAGACACAAACCTTGACCTTTCCTGTTGTTTTAAATAACCCACCGGAATTAACGTTTAGTAAATTCTCTTTTAATAAAAACCAGTATGGGAGTTATTTAAATATTTTTAATGATCCCACACGTGTTGATTATGGTGAGTTTTGGGTTAAAACGGGTAGTGATTTCAAACTTGATTCCGAGATCTGGGATGACTCCGGCCTTGAATTATTTACAATTTACAGAATCGATTCAAGTGGGAACCGGATTGAAGTCTTCAAAGAGGAATTCCAGGCAAGTTGCCCTGAATTAAACAAGATTCAGGAACGTACCGAGTCGGAAATAACATATGACCAGAATATTTCCACTCAATACGATGTGGTTGTAATCGATAATCTGTCAAATAAAACGACGAGAAGCTTCATTGTTCATCCCCTTGAAAACATGGCGCCTCAGGTCAGAATCGTTTCACCGGCACAGGACCAGAAAATAGTTGCCGGAGCACGAAATTTACAAGTCGGAGTCGTTGTCACTGATGATAGTAAACTCATTTCAAATGATATTGATGTTTATGCCAATGGTGTCAAACTCAGCCTGCTATCTGATGACTCTGAACTGGAACGTTTTGGAGAAACAAGCATAGTTGGAGGGGACGGCGTCGTTGTTCAAGCTTTTTCCAGTATTTACGATGAAATTGAGGCACTCTACTCAGTCGAATATGCTGAAAAATACGGGAAGAAAGAAAGCGAATATGCCCGTCAGGCCAGGTATGTTTTCAGTGTGCCCCAGGGTGTATTGAAAGCCGGTTTGCCTTTATCCATCTCCGCTGTTGTCACTGATCACGAAAATGCCATGGGAAGAAA
>JAHIRD010000205.1 GCA_018818835.1 Pseudomonadota bacterium
ACGGAGAGGAAAAAGCTGAGGGGCAACTGAATAAGCTAATAATGGTGTGGCTCAAGCGATATAATATAAGAAAAGAGGTTAAGGCGGTTAAGCAGATTGAGGTGGTTAAGGAAGCAACAAAGACTTGTGGAGATTGCTCATTCTTCTCTCACCCACCTCCTCCACGATCTTGCGAAGACCTTGGTATCAAACCCACAAATAAAATCTGTGAAGTCTTTAATGATAAGGAGGTAAAAAATGACTAATGAGAAATTGTTGCTGACACCAGAGGAAGTAGAACAGATATTTTTTGAGTGTGGGCAGTTATACAGACCATCATTTAAATATCTCACTGAAAGACTTAATCAAGACCAACTAGCCAAAGCCCAGCCCATCATAGAGAAGCAGAAGGATGAGGAATGGATAACAACTACTAACAAGATTATAGATAGAGGTGTTAAGGCAGTTGAGGAAGCCAAGAAGCAGGAGAGGTGGAATGTTGGGGAGGAATTATGCTGTCTTATAGGTAATCTGATGTTAGTAGATAAGGAGAAAGGCAAGCTATTGGGCGACCAGTTAAATGAGTACATGAAGCATTACCTGAAAGGAGCTGAATAATGCGCTGGAAATGCACAAAATGCAATAAGGATGCCGGACCGGTGGAGTATGTTAATACCCTCTTCAAGGGAAGGTTTGCTAGGTGTCCATTCTGCAAGATAATAACCTGGCAAGTCCCCGTGGAAAAGGAAAAAATTGGGGATTGACAAAAGGATAGCCTTATGCTAATGTATTATCATGGATATGCTAAAGCCGACTATCTTATTCACACCAGATGACCTAACAACCGTCCTAGAGGCAACTAAATACCTTGATGTACATTTTACTACAGTCTACCGCTGGATTAAAAAGGGGGTGCTTCACCCAGTCCATATAGCAGGACAAGACTACCTAAGTATTGATGAGGTTAAAACCCTCAAGGAAAAGAGGGACGGTGAATCACATAGAAGCTAAAGCACTTAAATGGATCTCCAAAACTACTGGGTACCCAGAGAACCAGATTAGTTTCAACAACAATAGGAGTCCAGATTTCACTACTCCTGATGGACAAGGCTTTGAGGTAAAATATCATCCCCAGCATGGTAGCATCAGACTCTGGCCGCGCCAATGGACTCAGCTTGAGAAACATCCTGGCTGTAGCATTCTTGTTTTCGGGGAGGATAATCAACCTAAAGCTATTATTCCTAAAGACTACCTAAGAAAAGTTACGAAAAATACTCAAGCCGCCGAGCTTAAAACTCAAGCGGCTTGATGCTGGAGGGGCGGGGTCAACCGAACTCCTTACCTAAAGCACCCCTATTCTACCACACCCCGTTCCTTCCGGTCAAGAAAGGAAGCTATATATGAAACTCGTTTATGTCATTAGTAGGCATACAACTTCAAATTCAGATTATAAAAGACACATACCCAATCCCTACAACCATGATAAGCCGATATGTGGAGCTAAGTCATTCTCAATTGAATATGATGAGGGGCAACCGACTTGTAAGCGATGTATTAAAATACTAAATGAATGTAAAGTTTATCCTTTGTAGGACACAACACCTTAGTATTAAAGAAAGGGAGGCGAAAACATGGATAAAGAGACACGGGAGAAGAAACACAACCATAAACTTAAATTAATCAATGTGAGCGCTTATGACGGTAGTGAGAATGAGGACATTGCGATTTATTGGTGTGAAATATGCGGGGCAATCCAAGAGGATATTGAGAGCGATGGTAGATTTGTGAGGCACTATGCAATATATAAACCATCCCCCTAAGCCTAAAGGGAAGCAGATATTGAATTCTATACAGGTCAGTAACTAGAGTAAAAGAAAGGAAACCACATGCCTGAAAACATCTTTAGAGAAGCGAAACAGCTCCTGGCAACAAAAACAGTCCTCACTATGACTGAGAATGAAGTACAAACAGTCAAAGCTGCCACCATACCTTTAAATCTTTTGCCTCAGTTCAACGATATGACCACAGATGAGGGCCTTGATTACTTAGCACGATTATTTGATGAGCAATATCCACCCCCGCGGGGTGAAAGCGAAAAGGAGTTACAGTAGCGGTCTAATTAGCCATTGGGGGTGATAAAGGTCGATAGCGAGTAGCCCCGCGGGAAACATTCTATAAAGAAAGCTGGGAGAGAGAAATGAAAGAACTAATCTATGAGGAAAAACCATACCACATGAATGAGCCAACGGTTGTTGCTATAACCGGTAAAAGTGGCTATATCCATCGTATTTATTCTCTTCACAAAGGGGAAGTGTCAGCAGTTTATTCTCCCCCAGGGGGCATAGGTTTCTTTACTGATGATCAAGGTAATGAGATACCATTCTGGGAGATTTACT
>JAHIRD010000248.1 GCA_018818835.1 Pseudomonadota bacterium
CATATGCCATTATTTACAAACTTCACTCTTTATATCTTTTAGTATATTAAGATGTTTTTCTTCATCTTTTATTATTGGAAGAATATTTCCTCTAAAAATTAAACTTCTGTCTAAAGGAGATAGGTCTTCTGCTTCTTTAAATTTTTCATATCCTTCAATCGCTTCTTTCTCGTCGATTATTGCTTTTTCTAATAACTCACAAAAAGTTTCTTCCATCTTAACCCGGCACACACCCCAATCCTGCTATAAGACCATCATCTATAATTTCAACTTCTTCGCTTTTAGTTTTTCCAGGTATCGAACCTTTGCCTGCTTGTAAGTTATCCTCTATTAATGGAACATATTTAGGAGCCATTATTGTATTAACTTCTGCAGGTCTTGGTGCTGGAAATTCAATTTCTACTTTTGGCATTTTATTTTTTCTTTGCTATTTCCTCAAGCTCTTTTAATTCTTCTTTAGTTAAATTTAACCACCCCTTTGCACTTAATTCGTCCCATCTTGTTAGGTCTTCTTTAGTTGCAACAAGACAAATTCTTTCTTTCATTTTTTCTTCTTATACTCTGCTGCGCATGATTTAAATCTTTCTTGAATAGGGCCTGATGTTCTTTTAATACATTCTTTCATATGAAGATTATAAGCAGATGGAGCTCGTTTTGTTCTTGCTTTTCCGACAGCCAAACTAGTTGGTCTTCCAGTCTGGCAATCCACTATATGATATCTGTTTTCTTTAATGTGTTCGAGGCAAACTTCTGGCATAATTAAAAGAAGCCCTCTTTTTATTTAAATCTTTCCAATAGAAATATTTATAAACCCCTATTTCTTAACTTATATATGTTAATTAATAAGAAAAAGGCTTACATAAATCAAAAGTGTGATGAGTGTGGAGAATTAATTTATCCGGAAGATGCAGTAATTGTAGAACCCGACAAGGCAAAAGACAGAAATCCTTCGGCCCACTGGAAATTATGTGAGGAATGCTTTGAAAAACTTTTTAAAAAAATAAAAAATGAAAAAAAATAAAATTCACTTTGGATATGAAATAGAAACAGGAAAAGAGATAGAAATTCCTATCTCTCACACAGTTATTACTGGTTTAACAAATGAGTCAGGGAAGACAACAGCAGTTATGGGGCTTATTAAAAGAAGCGGATTAAGGGCCATAATAATAAAAACAAAAATAGGGGAAAAGGCAATAACAGAGGGGGCAATAATTCCGCCATTTTATAAGGAAACTTTTGATTGGGAATATGCCTCTGAATTATTAGAAGCAAGTAGAAAAGAAAAATTAAAATTTGAAAGAAGCTGGATCATAAGATATTCTAAAACAGCAACTAACCTGCTTGAATTTAAAAAAAATATTGATAATGCATTAGCAGAAGGAAAATTAAGAGAATTAGACAAAAGTGTTTTAATCTCTCTTCAGGCATATTTAGATAAGATAATTCCTGAATTGCAGTATGCTCCTCTTTCTCATACTTTAGACATCAAAGATGGGATAAATATAATGGATTTGGAGAGATTTAAAGAGGAAACTCAGGAAATAATCATAAAAAGTATCTTGGAAGAAGTTTTAAACAAAGAAAAAAATACTTTAGTGATAATTCCAGAATGCTGGAAATATCTGCCTGAAAAATTAGGAAATCCTGTTAAAAGACCTGCAGAAGCATTTATCCGTCAGGGAGCAACAAATAATAATTTTTTATTTCTTGACAGCCAGGACATCACAGGAGTTAGTAAGACTATTTTAAAGCAGGTAAGCAACTGGATTTTAGGCTATCAGACAGAAATTAACGAGATAAAAAGAACTTTAGAGCAGATACCTCTATCTAAAAAACTAAAGCCAAACCCAGAAGATATAGCAACATTAAAAAAAGGAAATTTTTTTGTTGCAACATCAGAATTTGTAAAAAAATGCTATTCACAACCATCTTGGCTTGATGATAAAACCGCGAAAAAAGTTGCTTTAGGAAAAATTAAAGTTGAGGATTTAGAGCAACCAGCTCATATTGCTCCTTATCAGATTGTTCAGAAACAGGAAACAATCAGAATTTCTGAAGAGAAAACTATTGATTATTCAAAAAGAATTAATGAATTAAGAGAAGATTTTATCTCTAACAGGAATGATTTTTTCAATAAATTCCAGCAGATAAACGAGACAATTTCTTTGGTTTATAAGGAATTGTTTAATTTAAAAAATCAGGCAAGTGCTGTTAATGAAGATGAAATAGTTATGAGGGTTTTGCAGAAAATTCCAGTTACACAAGTTACACCTAAAACTAACCAATCTGTAACTGATGTAAATTTTGATAAGGAAAGTATAATTAAAGAAATCCTTGCAAGAGTGCCGAAAGCAGGAGCAGTAACTTATAAAATTGCACCTTTGGAAAAAATAAAGAAAGACTTTTTAGAAGAGGCAAAGAATAAGATTTTGTCTGATATTGAAACTCTTAACGATAAAGAGAAAAAAATGTTGAAGTATATAGAATCTCAAGGTAAGGGTATAAAGGGTGTTGAATTAATTAAAAATTGTTTTTTATGGAAAGAGGGAGGAAGTCAAAGGTCACATATATCTCAATTTTCTAAAAGTTTGTTAAGCATAGAAGTGATTAAAAAAGATGCCGGGGGGGTAATGTTTCCTTTATTAAAAGAGAGAATAAAATTTTTATTGGAAACCAAAGACGCTAAACCAGAAGAAATAGAAAATGTCTATAATCATATAATGATGGAAATGCTGAAATGAACGAAGAAGCAAAGGTTATTTTGAAGGATACTTTGAAAGAATTTGCACCCAATAGTTATGAGAAATTAACAGAATTTATAGTTAATCATCCAGAAACAGATGCAATTACATTTAAACAATTAGAAAAAGCCCTAGCAATTTATAAAAAACAAAAAGTTGAGGAGTTAAAGGAAGTTTTAACTATGCCTCCTTTGGATAGATTTAAACATTATTTGGAAAGAAAAATTATAGAAATCTTTGAGGTAAGGAATGAAATGGAGAAAATAAAATGACAGAAGAAATAATAATTACAGGAGAATTTGATGTGCAGGGAATAAATACAAAGAACTTCGCAAAACCATTAACATATCTTAAACTTATTATTGGTTATCCTATGATGATAAGGGTTGATGCAATGAGTTCAGAAAAAAAAGAAGAAAAGATTGAAGATTGGACTTGTAGCATTTGTGAAAAAAAGTATAAAACTTATGTAGTTATTTTAGATGATAATCCTTTGTCTATTGCATTAGAATTGGAAGTCAGAGGAAAATATTACAATCAAGAAACTAAAAAAGGACTTTGTGAAGAATGCAGTAAAAACAGAACAGGAAAATGAACGAAATACTAAAAAAAGCCATAGAAGAACTTAATCAAGAGGGAAAACTTAACGGCTTAAAAATCACAGAAAAAGGAAAGATAGAAGTAGAGGAAATGCTGAAGCACGACGGAAAGAGCAGAAAGATTATTTTTAATGTTTTTTGGAAAAAGTTGGAAAATGATTTTTATGAGTTAAGCCCGAGAGAATTTGCTTTAAAATTGCTTAAACTTGAAAAATTGCTTAAAAAAAGTGGTATTGATTTATTTGACGAATTGAATTAATTTTTTTTCATTTTGTAGTGTCTGAAATTTGCTTATTAATTTCTTTTCTTAATTCTTCA
>JAHIRD010000247.1 GCA_018818835.1 Pseudomonadota bacterium
AGAAGCCTCACGGCCTTGCCCGATTTGTTCATTGCCGTAGGAGTACCAGGCACCGCTCTTGTTAATGATGTCTTGCCCTACAGCGGTATCGAGAATCTCACCTGCATAGCTGATGCCCTTGCCATAGATGAGATCGAACTCAGTTGACTTGAAGGGAGGGGCCACCTTGTTCTTGACCACACGGACCTGGGTTCGGTTGCCAATGATAGTATCACCCTTTTTAACAGCCCCAATGCGCTTGATCTCCAACCGTAGACTGGCGTAAAACTTGAGCGCAGTTCCCCCACTCGTCGTAGTGGGGTCGCCATACATTATGCCAATTTTTTGCCTCGTCTGATTTATGAAGATCACCAGAGTGTTGCTCTTGGAGACGGTAGCAGTGAGCTTGCGCATGGCCTGGCTCATAAGGCGTGCTTGAAGCCCCACATGATGTGATCCCATTTCGCCCTCTAGTTCAGCCTTGGGCGTCAGAGCAGCCACTGAGTCAATGACGATAACACCCACACCACCACGGCTGAAGCGGTCGGCGATCTCCAGGGCCTGCTCTCCGTAGTCTGGCTGAGACACCAGCAGTTGGCTCAAGTCGATCCCCAGGGCTTCCGCGTACTCAGTCTCCAGTGCGTGTTCAGCGTCAATGAAGGCGCAGTTGAGCCCTAGCTTCTGGGCTTGGGAGATGGCAGTAAGAGAAAGTGTAGTCTTACCTGTCGACGCCGGGCCGTACACCTCCATGATGCGCCCTCGGGGGTAGCCTCCAACACCCAGAGCGATGTCTAGCCCCAAAGACCCGCTGGAGATAATCTCGCTTTTGGGAAGCATCATACGGTCTGTCAGACGCATCACAGAGCCCTTGCCATAGTCCTTGATGATGGAAGCTACAGCAATGTCCACGAGCTTGTCAGCGGTCTCCTGGTCATCTGTACGGGCAGCCTTGGGCTTGGGGTCGAACTTGGGCTTCTTTCCAGGAACTACATGCTTGCCAACCTTCCTTGATTTCTTTACCACTGCCTACTCCTTCACCATTACTAGGATCTGTTTGACTGTAGTCTGAAGCTTGGTTATGTTCTCCTGCGCAACCTTCAAATCATGCTTCAACCGTGCTAACAATCGTGTCAGAGCCTCTCGACGTGTAGTTCCAAGGTAAGTCCGATATCGGCTACCCACACAGGTCCCCTTATCTAACACCTCTCGACCCAGAACCGTTGCAAAGCCCACTTCTGGGTCTTGACCAGAAAACCGCAGTTGCTTCTTTGTAATTTTCACATTGATCTGCTTCGTATGAACTACAGTGTCCTCAAACCAATCACGATCTCCGTAAGCCACCCAGATCTTCTCTACAATGTCCGGAAAACCGCCATGCTGATAGCAGTACTTAGATCCCTTTGCGGGTTTCCGTGCGCACTGATGGAGATGTGCCTGTTGATCTTCGCGTCGCAGCACCGACGCTAAACAGCACTTTGGGTCGACTGAACGCATGTCTTTGTAGTCCATCAATCACTTTCTCCGCTTGCCACTATTCTGTCGAAAGTCATAGGGCTCTCCAATCGAGTGGCCCAGAGCGGTCTCCATCGCAGTCTTAACTGCGTGTGATCCGGGCCAGTGCCTAGCAAACACCCAATATTTGAGACTTGGGGGCTTGCTCTCACTCTGCCGATGTTTTTCGATAATCTCCAACATGTCATCGAACTTCTGCAGCTGCTTGGGTGTCAGGGCCTCGAAGATATCGGCAGCCTTGAGCACAAAGTAGCGAAAGCCCTTTGCCCCCAGGTTATCTCGCCACTCTTTCACCCATCGCCTGCGCAACTCAGCATCAGAAGGTGGCTTATAGGACTCACTAACTGGACCAGGCATTTTCACTCCAATTTTTGACTCCCACCAGGCAGATCAAACATGCGAGTTGCTCTCTCCAGGAAATGCCCCAACCGGAGAGAGCTACTGGGATTAGCTAGGTCCGACTCGCAACTAGACCACCGAAAGGTCGGGTTCTGATGCCACTAGAACCCTGGGCACACATCCCAGCCTGATGCTCCATGCGCCCTACTACTTACCCATGGCAGCGAGCATCTGAGCCTCCAGGTCGTCTGGATCAGATGCAGGAGCGGGCTCTTTGGCCTTTGCCTTGGCCGTGCCATTCCCCTTGCCCGCCTTGGGCTTGGCTGCGACCTTGCCTGCTTTGGGCTTGCCTTTACCAGGCGCGCCCTTCTTCTTGGCTGCAGCAGCCTTTGCGGCAGCTTCCTTGGCCTTGATACGGGTGCCGCAGCGCTCGAAGAGACCACACTCTTGACAGCCCGAGTCGTCCTCCTTGTACTCGTTCATGTCTCCATAGCAGGAAACGTGAGGGCCGTACTCGTCACCGTTGCTGTTGGTGATGGTGACCTCGGCGTTGTCTGCATTCTCGATCTGCTCGTCCGTCAGTTGATCGAACAGGATGTCGCCGTCCCCGTCCACAGGAATGCGCTCCACAGTGAGCACGCTCGGGTCCTCAGACTCTTCTTCTGCGGCGGGCTCCTCATGCTCCTCTTCCTTTGCTTTTGCCTTGGCCTTGGGCTTGCCTGCTGCCTTTGGAAGCTGCTTCTTCTCCTCGACGGGAGCAGCATTCAGTGCCATTACGTCTGCGAAGGACGCACCCGATAGGATGAGTTCGATCTGCTCGTCGCTGAAGTAGGGGATCGCAGAATCCAGGTTCCACATGGAATCATCGAGCTGTGCGTCCTTGATGGTAGCAACAGACGCCTTCATCTGAGCCCGCACACGGTACTTGGTCTTGAGCCCCTCACCCTCACGGGTGATCACCACATTGTGCCCCTCGTCCAGATCCGCCAGGTCCACGTCGTCACTGTAGGCGTCGAGCAACCCCTTGAAGATTGTTGGGCCGAAATTGTACACCTGCACCTTGGGAGAACCGATCTCAGGAAGGTACTGCTCAGGACAGCCGTCGGCCTTCTTCTTGGTGACATCATCCTCGGTCCACACCGGGTCTGTAGTGTCGATGATGTTGGTGTATACCTGCATCTTGGCGCGAAGCTGCTTGGCAGCCTCGGCATCAGCAGGGTTCTCACTAGCCTTCAGCTCCTCAACCAACTCGCAGACCTTGCAACGAGGTGTCTCGCCCCCACCGACGACCTCCTTGCCGTCAGGGCTTCTGCGAGGACACGGGACTCTGAAGCCGAAGCTGTCCTCGTCCGGAGCCTCCAGATTCTGGACACCGAAGTGCATCCAGACCTCACGCCACCACTGATTACGGTTTGGCCCCTCACCGGTCCAGGGGGGCATGAGCCGTAGGATGTTGTCGCCTACCGTGGCCTTGTAGGCTTCGATGCGACGACCGAACGATGCCTGCTTTGCAGCTCGTTCACGCTCTTCCTCGCCCTTTTGCTTGGCTTTCGCCATGTCGGTTTTGTGTGCCATAGTCGTTCTCTCTCGCTCCTTAGTTTTGTTGTCTACTTGCCAACCGGCTTTTTACCAACTGGCGGTTTCGTGTTGATCTTTGTGGTTGAGTTTGCTTCCTCACGTAGTTTCTCAGCTTGACGTTCTTGGTAGCGCTGCTTGGCAGCATCCTTGAGAATAGACAGGTTCGAGCTGCTGCCCTCGGCTCGCATGTTGGCCCCCAAGGAGATCAACATGTCTTTGCGCTGTGTCAGCGCCTCTTTCCCAGCCACGGCAAGTCCCAGCTGCTTCTTCGATTCCAGCAAGTCGAACATGCATTCCTGGTACTCTTTACTGGTGATTACCGTGTTTTCGACAACCTTCTCAGTGGCCTTGGCCTTAGCCAAAGTCAGCTCCAGACGGACTGCGTGGTCCTTGATCGCATAGATGCGGTCCAGCTGATACTTGGTGCGTGCTACCTTGTCGCGGGCTAGTTCTGTTACTGTTGCCCACCAAGCGAAGCGATCACTGTGCTCCATGAACTCACCGCTGAGATCGCTCCCAGAGATGGGTATGTCGTCTCCAAGCTCACGCTGGAAGTCGACACCGTCAATATTGAGATTCACCTGAAGGTGAGGTCCATTCAAATCTGGTGGTGGTCTGCCCATGAAAATCTCCTCTTGCCCCATGTATTAACCCGGCGAGCTGAAAAAACGACGTGAAAAAGAACGTAAGAACTACGCTACTTTAAGCTCTTGCTTGTCCGCCCAGGACAAGGTGGAGTAGGCCACTTCTGCGATGATGGGGACGGAGAAATCGAAGTCCTCCATTTCGTGTTTGATTTGCGGCAGTAACGACATTTCCGATCTGTGGTAATAGAGAACAATCTCATCATGGATGGGCATAACTAGGCGAGTTAGCTTACCTTTCAGAAGGTCATGCACCCTCACCAAAGCTATCTTGAAGAGATCTGCCACCGTCCCCTGTATGGCATAGTTAACCCCCTGACGCTGCGCACGTTCGATCTTCCACCTCTCACTGCTGAGGAGCATTCGCTGTTCAGCATTCTCCAATTCGGGAAGCCTTCGGTAGCGCCCGAAGTAGTTCTG
>JAHIRD010000323.1 GCA_018818835.1 Pseudomonadota bacterium
CTTTGTGCTACAAGCATGGCATTATATCAATACTCCTATTGTATTAGATTACTTCTACAATCCTACATGAAAAATATATGAACCGATAAACATGCCGCAATTACCTAGTTCATGGAACGCCTTATTCGTGCCATATGCCATAATTGTAATTTGGTGGAATAGCCCACTTTACATCTTTATTCCTTTCAACTTATTTATGGTTTGGTGTACCTGCTTGATTATTGCTTATAGACCTTGTATAGATATTGGTGGCATGGGTATCAACCCTAGAGAGTCTGGGAAGGAGAAGGAATAATGAAAAGTATCGCAAGTTTATTTGTCGGGTTTATTCTGTTTATGGTTGGGGCAAGTCTTTTTCATTCTAATTCCAATGATGGAAGTGGTATTATTTATACCATAATGATTATCGTAGGGATAATGATGATGGTAATTCCGATGATATGTGACGTGATAGAGGATAAAAGGCAACGACAAAAGAAATCAAGGGAATGGATAGCGGGCACCTACCCTAGAGAGTATGGGGAGGAGAAGGAATGAGTAAAAGAAAAACATCGCTAACAATTCAAAAGGGTGACACAGATTATACTATTAACTTCAAGCGCTCGGATGCAGACATGAACCGCAAATCATCAGAGGTAATCCAAGAGTTGATACAACAAATCGAAGGCTTTAGAGATTGGCACAAAACTGAAGTGCATCAATAGAGAGTCTGTGAAGGAGAAGTAAAATAAACAAGGAGACGGAATGAAAATGAAAAAAAGGGGAATGATTATCTTAGTAATATCTGATATGTTAAT
This sequence comes from Pseudomonadota bacterium, assembly GCA_018818835.1. Lineage (GTDB taxonomy): Bacteria > Desulfobacterota > Desulfobacteria > Desulfobacterales > Desulfolunaceae > JAHIRD01. The sequence continues at coordinate 798 of JAHIRD010000323.1, forward strand.
ACTTGGCATTCTCTGCTTAATCGGAGTAACTACAAAGGAATGGTTTCACGAAGTAGGCAAAGCTCAACTTATTGCTTCTTACTGTAGTCCATTATTAGTTTTGGCGTTTGCATTACCACCTCTCATTCTACTAAAATTCAAGGCTTTATAAACTCGTAAATCATACATAGAGAGTCTGGGGAGGAGTAAGGAATAATGAAAACATTTAAAGGATACCATAGTGGACATATCCCATTTGATGCTATGCAAGAAATTAGACAACTCAGATTCAGTGCTGAAATGAATAAACGAGAACTTAAGGATGCCTATAGCGATTTGACCATAAACGGTAAAACTCAATGCCCTTATTGTAATGAGGTGTTTACAGGATATTGGTCAAAGCATCGCTGTGAGGTTCATGTGCGGTTTGACCACGAAAAGGAAAATACGGAACATACTATAGCTATACTATCTACCTTCGTATCTCTTACAAATCAAGTATTAAAATCTTTGGTTGAATCCTCTCCTGAATATACTTACTATACTTCGCTGGAAGGTGAAGAGATATTAAGACGCCCAAAGTGGTTTAATCGCATATTCTTAAAACATTACCGAACATTAGCTTTTATACATGCTAACGAAGGAATTACTTTATCAAAGATATACGATAAGATACCTAAGCAAAAAGAGCGAGATAAGATACTATTAAATATATTTGATTTACAAATGAGACACTTAATACATCCCCAAGAAATAGAACGCAATGGTAACAAACGACCTTTATTATCGGAGATTGATTGATGAGTATCAACCCTAGAGAGTATGGGGAGGAGAAGGAAAGACTGTGAACAAATATGGGGCAATGAGAACCTACTCAGAAATATGCCAGCGTGAATTTGCCAGCAAGAAAGAGGCAACACGAGGGGAGGCTCTTACTCTATTAGAACGTGGTGGTAAAATCAACCACTTAGAATATCAACCCAAGTTTATTCTTTGTAAGAAACCTAAGATTACTTACAAAGCCGATTTTAGATACATACAAGACGGCTCTACTGTGGTTGAAGATGTTAAGGGTGTACTCACGAGAGACACCAGAACTAAGTTGGCTTGGCTAAAACAATTAACAGGTATAGAGGTGAAGTTGGTTTGAGTGGTAATATTAGTAGTCGTAGATAATCAGATAAGGAGTAAATGAAATGGTTAAATACAAAAGGAAGTCAACAGGATACTATGCACAGCGTTATAACTTGCTACTCAAATCTGGGTTTGAGGATTGGGAGGCGATGGAAATTGTCTACGGAACACGCTATACAACCTTCCGCAGAAACAAAGCACTAGGCAAAACTGACCCTGCAATTTATCTCCAACGGATGATAAGGTCACGAAGGCTCTATGTGGGTAATCTGAGACGAAGAGGATATAGCCCCGATGAAATACATAGGGCTATACTAAACTTATATGAGAAGAAAGGTTGGTTCTCTGCACCTAAAGGATTTGTTGGAGTTGGTGAAAGGCGTGACCCACTCAGAATGTTAAGGGATTTCCGCCGAGCAGCGATGGATGATAATGAATATTTCCGACCCAAGAGAAGTCATCATAAACAAGGAATAACTAGAGATTCCGTCAAAGCGCAAGGGGCAAGGAGGCGCAGACAGTCAGATTTGGAGAAGTACGATAAGGGAAGGGGGCGGTAATATTATGATAAATAATAGTACGGAGGTAAACAAAATGGGATAATGATAAATATATAACAGGCTGGAAGTAATGAAAAAATAAAGAGGAGTAATTAATTATGAAAAGGAAAATAATAACAATCGGTTTAATCTTGGCATTGATGCTATCGGTGATGGCTTTACCTGTAAGTGCCGAGGGTCAGGGGACTACTATTGAGATTAATGGTGGTGAGCCTGTAAAAGTAGAGCCAAATGGAACTATCAACCTAGTCCCTATTGGCGTAAAAACCCTGCAAGTTTCAGAAGGTGGTAAGGGGTTGGCAGGGTTTGAATTTACTCTGCACTGGA
>JAHIRD010000298.1 GCA_018818835.1 Pseudomonadota bacterium
AAAGGGACGGGATAAAATCAAGCTTGCCCTTGAAACGCAATTTGTAAAAACATATTTCTTTGATTATCCTTTTGGGGATGATGGTACTCATGTAAGTGCAGGCATAGGCAGAGGTGGGACTGGTGGTGGAGGAGTGATATTCGGAATCTCTACGGAAAGCACGGAAAGCAATGAGATTACAGATAAATATGGTAATGATATTCCTTGGGAATATGGTGATATTATGGCCTCTCATGTAGCACATCAGGCTTGCTCAAAGGCAGGATTAGAATGTGTATGGGATACGGAAGATTATCCTGTTGTCAATGCTGTTGAGGAATCAAAAGGATATAACGATACAGTGGCAAATGTCCTATTTTCTCTTATTTCGCCTCTGAATCAAACAGAAATGTATAAGGTTGATATTTTCATACGCAATATGACCGTATTTATCAAGAAAAGAGAATATCCGTATCCCATTGACCTCTTATTGGCAATAGACGATATAAGTGTAAAGGATTTCACATTAACCAAATCCAGTCCCAATAAGACTATAAAAGACATTTATGTATCACGGGATGAAAAAATAGAATCTACCGATATGGATGAAGAAACAGACGAAGATGATGATGCCAATACCAACAGAGATAGCATATGGGCTAATCCGCCACTGGTAGAAACCAGGATAATCGAAACAAAAAACAAGAATGAAGATATTATTATCCGGGAATTTGTGACTACATATACGCTTAACGGTATTCTGGTAAAAGAGGAATCTAAGATTTATAAGGTAGCAGGATTAAATGTACTTGGCACAGGGTTTGCTTATGAATTGGCCGAGGAGACTATTAAGAATTTCACATATGCAGGCGGAGGGCCTCATAGTTTCTATGCCCGTCTGGATTTTGTAGAGGAATCAAAGAAGATATGGACACAGCAATTTCGTTGTCTTGTAGAAAATACGGTTGTGGAAGCAAATCATGTCCTTGAATATCCCGACCATATTGATTCGATAGTTTCTCAGGGTGTATACCTCAGTGAAATTTGCAATACGCTTGAATCCTATACATATAATGCTAATGATGGAATCATAATACAAGATAATTATGAGGAACAGACGAAATATGACAGTGCAGGCGTTCAGACAACTAAAGAGTCAGATGAAACTATTATTGCCTATGAAGCAATATCAAAAGACCAGATAAGAGTAAAAACTTCATCTTATCATAATGGCAAATTTATAATGAATGTAGGCCCTGTTACACAGTCCGGTCAGTTGCCCGGCCCTAAAAAGGTAAGTCCTACCATCAATATCAGTTCAATAGTTGAAGATGGTGGACAGAGCGGAGGGGGAGGGACGATACCATCATCAAATGATACTACAAGTTTCTGGTTTAAAAAAATAGAAGTACATGATACCGGCATGGAGGTTGAATTTCAGGAAAATCTTTTCAGTCGCAAGTTACTTAATCAGACAGGGCAGGAAATGAAGGATGAGAATTTAAGAAAGAAATATACCATGAATATGACATTATTGCCTATCCCCTGGATCAAGAAAGGTGATTGTGTGCGATTTACTGGAACTATAATTGATGGTCAGGGAAGGGAATTGAATCTTACAACACTTGAGGATTCAGACGGAAACCTTATCAGATTTCTAATCACAGGGAAAAAATATGTCTATTCAAGACCAGAAAAACAATTCTTACAGATTATCACAGCAGAAACATGGATATAAAAAAATTACTCAAAAAACTTATCGGTGAACCGTTTGGAGAGGATGTAATTTTTATAGTCAGAAATAATGGCAATCATGTTTTATCATCCGGTAAGGTAGCTCCTGTGCTTACGGATGAACGTCTGAAAAGTGGAGATAGGGTAATTACCGTTAAAGATGATCAGGGTAAGGTATTTATTCTGTCCGGCAAGAAATGAATTTAAGAAAACTGTTTAAAATTGAATGGCCTAAATGGAAGGTCATAAGACTGGTGGGAAATTCAGGCAGATGTATCATGGACGATGGAACTATAGCCCGCAAAATCAGCAATGTCCAGTTAAAAGTAGGAGATAAAGTTCTTGTCTATCTAAATCAGATACTCAAAATCCATGTAGAGGATATACGATATGTTCCATTAATGCGTGCTATCGGAGAGTTACTGATTATATGCCACGTTGGGGATACAACAGGTAGCTTTATAAAGAAATATTACAATCTTATCAATTCAACGCTTACCGAGATTAATTCCCTTATTGGATGGACTTTAACCGATGACGGCAAATACGGGCTGATATGGGATGGTGAGATACATGATGACCCGGATGATTACGCATACCTTGTGGAAGGTAACGGCATGAATGTAGCATCCGTTATAAACGGCATGGTTGCCAAGCAGCAAACAGGTAAGCAGGCACGGTATTTGCTCAACACTGCGATGGAAGATGAAATATTCAAGCCTTGGACATATCAGGTAATATTGCCCGGTTCATATGATTATACATATAATTTTCTGCAGCTTGAGGATTCCCTTATTTTTGCCCCATACCGGATGAAATCCAAACCGTTTATAAGCAGATATGTTGATGACGGAATTATAACCATACCGCATCAATGGGCGGGTGCAAACGGCACTCTTTATTTTAATTCTTATCAGAGTGACAGCTTCATAGACTCCATACCCGTGACTCCAAGAATATACTACAGTTTATTTGATGAAGGTAGAACATATAAGGAAATTTCAGGTGATGATGCTTCTGTAGGTGCAGTGAATTATTATGAAGATGCTGACAAGATACAGGATATTATAAGGGCGGATACTTTTTTATGGTATACAAGTGAAATGGCCGAACCAATACAGAAAGAAAAATATTCCTTTACAGAAGAAACTATCATGGGGGATGAATACCATAGATGTTCCGACCCTGAAAATAATGAATGTTATTTTGTAGACGGCGGCACTATCTCAGGACAAACCATTGACCCTGTTACGCATCTTATAACCGATACAGGACTATCTACCATAGCCAATGATATAAAATTAATCTTCTCTGTCTGTGAAGGCGGAGAATTAGATTATATCCGCTCTCAGAAAGACACGGAAATGACTACCTTCAATACAGGTGTTTATTGCAAGGATACCCTCATAGAAGAATCAGGGGATGAAGATATAATAAATCTATATCGCAATACACCCCCGACCTTTGCAGAATATAACCGATGTCCTTTATATGTCCGTAAGACCTGTTATCAGATACTTCAATCACATCACAGCGAAAACTTTGATGCACTTGTCTACCGTAAGACCAAATATGTAAGTCACGACTCGGAGTTGCTTGACTATATGATATATCGCTCATGGGTAGGGGATTATGTGCAGGTAAGAAAGACTAATATAGTCTCGATTACGACATTCCATATTTATGTTAACGGTAAAATCCATAATCTCCCATATGAATGTAATAATACCGAATACCACCTTACAGGACTTGCTGAGGCTTATACGGGTGATCCTTTGCCGATAACTACATACCTACAGGCTTTGCCTTGGCTTGATGTCGAGAATGCAGACAATAGTAACATTACAAGGATATTTACTACCGAAACGAAAGAGAAATTATTAATAGGACTTGATGTGTTTCCTGTAGTATTTAAAAATAATATAACTTATACTTTAAGGAATGAATATTGGGGTTATTATACATTGGATGCTATCTATGACGATAGTGAGGTGTCTTTTCCGCCTTCATCGGATAGCACATATGAGAATGTCAGTACAAGGAAATGGATGCTTTTCAATGAACAGGGAGATCTTGATACGGAGATAACTCCACCTGATTACAAACGCATTAATGGATTAATTTTATTAAATCCAAAGGATTGAATAAAATGGATGAAAAAATGAAGAAGCAATTTAGAAAAGAAAAATTCTTAAAAGAAAAACTTATTAGAATTTTACCTATATTTCAAGGTAAATCTATATTATTAACACATGAGGATTCAATGAAACATATAAGAGGAAAAATTGTAGAACGAAGATATATTCAGCCTGCAAGTGATGAAATAACAATTAAACCTAAGATAAAGGATTAAAAATGGGAACGATACCAACACCCTATCTGAATAAAATAATAGGCGATGGCTATATACGGGTTCCGAACCCAGAGGAACCACTCGGATACGAGGATATTCAAATCTGTGAATGGCAGATAGATGATATAGTCCTCGATACCGAGCCTGAATGGTTGGACAAAGATAAATACTCCACATACGAGGGTAGTTTGCACCCTTGTATAGATGGGACTACCCCTATGCAGATATTCGAGCGGGATTTGACTGGCCTTCCAATAACCCTGAAATGGGATGGCAAAAGGGGCGCGCTCCTTACTGGAACCGTAGATGATCTGGTTACCCTTATGAATGCCGGAGATGGTTTTGATTTTGATGATGGTTCAGGAGCCATAGAATGTGCATTTGATTATACAAAAGAATACCCGGTTGACTTTGAATATGTAGATGACAACCGGGTTTTAATGAAGGGAACGGTTTATTTAATCAGGGTTTGATTTTTTTATCTTATAGATACCATTTCAAACCAAAATTTTGGCTTATTCTCAGGGAAGTCCGGTGCAGTACCATAACAGCCTTCTTTAACTAATTTTGCTACTTCTAAAATTGTTTCTACTTCAAATCCTTCTCTATCTAATAATATTATAACTTTATCATGATGTTTAGTACTTTTCCTATCCATCTTAAACCTCACTTTCTTTTCGATACATTTCCTCAAACTCCCGCCAGTCCTCATAGACATTCCGCCAGAACATCGCAGGGATATATGGTAGAGAGTGCCTTGTCTTCCGGTAATCATAATACTGCAACATCTTAATGCAATCGGATATATCGGAAGACACTCTTTGTATTTCCTGTAACGTTTCAATCATGGCGTCTATGTTATCCATTTTTACCCCCTAATAGATCAATAATCACTATTACTATGAAAAGACCGATTATTAGTTCCATGATTCACTCCTTTCTATATTTCTAAATTCATCTGTCTATCATGTAATTTGATAGGTG
>JAHIRD010000179.1 GCA_018818835.1 Pseudomonadota bacterium
CGATCCGAGGATCTTTCAAGATACTCACCTCGTTCGGTGTAGGTAGTAAATGAAAGTCCACCGCGAGTATCAAGGGCACTCTCCTCCCAGAATACTAGAGCCTCTTCCTGTTTATCGTTTTCGAAAAGTGTAAAAATATTCTCGATTGATGAGAGAAGTTTTCGACTTCTCTCGAAAGTCCGGAGCTTTCTAAGTACAAACTCTACCGGTTGCCCTGTCATTTGTTGTAAACTACGAAACAGGGTAATCATTACGGATAGAGCTTCTTTCATTGATTCGGGTTCTGCAAACGGGTTGTTGTTTAGTTCGGTTTCCAGAGCCTCTTCAGTCAGACGGATTCCGTATCGTTCGTAGTGAGAGTTACAAAGATTAAATAAGATTCGATGTTCGTCGCACGAGAAGTGTGCCTCGGTAAGTTCTTCAATGACACTAGATGGGTCCTGTAGAAAAACACTAAGTGCTTGTCGTTCAATTTCGGGACTTGCGTAGTGTTTTAATGCTGTTCTCATGAACAAATTCTCCTTCTTACTCGAAAACTTCAATTGCTTCCGGATAGAGGGAAAGAGTAGCTTTCACGGCTAAAGATAACTCTTCCAGACTAGAGAGAAGTCCAAAAATAATCGGTTTTTGAGTCTTTCTCCGGCGAAGTGAGAGGAGTGTTCGAAGTTGAGGAGAATCCCGAGTCCAAGGACCGATTCCAATGATTGCTACAAGATCGTAAGTACAAAGAGTCCTTTTTACATCCATAGGAAGTTCCGGTGAATCCGGTTGATACATATATCGATAATCGACTATATCTGCATAATAGTCATATTCTGCAAGAACTGCTCTCTTTGTAAAAGAGACATCGTTTGCAAGAAGTGCGGATACTAGGTCAATCTGTGATCCGATCAACTCTGATCGAATGATAATTGAAGTAGTATTCGTGTCAATACCGGTAAATACTCTGGGTCTTTCTACTGAAAGAAAGTGTTCTCCTATACCTGCCTCCTCTAACAGAAACTTTTTTCTTGCTCGCTCAAAACACGGGCAGAGTTCTCCTTCTCGGAAGGGAGTAAGATACTTAGTTCTACATTTACTAAACGTAGCACATCGTTGTAGCTCAGTAGGTAATGAGTTCACGTTTACACCTCCATTATGTTCCGGAGCTGATCCTCCCAATTACTTGGGAGGGAATTATTAAATTCTTGAACTAAGAAGTTCGAGAACACTTTAGAAAGTTTACGACTGCCATTGTTTCGTACAATCCACTCCTCTTGAGTAAGAGGATCAATTGTTTTTCCAAAAGATGCTGCCCATTCTGCTAGAAACTTGCCAATTTGTGGAAGTTGATGTTCACTGGCAAGGTAGAAACGTGCATTCTTTGTGAAGCGAAAGAAGTGCGACGAGTTAGAGACCGAGGCTGCCTTTCGACGCTTAAAATCTAGGGCGAAGTCTTGATGTAAGAAGGTGTCGGAGCATATAAGCGCGAACAGGTAGGGTATCTCCTGCAAATCCTTTCTTGATTGGACGTAATTGAATAGATTCTCTGTACTTGCTTCAAGAAGAGCAAGGACATTGACTGCATTTGTAGCTCGAACTGTGAATGCAGTGCTAGTGCAAGGTATCTTCGTACCAAAGCGTACGTTGAACTCCTTAATGAGAGCTCCTGCTTTTTGGTCTCGTTCAATCTTAGCTGACAGGGTCTTCTGGTATGACTCAGGTACCCAGCTAGGGTTCTTCCCTAAGAAGAAGGCATCGATATAGATGAATGGTCCTGTATTCGAAAGTGTTTCCGTAACCTCATAGACAGGACTACTTCTCTCTCTTCGAATTTCTTGGAGAAGACCGTTCTTCTTAAAACATGCAAGACGATGACCTACTTGCCCCTCTGTCATTCCAAGGAATTCTGCCCATTCTGCCAGCGTGAGGTGAATTCTCACGCGTTTGTTTTCTGGGAGAAGACTCTTTAACTTTTCATATGCACTTGAAACCAGTGCATCTCTTTGATTCATTTCTGGTCTCCTTTCTTTTTTATTCTTTCTATTCTTTACTGAAAGGAATCCTCTCGCAGTGCTTTCACCGAGACTACATTTCTTAAAAAGAGAAGAAGGTATGTAGTATGCAAAGAGAGA
>JAHIRD010000231.1 GCA_018818835.1 Pseudomonadota bacterium
ATTTTACTTCTTCTACTTTAACAAGTACAAATATGCTTATTCCATTTCCAACAGTTATATCATGAACTTTTAAAAATGAAACATTAATCACTTCTTTAACTTGATGTCTAATTGTGAATTGATGATCAAACGTATATGATGTACCAACTAAATCATTGACAAATTCTTCAACTAGCCCATTGTCTACTTCTTTTCTTGTGAATTGTTGTCTAATAAGTTTTCTCATTGATCTAATCCTTTATTATCTCTAAATTTTTTATAGACTTCTTTTAGTATTTTAGTCTCATTTCTTTCTGAATGTTGAATGATTTCATCTATATTAGAAGTTTCATAGGGATCCATAATTTCTATTAAACTTTTCGTTGGATCTATTTTGATTGGAAATACTTTCTTTGCCATTCCAATTCTATTTTTTATAATAAAGAAATTTTTCATTGATAAACTTCCTACAAAATCAGCAACCTGTACCTTAGCATAAGCTTCTCCAATCATCTCTTCTGTAATAATATCTGAATTTATCCCCCCGCGATTTGTTTGGGAGACCACCCACACTGGAACTCCTTCTTCTTTTCCAAATCCTCTTAAATCTTCATAAATAGATTCCAATTCAAATCTTTTCATTTCATATCCCTTTCTCGACTTCATCAAATCAGGATAATCTACAATAACTAAATCAGGATTAAATCCAGATGTCCTTAATCTACCTAAATGAAATTTTAAAGTATTAACTGACGCTGACTTTGTGGGATATTCTTTGATAATTAATTTACCGCCTTTAAAACCTTTTAATCTCTTTTCAGCTTCTTCTATATTATGTTTAATCTGTTTAATCGGTATTCCTGTTATTCTCGAATCATATCTAACACCAATATTGCTTTCGGATAACTCAAATGTATACTGCAAAACATTTTTTCCAGCAGCTAAAGCTCCAAATCCAATATTAACTAAAAAGAAACTCTTCCCACCACCAGATGGAGCAATGACAACTAACAACTCTCCTGGACAAGGACCACCTTCTAAAAAATCTTCATGGTCTAATACATCAAATCCAGTTGGAATACATCCCCTTCTGACTATATTCTTATTTCTTTCTTTAAACTTTTCAAAATAATTGTGACCAATATCCAATTCTATAGATATCTTTAAAGCATCTTCTATTTCTTTTTGAATTTCATCAAATTTGCCATATTTAAGCAATTCTGCAGATTTTAGAATTGCTTTCTCCATAGCTTTATTTTTACAAAATTCAAATGCTTTATCTTTGGCGTGTTCTATTTCATCTCTGTTACCCTTTTTTTCTATATCTGAAATAATCTCTAATGTAGATTGTTTACTATCACTTTCTGGATAACATGAGATTTCTATTTTTATGGATTCAAATGTTGGTAGATTGTTGTATTTCTCATAATATTTTCTTATTTCTCTCCAAATAAGTTTATGCCCTTCAGAACTAAAGTACCTTTCTTGAAGAATATCATACATTTTTTCGAAAAAAGAATAATCGTACAAAATAGCTTGTACGATTTTATTCTGAAATCCATTACCAAATTCTGAAAAAGTGTCTTGAGTTGTGTATTTTGAATCAGATGTCATAATTTTCTCTGTGAGAGGTCGAAGGCATTCTAAATATACATAGACAAATAGAATAAAAATTTAAAAAAATGAATTTTTATTTATTGATTGAGTTCCATATTGCGTCATAAACAAAAAGATAACTTTCTTAAACAATTAAGTTTGCTTAAGAGATTATCTTTCAAAACTTATAATTTGTTACTGAGGAGAAAACATCTATCCAATTATTAGCATGTATAGAAGATATGCAATCATCTTCAAACATTAATCTTAATTTGAATGGATTCAATCTTCTTTGAGATCGTAAACTTCCTTCGATAGATTGAACTGATGCAAGAGATATATCTGGATCCAATAATTGCATCAATCTTTCATTTCTTTTTAATAACTCTATATTCTCATCTTTTAAATACTTTTCATATCTCAATACATTCTCTTTTTCAACTTTGTTTTTAGCGTATTCAATAAGATCATCTACTTCATATTTTTTATTTCCATCTTTGAGCATAAATAGAAAAGGGAAATCTTTGAGCAAAGTTTTTTCACCAACTCTTGACAAACCATCAATATTATCTGAATTATCTCCAACTGCACATTTAACTAAAATATAGTTTTCTGGATGGCATGACACTTGATTGACAACTCCATTTGGTCCTTGATAATCGATAACTGAAATACAGTTTCCTTTCTTAATTACTTCATCACCTTCATTTTTTTCTTCAAAAATA
>JAHIRD010000268.1 GCA_018818835.1 Pseudomonadota bacterium
AGTTCTTTAACTAGAGGGGCTATAGCGGCTCGCAGGAGGGCTCTTTACTGGGATGTGGACGAGAATGCTACTCCGTATGTAGAAGACGAAGCAGCAGTAGCGGAGATGTTCCCTGAAGAGATTCCAGAGGACATGTCCGAAGTTCGAGAAGTACTAGAGAATGCTGGGATAGCTGTTTCTCCAGATGGTACTGTATCTTTTTATAAGACTAACATTCCAGGGATATACACAGATAAACTTCCACAAGCTTTACCTTTATCGACGGCTATAAGCTTATGGGAGCAGAAGTTAGAGATAGCAGATGGTGAGAAGGCCCGAGTAAAGAATATTCAGGATTCTCTTGCTAGACTTAAGGCTCAAGTTGATGAGAGAGTCAGGACAGGCAAGTCTCCTAAAATTTCAGAGATAGGAGCTTCTCTAACTGAATTGGAGGAGTACGGTTTCGATCCAAGATCTAGATCTGAAATAACCAAAGGAATTAGTGGTGTTATAGAGAATGTTTTTGAGACAGTTATGGGTAATAACTGGATGGGTGCTGTTACAGCAATCGATGAGGCCCAAGAAGTACTGAATGAGTATATAAGTGGGCAGGATTCTGATTATAATAATGATTTATATGTTTGGGATGCTTTGGATAAGTTAGTGCAGCTCCAGGAATCTGATCCTGCAGCCTTCGAGAAATCCGTTGGAGGTTTAGGTGGTTTAGCCGCTAGGTTATATGCAGCATTTATAAAGAATGCTCAAGAAGCTTCTGCAACTTTGTTACTGGATCTCAATCTTGGGGAGTTTACCGAATTTGCAAGAGGTCTTGCAGAAGAGTTTAATGTTAATGAATCTCCTGATGAGTTTGTAGATTCGCTTGTTAATAATGAATATGAATGGATGGCTGGTGCAATTCCTAATTTGCTGGAGACTGGGTTACTGCCAGGTGTATCCAATATCGAGATAGAGTTTAATGATAGTGATAATTATGGTGCTTTCGAAGATGAATTAGGAGGATCTATTCCTTCTGGAGATTCTGATGAGCGTGGATCGATACCATTAGAAATGGAACCTGATGAAGTGGGTACGTTATTTGATGTTATTAAGGATTATGTAAGAAGTATAGTAGCAGAAGATAAAGAGCGGGGATACCTGGAATAGTTATGCATAATTCTTTTCATAGAGTTGCTGCTGATATTAATCTTTATGTGTATGTAGGGACTGGTTTTATCCAGGAGGCCATTGTTGATTTGGTTTCTGCGAAAGGCGAAACTTATAATGAGTCATTAGCAGATCAGGTTCTAGAAGAAGCCTTGATGTACAGGGACGTTCTAGAAAGCCAGATAGTTCAAGAGGGTTGGGCAGATGCTGCTGCCATTGAATTTACTCAATCATATGATATTAGCGGAACAATTGAGTATGAAGGTGAAGATACTCCTCTAGATGGAGGGGAGATAGCTGAGCTTGAGCAGATCGTCGAAGACTGGCTATCTCCATTTATCGACGAAGCAATTGATGTAGCTGGTGTAGAGGAGTTGATCTGGATTCCTGTAGATAGTAGCAATGTTAAAGCTTTCGCCTACGATCAAGACAATCGCTTCTTTTATGTTGAGTTTTTACCTTCTGGAAGAGGTGCATTTTCTGAGGGATCTGTTTATGTATACCACGGTGTAGAACCTGAGGTATATAGTCAGGCTCTTCAAGCGCCTTCGGCTGGAAAGTTCGTGTGGCAATTCTTGAGAGATCGCTATGATTACGACAGGTTAAGTTAGATGGCAGAGTCTAGTAAAATATGTCCTAAATGTAGCAAGGCCAAAAGTCGTGTTGATTTTTCTAAAAATAAGTCTAAGAAAGATGGGTTGAGTGATTGGTGTAAGGTGTGCAGTAGCGAATACTCTGGGGAGTATCGTGATAAAAATAAAGATAGTTTGGCTACTAAAAGTAAAGAGTACCGTGAAAAGAATAAGGAGATTTTAGCTAAAAAAGATAAAGAGCGCAATAAGAGAGATGCTAAAAAGATAGCAGCTAGAAAAAAGATATATAATGAAAAGAATAGGGAGATAATTGCAGTTAAAAGAAGAGAAGCTTATTTAAAACGAAAAAGTATGCGTATTAAACGTATGCCAATTCGATTTCCTGGTATTAAATTTTGTACTAACTGTAAAGAAGAAAAGACTCCTGAAGATTTTCATAATGATAAAAACACCAAGGATGGTAAGTGCTCTATCTGTGCTGAATGTAATAAAAAGCGTTCAAACGCTTACCATCTTAAAAATCGAGTGATAAGACCTCAGCCAATAAGATTTGCAGATATTAAATTTTGTCCAAAGTGTAAAGAAGAAAAATCTGAAGGGAAATTTGGAACAACCAAAAAAGGTAAGTTACGTTCTTGGTGTAATTCTTGTTTAGCGGAAGATGCTCGAATTCGAAGAGCTAATGATATTAGACCTAAAAAAGAATATCTTCCTCGGATGGAAGGCAGTAAAGAATGTTCTAAGTGTGCTATAAATAAAGAGATTACACTATTTCATGTAAATAAAAGTGCTACAGATGGAAGATGCTCACAATGTATTGAGTGTGTTAAGGAGTATGGTTCTGAGTATAGTGAGAAAAATAGGGAAAAAATTAGAAGAAGATCTGCAGAATGGTATGAAAATAATTTAGATTATGTTTTAGTTAGACAAAGAGAAAAATATCATAATGATCCAGAGTTTAAGCTGAGTATTACTCTGAGACATATTACTTCTAGAGTAGCTAACGGCCAGAAAGCAGGTTCCTTTGTGGAGGATTTAGGTTGCTCTATTTCAGAATGTAGAATGTATCTAGAATTTCAATTCTACGCCAATTCGGAAACTGGCGAGGAGATGATTTGGGATAATCAAGGTAAAGGTAAAGGAAGCTGGCAGATCCACCATATTAAACCTTTAGCTTTTTTTGACTTAACAATTAGAGAACAATTCTTAGAGGCAGCTCACTATACGAATTTAAAACCTTTATGGCATAAAGACCATGTTAAAGAGCATTATAGGTTACGCTCTTTAGCCATAATACGAAAGACAGCATACAACCAAGACCAATCTTATATATTTTACTAGGAGAATTCAATGATTGCTGTAGAAAAATTCATAGCAGTTACTAGTAGTAATATTGATGCAATAGCTTTCGATGAAGAGAATTCTGATTTATATGTTTCTTTTCTAAATAAGAAAACAGGTTCGAGTACTCTTTATAAATATGCAAATGTAACTCAAGAAGTATTTGAAGAGTTGCGAGATGCTGATTCAAAAGGAAAGTTTATACATTCCCGAATCAAGGGTAGGTATGAATATAATAGAGTAGAAATAGAAGAATAACTTGTTCATGTTGGTTTCTCTACTATTACATTTACATTGTTGTCTTGTAAGGTAACGCCGCTATCTTGCAAGGTTGCACGATTATCATGCAAGGTTCCATGTATGTCTTCCTCGGAGGATGGAGACCCTGAAATTCGGTATGAGCATCCTCATTATAACCTTTTATTTACACTTTAGGGCGCATATAAACCTAAGCTCCTTTAGAAGACCAAATATTTCTTGTGTTATATTAATCCAGAAGATTGAGACTGTAAAAACAATTGGGTCGCCCAATTTGAAAGAAAAATGGAGTAAATAATGGCCGCAACATCAATTGTAGTAACAAACGCCACTTCCAATAACCTCTCGCTAGTTGGAGACAATGGTAAACCTCGTGTCGATATTAGTCATGTCGGAGGTGCTAATTACGAAAGTATCCTGATGACTGATGTAGAGGGAAATATTCTTCTATGTGATACACTGTCTTCCTGGATTACATCTGGTAAAATCGTAGTAACCCGAGGTGGAGTAACTGTAACTGCTGCTCAGATGACAGCATTTAAGTCTCCTATGACTGCTGATATTTATGATCACGATCTGGATGATATATCTGATAAGGCCGAGCAGTTGGATTTTGTGGATGCGACTACCGTATTGGCGGCGGTTACTCCTTATACTGTTTTAGCTACTGATGATGTTATTGATGCTAATGTTACAACGGGTGTACTTAATCTCGTATTTCCTTCGGCGGCGGATTACGACGGTCGTATAATAACTGTTCAAGATGTAGCAGGACTTGCGGCTACGAATAACATTACAATTACTCCAGATGGTGCTGAAACAATTGATGGTGTAGCTGCTCCTCTTGTATTGGATCGAGGTAATACTCAGATTAGTCTGAGATCTGATGGTGTGAGTAACTGGTACACAGATACTGCAAATGTTAGAGAGTTGTTTGCTGCTAGTGGCGCTACTGCATCTGGTAGAGCTATCATTGCTGCTGATGTTAAGGCTGTTGCTGAGACTAATGGAGCCGTTTCTGGTGTTGCTGGGCAGGATTTTGCACCTGAATCTATCACTGTTCACATGACTGCGTTTGGTGCAGCTCTTAATGGTAACTGTGAAATCACAGTTGGTACTACCACTCCTGGCGGTACAGAAATTCTGGGTGTTACTGCACTCACTGGGTTGGATGCGCTAAATGAAACTTACAGGATTGCACTTACGGGCGCATTTCCTACAATTGCAGGTAATGCAACTTTGTATGTAAACGTAACAACGGCTGATACTGGTGCAGGTACTGGTACAGTTAATGTAATTATTGAAGGAAAACTTCTATAAATAGGTAGAAGAAGGAGTATGAAAAATGACTATTAGACTGAGCCCAACGAAGGTACTTACTGGTGTTGAGGCAGTCGCGCTTACCACTCACCGTACCAGTGTAGGTGTTGATCATACTAACTTGGCTGTGATGCCTCGTGTTTTAGTACCAGGGCTTACAATCAATATATTGAATCATGAGCTAAGTACAGCTATAGGTTTGAGTGCTGGGAGTGAATTTGTTCCAAGGATAGCTATTGCTCATATGGAAGCTATTAGTGGAGCAGGTGCAACTGGTGATACTCAGATTACGATTGGCACCTCTGCTGCTGGTACGCAAATTCTTACTGCTACTGCATTGACTGGTTTGATTGCGTTGAACAGCCACTTTATAATAGCTCTTGGTACTGCAGTGACTGCTACGTTGACTGCCGATTCAACAATTTATTGTAAGGTTACTACTAAGGATACTTCTGCTGGTGCTGGGCATCTTCTTGATGTTTATATTCTTGGTGAAGTATTTGTGAGTGGGACCTAAATAATACCACTCTGATCTTCCCGCTCTTTAAAATCTCTACAAAGTGACATGTTATACTCCATCGTGGAGATATGTAATATGTTGAATCTCATAATTGAAGATAATAGGTTGAATGGTGCTGTACGAGGTCTTCCTTTAGTTAAGGAATGTACTAAGTGTGGGGAATGTAAAGCTATTGATGAATTTTATAAGGCGAAGAATGGGAAGTATGGAAAACTATCTATGTGTAAAGAGTGCTACTCTAAGGATAACAAACGATATATTGCCGAGAATAATAATCCCAGAAAAACTGAGGGAACTAAAGTTTGTACTAAATGTGGTGGGGAGAAAGATGTAAGTGAGTTTTCTTCTCGTAAGAGAAATAAGGATGGTCTTCTCGAAAAATGTAAAGCTTGTTGTGCTGAATATAATAAAGAAAAGAAAGAACGATCTGTTTTAGTTACTGAAGGAATTAAAGCTTGTTCTAGATGCGGAAAAGAAAAGTCAGTATTGGAATTTGGAAAATTATCGACAAGTTCTGATGGTTTAAATTATTGGTGTAAAGAATGTGAGAATAAACGAAAGAAAGTACAGCGTACTAAACACCGTGTTAAACATTTGAATTATGCTAAGATGCATAGAGCTGAAATATGGGCAAATGAAAACAAAAGAAGGAAAACTGATATTACCTATAAACTGGCTTGTAGTCTTAGAACAAGGACTAATCTTGCAGTAAAGAAGGGCTGGAAGTCTGGTTCTGCAGTCCGAGATTTAGGATGCTCAATTGAATTCTTTAAGGAGTACTTAGAATCTCAATTTACTGAAGGTATGACTTGGGATAATTGGGGTCGGGGTCATGGTTGTTGGAATATAGATCATATAATTCCGTTAGTTTCTTTTGATTTAACAATAAGAGAACAATTCCTAGAAGCAGCCCATTATACCAATATGCAGCCTTTATGGTTTGAAGATAATATGTCTAAAGGTAGTAAACTAGATTGGATTAGAAGTACTCAGCATGATGAAGTCCAAGACTATATATTTTATTAAAGATAGGAGTTAGCTATGCCTTTATGGACCTCAGTATTTCCAGCAGCACTCGATACATTCACTGCTGGCCCACAAATAGACGGCGTAGACACCGTTTGGGCGAATAATGTTAACCAACCTGCCGCTTCCATCGAAGCTATCGAAACAAAATTAGGTGTAACTGGTGGAAATACCACAGGTGTAGGTGGATATTCGTTTCAAGCAGCGGGTAAGGCAGCTTTCCCAGGTGCTGGAGGTGATCCTACGTTATGGGTTGATAACTCCATGGGTCCTGGATTTATATTAACGTATACAGATGAGCTTGGAACAGACTGGCCGATCAATTCTTTATCCAATATCGGTGTTGGATATACTGTGGCCGATCCTGCAATTGCAGTTGGAGATCTAGTAGGTATTGATCCTGCTGGTGCTGCAGATGATGTAGTTAGAGCTGATGCCAATGCTGGTACTGTATATCAAATGCATGGAGTTGTTATCGGCATTTATGGTGCTGGGGTTCTATGCGATATTTTATATTGTGGAGAGATTCAGAATGCAGCTTGGACTGGTTTGTTTACTCAGGGAATGCCAGTATATCTAGGAACTAAGGGAGTCAACAGCGGGCTTGCTGCTGCACCTCCTGGAGGTATTGGATCTATTCAACAGGAAATTGGATTTTTTAGAAATACCGATACGTTGGTTGTGAGACCTACATTGGTATCTACAATATAGGAGCGTTTTATGGCTGATTTATTTCCCATTGTACGACCTGCGGCATCTGGAGGAGCTAGAAATCTAGATGAAAATGCTGATACCTTATTAGCAGGAACTCTAGATCGTACTACTGCTGGAGTTCTTAGAGTTGGTACATCTGTTGCTACTACTGTAGGAATAGGTAGTGCTACATGTTTAGTTGATATTGATGCATCTTCTGTTACGCTAGATTCTGCTGGGAGTATTTCAATTGATGGTGTTGGAGCTTCTAATCTTACAATAGATACTGGAAATTTAACTATAAACACCACTACGAGTGGAAATATAAGCTTAGACTCTATAGGTAATATAGAGTCTAATGCAGACGGCACTAATATTGTTCACGGTGCTGGAGTTACAATTATCTCAGATGGTGGAATTTTAAATATCACTGGCGACGGCGCTGCCGATATAAACTTTAGTAATGTTGGTGGAGAAATAGATGTTGATGCCGATATTCTGACAATAGATACAACTGCTGGCATCACAATGGATGCAACTCAGGATATATCTTTAGATGCTGCATGGGCTTCAAATTTTTCTGTTACTGGAGCTAGCTTAACTCTTTCTACAATTACAAGCGGATCTCTTATTCTGACGGGTGCTGGTCTTGTTGATATAAATGCAGGTGCTAATCTAGATATAGACGTAACAGGCAATTTCACCATGGACTCCACTGGAACCTTTTCAGTGGATGGTGTTGGTGCAAGTAATGTTACTACCAGCACTGGAGATTTAACAGTATCAACAATAGTCAGTGGATCTCTAATATTAACAGGAATTGCTTTAGTTGATATAAATGCAGGAGCAAATCTAGATATAGATGTTACTGGAAGTACAACAATAGATTCAACAACAAATATTTCATTGGATGCAGCTACTGCTTCCAATTTCACTGTATCGGGTGCTACAGCGGATCTTACGTTAGGTGCCAGGGGAACAACAATAACCCTAAATGAGCTTGGACAAACCAGCTATAGTGGTTCTGCAACATCTATTATAGGTGCTCTTAATGAGAATGCAGCAGCAATTGCTAATACTACTTTAGATGTAGCTTATAATAATTCTGCCGGTGCTTCTTTAGTAACCGTTGATGTTGGAGACCTTACATTTTCACCAACAAATGCATTTTCGTTTATTGTTGATTTAGCTGCAATTACTGGAACTGCTGATGGTTTCTTTATCACAGACGGGACCGACAACTTCAACCTGATTCATAAGGGTGTAAACGATTTAGACCTGGATGCAGACCTTGGTGAATTTAATATTGCTGCTGCCAGTGCTTCGTTGATAACTGTGGCTGGTGCCAATCTTTCTTTTACCACCACTGGCAGTGGAAATATAATTGTTAATGCAGTTGATACTTTAGATATTGATGCTGGCGCGGCATCTACGGTAGATATTCTGGATGCGTTGACCATCAACACTGCTGGTCAAACAGACATTATTACCAGTAAAAATGGAATCACAATACAAGCCACAAGTGCAACTGCTGGTCAAATAATTATTACTACTGCATCTGAAGACATTCTTATACAGACCACTGGGGCAGTTGTTCCGAACGGCACTCCTGGCGATTCTGTTTTTATCACTTCCGATCATGGTAAAGTAGACATTGATGGTAATGTTTCAGTTTTGATTGATTCAGCAGGTCTTATTTCAATTGATGCAGTAACTACAATTGATTGGTCAGGGACGAATGCTTCATTGACGACTGCAGGCGCTCTTGCGATTGCGAGTGATTTTACCCTGACTGGCGGTGGTACGATTGGCACCACCGCTGCTGGCAATCTAACCCTGGCTCCACATACTACCGGGCTTATTGTTTGTAGCAATGATACCGACATGAACGGCGACTTCTTACAGACAGTAGCAGCAACCGTGACTTCGGCAACCTATACAGTTCTTACAGGAGACGCAACGGTATTTATAAATTACGCTGGAGCAGTGACAATCACAGTTCCATCAGCATTGATAGCCAAAACAGGCTGGACGTGTTTATTCAAGGATATTTCTTTAAATGCATCGGTTCATAATATCAGCATTGTAACAGCGGGTGCCGAAGAAATCGAAGGCGAGACCGATGCCCTGATAGATGTAGATGGAGCGGTATTGGAATTGAGATCTGATGGAACTGACCTTTGGGACATCACTAGGAGGTAGTAAAAAATGAGTACATATAAAATAGGCGCTGGTTATGATTCAGGACTCGATGCACTCAGGGTCATCAATGTGCAGTCTATAGCCGATCAGTACATAGGGGAAATACTAGTTGAGGTAGTCAATGGAGTTGATAATACATACTACTACTATGTAGATATGGATACATTCCGTTCATCTGGATACCAACTCATTCTCAGTGGTGGGTCTGGAACCTGCACTGTGACCATTGAAGCTACTTGGGAACGTGATGAACTTCCTGCTAGCTGCACTTATGCGGACGTGACTTTTGACATTACCGGAGCCACCACAATTACCGCTAGTGATGCTGTGGCTGACAATGCAAACAAGGTGGCGACTGCAAAATATGTTCGGTTTAAAGTTGTTGCTTCCACTGGTGGAGCCAATGACGCCGACTGGACGATTTATGCCGGTCGTTTGTACTAGGAGGTTATGATGTTTTGTAGTTCAGATAAATTTTTTTATCTAGGCAACATTGGTGAAGATTTGGCAAGTGCAAATGATATGGCTTCCCCTACGGCCAACTACTGTGTGGTTACTGGGTCAACTCAGATTAATACCATGGCAACAACCAATATCACGATAGGGACGTTTATTGCTTTACAATTCAAAGCTGCTGTTACCGTGAAACGTGTTACTGCTGGGGCTGGGGCACAATTTGATCTTGGGGCAACTGGGGATTTTGCGGCCCAAGTTGGAGATACCTTGTTTGTTGTTTACGATGGTACATACTGGAGAGAAATATCCAGAACAGTTATTTATGTGGTCGCCTAATTGAAGGAGTAGAAACAATGGCATGGAAAGATGAAGCACCAATATTAGCAGGGGCTGGAATTACTAAGAAGCAATTGGAAGCACTCTTTGAGAATATTCCAAAACCCAAGGAGCCCAAGCCAGAACCAGTGATAACAGGGACTAAAATAAACAAGGTTCTAAACGGCTTTTTTGTTGAAGGTATTGAAGCGGCTGGTGGAGAAATGAAGCTGGCTCAAAAGAGTAAGCTAAAGATTGCTCAACTCAAGGCGATTATGAAAGAGGTTGGCGCGTACAAGGCGATGTGGGACGCAATCAACAACCCCCCAGAAGAGCCAGGGGAGCCCGAGGAGCCCGCGTAGATGGGAACCCTGATACGACATTCTACCCCCGCTGAGAGATTCTGCAAGTGCTCGCTTGCCCTTGGGTTCGATAGCTCCGAAGACGTAGCAAGGGCTAGTGGAGTCATCTCAGGTACTCCCACTATTGCCGGTGGCTTGGCAACTCTCAATGGAACTACTGGCTACATCACATATGCCTTGACCGGCAATGAATTCAACAGTGCTGAGATTAGTATTGTGATCGAGTTCTGGCCGGATTTTGATACAGATGAAAATGTTGCAAGGATGTTGTTTGATAGCACTACAAGTAATAGATATTTATGTTATAAACAAACAAACGCTAATAGTAATGTGCTTACTATTTTTCTTGGAAATATCCTAATAGCTTCAATTGCAGAAGCAACTTATTCGCCATTTTGGTTGGTTGGACAAAGAAATGTTTTACAAATTAGCGGAACATCTACTGATACTTCTGCATGGTTGAATGGAAATCTGATACTTGACGCCGATGCAACTGCTTGGACTGCGAAAACCCCTGTTACTTTTTATATAGGATCAGAACACAATACGTTTAAGAGATTCGACGGCAAAATAGGCCCCATCAAAGTGTTCAAGGGACTTCTTACTGCTCAAGATGCTTTAAATTTTTACAACAAAAATACGTATGCGTATCGTGAAAATTATGCTTTCCATCTTCCAATGCGTGCGCAAGAGCATGACCCGACGAATACACAAACTTTGGATATACAAAATTCCAACCATGGAGCATTTGGAGCAGGCGCAGCGGAGCCAACGAAAAATAGTGGTAGAGGTTACTATTACGATGGTGGCGATTATCTCTTAATCGCCGATAGTGTAGATTTACGAATACGAACAAATGATTTTGCAATAGGCGTGCTATTTAAACGAACTACAGCGGGCACAAACAAGGCTCTAATCGCCAAG
>JAHIRD010000178.1 GCA_018818835.1 Pseudomonadota bacterium
CGATCTTTCCCACGGCGGCGCGGCCCTCGCGGTCGCAGTCGTAGAGGACGGCCACGGCCTTGCCCGCGAACAACGCGGCCCACTCCGGACGGAACGTGCCCGCGCCATGCGTTCCGGTTACGGCCATGAAGCCAGCTTGCATCAGGATCAAGCGGTCCCATTCGCCCTCGCAGATGATGACTTGTTCCCCTTTATAGGATACTAATTCATCTATGCCATAGAGCCGGGCCGGTGAGCCGTATTTATGAGTCCCTTCCGTATAATTAATGATCTTCGGAGTTTTCTTGGCGTTGTAAAGCCGGACGTTGACCACCGCGCCGGTTTCGTCCTTTATGGGGATAGTGTTTCGCTGTCTTTTTTCGTCCCATCCGATCATATACTTTTCAATCGTAGCATCGAGCAGGCCACGCTTCTCCTGGATGTAGCGGTGCACGTCCTCGTTTGCCATGAGGTAGCCCGCGCAGGTTTTTATATACTTATCGGATATAGGCGGGCGGGATTCAGCTTTTTTCTCGGACGCGCCCGCGCGCGGGGGACCGGGCGGCGCGATCCCGGCGTGGTTGCCAAGCTCGATCATGGCTTCCTTAAAAGATATATTCTCGGTAAGCATAAGGTAATCGAACGGCGATCCTTTTCCACAGCCCGAATTTGAAAAGCAGGCCCATTGACCTGTATTTTTGTTGAACGCGAATGAGGGATGTTTGTCCGCATGAAAGGGACATAACGCTGTAACCCATCCGTCCGTAGTATCCTTTTGTTGTTTCAAGGATATATAGACAAAGGAAAAATCTGTTATAGTATCTAGTATTTTCCTTTTATATTCGGCCCATACTTTGTTAATTTCAGGCATATTATTTATTTTCCTTATACCACTACACTATGTCATCATATATGCTATGAAATCCATATTTTTTCCTTACTGTAATAATAAATTCTTTGACGGTTATTCCGTGTTGTGGTGGATCATACCATTTAGATTTATAACGATATTTTCTTACGGGCAAAATACTATAATCAATTCCGTCCTCTGGCTCTTTTTCAGTTTTTTCTTGATCAGCAATAATGAAATAAGATTCACCTTTTGTAATAGCATCTCCGAGTCGTTCAAATGCAAGTTTTTGTCCGCGTTCCAATTCAGTGCCTTTGATTTTAGCTTCGATAAATATAAATAATCTTCCGCTAAATTCCACGAAAGCATCTATATCGGTTGGTGTAATCTTATCCCATTTAAGGCCGCTAAAATCCCGGAGGCGGGAAATATATTTTTTGTTTCTGATTTTTCCTCGATCTTCATCACGCATGGATCATCACCTGCCCCTTATCTTTAAATACTGTTTCAAATTCAGCAACATTATTTCCAAAATATAAAATGATTTGTCCCTGTAGAGGAGCGCCGATAGCTTCTCCCTTTTGATTCACGAATTTTACACGGCTCTTTAGCAGAAGCAATGCGGACGCTTGTTCATTCATACTCTGGAACCAATTTGTTTCAGTAGCGTTATTGACTAATATACATGCTTGCGTTATTCGATTAGATTTATATTCATTGACAACGGCTTCCGCGAACTGCGTTATTAAAGGTTGAGAGTAAGGCGGATTGAGCCAGACACGCCCGACCCACTTGTGCGAGAGTCCATCATCGGCGGAGGTGAAAAACTTCTTGGCCTTCACGATTTTATTGGCGATAGAAGAGGAAGCGGGGTCTAAATCTATCTCACCCATCACCTTCCGGGCGGCCTCGATGATGTCCGGCGGCGTGTACCATTCGTTCTCGCCGGAGTTGTGGGAGACATGGGGCTTGCCTTGAAGCTCCGATAGGGCTTCATTGACGGTTTTTTCTCCAGCTTTCACTCGCTCAAAAAGTTCCGGTGATTTCTCTTGAATTTTCTTGGCATCTTGAACAGCGCGTCCACTGGTATGGAGAGCGCGGGCGGCGTGATCGCGGGCAAGACCTTTGGACTGTGGCAAATTTGCCATAGTCAACTTTCCGCTTTTCCGCAGACGTTCTTTTTCTTTAAGTTCCCTCTCGAAAAGCGGCAATGCTTCCGCCGCGAACGCGGCCCGCTGGCTTGGCGTCAAGTGGCGGCGCTCAAGATTACATGAAATAATATAGTCTAATATCGATCCGTGTCCATCCCATTCCGTTATCGGACAATCCAGATTAAGCTCTTGACACGCCTTCCAGCGATTGCGCCCGTCAATGATCGCGCCTTCGTGGACCATCACGGGTTGTTTAATGCCGTTCTTGGCAATATCAGCCTTAAAGGATTCCCATTCTTCGCCTTGTATCATAGGAAGCATATTAGCAAGCGGATTTATTTCCATCTTTCATCCTCCAATCAATCCAACAAAAAGGCTCTCGATGCCGGGAGGAGAAAATGCAGACTGGTAGGTTAGCATTTCCCGCGCATCGAGAACCTTTTTATTGGATTGATGTTTGATAGTTTTCTCCATCACTAACCTACCATTTCCTATTAGAACATAAACCGGAAAAGATGTCAAGGCTTCATTTTTATCCGTCATTAAATATACTATCTCCCGATTTTCTAAAATATGCTTCACTTAAACACATAACATCAATCCATGTAGTCGGATGATTATTTTCCAACGCGGCTTGCCGAAAAAACTGCCATGCCTCGAATTGATCTTCTGGTGATATATTGTAAAATCGCGTTTCATTTTTGTCCGGCATA
>JAHIRD010000126.1 GCA_018818835.1 Pseudomonadota bacterium
CAACCGGCGATCTTTTTGCCGCTGATCAGGCTCGTGACAAAGATCAGATTAAAGACAAGAAAAAAGACGGTTCCTGCCTTTTGATTGGAACTGATTCCAAGGGTGATCTTTTCGCCGCAGACCAGACCAGAAAACGTGACCGGATCAAAGATCAGAAGAAAGACGGGTCTTGTTTGGACATGACCAAGGGATCAACCGGTGATCTTTTTGCCGCTGATCAGGTTCGTGACAAAGATCAGATCAAAGACAAGAAAAAAGATGGTTCCTGCCTGTTGATTGGAACTGATTCCAAGGGTGATCTTTTCGCAGCGACTCAGACCCGAAAACGTGACAAGATCAAACAACAGAAAAAAGATGGTTCCTGCCAGGCATAAGCAGGAAGAGCGTTTTTGAACTAAAAAAAGGGCCTGTCCTTATACGACAGGTCCTTGATATTTTTACCAGTGGAAACCGACTAAAATTCCGGCATGGCTTCCCCCGGCTTCAATGTCGGATTCCACATATTGATTTTCAAATGTCACATTGGCCTTTGAAAATCGGGCTATAAAACCGAGATTAAAGTGCTCGGTCAGGGTAAAAAGGACGCCTCCGGAAATGTAAAATCCAACGCCGGTTTCTTCGGTTGAAGCGGTAATGCCTTCATATTCCCCTTCTATTTTTGCGGTGATGCTTGCCAGGCCAAAACCCACAAAGGGTCTGACTCGTGTATTGTCAGTTTCCCAAATTTTTTTTAGGCCAATGCAAATTTCGGTTGTACTCCCCGTCACAGTCAATCCATCTTCCGTATCGTCTTTTGCAGACCCCAAAAACTCCAAAGCTAAGCTGACAGGCCAGTTTTCTCCTCGAAAATCACATAGGATCCCAAATTCTCCCTGTTCGTCGTAGGGTGACTCCCAGTCGTCGGATTCCAATTGCTTTTGGCCTAACATCAGATTGATATTATTGGATGACCCATCAGCATGGGCCGGTAAATAAAACAAATTAAAAACAAGGGCGAAACCCAATACAATGTACTTCATACGATCTCCTTTTGTATTTAATCAGTCATGCAAATGAGAAAAAAAGTAAGATAGTATGGATGTTGATCAAGGTCAATAGAAGATAGGCTTTTTTCAAGGGGAAGTTACCTTGGTTTTCAAGCCAATGGCAATTTTTAAGGTCATAGAGAAAAATAAAAACTTGGCATAAAAAATGTATTCACGTATAGGGTTGATGAACTCGTAAAAAAGTAGCCCGGCAGGTCCATGGCCGGGATTTTGTTCATATGAAATCAGGTGAAATCAGGTATCCGATGAAACATATTCTTATGGTAGTCGTTCTGGTGTGTCTCTTGTGCTCAACGGCTTCAGCCAAGCTTGAAAAGGGGATTGAGGCCTATCAGAATGGGAATTATACCGAGGCACTCAACGTGTTCATCCCCCTTTCTGTCCTTGATGTGACCGAGGCCACTGACTATATTGATCTGATTTTCAACCAGGGCGTCCGTTTGTTTAAAAACGGCGAAAATGAAAACGCCCTTTCCCTTTTACTTCTCCTTGAAAAACATGGGTATGAAAAGACCCGTCCCTATCTGGAACAACTGGCTGATCGGGGTCTGGATGTGTTTGAACGGAAGGATTATGCCAGGGCCGATAAGCTTCTTCTTCCCCTTGCGGAATATGGGAATGAAAAAGCACAGGACCGTCAGGGGCAGATGTTTGAGAATGGATTGGGGCGTCCCCAAGATCTCATGGCTGCAGCCCGGTGGTATAAAAAAGCCGCGGAACAGGGCAATGTCCACGCCCAATATCGCCTTGGCAGTATGTACCGGGAAGGTAAAGGGATAAAGCAAAACAGTGAGATGGCCCTGAAAGTACTTCGGCTGGCGGATATGCAGGGCCATGCCGGGGCCAGGAACACCCTGGGCCTCATGTATTTGCATGGTGAAGGTGTCCGTGAAAATCTTGCCTTGGCCTACATGCTGTTTAAAAAAGCCGGAGACCAGGGAGATGCTCAGGCCTTGTATAATCTGGGGAATCTCTACCTCCAGGGCCGAGGGGTAAAAAAGGATGTATCCATTGCTGCTGTTTTTTTCAAACAGGCTGCGGAAAAACATGTGGAGGCCTGTTTTACCCTTGGCACCCTGTACAAAGAAGGTGAGGGTTTTAGTAAAAATTTGGGACAGGCCAGGGTTTGGTTTCAGAAAGCCGCCGATCAGGGGCATACAGAGGCTGCATTTGAACTTGCCCGGATGATTCAAGCCGAAGAGGGTGGACCACGGGACAAGGCTGCCGCAGCCCTTTATTTTAAGGCCGCTGCAGATCAGGGCCATCCCCAGGCCTGGTATGATCTGGCCATGTTATATTCAAAAGGCGAGGGCCTGGAAAAGAAAAGTTCGCGGGCAGCCCAGGCTTTTTTGAAGGGAGCGGAACAGGGAGATGCACGGGCCCAGCTTGAATTGGGGCGAATGCTTGAAGCCGGACACGGGCTTGCCACAGACCAGAGTAAGGCCGTTTTTTGGTATAAAAAATCAGCGGAACAGGGTCTGGCCTGGGCCCAGTATCAACTGGGGCGCTGCTTTGAGCAGGGCATAGGTCAGGATGAAGATATGACCGAGGCTCTGAAATGGTATGAAAAAGCGGCCGAGCAGAATCTGGCCATGGCCCAGGACAGCCTGGGCCGGATGTATGCCGCGGGAAAAGGGGTGCCAAAGGATGACCTCCATGCCCTGGTCTGGTTCAGAAAAGCCGGGGAACAGGGACTTGCAAAGGCCCAGAACACCCTGGGTGATATCTATTTCAGCGGCAAAGGTGTCCAGGTGGACTATCTCCAGGCCTATGTGTGGCTGTCCCTGGCCTCCTTGTACGGAGAAAAAAAACAGGAAAATGATCTTTATGAACTGGAGGCCCTGCTGACACAGGAACAGATTCGGGACGCCGTGCGTCTTAGGGACGATATACGCAAAACCATACGCTAAGGAATGGGGAAACAGTAAATCATGATATGGATTCGTGGGGTTCTCACTCTTTTGTTGATCCTGACATGGGGCCGGGGAACGGCCTTTTCGCAGGATGACACACAGACGCCTTTGGAAACACCTATTGAAATAACAACTGAACAGGTGCCTTCAGGGTACCAGGGTGACGAGTATTCAACACGGATCCGGGCCACGGGTGGCAGGGGTGTTTATTATTTTCTTTCGGGATCAATTCCGTCGGGCCTGACCTTGGACGGCAAGGGAAAGCTCCATGGAAAACTGAAGGCCGGCCCGGGTTCCCATGCCATTCCCCTGATTGCCGTGGATCCTGAACAGCCTGATTTTTATCATGAAAAAACATTGACTCTGACCATCCATGAACCCCTTGGCATCCCCCGTCAAAAAATTCCACCGGCCATGGCCGGTGCGGAATACCACCATCAGCTTTTGATTCAGGGCGGTTCCGAGACCTGCCGTACCACCATGACAGGCCTTCCGCCAGGGCTTGCGATTGACCATAAGGGTTTGATCTCAGGCATCCCTGAAAATGGACCGGCGAGCCAGGATCTTGTCCTTTTTTTTGAGGAAACGGAAACTCCGGGTCATAAGGTTTCAAGGACCTTCTCACTGAAAATTTATGCCCCCCTGATCATCGTAAACGAATCGTTTAAAACCCTCCGGGTGGGCCATGCGCTAAAAGAAACCATCCTGACACAAGGGGGTAGCGGGAAGGCTCTTTTCGAATCCGATGATCTGCCAAAGGGTCTCACCATGAGCCCTTCGGGCAGGGTTTCGGGGATTCCCGAATCTGGACGGGGCACCCATGATCTTATCGTTCGGGTCCATGACCAGATTCTTGGAGCCACCGTTGAAAAACACCTGGCTCTGACCCTGGTGGATTTTTTTCCCGATGCCTATGAAGCCCTGGAAGGAACTGAAGGCCAGGGCAAAAATATCATGAAACCCGGTGATCCGCCTCAGGAGCATAATTTTGACCGGCCCGGTGACATGGACACGGTGTTTCTTGATCTCGGCGGGCTGGCCCAGGGGGATGTGATTCGGGTTGGAACCGAACACCGAAGCAAGACAAGCCGGATTCGTCTTGTCCTTGAAGACCCTGCCGGGAATTCGGTCCAAACCGTGGATGACAGGGGCGGGGACGGATATCCAGGCTTTTTGTATGTGTGCACACAGCCCGGAATGTACCGTGTCATGGTCACTGAAGACCAGGGAGAAACCGGGGATTACGGCTTGGCCTTGACACGGCTGGGGCCCAAGATCATCCTGGCCACCCAGGACCTCCCTGACCAGCAGACCCTGGGCCCGGTTGACCTGGCACTATCGGCGTCCCATGGAAGCGGCACCTGTGTTTTTACGGCATCGGGTCTGCCCCAGGGGCTCGAGATATCTTCACTGGGCCGTATCCAGGGAGATCTTTCAGCTCCTGAAGGAACCTATCCTGTCACCATAACAGTCACGGACACGCTCTGGGGCAATATTGACGACACCAAGGAATATCCGCTTAAGGTGGTGGATTTCTTTCCGGATGCCCATGAGCAAGGTCCGGGTGATTCAGATTTTACCACGGGCAATACCCTGGTGCCCGGCACACCGGTTCAAAGCCATACCTTCCACACGAAAGAGGATGTGGATGTGACCAAACTGGATCTTTCAGCCATGGAAAAGGGGCATGTCCTGTGTGTCAAAACCCTGCCTCTGACCCGTGAAACCCATACGGCCTTAAGTCTGTTTGATTCTGGGCAAAACCCTGTTCCTCTGGACATGGCTCCGGGTGAAAACACCATGAGCACCGTGTATGTGGATTGCAAAGACGCGGATGCCTTGTTTCTAAGCATTGAAGAAAAACGAGGCATGACAGGGGATTACGGTCTGCTGGTGGAAGATAAGGGGCCCCGGATACGCATCAAAACACAGGACATCCCCGATGCACTGTCCAAAGGACCTTTTTCATTCCAGATCAATGGAGAACATGGGAGCGGATCTTACCATTTTTCCGGGCAAGACATGCCCAAAGGGATGACAATCAATGATCAAGGATTGATCCAGGGTGACCTGGACCTTGTGCCGGGTCAGTATGCCATGACCATTCATGTGAGTGATTCAATCTACAAAGGCATCACCGCAAGGACGCATTATAATCTGAAGGTGGTGGAGTTTTTCCCGGATGATTATGAAGCGTCAGGGGATGAGGGTTTTGACAGCCAGACTGTTATGAAGCCTGGGGATGAGATCCAATGGCATACCCTGAATCGGACCGATGACTGTGATGTGATCCGCCTCGATTTGACCGGGGTTCAAACCGGTCATGTGCTGGATATCAGGTCCTCCTTATGGACCAAGGCCACCGGGACCCATCTGTGGCTTTACGATCAGAATCAGGCACTTCTCTCCACGGACAGTGACCGATCCGATCCAAAAAATCCCTATTCCCGTCTGGTGGTTGAATGCCCTGAACCGGGGGTCTTTTTTTTGAAAATCCGTTCCAGGGAAGCACAGGTGGGGGATTATGGGATTTTGCTGAAAGATGGCGGGCCCAAAGTCCGACTGGTGGACCAGGATGTGCCGGATGTTCTGACCCAAAGCCGTATGGAGTTCCATGTGATGGCTGCCGACGGAAGTGGGCATTATCATTTTGAATCCAAGAATCTTCCCCCTGGTCTTGCCATGACATCTGGGGGGCATATCACCGGGGATATCACCTTGAAAGCCGGGGTGTATCCCTTTGACGTGAGTGTTCAAGACATGGACTATCCCGGAATGGCGGCCCAATCGTCCTATGCCCTGAAGGTGGTGGATTATTTCCCCGATGAATTCGAGGCCATGAACGATCAGGATGAACTGACCACCAATACCATGAAACCCGGGGACCCTGCACAGGCACATTGCTTCCATGAGCCCGGGGATGTGGATGTGGTGCTCCTGGACTTGGGGTTGGTCTCGCCAGGGGATGTGATTATCATAAAAACACGGTTCCTTACGAAGGAGACAAAGACAGCAATCCATCTTTCAGATGCCATGGGCAAGGCCCTTGGCACCGATGTTACGGGGGGTAACGCTACCGGGGCAACCATCGTTTTCCCCTGCGCCACCCCTGGCCAGTACGTGTTAAAGATCCTTGAGACCCTGAATCATACCGGCGATTACAGCCTTTCTGTGGACAACAGCGGCCAACCCCTCTCTTTTGTGACGGAAAACCTGAACATGGCTGAAAGTGTCGAACCCTATGCCCAGCCCCTTGAGGTCAAGGGGGGGTGTGGAACCTATCGTTTTGAAATCAGTGGGGGGGCATTACCCAAAGGCTTGAAATTGGACCCGGATTCCGGAAAAATCACGGGCCAGAACACGGACTGGGGACATTTCACCGTGACGGTCACGGCCATGGACAGTCGTTTTGCTGAAAACCACAGCTCGGGAAAATTCGAGATGGATGCCTATATAGGCAGAAAGCTCACCGGGGAATATCGGTTTGTCTTTCCCCATTATGTGTCAGGGACCTTCAGTCTGGAAACCGATTACACACAGACCCGTGCCTTTCCCGGAAATATACGGGGCGGCACAAAGGGCAACCTGAGGTACAGGATTGTGGATCACTCCATTCCCGATGGGCGATTCACCACGGAGTTTGATGCTCTGACCGGCGTCCTTTCTCTCAAAGAGTTAAGCCCGGTTTCCTGTAACCAGTACGAAAACAAGGCCATGGATGTTGAAGTGGAAGTCAGGGACAGTGTCTACACCAACAATACCCTGGTGTTTCATTATGAAATACCTGCACGCTGTCTTGCCTATTAACAATGAAGGACCACAAGGAAGGGCAAAGAGTCTGCCTCTGGCGGCCCTGCCGGGGCATGTTTTTCACCATGAAGGACATGAAGTTTGGGGTGGAGCTGTTTTCTTTTTTATCCACCACCCGTTCGCTGCGCTCACTGAAGGACACGAAGAGCACGAAGAAGAGCAAAGACTATGCCTCTGGCGGCCCTGCCGGGGGCCAAACTTTTGAAAAGTTTGACAAACAATTTTTTCTTGCCGCTAATGACGCTAATTTTCGCTAATGTTTAAAAGCAAATATTGTTTTTACTCTCCAAACACCATCATCCATTTGAGTGTCGGGGCGAAGACCGGCCCAGCTTTTTAAAAGCTGGCCGCCGGAGGCATGCTTTTCTTCGTGCTCTTCGTGTGCTTCGTGGTTAAAATAAGTTTGTTAAGTTTCCAGGCAAAGCCTGTAAACTTAACTTTATTTTACTCACCATGAAGGTCATGAAGTTTGGGCTGGAACTGGTATCATTTCTTCGTGCATAAATTTTTCTCACAGAGGCACAAAGATCACAAAGAAAAACTTTTAATCCCAAGCTTTTTGCTCTTCTCCGTGTTCTTTGTGCCTCCGTGAGAGACCAGCTTTTTGGTTGTGGCTTTGCCTTTTACCACCCTGGCCATATCCGGTGAGGTATTACTGACTTATTATTAATGTTACATTATTTTACACGGGTATTTCCCAAATTTTTCATCATCAGTCATTATTTTCAGGCCAAAATCTATTGCCTGAGCCATCAGCATTCTGTCAAAAGGATCTTTATGGTAAAGAGGCATGCTCCCTAAGGTAACTGCATTTTTCCCCGTAAAGTCAAGGAGTTCAAGTCCCATTTCGCCAGCCATCTCCAATGGATCGAAATTTACAACAAGTTTCCCAATGGACTGTTTAATCATCATTTCAGCAATACTAATAGAGCTAAGAAATATTTCATTTGCAGGAGATTCAAGCTCATACCTCCTTTTTTCACTCAGTTTTTCAGGAACAGCGAGCATCCATAAAAAGATATGAGTATCAACCAGAATTTTCATGAATCATCTCCATAGAACATATCATTTACCTCGGAGCTTTCATCATTAAAATTGTCCGGTATTTCAATCCGGCCTTTTAAAAGGCCTAATTTGCGTTTTACTTTCGGTTTATGAACGACCAGTTCAACCAGCGGAAGGTTGTTTTTTGCAATGATTACTTTTTCCCCAAGGCAAACCATATCGACAAGTTTCGAGAGGTTTGCCTTAGCTTTTGAAACATTAATTATCATTATTCTACCCCCTGATTTTGAAGGTTATGATAGACCAATCATAGCCGAATAGACCATGTTGGTCAATTTAAACATTCATGATAAATAATCGGGGGCAACATGGAGAATAGCAGAATTATTTCCTGCCAAGGGTTGCACACACAATACACCTACCTTTTTTTTCGCAGTAAATTTTTAAAAACCACCCGTTCGCCTAGCTCACTGAAGCACACGAAGAGCCACGAAGAAGGGCAAAGATGACATAAAATAGGGTAAAAGGCGAATCAATCGCTTTTGACATGCCGGGTTGGTATTGCGATCAATCTGAAGAAGGCATTCACACCGAAACAGGGAGATATGAAGTTAGCTACATAGAATTTAAGCAGTTTTTTACATGTTGTTAAAAATATGGGTTTGAAAACGTTTGATGTATCCTTAAAAAGGCCCATATCATTTGTTCTGGTGCGGCTATGCAACAACCAAAAGCTGGTCTCTCACGGAGGCACAAAGATCACGGAGAAGGGCTAAAAACAAGGGAATAATAGTTTTTTGTGATCTTTGTGCCTCTGTGAGAAATATTTATGAGTATCTCCCAAGGGGGATGTGAATAGTTTGGTGCCTACTATAAATGGGGTTGTTCTATAAGCATAAGCGCTCGAAAAAACAAACAAAATTTAGGATTTGCATACAACTTCCAGTAAAAAAACTAAATTTTACGAGATAGTAGCACAGAGAAGGGCTAAAAGTTTTTTCTTCATGAACTTCATGTCATGGTTAAACTGGTTTTTTCAATCCCAGGCAATGCCTGGGATTTTAATACTCACCATGAAGGACATGGTGTTTGGGGTGGGGTTGTTTTATTTTCTTCGTGCTTCGTGTTCAGTGAGCTTAGCGAACGGGTGGTTGAAATGTTTTTAAAATACTGTCCACCACCCGTTCCCGTTGGGCACTGAAGAACACGAAAATCCACGAAGAAGATAAATTTATGTTCGAAGGATGCCGAATTTTATAGGGATGGGGATCAGATTGATGGGCACGCGTTGCTTTTCCCATCCTACAATGGGGTGAGAATTTTTCGGGGTTTCTGGGGCTTTTTATGTTTATTCATGTTCATCCGCATTGACGTATTCTTACACACCAATCACCATGACCCATTTGCATGTCGGGGCGAAGCCTTGGCGAAGACCGATCCGGATTTTTTTATGAAAAGTACTCCCCATCAGCCGGTATAATAGGCTTAAACCCGATCAGAGTAATATCATCCACCTGGTCCAGATCACCCTTGTGCGTATGGAATGCGTCTATAATGTGTTCTTTTTGTTTTTCAGACGGGGCATGATTGTTTTCCAGTATGAGTTTTGAGAATTTAGCGGAACCGAACCGCCGTCCTTTTTTATCGCCCAACTGATCAACAAAACCGTCTGTGGCCAGATAAAAACTCATGTTACTGTTATATTCAATCGTATGATTCGTATAGGTAAAATCTGTATTTTTAGTCACATATCCAATGCTTTTCTTGTCCCCTTTTATAAGGTGGACCGCCATGTCTTTGACATAGAGGAGTGAGTTTTTTGCTCCGGCAAAGACAAGTTTCCCTTGTTCAGGATAAAGAGCGCATATCCCTATATCAAGCCCGTCATCGGAAAAAGTATGTTTTGTGTCTAGATTCAAGGCCTTAATCATGCTTTTGTTTAACCGTTTCAATATGGCGGCCGGATCGCAACACTTTTCACCACGGGTTATCTTTTTTAATTCCGAATTTGCAATCATCGTCAGAAAGGCGCCGGGGACGCCATGTCCGGTACAGTCTGCAACGGCAACAATGATTGCCTTGGATATGCTGTCGATATAATAAAAATCTCCACCCACAATATACCTGGGCATCCATATAATAAAAAGATCTGAAAACCTATCTCTGTTTTCCTCGGCGTTTGGTAACATTGACATAAGTATCGTTTTGGCATAACGAAGGCTGCTCATGATATTTTTGTTTGCATGTTCAACTTTTTTCAGAGAAGAGTTTAATTGATCAGTCCGTTCAATCACACGCTGTTCAAGCTCATCATTAAGTTTATGAATTTTCTCTTCGGCGGCTTTTCGTTGGGAGACATCACGAGCAGACCCAATGATTGAAACGGGTTTACGTTTTTCGTCACGGATAAAATTTGTTACGGTTTCAACATCAATGATGGCCCCATCCTTTCGAATGACCTGTGGTTCAATTATTACTGGACCTCTTGACCTTAAATCCTTCTTATTTTCAATGCTTATTTCTTCAGCTATGACGTTCATGACCATGGCTCTTGATTCAGGTGTAATGATGGTCTTGATTGAAAGCTGTACAAATTCTTCCGGCGTGAAACCGAGGACGTTTTTCACAGAGGGGCTCACGTATGTCATGGTCAATGTTTCGATGTCCATGACCCAAATGACATCTCGAATATTTTCAGCAATGATGCGATATTTTTTTTCAGACTCAAGCATTGCATATTGCGCAGACTCTTTGCTTTTAATAAGCAGATTGAACGAATCTGCAATGGCAAACAAAAAAAACATGGCATGCAAGCCGGCTCCCAGCATAAAGGAAAATTCAGTGAAACTATTACTTGGAAAAAGCCCAAGGGCTTTTAAACCATAGATCATGCCGAGTATTTCAATAGAGGTCCACCCTGCCACATAAAAACGAGCCGCCTTATTCCCTTGGAAAATGCATATAATACCGGAAACCCACATCAGAAATGCACCCACCATCGTCATGATTACCGCCGAAAGGATTAAATAAAAATAGCTGATAAATGGAGATAGGATAAGAATTCCGGTGAGAACGGCTAAATCAATATTCATCACATTATTTAAACGAGGGACATTTTTTGCTGTATTCAAGAAGGTTTTGGTGAAGATAATAGCACCGATGACACCCAGAATTTCAAAGAAGGCAATGGACTCCCTGCTCCACCATAATGAGTTTCTGCCGATAAATTGAAACGAATACCCATTGAGCGAAAAATAAAACATCAAGTGAAGGGGGATAAGGACCAGGATGCAATGCAATGAACTCCGGTCATGTGTTGAGATATATATAAATATATTGCAGAGAATAATAACACCGATCATTCCGAAATAAAGCCCCATCAATAAATTGACTAGACTGCTTTTGTTATAAAAATTAACGGGACGTATAATAGATATGGGAAGCGGAAGAGAATCCTCACTTTCAATTCTGAGGATAAACGTTTTCTCGACTCCCGGCTGAAGCGTCATATGAAAACTGAAACACCTGTATTCGTCGGCTTTAGAGTTAAAAGGGACAAATCTCCCGCCATGATGAATAAGTATCTCACTCGACGGGCTCAGATCAAAGATCTGAATGTCATCAATCAAGGGGTAATCAAAATCAAGAATCCATTCTTTATTTTTCGATTCGTTTCGTAAACTGAATTTGATCCAGTAGGCTGAGCGTGTGTAGCCAAGATTTAGGATGTCTTTGGCACCTTTTTTAAAATTCAACGTCGATTCTTTGGCACGAATTTCATGAACATTAAGGTTTTTACCAGGATCTTCAAGAATTTTCATATACGTGCCAATATAAAACTTGTCCTGTGAATTTGAAAGCACCAGCGGAGCATCGGCAAAAAGGTTTGATGCGAATGAAAGAACAAACGCGATTAAAATGAAATGGTATTTCATTGAAAGAATCCTGTTGAGCAATTCATCAATAGTGTGCTCAAGGTAAATTGGAATGCATCGAAGTAAGGAGAAGCGAAAGCATAGTGTTCCCGATTATAATCGTTCAATAATGATGAACTCGTAAAAAGTCGACAGATGGCTATGGAAAAAAGGTCCATAGGCAAGGCATAGTGTTTGGCCGGGCGTGAAGGCATACATGAACGTATGTCGAACGTCCGGCTAAGCACTATAACGCCGCATATGGGACTTTTTACGACGCCATCAATAATGATGATGGTTTGATTTCTTAGGGCTAATAAATATACGAATTAGTATTTTTGTAATTACACTTATATAATATCACATATTCTTTCCATATTACAACACCCATTCCGCACACCAATCGACCGAGCGGACACCAATTTTTCCCGATTACGAGGGGCTTGAGAATTGAGATTTTGGAAGGCTGAAATTTCAATATGAAAAAGTCTGTCGGCTTTTTAATAAAGAATAGTCACCACAGCTAACGCAGAGGGCCACAGAGAAAAACAATGACTGTGTCATCGTTTTTTGGTTTACCATAAAGAGCATGAAGTCAATAAAGGTCGAGCTGTCGGAGGCATGCTTTTCTTCGTGGCTCTTCGTGCCCTTCAGAGAGCGTAGCGAACGGGTGGTTTAAAAAAGAAAAAACAAGTTTACCTGAAGAGCATGAAGTTTATGAAGAAAAATTATTAATCCCAAACTTTTAGCCCTTCTCCGTGCTCTTTGTGCCTCCGTGAGAGACCTGCTTTTTGGTTGTGGCTTTGCCGCCCTGTGTTTTTCGTGGTAAATCTTTTCTACGCCATCAGGATTAAGAATAAGTTGTGTTTGTATTAATTCATGGACAGGGTGAGGCGTCGTTGTTATAATTTTCAGCGTTTTCCATTGACTTTGATTATGTTGCCGTGCAAGCCCTTTTCCAGGAAAAAATGAATGAGTGTCCATTTAGAGCCGCGATCAGCCTACATCGCCTTTGAGGTCTTTCCCCGTCCCAAGGGTGCCTCAAGCCATATGGCTTCTATGGTCAAGGCTTTGTGTCTGGACCACGGCCCGGTGGTGATGCTCTGTCTTGGGTTTGGTGACATGCCGGCTTTTCAGCAGGAAGGGGATATTCTGATCGAGCGTTGCAAAATTTATCATCCCAATATGCTGAAACGGTCCCAGGAATTTTCAGAATTTGTAGCCCGGAAACTTGACCAATGGCGCGATACCCTTGAATTATGCGTGTTCAGGGACCCCTGGGGGGGGATCCCGGCACTTTTTTCAGGCCACAGATATAAAACCCTGTTTGAGGTGAATGCCCTTCCATCCTGGGAATTGGGCTATACCTATCCGGCCTTTGCGGGCAACCACAGTCTGAAACACAAAATCATGGACCTGGAATATGCCTGCCTTGATCACAGTGACCGTGTGCTCACCGTGAGCCGGGTCACGGCCAAGGCCCTGGTGAACAAGGGCCTTGGCCAGGAGAAAATAACGATCATCCCCAATTCGGCCCCGGAGGTTTTTTTCAATGCCCCTTCCCCGGAAACGTCTGTGGAGGGAATGGGCGAGGGCCGCTGGATCGCCTATGTGGGCAGCCTCCATCCCTGGCAGGGCGTGGAAAACGCCATCCGTGCCTTTTCACTGATTCATACCCGATTCCCCGATGTGAATATGCTCATTGTCACCGGGGGGCGCAAAGAAATTCGAAAACAGATTCGCAAGCTTATCCGGAAACTGGGTCTGGAAGACAGGGTGGTGATCAAACTGCCCTTGCCCCATCGTGACCTGGTTCATGTTCTCCGGCACTGTGAATTCACCCTGGCCCCATTGGTCGACACACCCCGGAACACCCGGCAGGGCTGTTGCCCCATCAAGGTCATTGAATCCATGGCCCTGGGGGTCTGTGTGATCGGATCGAACCTGGCCTCTGTCCGGGATTTGATTGAGCATGGGCACGATGGCTGGCTGGTTCCCCCCGGACAGATCAGGGACCTTGCCCTTGCCATGGACCGGCTGCTTAAAGACAGGCCTCTGACAGCATCACTTGCACGGGAAGCTGCCCAAAAAGCCAGACGTGATTTTCATCCCCATAAAATACACCGGGACCTGTCCCGGTGCTTTGCCGCCACCATCAATCCCAAAGGAGCGAGTTATGGCACATAAGGAGTCCCTGACCCTGGACACACTGCCCCCGGAGATCCGGGATGCGGTCACAAACAAACGGATTTCAGGCAGAAAAAAACTTGGCCGCTGGTTGGTTTTTCTGAAAACTCTTTCAGAATTTGATGAGCAGGTGGATGCCCAGTATAACAAGGTTAAGAAGCGGTCCGTGGGATTCGGCGTCTTGACCTTTGTCTGTCTTTTTGCCTCCATTTTTGCCCTTGCTTTCAGCGAGGGCAATTTGGTGGTGCTGGCTTCGTGCGGAAGTGTCGTGTTTCTGCTGTTTGTTTTTTTTATGGTGAACTGGCTTAATGCCAGGGCCTTAAAAAAGATCAATCTGGAAAACAGTTTTCGGGAAACAGTGCTCCCCTTTTTGGCGATTCTGTCCGAAGAAATTTCACCCAAAGATAAAATCACCCTGGATCTGAATCTGGGTGATCCCACGGCCAAGCAATACAAGGTCAGTGAGCAGAAACTGCCTCCGGGACGAAATCGAAAGCTGATCGAGAGAACCTATTGTTTTCCGGCCTGCCATGCGAAAATTCCCCTTGAAAACGGGACCTTGCTTTTGTTGGATCTTGTCAAGAACCCCGTGTCCTATGACCGCTATTACCGGAGTTCCAGCGGGAAATCCAAACACAAGAAAAAATGGAAACTGATCATCGACGTGACAGCCGGTCTTGTTCCTGTATCCGAGGAATTCCAGGTCAGTGAAGCCGAGGTAGAGCGCATGACCGCCTCTGCAAAGGTCAAGCTCAAAGAAAAAAAAGGGGGGCAGCTGTGTTGCCTCAGGGAAAAATTGAAGTTCAAGTCAGCCAAAGGGGTGCCGGATGAAAATGTGTCGCCTGAAGCGCTTGTTGAAATGTTCATGAAATTATGCACCATGTTAAATCCTGCGGCATAAAGGAGGGCACCGGATGGAAGATTACCGAAACAGTCAGACCTGTATGGCGAAAACCGGCCTGCTTTTTTTAAGGGACTGCGGAAGCATGATGATTAACAACTGCGTGGCCTGCGGCAGGCCTGTCTGTCGGAACCACGCCATTGACAGTGATCAGGGCATTGTCTGTCCCGAATGCGCCGCACCTAAGAAAAACCTTCGGGAAGAGCCCGCAGTCAGAAATTCGGCCCATCGCCAGGATTACTATTCACGATACGGGTATGCCCCCTATTATTACGGCCACACGCTTTTTTATTCGGATCAGGATTACCGGACCTTTGACGGTAAGGACCCGGTCCAGGCCGAAACACCGGACCAGGCAGCGGGTATTGCTTTTGAAGACGACTACATGGAAAGCTGATGAACACACCCAATGATTTGAACATACTCTGGATCACCGAACGCTATCCCCCCTTGGCCGGTGGCATGGCTGTGAGCGCCCATCGTCAGGTCTCCTTTCTTAGAACCCGGGATATCATGGTGGATGTGCTGGTGATCACGAACTCGGATAAAAAGGGCCTGGACCTGAAACGGGTGAGCCGTGATGGCGGCACCGATATTTTTTTGACCCATGGCGATGATTACGGCAATGCTGCCCAGAGAGCCTTTCGGGACATTGCCGGATTCCATGAAAACAAACCCTACCACATGGTCCTGGGATTCGGTGCCAATTTCCCCGGTTACCTGGCCGTGACCGTTGCGGCCTTTCTTGGTATACCTTCCCTGGTGTCGGTGCGGGGAAATGATTTTGACCGGGACTGGTTTGAACCCAAACGGGCCATGTTTGTCCAAGAAGCCTTGGGCCGTGCAGATCGCATCTGCGCGGTATCCCGGGAAAAAGTCAGGAAAATCCAGGCACTTTTTCCGGGGAAACATGTGGCCTGGTCCCCCAATGGGGTGGACGCCACGCGGTATGAGCTGCTGCCGTCGGAACAGGATGAAAGCAGCCAGATCCGGGCCAGGCTGAATGGCCAGGGCAAGCGGATCATCGGAATATTCGGAGAAATGAAATTTAAAAAACAGATCCCTGAATTTCTGGCGGCCCTTCGTGAACAGGGACTTAAGGACAAGGTCAGTTTGTTGGTCACAGGTCGAATGGACGAGGAATGCCATGCTCTTTTAGGGGATCAGGCCCTCTCACCCACAAGTTGCCATCTGTCATTTCGGGATCCGGAAACCCTGCCTCCGCTCTACGGGGCCTGCGATTTCGTGGCCATTCCCTCCTTGTTTGAAGGCTTTCCCAATGTTCTTCTTGAGGCCATGGCCGCAGGCGTTATCCCCATTGTGTCCGATGCCGGAGCCATGGGGGATGTGATCAGCCATGGGGCAACCGGTTTTCTGTTCAAACGGCTCAACCGAAAGGATAGCGGAAAGGCCCTGGTCCAGGCCCTGGCCCTGTCTGATGAAGACCTCGGGCAGATGAAGACACGGGTGAAACAGGTGGCTATCGACCAATTCAGCCCGGAAAGGGAAGGGCATGTCCTGGAAAATGAGATCCGGAACACCGTGCTGGGATCTTTGTCAAGGCATTGAGGGAGGCCAGGTACACACCATG
Source organism: Pseudomonadota bacterium (assembly GCA_018818835.1). GTDB lineage: Bacteria > Desulfobacterota > Desulfobacteria > Desulfobacterales > Desulfolunaceae > JAHIRD01. Next base: position 16,368 of record JAHIRD010000126.1, read on the forward strand.
CATATCGCGAATCTTTTTGAAACAGAACCGGCACTTCGTGAAAAAGCACGAAATCTTAAGGCTGAACCCGATGGCCCCTTTCCCATACTCTCCGCCAAAATCAAACTCACCTGGCAGTGTAACCTGAGATGCCTGATGTGTACAATCTGGCGTGAACCCCGGACCAAAGGACAGGCCATCCACCTGCCTCCGGACATTGTCAAACAGGTCCTTTCACACTTGAAAGAGAAAGGATTGAGGAAAATTCATTTCTCAGGGGGTGAGGTTCTTCTGTACAAAGGCTTTAAAGACGTGGTGGCCTTTGCACGGTCCCTGGGTCTCCAGGTGAACCTGACCACAAACGGAACCCTGATCACCAAGGATCTGGCCCGGTTTTTTGTGGAAGAGCGTGTCCATACGGTGACGGTGTCCCTTGACGGACCCGATGCAGAAACCCATGACAGGATCAGGGGTGTCAAAGGGGCGTTCAAGGCCACCGTAAACGGCATGGCGCTGATGGCCGCACGCAAACTCAAGAAAGGTCGGGGTCCCATCATTGCCGTCAATACCGTGGTCAGCCGGAAAACCATGGACCTGCTGGATGCCATGTACGATCTTTTGTGTGAAACAAAGGTTCAGGCCTGGAGAATTCTGCCCATTGACACGGAAATCCGATCCCTTCGTCCCACCCAAAGCCAGTGGGAGGCGATGTTTACAAAGGTGCCGGCCTGGTCCCATCTTTTATCACGCCTGCCCCTGGACTGGAGTTCCGAGCGAAGTGGTCACCGGGCCGAGGGCGGGAAATACGCCGGTCTTTTCTATGGAGACAGGGTCTGCTTTGCCCCCTGGTTCAATCTGTTTGTGGATGCGGACGGACGGGTGTATCCCTGCTGCAATGGGAAACAAGACATGAGACCTTATGGAAATCTCAATGAAATCCCAGCTCCACAGGCCCTTGAATCCCAGGTTCGGCGCGAGATCCGTTATTCCATGGCCTCAGGCCATCCCTTTCCCATCTGCGATTGCTGTGACGATTTTCTTGAAGAAAACCAAGCCTTTCATTTACTTTCTATGAAAAAAGGAGTTGCCTCATGAACCCAAGGTCATCAATCATATCCATCATGCTTTTTCTGTTTCTGGGTGTAAATCTGTGTGAAGCAGGACAGGACACGATCCGGCTCACCTTGTCGTCCGGAGAAGAAGCCCGCATTGAGTACGGCAGTGACGGGGGCTGGGAATACCGGCAGGGAGGCGAGATATACGGGTTAGAAAAGGATCAGGCAGGGGTTCTTGTCTTCAACAAAGGCTACCAGATGATTGCCACCGGGCGTTTCAAAGGCGATAAACTGGATATGGCCACAGGCACAGGTGACGGGTTTTTGTTTGTGAAGGTCACGGCAGATAAAATCAAATTCGGGGCAAGCAGCACAACGATGTCGTGGGAATTCAAGATAAAACCCGATAAAATAAAAATCGTGTATGGCTCCATGGAATACGGAAAAGTCAAATATTACCCGGACACAGGAAAAATCAAGGCCAAGGACAAATCAGATAAAACTGTTGCTGAAATTAAGGATTCTAAGGGACTCACAGCCGCCCCCGGTGCCTTCCTTGTGGATGATTTTTCCCAGGACAAGGCTGTTTTTTTATGTCTCCTTGTATTGTCTTTGGGGAAATAATTGATGGTGAACCCCTGGCCACCTGACCAAGCCCAAGAAACCGATGGCCCTGTGGTTTTCCTTGCACCCGGCGCGGGCCTGGGCCACCTGGTCAGGACCGGTGCACTCGGTCTTGGCCTAAGGCGTGAGGGGATTCGGTCGATTATTTTGAGCTCATCAGCTTGGTCCAGGGGTTTTGCCGCCATCACCGGCCTTGATCTGAGGTACATTCCCCTGGCCTTGTGGAAAGAACGCTGCCTGGAATTTCTTCGTGCCCTTGCTCCCCGACTCATCGTCCAGGATAGTTTTCCCCTGGGTTTAAGGGGTGAAAATCTTGAATCCATTTCAACGGACTGCCCCAGGGTTTGTCTGGCCCGACATCTGAAGCTCCAGGCCTACGTAGATGCCATCAAAAAATTCGGACCAGTGTCCCAGCCCCATGGCCTGATCAACATCATCATCGAACCTTTGGCATTGGATCATGAAAAATGGCTGGGAATGAATAATTCAGTCTGTATTAATCTTGACAGCAGAATCCGTTTTCCCGTGTCCATGATATCAGTTCCTGAAATCCCTGAAGCCCTGGGCCGGCAACTGGACACAGGCTTTCTTCATCTTGTGGTTCACAGCGGGCCCGAGCATGAAGTGAACCAGCTGATCCAAAAGGCAGAAAAGGATATCACCGATTCAGGCAAAGGGGAGTTGGCTGTGATCAACCCCGTGTTTGCTGCAAAGGGACATCCTCACTGTTACGATTATTTTCCGGCCGCAGGCCTCTACGCCAAGGCATTCAGAATCTATACAGGGGGCGGTTACAATTCGGTGGCAGAAGGTTCAGGCTTAAAGGAAAAACATGTGATGATTCCCTTTCCTCGTCATTACGATGACCAGGTATTTCGTGTCAATCAGTCATCCTTTGGGGAGGGTGAACCTTCAAATGACAGAGTTGTTCAGATTCTGAAACACATGGTGGAACATAAGACAGGGTCAAGGGGGGAGCCCCGGATGTCCATATCGGTATAATGCGTGGCATTTAATCCAACTCATTGATTATATTATTAAAACTTCCGTTATGAATGATGGCCTCGAGTCCCTGGGCCAATGTCTTGAGTTGTCTTTCCGATTCGCTTCCTTTTTTTGCCATCAACTCCACGGTGTGAATTTGATCATCAAGAAAGGCATATTTTTTTTCATGGTCCGGGTCATTTTTTTTGATCAGGGTCATGGCTGCAAAATCAACGGTATGCCAGAAATCAATGCGGCCGGTTTTGAGTTTGAGTAGATTGTTTTCAAGTTTGGCTTCATCCACAATGATACCGGCGGCTTTGAAATAGGGCACATAGATGCTGCCCAGGGATATTCCCACACGCTTCCCCTGCAAATCCTTGAACTCGTGATAGCCAAACTTGGGGAATCTATCCTTCATATAGACAAAAACCGTCTTGATATCGAGGATTTTAAGAAAGACCAGGGATGAGGCCATCCGGGGGAAATATTCCCGTTCACCCAGAAACATCGTATGGGTAATGGGAGATTTAAACATCATCAGAGCACGCTTTCGAGGGTAAATCTGAAATTCGATGGGTTCCCTTGTTTCCAGGGCAATCCTGTGAAATATTTTCTCCAGCATGCCCACCCCATCACCATAGATGTAGGGTGGATACTCGAATGTGATGATTTTGACGGACTCAGCCGTGACGCCCTGGGTGAAAACAAACAAAACACTCAAAAGGGCAATGGTAAATAACATCAAACGTTTTATCATGGCTCTCCTCCATGCCTTGGTGTTTCATTCTCCGGCTTTCCCAATCATTTTTCTGTCCATTATACACGAAAGATCAAAGACTGGCCAATATATTACTCGATAAATAGGAGGCAGGCCATTAGAATACTTTTTTCTCATGAATTCGTCATTCTCAACAGTTATTATGACGTTTTGGCATTTATTCTTGGGGTACCGTGTTTCAGCATTATGAAGAGGCTCGATATCATTTTGCCCGAAACCGCCTGGGAAAGGCAGGCACGTTTAAAGGGCAGGTTATGACTCATTACACGAATTGACTCTGAAATGGCATTAACAATCACATGTCCTATCTGCTGAAAATGATATGATATCTTTCTTGGATAAGCTGGACTGGATGATGCCGCCGGATTAGGTAAAATCAGCCCTGATTTTAAGATGCCAGGCACCTATGATGAAATATTTTTAAACACGGATGTCTGTGTTGTCGGCGGTGGCCCTGGGGGAATGATGGCTGCTCTTTCATCGGCTGAACAGGGTCTCAGGGTCATATTAATGGAGCCCAGGCCCTGGCTGTTAAAAGGCTGGGTCGCTGCAAACGCCCATTTGTTGCTCTTCAATAAAGTTGGCTGAACTTTCAAAACCGCTAATTCCTAACATCGCCACAGCAAACCCGAAAAATAGTGCATGGAATAGACCTTTAGAATCAGGTATACTCCAATTAAGTTTAGGCAAGGATGGGTTTTTAAAAACAAAATAAATACAGGCGACTGACAATACAGTCAATGTCAACATATGTATAATGAAAATACATAGAGCAATAACGGCTGATTCAGTAATACCAATTAAATTTAATATCGCAAAAAATGCAAGAACTCCAATGGTAGCCGTAATAATATTTAAATCGCTAAAGATGCTCTGGGCATAATGCATGGCTTCATTTGCACTAATTACAGCGGTCGCGATGTATGATAATAGCGTCAAGCATCCGCTGAATCCGTGTCTGCATCAGCTTTCGTGACACAGCATATTGAATCATGCCAGCCAGTAAACTGTAATTTAAAACAATCAGCGATGGTTTTGGCTGTATTGTATATGTTTACGGATACGCCCTGGATGACGCGTGATTCAACCCCATAGGAGAAAGCGTGGCCTGAGACAGATATGACCCTAAGTGGAGGATAAATCATGTTTCGGCTTCCATTTCCCACGTTCAATGGCAAGCCAGACCTCAAAAGGACGTTGTGTGGTAATCTCGTGTAAATTAAGTGCAGATAGAAGGCAGACCACAGTGTGAGGATACTTGGTGGCCACTTCAACAAGAGATATAAGTTCCGACACAGGCCTGTCCGGAAGTGAATACAGTCCTCTGCCTATTCGTTCAAGTTCGCCTTTTTTTAAGAGTCGGAGTAGGTATTCACGCGGAATACCGATCTTTTCAATATCTCGTGTACGTATGATTCCCTTTTCCCCGATAGTTTTAAAAATATAATCTCTGTAATTCATGCTTCACCTGTTTCATTTCCTTTACACTCATCAGAAAATGAAGAGGTTTTGCAATATGTTTTGTAGATACTGATTGAAAATGAACCGAAATACCTGTGAGTGAACTCAAACACAAAACCTGATATCCATTGTGCAATGGTCTAAATATTCAAATAAATCAAGGGACTTATTGTTTGAGATCGACTGTTCGGTATCGCCTGGGGAAAGAAATTGAAGAATTCAGGGCAAAATTTTCGCAATTCTTTCACCATGAAATAAAAAAGGCACTTAGAAATCTAAGTGCCTTATTTTATAATGGCGCCCCCGACAAGAATCGAACTTGTGGCGCATGGATTAGGAATCCATTGCTCTATCCACTGAGCTACGGGGGCAATTGAATCGGGTTACTCGATATACAGCTCTTGCCCCGGATAAATTTTACTGGTTGAGGTCAATTGATTGAGCCTCAGCAAACGGGTCAATGGCATGTTGTGCTGCATGGCAATGGCAAAGGGACTGTCGCCTTGTTTGACACAATAGACATTGGCAACATTTCTCTCCATGGGTTTTCCGGATCGCTCAGGAATCCGGATGACCTGCCCTATACTCAACGAATTTCCGGTGAGATTGTTTAGAGCCATGATTTTGCGAACTGTCGTATCATACTTTCTGGCGATTATCCAGAGGGAATCTCCACTTTTTACCACATGACGCATGGTGGACAGGTCCGGCTTGAATGTTTCTTCAACACGCAAAGATGCAACATTCTTTGCTGTATAACCGTTCTGGGGTATTTTAAGGATTTTACCCGCAACAATAAAATTCTTTTTGGAAATGTTGTTGACCCTGGCAATGGCACGTGTGGATGTCCGATACTTGCGTGCGATGGTGGACAGAGTCTCTCCAAATTTGACCCGGTGAAAAACAAAGGCTTTCTGGGGAGGAAGCGCAATGGACATGGTATCAATTTCAGCCAGAATCGTTTCTGATTTGCCCAGAGGAACATTGAGCGGGTAATCTTCTTTGGGAAGAATATTGTAACGGAGTTCAGGGTTCAGATCCTTCAGAGTCTGCTCTGTGATGTCAAGGGCCATGGCAATGTCTTTGAGCTTGACCTGTTTACTGACGGAAACGGTCTCGTATTCATAGGGCTTGTCGACAACAATGTCGTCAAAGCCATATTTTTCAAGGTTGTTGATGATATGAAGGGCTGCCATGAACCGGGGGACATAACGGGCTGTTTCCAGGGGCAACCTGCCGTAAAGATCCCAGAAATTATCCAAATAGTTCACATTCTGGCTGCGAATAATTCGAAGAACCCGACCTTCTCCACAGTTGTATGCGGCAAGAACCGTGGACCAGTCGCCAAAAATTTGATGCATTTTTTTCAGGTAATCAGCGGCAGCCATGGTGGCTTTTTCGGGGTCAAGGCGTTCGTCGATGAACATATCACGATTCAAACCGTACATGTATCCGGTTGATGGTATGAACTGCCATAGACCAAGGGCCCGGGCCTTTGACAATGCATTGACCTTGAACCCGCTTTCCACAAGGGGAAGCCAGGACAGTTCAGGAGGCAGGCCTGCTTCTTTGAGCTTCTTCAAAATCATGGGGCGGTAAAGACCCGATCGTTTCAGGGATTGGGCAAAAAAGCTCCTCTCACGATTTGTGAAGCAGTCAATTTCTTTTTGAACTTCTTTATTAATGATGACGGGTATGGCGTTATGGTTTCCGGTTACAACAATGTTTCGTGATGCGTAAATTTCAAGAATCCTTCGTGATATCATGAACCGAAGGTCGTCTTTTTGCTGGATAAGTTTGGGGGAATTCAGGATGTCGATATTCATGATCAGAGAATAGGCCTGATCAAGGCTCTGGAGGGCATTGTCGAGGTCGCCTTTCTGCCAGAAATCCTGGGCGGCATTGCAAAAATCAAGGGCTTGATCAAAAATACTCTGGGTGGATGGATCCACTTCCGGATCTTCAGGATCAAAATTGTTGACGTTGTCTGAAAAAGTAATGGTAGCCGGTGCGGATTCCGCTGTGTAGTCTTCGGATAGTGTCGGGTCGAGTTTTGCCTGGGGCAGGGGACTTGTCTTGGGTGTGAGCCCAGAACAGCCTATCATTAATAAAAGGAAAGACGTAAATAAAATAAATTTTTTCATAACTCCCGCTGTCGCTAAGGTAATGCGAATGTTTAAATATTAAAAGAACATGCTCATTTTTTAAATTGATAGTGTGGAATTAAATATGTATTGCCTTTATTGTCAAGCTTTATGTCATGAATTCCTTTTTTTTTATCGGCTCCATCATAAACAAAATTTAGGTAAAATTCAATATTGCGACTGAAATAGGGCCGATTTATAGGTGAATTTTTAACCAAATTGCAAAAATCAATGAAAATCAACAAAATGAGAAGTATAATGACGTTTATTGAGTATATAATCTAATTTTAATCAATTTTGATCAAATTCGTCTGATTTCGAATACGTTGTGTGTTTGATATAATTTTCAAGGGCTGCTATTTAAAGGAGTTTTTTTGATTCTGGGAAAAAACAGAAACAAAAATAAAGCCGGTATAGCTCAGTTGGTAGAGCATCTCACTTGTAATGAGAATGTCCTCCGTTCGATTCGGGGTACCGGCTCCAAAATGATGAGGTGGGGTTCCCGAGCGGCCAAAGGGATCAGACTGTAAATCTGACGGCAGAGCCTTCGGAGGTTCGAATCCTCCCCCCACCACCATTCTAAGCAAGTCTTATGTAGGAGGTTTGTGATACATGAACTGTTCGACTACATGGATGCCTGCATAACCTTGCTGCACTGGTATTTGACCTAAGTCCATAATAGACGTGTGTCAAATATAAAATGAGCGGGAGTAGCTCAGTTGGTAGAGCTTCAGCCTTCCAAGCTGAACGTCGCGAGTTCGAGCCTCGTCTCCCGCTCCATTTAAAAAATTGTAGTCATAGCGGTTTAAACGTTGTTGCTGATAAAATCTGTATACGGGCCCATGTAGCTCAGTTGGTAGAGCGCTTCCTTGGTAAGGAAGAGGTTCAACAGTTCGACTCTGTTCATGGGCTCCACAGGTTTTTGTATTTCAATTGCATCAAACTGTCACGTTTTTTTAAGATGCATGGTTTAGTTTAAGAAAGTTCCTAACAGTTTAAGGATAGAATAATCACAGGAGGACGCTGACATGGCAAAGGAAAAATTTGAGAGGACGAAGCCGCATGTAAATATAGGCACAATCGGGCATATCGACCACGGCAAAACAACGCTTACAGCAGCTATTACGAAACAGAATGCACTGCGATCCGGAAAAGGAAAAGCCATAGC
>JAHIRD010000127.1 GCA_018818835.1 Pseudomonadota bacterium
CCGGTAACAACGGTAATGGCAAAACATAAAACGACTGTCACGTAGTAGCCGCGTGCGGCAAGGCGTCAGTAAAGCATGTTGTTAATAAGCTGCCATTATTGGAGAAACCGGTCTACTCGACATCCATTTCCCAGCCATGGGCACCACATCTACAAAAGGAGAATGGGAACCGTTGAGCCGGTTTTCGCAAACATCCGCAATGCCATGGGCCTGGATCGGTTCACCCTCCGGAGTAAAAAGAAGGTGGACATTCAATGGGAACTCTACTGCATGGTTCACAATATTGGGAAGATTGCAAAATTCGGTACAATCGGAGCATAGAAAATGAAAACCAAATGGGAAAAATGAATACAAAGGTCAAAAAGATATGCTAAGGAATCATAGTCATTCGTTTTTTATCAATGAAACAATAAGCCTTCCGCGTTGTGATTGAAATTTACTTTTTCAATCCTTAGCGGGGAGAGATGATGTTTATTTTAATAAGGGGTTTTTCTACAGACTCGTTATGCAAAAAAGGAAATATAATGAATTGCTTCAATCACCCAAACATACCGGCAGTTGGTATATGTAAGTCTTGTAGCAAAGGCCTCTGCAAAGAATGCGCTACTGATCTTGATCATGGCCTCGCATGCAAAGATAAGCATGAAGCAGAGGTAGAAAACGTTAATATGATTATCTCTCAGAATACAAAAATTTATTCCTCTGCACCAAAAAATACAATTATTGCACCCTTGTTTTATTTGTTTATGGGATTGGTTTTTGCAGGTTTCGGCTACACCTCAAAAGGAGGTGTTACTGATTTGCCCTTTGTGTTAGGTGTTGGTTTCATAGTGTTTGGTATTATTGTATTTTTTAGAAATCGAGCATTGTTTGGGAGAAATGCATAACAAGTAAGCAGCGGACGCATTCCGCTCCATGCGCCGTTGACCCGCAGCGTTCTCATAATAATTGAAATTTATAGATTATTTGTTATAATCAAGATGACATTTAAGTTTTCATGGAGAATTTAACATGCCTGAAATATGCAGATTTTTTGGAATTATTATTAGGATGTTTTATGATGAACATAATCCGCCTCATTTCCATGCAGAATATCAAGGAAGTAAGGCTGTCTTTGATTTTCAAGGAAATATGTTAATAGGAAATTTAAATTCAAGAACAGCGATTAAATTAGTTCGAGAATGGATTGATATTCACATTCTTGATCTTAATACTGCTTGGGATGATGCAAGAAGCTACAAAGAAATAAAAAAAATTGCTCCATTAGAATAAGGAGATTAATATGTGGAATATGAATGATGTAACAGCAATTGAATATAAAGGTGATTATATATTTCGAATTACTTTTGACAATAAAGTGTCAGGAAATATCGATTTTTCTTCTTATCTTAACAAAGGCCCTGTATTTTCATCTCTAAAAGATATTAATTTATTTAAACAAGCGTTTATTGATGGTGGCACTATTGCGTGGCCAAATGGAGCGGATATCGCGCCTGAAAGTTTATATGAGAAATGTGGAGGATGATTACAAGAAAATGAACTGGGCCGGGTTATAGCACGCCGTGATTGAATAAAGTAAATAAATAAAATAAAGGGGTCAAGTCCACGTTTGACCTTTATTCTAAATTTTCTGCTCACTGCGGGGTTTGTGGGTTATGTATTGCAAGATTAACTTTAAGGGGACATTTCGGGAATTGAAAAAGCGTATCCAAAACAAAAAAACGGAAAAGTCTTACTGCCATTCAAGAGATTATTTTTTATAGGATACAAATCACATAACAAGTCTAATTCATCCGACGCAAAAAGTCGCGGTTCTGATTAGCGGATAGGTGAAAAAAACATGAGAAAACCTTTTATCTATCGATATCGGGTCGATAAAGTACCTATTATGATTCGACCGCAATTTCTCCTTTATGGGTACGGTATGGGGTTATTGTTATTTTTTTATCTCTTAATCCTGAGAGTTACCATTAAAGTAAAGATTGTTGGCCGGGAGAAACTCGTAAAAAATTCAAATCATATCTTCTCTGTGTGGCATAGCTTTGTTCCATTGGGGCTGACAAGCGCAATACCTAAAATCGATAGAATTCTTGATCGTGCCCCTCAGGCATGGATGCAACATCCTATCTGGTATATGAAACCCATACATGTTCTGTTGCAATTGATGGGGGTCAAAAAAATAATTTTAGGTTCTACAGGACATTCAGGTCGCGATGCGGCTGAACTTCTGATTGGTTATTTACGGATAGGATATTCAACTGTTATAAATCCTGATGGGCCAAATGGTCCAGCCTTTGTCCTTAAAAAGGGCATTCTGCATTTATCTTTGCAAAGCAATGTACCGATTGTTCCTTTGCGATTTTCATCGTCAAGTTACCGAGAACTTAAAACCTGGGACCGAAAAAAATTTGCTCGATTATTCTCCACGATAGAAATAATAATTTTGGTGAACCTATTTATGTTACAAGTGACAACTTTGATCATGCACATGAATTATTAGCAGGAAAGATGGGATAATCGCACAAAGGTGTTCAGGCCTTTTGTGATATCAGTGTGTGAATCACCTCAAACAGGGCCGGGTCAGGATGGGAAAAGTCGGGAATGTGAGGAATCAGGCCCGCAACCTGCACATCTGAGAACATGGCGATGGCCTCCATATTTTCTTTGACCATGGCAAGGGATGTCGGGTCCGTGTCCTTTTGGATGAATACCAGTCCGGGTGATTCGATGCCCCTGTGTCTCAGGGCTTCCAGGCTTAAAAGGCAATGGTTGATGGTGCCCAGACCTGCCCGGGCGGCGATGATGGGTCTGGCTCCGGATTGCTGGACCAGATCGATGATCAGGGATTTTTCCGTGACCGGAACAAGAAGGCCACCGGCAGCTTCAATAATCAGAGGATCATGGTTTTTTCCTTTTTCGTGGATAAAGGAAAGTACGGTGTCTATATTCATGGGATTGTGTTGATTGCGTGCTGCAAAATAAGGTGCTTTGGCGTTTTTAAGGCAGTAGATCATTGAATCTTCGGGATTTTTCCCCTTCAGTGGGGGGAATGATTCATAGATCATCCGGGCATCGCTGTCCGTGTCCAAGGGATGGCTGCAGCCGGTCTGGAACGGTTTGATGTAAAAGGGGTTTGCTCCCTTTTTGGAAAAATAATGCATGAGCAAAAGGGAGAGAACGGTTTTCCCGACTCCCGTGTCCGTGCCAAGGACAAAAAAACGGTTATTCTTCAAAGCGTGACCTCATCATGTATCAATGGGTTGTGAACTTGTCGGTTGTGACCTTGATTTATATCCCAGGCCTGACCGGAAAACAATTGAAATGTCCCTAAAAAACGATGGGGATACTTCAATGACGAAGGTTTTGTCTTGTTTTGGCTTGCAATTCTGGGCATTTGCGATTAAGATATACGTTAAATAAACTATCCTAAAAACGGGTCTCTGTCGATCTTAAGAGATGGTGACTCGGCACTCTTAGTTCCACACAGGGCAAATAATTGGGCAAAAATAATCGAAAACAGTTTCCGCTTTTCTCTGTGATCTTTTGCATGGTCATGGGACTGTTTTCTCTTTCGGTCTCACATGCAGAGACCCGGAGGGTTGCGCTCAACGCAGAGACACGATACCTGCACCTCGGGCCGAACATGTCCTATCTTGAGGACACAGAAGGCTCCTTTGAAATGGCTGATTTGATCTCTGCCGCATCAGATAAAATCTGGATTCCCTTCCATGGAGAGACACTCAATTTCGGCTATACAGACTCTGTTTACTGGGTCAAGGGAGATTTTGTGAATCAGGAACCCAGGGACCTTGAGTTCTTAATTGAGATCGCCTACCCGGTTATCGATGACATCCAGGTGTTTATCATGGGAAAAGACAGGGTAAAAACCTTGTCCATGGGCGACAAGAAACCCTTTTATGACAGGCCTATTGAACATAAAAATTTTCTTTTTCCAGTGGATTTCGCTGCCTATGAATCCCTGACCATTATGTTTCGCTTTAAAACCACAAGCTCCATGCAGATACCCCTCAATCTTTACAATGAAAGAGTGTTTCTAGAAAAGTCCCAGGGTGAAATGATGGGGCTTGGTCTGTATTACGGTTCCATGATTATTATGATTCTGTATAATCTGTTTGTTTATCTGTCGGTGCGGGAGGCCAATTACCTGTACTATGTGATCTATGTTACCTGCATGGCGGTCTTTCTGGCCAGCCTCAACGGAACAAGTTATCACTATCTTTGGCCGGAAAGTATCTGGTGGAACGATCAGGTGCTTGTTGTTTCTCTTTGCGGAGTGGTTCTTTTTGCAATTCTTTTTACTGTGGGTTTTTTGAAAGTCAAGGAATCACGCCCAAAAAGTTACAGGGTTTTCATTTTTTTTGCGGTCATTGCAGGGTTCATCATTCTTTTTTCATACAAAATCCCTTATAAAATGGGTATACTCTCCACCATTGGTCTTGCCGTTATTTCCATTGTCTGGTGCATGATTGTTACCTTGAGCCGCTGGATGGAAGGGTTTTCATCGGCGAGATTTTATGCTGTGGCCTGGTTTGCCATGCTGTCCGGAGGTGTGATTTTGGCTTTGAACAAGTTCAGCATTCTACCCCGGAACGCCTTTACCGAAAATGCCACCCAGTATGGTTCGGCCCTGGAAGTGATGCTCCTTTCCTTTGCCCTGGCAGATCGGTTGAATTTTGAAAAAAAGGAGAGGATTGAAGCCCAGGACATTGCACATCTCCAGGAAAGAAATGCGAGAATCGCCAACGAAAGTGCTCTCCATAATGAACGAAAAGCACGGGAAGCACGGGAGCATGCCTTTGAAATCCAGAAAAAGGCCACAGAAACCTTAGAGCAGCGGGTGGAGGAGCGCACCTGTGAGTTGAATGATATTCTCTTGCAGGTCCGGGATGCAAACAGCCATATTATGGGCAGCCTGCGTTATGCAAGAATGATCCAGCTTTCCATGCTGCCGGACCCCAAAAAGATCAGGGAATTTTTACCCGGGCATTTTATCTGGTGGGTGCCCAGGGATCTCGTGGGGGGGGATTTTTATTTTATTGAAAAAAAAGAGGCCTGGACCGTTGTGGCGGTGGCGGACTGCACGGGACACGGCGTCCCTGGAGCTTTTATGACCATCATTGCCGGTTCGGAATTGAAGCGGATCGTCAGGGGTGAGGCGTGTTATGATCCGGGTGAAATTCTCTCCAGAATGAACAGACGGATCAGAAAAACCCTGAAACAGGATACCTCACACGCCCTGTCCGATGATGGTCTTGATATTGGGGTCTGTGCATTCAACAACATAACGGGGAAACTCTATTTTTCAGGAGCGAAGATGACGATGTATTATACCCTTGGTCAGGAGCTGCTCACCCTTCCAGGAGATAAAAACAGCGTAGGCTATATCTCATCCAAGGAAGACTATGTGTATCCGGTTCACGACATGGATTTGCATCAGAATATGACGGTCTATCTTTTTACCGACGGGATTACAGATCAGGCCGGGGAAGAAAACACACTACGTTTTGGAACCAAACGTTTGTTGAAACTGATCAAGGACAATGCCCATCTTTCCCTGGATGCCCAGTATGAATGCTATAAGGAAACCCTGGAAAAATACAAAGGGAGTTGGGAACAGAGGGATGATATGACCATGGTGGCCTTCAAACCCGAATAAATGTGTGAGAGCCTTGTTATCCGTGTTTGAATAAACCTTCAGTGCCAAATGTGATGCATGCGAAAAATAAAGCGATGTCCATGGAAATGGCCTTTATGCCAAACACGATAACGCCGCATATGCGACTTTTTACGACGCCATCAAAGATTAACTGAATGATTGACTACGCCCAGAGCAGGAATAAACGGTGCCGATGCGAATACGTTTAGCGCATATGTCAAAAAAAGTGTTTGCCCTTGGGCTGACCTACCTGTGGTTTTGCGGGACAGCCTTGGGATCTCAGGCGCCCATACAGGTCACCGGGGATACCCTGTTTTTGGAGCTGGATCCCATGGTGTCTGTGCTGGAAGATCCTTCAGGCGTTCTTCAGGTTCGGGATTTTACGGAAAACAGGACCGATATTTTATGGCAACCAAGTTCGGGTAACCTGAACTTTGGGTTCACGGATTCCGTGTATTGGGTCAAGGCCGAGTTTGTCAACTCATCATCACGGGACCTGGAGCTGGTTCTTGAGATAGGGCATCCCATACTTGATTATATCGAGGTCCATATTATTCGAAAATCCGGGACGGAAATGTTGGTGATGGGAGATAAATATCCCTTTGATGAGCGGCCTATAAAACAGACCTACTTTGTTTTTCCCATGAACCTGATTGCCCATGAGTCTGTGGAAATTCTGTTCCGATTTGAAACCCAGGGCTCCATGCAGATGCCTTTAAGTCTGTATCATCCTGAACGGTATATTGAAAAAAAACAGGTGGAGATGACGTGCCTGGGTCTGTATTACGGAGCCATGGCCATCTTAATGCTTTACAACCTCTTTCTTTTCTCGTCTGTTCGTGATGTGGAATATCTGTATTATGTGGTTTATGTGTTCTGCCTGTGCACCTTTCTTGCGAGTCTGAACGGCATGACGTTTCAGTACCTCTGGCCCGGGGCGACCTGGTGGAATGATCAGGTACTGGTGGTGGCTTTATGCGGTGCTTTGCTTTCAGGTGCTTTACTCGCCATGAGTTTCCTGAAATTGAGAACAAAAAGGCCCAGGCAGTTTTCCCAGTTCATGATTTTTCCGGTTGCAGCGGGAATTCTTATCCTTCTTTCCATGGAATTACCCTACAGGACGGCACTTTTTTTGGCCATCGGCGTTATTTTTTCAGGTCTTTTGTTCGGACTGCCCATGACTCTGATCTACTGGTTGAAGGGGTTTGAACCCGCACGTTTTTTTGTCTGGGCCTGGTTGTCACTGGTGGGGGGCAGTCTGATTCTTCTATTCAATAAAATGGGCTTTCTGCCACGGTTTTTTTTGACTGAAAACGCCACTCAGATCAGTTCTGTTCTCCAGGTTGTACTCTTGTCCATCTCCCTGGCTGATCGATTGAACATGGAACGAAAAGAAAAACTTGAGGCCCAGAACATGGCCCTTGTTCAGGATCGTCAGGCGCGCCTTGCCAATGAAGCGGCTCTGGTCAACGAACGCAAGGAACGGGAAGCCCGGGAAGATGCCTATGACATTCAGAAAAAAACAACAGAAACCCTCGGAATACAGGTCGAAGAACGTACCCGAGAGTTGAACAATACATTCGAGGACGTCAGGAAGGCGAACCATCGGATCATGAGCAGTATCCGGTATGCCCGCATGATCCAACAGGCCATACTGCCGGATCCTGAAATGGCCCGGGAATGGTTACCTCGCCATTTTATCTGGTGGGCGCCCAGGGATGTGGTGAGCGGTGATTTTTATTACATGGATCGCCTGGATGGCGTCACCATTGTGGCTGTTGCCGATTGCACCGGTCATGGGGTTCATGGTGCGTTCATGACCATTATTTCAAGTTCGGAACTCAAGCATATCGTGAGATGGGATTCATGCAAGGATCCCGGAGAAATCCTAAGGCGTCTGAATCACAGGATTCAAACGATCATGAACCATAACAGGGATAAGGACCTTTTGGACGACGGGCTTAGCATCGGGGTCTGCGTGATCAGGCCACAGGACATGCGGATCGATTATTCGGGTGCCCGAATGGATATGCATCTTGTTCGTGGTTCGGGAATTGAGACGATCCGGGGAGACAGGAGGGCTTTGGGGTTTGATGCGTCGATCCATGGGGCGGCTTTCGAGGTTCGGAGTCTATCCCTTGAACCCGATCTGAATATATATATGGCAACCGATGGCCTCACAAATCAGATCGGCGAATATTCCGGCAAGCGATTCGGAACGCGTCGTTTGAAAGACCTTTTATGTGAGCATGCCCACCTGCCTTTAAACGTTCAGCATGAGATTCTGGAGGCCAGTCTGAAGGTATTCAGGGGCAATAGAGAACCTGTGGATGATATTACCATGGTGGGTTTCAGGCCAGAGATAATAACAGGATAAAAAAAACATATGGGCATTCGCATAACACATAAGCACAAGCAAAACACCCTGGGCCAAGGTCTGATATTTCCCGTCATAGCCTTGGTATGGGGTGCGATGTTGGCTTTGGCCCAGCCCTGTAACAGCCAGACTCGGGGGATAGAACTCAGACCGGAGATAGGCATGGTTAACTTGAGCAGATCTTTGTCTTACATGGAGGACAAGAATGATTCTTTCCATGTGGACGATCTGATCAGCGGCAAATCAAGCGGTTTGTGGCAGGAAAACACAGCGGAAAATATGAACTTTGGCTACACGGATTCGGTATACTGGGTTATGGGGGATTGTATCAACACCCGCAACGAATCCATGAAATATCTGATTGAAATTGCTTACCCTGTGATTGATTATATCACGGTGTACGCCATCCGGAAGGATCAAAGGGATACCTGGACCCTGGGTGACAAGTTCCCCTTTGACGAGCGGCCCATCAAACACAGAAATTTTGTTATTCCGGTCCGTTTTGCGCCCCATGAACAGGTCCGGTTTATTTTTCGTGTCAAAACCACAAGCTCCATGCAGATTCCCATCCGGGCCTGGACAGAAGCCGGTTTCATGGAAGAAAACCAGGCCGAGGTGCTGGGTCTTAGCCTGTATTACGGTGCCATGATGGTGATGATTGTTTATAATCTGTTTATCTTCATGTCCATCAAGGAAATCAACTATCTTTATTATGTGATTTATGTGGTGTGCATGACATTGTTTGTGACAAGTCTGAATGGCACCAGTTATCAGTATCTGTGGCCCAATGCAACCCATTGGAATGATCAGGTGATCGTGGCCAGTCTAAACGGTGTGGTTTTGTTTGCCCTTCTGTTTGTGCTCGGTTTTTTGAGGGGCAAGGAACATTACCCTAAAAATTACATCCTTCTTATGATGTTGGCCTGGATTGGGGGTTTTCAGATCATTGCATCGTTTTTCACCTCCTATCGGCTGGGAATTGCTTCGGCCATTATTCTGGCCATCATTGCTATTGTCTATGGGTATTTCCTGCTTATAGGCCTGTGCATAAAGGGTCTTAGATCGGCCAAAATTTTTCTTGTGGCATGGAGTGTTATGCTGGTGGGGGGGGTTACCCTTGCCTTGAATAAATTCGGGCTGTTGCCGAGGAATTTTATAACGGAAAATGCAGCTCAGATCGGATCGGTTCTTGAAGTGACCCTTTTGTCATTCGCCATGGCTGACCGACTTAACCGGGAAAAGAAGGCCCGGATCGAAGCCCAGGCCGTGGCAAGCAACAGGGAACGACTGGCGCGCATTGCCAATGAAAACGCCCTGATCAAGGAGCAGCAAGCCCGGAAGGCCAGGGAGGAAGCCATCCGGATTCAGAAACGAGCAAGTGAAACCCTTGAGAGAAAGGTGGCTGAAAGGACCCGGCAGCTTGACCAGAGCCTCAATGAGGTTAAGACCGCCAACGATCACATTGTGAGCAGCCTGACCTATGCCCGGATGATCCAAAAGGCCATGCTGCCCCATGGAGACGTCATCAATAATGCCTTTTTAGACCATTTTATCTGGTGGGAACCCCGGGATATGGTGGGGGGCGATTTTTATATGATTGAATGGATCGATACTGGCTATATACTGGGTGTCGGGGACTGCACCGGGCATGGCGTTCCGGGTTCGTTCATGACTCTTATCGTAAATTTTGCGTTAAATCGTATCATTCGTGGAGAAAAATGCTATGATCCGGGACAAATTCTTGCTAAACTGAACAAGCATATCAAAAAGACACTTAAGCAAGACACCCAAAGTCCCCTGGCCGATGAGGGACTGGATATCGGGTTTTGTTCCGTGGATCTCCAGCAGCGAATCCTTACATTCTCAGGCGCACGATTGGACTTGAATTATACCCATAACGGAATCATTCAAACAGCTAAAGGGGACAACCAGAGTCTTGGTTATACGTATTCGAATGATCACCATCATTTTAAGACCCACCGGATTTCCATTGAACCCGGTATGAATTTTTATCTGGCCACAGACGGAATTTACGAACAGCCCGGAGAAGGAACAGGGCTGGGATTTGGTAAAAAACGATTGAGGGAGCTGATGCTGGATAATAGTGATCTCCCCTTTGACAGGCAACACCAGGTCTTGAGGCAGGCATTTGAAACCCATCGTGGGAAAAGAGATCAGGTGGATGATCTGACCATGGTTGCATTCAGACTCGGAATTTATTAAGAAGGAGAAACGTATGACAATGAGGTTATTTAACCTGAGGGAATGTTTTTCCAAGAAAAAAATTATTTTCTGCTATAGTGGCCCCATGAGCCAGGATTTGATGGTGGAAATTGGAAACACCCTTAAAAGCAAAATGCAGCAGGACTCATTCAATCGGAGTATGGTCGCAAAAACGTTTGCCATTCTGGTGGAGCAGGTTCAGAATATCATCCATTACTCCACGGAACAGACCGTGTTGAGAAGTCTTGAAGAATCCAAATTGAGCAATGGAATTGTGGCTGTGGGATACGAAAAAAAAAGTTATTTCGTGTCCAGCGGTAACATGATTCACATCAAGGATAAAGATAAGATTGCTGCGATGATTGATAAGATAAACAGTCTGGGACCGGAAGAAAAAAAACAGTACTACAAGGAAATGCGCAAAAAAGGACCGGACGAGGGCAGTCGTGGGGCAGGATTGGGGTTTATTGAAATGGCCAGAAAAACCGAGCATCCTGTTGATTATGATTTTATTGATATTGACAAAAACTTCTGCTTTTTTACGATAAGACTGCATATCTGAACGGAGGATTTATGGATGATCTTAAAATAGAGCCAACGAAATTCACTCCTGAAATCACATTCGACTATAACCACCGATTGCTTGAGATCAAGGGGGAATCCTATCCGGAAAATACCTCCGAATTCTTCAATCCGGTTTTTAAGTGGCTGGAGGACTATCTGGCCGGTGACCATGACGAGACCACCGTTGTGAATATCGAATTATACTATTTCAACAGCAGTTCCTCCAAGGTGCTGATGAATTTCCTTGAAGTGCTGGACCAGGCTTCGGCAAAGGGGAAAAATATCACCGTCAACTGGGTGTATGAAGAGGAAGATGAAGATAGTCTGGAATTCGGTGAGGAGTTTGCAGAAGACCTGAACCACGTAACCTTTAATCTCAAAGCCAAGGAATAGACAGGGCTCACGGGTGGTGACGTATGATCAATGTGTCCACCAAGCGCTGAATGTGATCGTATTGATGCAGAGCAGTCAGGCTGATCCGTAATATGGCCTGACCCAGTGGCACCGTGGGAAAGCGGGCAGGAAAGACCAAGATATCATCGTGATAAAGATTCCGGGCCAGTTCCATTGTTTTTTTCTCATCACCGATGTTTACAGAAAGAATGTGGGCATCTCCGTTGACGGTGAACCCAGCCCCCACAAGTTTCATTTTTAATGAACGGGAGAGCCCTTGAAGGTACTCCCGTTTGTCGTCGGATGATTCAATGACCGAAAGGATATCTACTGCACTCTTTGCATGGGCTTCTGGAAGTGCCGTACTGTAAATCAAGGGTGCTGAGAAATTTATAAGATAGTCCCTGAACAATTTTGGAAGAAGAACAATGGCCCCAAAAAGGCCAAAGGCTTTACCCAGTGTGCCCACGCCCACATCAGCCACTGTTTTACCCACCCCCCGTCCTCCCTTGCCACAGACCCCATAGGAATGGGCCTCATCCACCACGCAGAGAAAGCCGTATGTTTTCTTTAAAGCCGAAAGGGAGTCAATATCCGGGAAATCACCGTCCATGCTGAACAGGCCTTCTGTGATTACGGCCCGTGGCCCTTGTCCTCCGGATTTAAGCCGTTTTTCAAGATGGTTCATGGCGTTGTGTTTGTACCCTGAAAAGGCGGCTCCGCTCAAGGCAAGACCCTTTACACTGCTGGCATGGATGTGTTTGTCAAAATAGATATGGTCTCCTTTGCCAAACAAGGTAGAGATCAGAGCCAGATTGGCCTGGAACCCCGAGGGGAAAAACAGGGCGTCTTCAAAACCGAAATACGCCGCGAATGTTTGCTCGGCCTCCCGCATCATCTGGAAATTCCCTGAAACCAGTCGTGACGATGAGGCCGAAGGCCCCATGGCCTCAAAGTTTTCAGCCACCATTTTTCTGACTGCTGGATCAGATCCCAGGCCCAGGTAATCGTTGGATGCGAAATTGAGCCGGGTCCGGCCTTCCATATGAATAAAGGGTCCCTCTTTCCGGGCAATTTCCGGGGGATTCCGGTATAGGTCCGTGAGTTTTTGGTGCTTCAATCGTTGGGCATATCGTTTTTCAAACATGAGAACAGGTTCCGATAATGGGATTCAAGGATATCTTTCCGGAAATGGTGGTCGTAATCACCCAGGGCAAATAAAAAACGCCCTTCAATCCGGGTTTCACCATCTTTTTCCGCAAAAAGGTCATAGGCATAGGCCTGTTTGCTTTGACTGACAAGGGTACCCCATGCCCGATAGAACCCAGGCTCAAGGCAGCTTTTTTGTGCTTTAACATGCTGGATTTTTAGAAGAAAGGCATGCTTGACCAGGCTTGTGAGATACCGGACATGGAGGGCTCCGGCCTGGGCCAGGATTTCAATGCCCGTATGGATCTGAGTGTCTTCTTTATCAATGGTTTTGCTGATACCTATTCGATTCGGCCCGAGAAAAAGGATGTGGTCAGCCATGACAAAACCCTGGCGGCCGGTGCGTATGATTAAGGTTTCCATGATTGTATCACCAGGGCGCTGTTCTGGCCTCCAAATCCGAAATTTTCAAGAAGTATGGTCCGGGGATTCATGGATGTGGGTGCCTTGAGAAAATGAAGTTCCGGGTTAAGGGGCTCCACCAGATTTCTCACGCCGGGAAAGAGACCCAATTCAAGGCAGCTCAGGCAGAGGGCCAGCTCCACAGCCCCACAGGCCGATGCCAGATGGCCAATCCATGATTTGAGGGCCGTGATTTTTGGGCTGTGACCCTTGAAAACCCGTTGGATCATACCGGCTTCCATCCGGTCATTGAGCACGGTTCCCGTGCCGTGGGTGGAAATCAGGTCCACATCTCCAGGGTTGAGGCCCGCCTCGGAAAGGGCATGTTGCACAGCATGTTCTGCCCATGTTCCCTGGGGCTCCGGGGCTGTCATAGTGTATCCGTCCATGGCAGAGCCATACCCGCAGATTTCAGCCAGAATTCTCGCTCCCCGGGCTTTGGCATGGTCAAGGCTCTCTATAAGCACGGATGCTCCGCCTTCGCCGGCCACAAAACCCGTCCGGCAGACATCAAAGGGTGCGTATGTTTGCCTGGGGTCTTCTATTCCTTGCCACAGGGCCTGGGCTTTTTTGTAAGCGAGGATCCCCCCGGGGGACAAGCGGGAATCTCCTCCCCCTGCAAATGCAAGATCCAGGTAGCCATCTTTGACTTTACGGAAGGCTTCGCCCACAGCCATCATGGACGCGGCACAGGCCGAACCCACGCTCAGGTTTTCACCATGGATCCCGGCCAGCCGAGAAATGGCGGATGCCGCAGTATTGGGTAAGAATCTTAGCAGAAAGAGAGCTGGAAGAGGGTCTTGAACGATCTGTCCGTCCCGGATATCCGGGCATTCCCCACCCAGGTCCATGTTGGGCCCGCTGCCCACAAAAAGACCGGCCCTTTCGCATTGATCCGGCCTGAGTTTCGATGCATTAATCGCTTTAAGAGCCGCAGCCAGTGCAAACTCAACGCCTCTGTTCAGGTAGCGTGCATCCTTGAACCGTCCTGTATGGTCTTTGAGATTGAAATCATGGACCGGGCTGACTGCCGTTGTGGGGTCATACACAGGCCGCTCAAAGGTCACGCGATCCTTTAGGATGTTTTCAACGATGGCCTCAGGGTCAGAGCCCAGTGAAGAGAAAAGGCCCATGGATGTTATGACGACGCGGTTTTTCATCATTTGTTTAAGCGCTGCCCGGGACAGTCGTCAGACCGTTTGGCAGATTTCCTCCGCAGTAATACGTTGAAGAGTCGAGGCCTTTTCATCGGCAAAACCTGCCGTGACAAAGCAGGTGATACGCAGGTCCGTTCCAAGGATATCCGATACATCACGGATATAAACAAGGGGTGCCGTGAGAATACAGGTGGCAATACCCAGTTCGGTCCCTTTCAGAATAAATGCTGAAAGGGACAGGCCCGTAGCCAAATCAAGATCCTTGTTTTTTTTTAAGGCATCCACGGTGAGCCCTGCATCCTGGAGACGGTCCTGGAAGGACATTACATTTTTTGTGCCCAGGGCAAACAGATAAGGCGCAGAGAACATGAATTCGGAAAAACGATAATAGGCCCGGATCAGATTTCGGATTTTTTTTGAGGCTCCCAAGGATTCGTACTGGGCAAGAAACCCCTCCTTTCCCAGAGCCATATTCTTTTTCAGGGCATCTTTGATGGAAACAGAGTCGATCAAAAGAAAGCGCACCGGTTCCGAATGGGAGGGTGAGGGCGCAAGACAGGCACTTCCCAGCATTTGGTTTACCAACAACCGATCAGGCGTTTCAGGTGTGTAACGCCGGATGCTTCTCCGCTCCCTTAAAATCTGATCAAAACTCATCATACCCGGGGCCTAATTTTTCCAGTTGATATAACTGACAAGATCTTTGACCTTGATCACCGGTCCATGGGGAAGATCCTCAAGAATTTCCTTGATCCTCTCCCGGGTCAGATACGGATACTTTTCCATCATGTATTCACCCATATCTTTTGGACACTCCTTGGGTTTGTCCAGATAAATTCGCAAGGTTTTCAGAAAGATTTCATCATCATCCACCTCGATTTTAAATTCCGTATTCAGAACAACCGCAAGCTCCAGAAGATCAATGGACTCGGCTTCCAGGTCTCTGATCAAATAGGTTTCCGGGCCGATATTGTTTGGATCGAAATCCAGTATATCAGCCAGGGATTCGATGACTTTTGATATAACATTCATGGCGTTTCCTTATACCTGATGGCGTCGTAAAAAAGTCCCATATGCGGCGTTATAGTGTTTGGCCGGACGTTCGACATACGCTTAAAAGAATGCCTTCGCACCCGGCCAAACACTATGCCTTGCCTATGGACCTTTTTCCAAAGCCATCCGTCGGTTTTTTACGAGTTCATCAAACATGACGTAAAAATTCAAATTAAAAAATTTAAGCAAAAAAATGTTTTCCTGAACCGATCCCCCCATCCATAACAAGTTCTGTGGCATTGAACCCCCTTGCCCCATCCGAAAGCAGAAAAACGATGGTTTCAGCCACATCACGGGAAGAGAGCCAGTGTCTGTTAGGTATTTGGCGGATAAGTCGGTCCTGGTTATTCTCAATAAAGGATTTACCCCGTCCACATGCAACATACCCCGGACGTAGGGATACGGAACTGATGCCAAAGGAGCCCAGTTCAAGGGCAATGTTTTTGTACAAGGCCTCGGCAGCCAGTTTGGAGGCCGCATAAAAGCCCTGTCCCTGATTGGGTCGTCCCGCTGCACCCGAAGACACAAAGACCAGGCGGCCGAATTTTTTTTTGATCATGAGACGGGTTGTTTTTTTCAGAAAGGCAGCCCTGAACGCAATATTTTCTTCAAGAAAACAATCGGTTTTCCTGGTATCTGCCGAAGAAACAAGCGTTTCATAGTCTCCCTGGGCAAAGTCCACCAGATAGTCCGGTCCTTGGGGAAGGTCATCAAACACGGTAGAGAGGGTGTCGCGCCTTGAAAAATCAAGACCGCAGGTCTGATAAAGGTCAATGGAAAAGGGAAGGGCCGCCATGATTTTTTCCCGGCCCTCCGGGCTTCGGAAACTTAAGATGGGTCGAAGACCTGCTTCAATCAGGAGGCCTGCAAGCTCAATGGCCATATCGCAGCTCCCCCCAGCGATCAGAACCGTTTGCCCTGAAAAAGAAAGTCTCATAGGTTCACCGTGCCCGTAACCAGGGTTTTTTCATGATCATACAATCGGCAGAGGATACGGCCCGTCTCCGGGACAAGGCTGAACCGGTATTTCCCCGGAGAAATAAAATGCTTGAACCGGAACTGGCTAAGATCAAGCTTGGCTCCTCCGCTCGCATACGTTCCAATGGCCTGGACAAAGGCCTGGACAATGATGCTGCCCGGAACAATGGGATGACCCGGGAAGTGATCCTTATAAATCCCGTCATGCGGATCAAAATAAAAATAACCGTCCTTAATCACCTTGATTTACCCCCGTGCCTCATCCATAGTCACTGTATGGCCGCAGTCACGTACCATGTCCATATCCATGGCAATGTCACGGCCAGAGGTGGTCAGATAATTTCCAATCATCAGGCCATTGGCCCCGGCCTTGAACACCCAGGACTGGAAATCCTTTAATGTGATTTCCCGGCCTCCACAGACAGTGATGCTTTTTTCCGGATTGACCAGACGCATGATGGCAATGCACAGCAAGGCATCCCGGGGCGAAAGCAGGGGCATGTCTTGGAGCCGGGTCCCTTTGACAGGGTTTAAAAAATTAACCGGAATGGTGTCCACGGGCAGGCCTTTGAGGGTAAAGGCCAACTCCACCCTCTGCTTCCAGGATTCACCCAGGCCGAAAATCCCGCCGCTGCATACGGCAAATCCGTTGTCCACCGCTGTATGGATGGTGTCCAGGTCCTCGTCGTAACTGTGGGTGGTGCATATCTTGTCAAAATGACTTCGCGCGGTTTCCAGGTTATGATGATACCGGGTCATGCCGCTTGAAATCAGTTTTTTTGCGCCTGCCTGGGACAGCATTCCCAACGAACCGCAGATGGTGAGCCGTGTTTTTTTCACGATGATCTCAACAGCTTGGCAGATCCGATCAATTTCCGCCTCGTTCAGGGAATGGCCGCTGGTCACGATGGAATAGTGTGTCGCCCCTTTTTTTTCCATGAAAAAGGCTTTTTCGGTCAGTTCATCCACGGACAACAGGGGATAGGTCTCGATCCGGGTCTCGTGAAAAGATGACTGGGCACAGAACGCACAATTCTGGGAGCATTTCCCTGATTTTGCATTGGTGATGGAGCAAAGAAACACCCGATTGTTTTTGTGGGCCCGCCTGATTTGGTCTGTCAGTGATAGAATATCAGACAAATGGAGGTCCTTATTTTCAACCAGGGCGCAGATCTCCTCTGCGGTCACGGAAAGGCCATTTTCTGGAATCATGTCCCTTAATACGTTGATTTGTTCATGAAGCATAGTGTCGTCTTTCATAGGTTGCATGTTTAGAAAGGAGGATCATAATCTCAGATTAAACCATTGTCAACCCGAAACGAGAAATGGGTTGACAGGCGACATCAAGACTTTTTTCGGCCAGGGCCCTATGCAGAACAGGTTCGAAGGAATCATTTTTGGCCACATAGGGGGCAGATGCCATGGAAAAAAATATTGCCAATAGCATCACAGGTAATCCCTTGAATTGTGTGTGCTTTAGAGATATACCAAGAGCCAGGCCGTGACGTGATAATGAAATGACTCTACCAAATCATTATGAAAACTTAATAATTAAAAGGGTGACTTATGAGCGATTTACCACGATGCCCCAAATGCAGTTCGGAATACACGTACGAAGACGGGAATCTATATGTTTGCCCAGAATGCGCCCATGAATGGGTCAAAGATGCAATCCGGGAGAGCACGGATCGAAAACCTGTTGTGCGCGATGCCCATGGGAATGAGCTTGCTGACGGCGACTCTGTCACCGTGATCAAAAATTTGAAGATCAAAGGCTCCTCATCCGTCGTTAAAGTCGGAACAAAAGTCAAAGGCATCCGTCTTGTGGAAGGCGATCATGATATTGACTGCAAAATTCCCGGTATCGGCGCAATGCAGCTGAAATCGGAATTTGTGAAGAAAGCATAGATAAAAGTAGACTTAATGTTTGTGAACTCGTAAAAACATCGACAGATGGCTATGCCGCGCTGTGTTCTTCATGGTAAATTTTTTCCACCGCCCGTTCTTGGGGTTCACTGAACGCATTATTTGCCTGTCCCCTGTTTTCCTGTTTTCTATGGCAAACGGTGAAATATTTTAAGCGGATGAGAGCCAAATCGGTGGGCACAGCCCACCCTACGAGGTCTTCCGCATGGGCGGGAATGTTTTGTTGTTCGGTCAAGGGTCTGGATGTCCGAGTGGCACAGTTTTGGAGGGATATCCGGAATATCATAAAGGACCATGTGCTTTGATAATTCTGAAAGATTTTGAAGGGAATCCCATTCATGCCGTTTGGGGTATCCCACGTGGGTTTGAAGCGACAGCTGTTTTGGTTACAGCTTATCGACCTGACCCAGAACGGTGGGAAGACGATTTCAGATTATCTTAAAGCGTGATAAAGAACACTCCATTGCAGAACATGTGTTTTGCAGCAGAGCGCAAAAAAAAAGCGTGCGCCCACTGAAAAGCGACGTTCTCACGGTCTTTTTTTAGGACGCATACAGCTTATTTTTGTCGTAAGGGCGATGATCAGGTCCGAGGGATAGCGGGTGAGGACGCCGTTGCTGAGCCGGTGGTTGAAATAAAGGAATTTGGCTGCAAAACCCGGGATGACCAGAAATGATTTTTTCTGTATTCCTTTGACAATGGCCTTTGCCACAACATCGGGGTTTAAACATCCGGCAAGGCTTTTCACGACACGGGCTTCGGGAGGCAGGGTTTTCGCCTCTTCTTCGATAAAGGGTGTGCGGACTTCGGGCGGACATACGAGCGTCACGGCGATGTTAAATCGCTTCAGCTCACTTCTCAGGCACTCGCTTAAACCCACAATGGCATATTTGGTGGTTCCGTAAAGGCTGTAACCATACATGCCGATAAGCCCGGCCACCGAAGAGATGTTGACCACCTGGCCGGAACCGTTTGCTTTCATGGATGGAAGCACGGCACTGATGGTGTTCCGGGTGCCGTATACGTTGATTTTCATGGTTTGGTCGAACCGGTCGTACCCGATGTTCTCAAAACGATCACCCGAACCCACTCCGGCGCTGTTGATCAGGATATCCGGCGTGCCGAAGCGGTCAATGGCTTCCGAGATTTTTTGTTGCACATCGTCGTTGTCCGAAACATCCATGCTGAGGGACCCGATACGCTGGGACGGCAGAGCCGCCTTTGCCTGGATGGTTTTACATACCTCGTCAAGCCTTGCCTGACCCCGGGCGAAAAGAACCAGATCGCATCCTTTTTCCGCCAGAACAGCTGCAGTCTCAAGGCCGATACCGCTGGACCCGCCGGTGATGAACGCCAGTTTACCCATAAAGACGGGGGGGACGGTTATCGCCAAACCGTTCCCCCCATTTTCGATGTATTCTTTTGTCAGCTTCAGGCCTTGGGCATATGAAATTGTGGGATTGTATCCCAGTTCCGATTTTACCCGGTCAATGGGAATTCGGTTGTCCGACCCCACGAGATTCAAGGCTTCTCGGGTGATGGGGGGGCGTTTTTTGATGTGGAGCCATCCCCAGACCGCTTCGCATGATGCTGCGGCCAGGGAAGCCACGGGCCGTAGAATGGATTTGGGTTTTTTAGCCCCGATCATGGATGCGATATCCGAAAAATAGTCTTTCCAGGTGACGGAAAGGTCATCGCAGGCATTGTAGGCTTTTCCAAGGGCCGCACCCAACGATCCGGCAAGGATAATGATGTCGGCCACATTGTCCACATAAGCAAGTCCGGCGTTCATATCGCCCCCTGAAATCAAACCCGGTGAGCCGCTTTTTAGAACAGCCACCACATCATGAAGCCAGGGGCCGGAACCTGGGCCGTATACATTGGCAGGGCGGACAACCGACAGTTTCATGCCCTGGGTGTTATGGTATTCCCAGGCCAGCTTTTCCTGTGCCTGTTTGGTTCGGCTGTAGGGTCCGAACGTGTTTCCGTAACCGGATTCTTCGGGGCAGCTTTGGGTTTTGATCTTGTCACCGTAAACCACGATGCTGGAGACCAGAACCACACGCGCACCGGTTTTCACAGCCTGGTCGAAAACATGTCTGCTTCCCTCCACAGTGAATTCCCAATAAAGACGTTCATCTCCCCAGTCAGATACCACGGCGGCCAGATGGATGATGGTGCCTGCTCCCTGGGCCGCCTTTGCCACGGCAAGGCTGTCTGATATGCTGCCCCGCACAATATCCACCTTCCCATCCCAGGCAGGTGGCGCTGCTTCGTCAGGAAGAACAAGGGCTTTGACGGCGATGTTTTCTGCAAGAAGTTTTTCCACCACCCGGCGGCCGATAAATCCGGTGGCTCCGGTCACAAGAACAGGCTGGGCCAAGGTT
Organism: Pseudomonadota bacterium; assembly: GCA_018818835.1. GTDB lineage: Bacteria > Desulfobacterota > Desulfobacteria > Desulfobacterales > Desulfolunaceae > JAHIRD01. Next base: position 20,347 of record JAHIRD010000127.1, read on the forward strand.
GTCATGTCGTTCATGTGTTTATTCCCTTTTATTAAGGTATTTTAGTGTTTGGATAATCAAAGGGGTCGTCCAGGCTGTTGCCTTTAATTTCCAGGATAAGCGGTTTTTTTATTGTTTCGTTTGTCATCATAAGATGGTTGTCTCTATATGGCGTTAGAGGCTAAGTGTGGACGCTTTTTACCCACAGAACTCGGCCCTTTCAACCAACTCGATCTGCATATTCCTGTTCAAGGTCACAAAATACGCATTGTAACCGGAAATGCGGACCATCAGGTTTTGGTGGTTTTCAGGGTGACACATGGCATCACGGAGCATTTCCGACGACACCACATTGAGTTGCATCTGCATGCCGCCCATGTCGGTGAACGCTCTGGCGTAGGATGTGATGGTATCGACGGTCTGCCCATGGCTGTCGTGGGGGCCGGGAACGACTTTTACGTTAAAGGCGATGTTGTTGTTCAGGTATCTTGGATCAAGCCCTGCCACATCCCGCAAATTTGAAAGGATGTTCTTGGATGCATGGGGTTCGGGGGTGAGCCCGGGTGTGAACGCTTTTCCGGCAAGTCGGCCCGATGGAAGAGCTCCGGTCAGACTTCCGAAAGCCACATGGTTGGACATGGACCAGAACCCCGCTGTATATTGCCCCCCACGGTAGTTGATATGCTCTGCAAACATATCGTGGGCCAGCTTGGTTACCCGGTTGGCAATGGCCAGGGCCTCCGGGTCACCTGAACCGAACAGGGGGACCTTGTTTTTGATGGTGGCCAGAAGGGTCGCATGATTACTGAAATTGCTGTTCACAGCACGAAGAAGCTCAGGGAACGAGACCTTTTTGTCATCAAACACCAGTTTTTTGATGGCCATCATGGAGTCGGTTATATCTGCAAGGCCGATGCACGCGGTGCCCGATGAATTGTACATGGCACCACCTTGGGTGACGTCCTTTCCTTTTTTCTTTGGCCCTTCAATTAATGCCGAAATATACGGCGTGGGCCTAAGGGTCTGATGGGCCTCTCCCAGGTCGTTGTTGTACTGGCAGGTGAGGTCTGCGAGATGGCGAAGCTGCACAGCAAACGCCGTGAAAAAGGATTCAAAATCTTTGAAATCACCGGTCGCAACATCGCCTGTCCGTGGTCCCAGATTCCAGCGCATCAAGGGATGATGCCCGTTGTTCAGTGCCATTTCAAGGGCTGCCACCATGTTGAACATCATGCAGTTGGTGTGGCCGATATGACGGCCCGAAAGGGTCGGCTCCACGCAGCCCGTGGCTGACCAGTCCCTTAAATGTTCCGCCGGGTAATTGAATTCAGCAAGGGAGGCCATCACCGCCTCGTCATTGTGAATGGACGGCGTGGACAGGGTGTTTACATTGACTTCACAGAGCCGTTTCAGATAGGTTTGACTGTTCTTTTCCCTGCTGAATCGAGCATTGACATTGGGGTCCCTGATGCTGAGCATTTCAGTGACCTTGAGAAAGATGTAGGTCATATCGTTTACCGCATCGTTGCCTTCCGGTGTCACGCCGCCCAAGGTGATGGCCTGGTCCGATGAACTCCCGCCGAACAAGTGGTTTCCGATGTCCGGGATCAAGGGAAGATGGTCTGTACAGCGCATGTACAGACAGCCGATCAGTTCCACGGCATGGCGGATGTACAATTCCTTGTCTTTTTCATGGTCCAGTTTTTCCATATCCGATGTGAAATAGGGCTGGAGCCACTGGTCCAATCGCCCCAGTGAAAAGCCGGCGTTGGTGTTTTCCATATGAACCCCGATCCAGATAATCCACATGGCGTTTACCGCTTCAGCAAGTGTGGTGCAGGGGTTTTCAGGAACACGGCGGCAGATGTCTGCGAGGGTCAAAAGTTCGGCTTTTCGCTCTGGATTCCCTTCAAGGCCTGCCAGCCTTGCGGCCTCGTTTGAAAGATTTTTAGAATAAATATCAAGCCCTTCAAGGCAGATTGTCATGGCGAGAAGCAGGTCGCGTTTTTCTTTCATGGACCCAGGTGTTCCATCCCGTTCCCCTTGGATTTCAGAGATCAGGCCCTTTGTTCCAAGGGATAGAATTTTCGGATAGTGGAGGATGGTGTGGGACAGGGCCGTGGTTTTCCACAGAAAGCAGGCGGCGAACCGTTCGTCAAGTTTCTGGCCGGTGGGGTAATTCTTGTTATCCCTTACCCATTCCCGGAAATTTCGTTTCAGCCAGAAAGGGAAAATCCGGTTGTGAAGCGCCTCAACCGTTTCAGGTTCCACCACATAAGGATTCAAGGGGCGGTAGGGCGCGGTCAAGAGTTCCCCCCAGATCATGGTTCCATGGGCATCGGGGTAGAGAACCACCCCGATTTCTTTGGTGGTAGTGGTTCCTGCAATTAAATCCTCGGCCCGGATCAGGGGTTTCTTGTTTTCCAGGAGATATTTGAAAGCCCGGGCCTGGCGGAGTTCGGGTACCTGGTGATCTCCGTTTTTGTCCGTTTCAAAGCCGGTTTCTTTGAACCAGCGCGTCAGAAGTTCGGGCCGTTCGTGGCAGAGGGCGGGCTTTGTTTTCAGGTGGGTGCCAAGGAAGTCTTTCAACCTTGGGAAGTCCTCAAGGCCCCATTCTGACAAATAAGGGTCTTTGAGGAAAAGGACGCCCGGATCAATGGCTTCCGCTTTAAGCTGTGGGATCTTCCGTGTGTCGATGCTTGTTTTGGTGGCTTTTGCCTGATCGTAATCACGGTTTTCAAGGCGTGTTTCTTTTTTTAGTTTGGCGATTTGAATCGGTTTCAGCAGAAGGGACAGGTAAAAATTGATCATCTGGATGTATCCAAGATTCCCTATGGTGACAATTCTGTTTTCCATCAGGGCGAGCATCAGCTTGTTGGGTGGTTCGGTGGCTGCCTCTTTCAATGCCTGTTCGTCCTTAAATATCAGCATGGCATCGGGTGTTCCAGGTAGGGTTCCGGAAACCCTCACCCGGCCCTCTTTAAAAATCAATGACTGTTTCACATGTCCGTTTTCAGTTTTGATGCCCATGGTGAAGTTCATCCATCCGTCTTCGGATTTCAGATACCTGTTTAATGATTTGCGCCAGTTGAAATTCATGGCAAAAAATTGTAAAAAAAGATGCGTCAATGCGTTGCTGATCGTCATGTTTTCCTCCGCCCCAATGTTATTTCATCTGATGGATCATAGACTCAATCATTTTACAGTCTATTCCATTTATGGATGGGCACTAACATCAAAACACCACATCCCCCCTATCAATACGCTGCTTCAAGTCCACAACCTGCCCGATCAAATCCATGGCCCGTTTTTCCACAAACCCGTCCACATCATCCAGGACCTCATGAAACAATCGGCTGTTGTATAAGGTCACCAGCCCGTGAAGATCGGACCAGAACCGAACGACCTGATAAAGCACGAACCGGTCTTTGCTCTCGCCCTTGCCCGGTATATACGACCCAATGGGTTCGATGAACAGAGCAAGGCACTTCATGGCGTTCTCTTTTTCCTCCTGGGCCACCGGTTCGATGTCCGTGCCCACATAGTCCAGGTATTTGGGCGTATGCAGATTGAACATGATGTCGTAATAACTTGGGAACGTTTTACCGAACTCCACATAAGCCCGGATCATAACCTTGAACCTACCTTCCATATCGTCATGGCCTGCAGACCGCTTGGTCAGGAGATTGTAAAGTTTTTCAAAACCCCGCATCCTGATCTTCAGGTTGAGTTCATCTTTGTTTGTGTAATAGTTGTAGATGGTTGTGGCGGTGACTCCCAGACGTGAAGCGATTTTTCGTACACTGAGGTTGTTGAACCCTTCTTCAATGATGATGTCTAAGGCTGCATCAAGGATCTTTTCTCTGGAGTGTTCAATTTCTTCCGCCGTCATGGGCGCTTTGGGCATTTTATGATCTCCTTTGTTTGAATAACGGTGTTATGATAACAGCGTTATTCTTAAAGTCAAGGATTTATGATCATGCCTAAAATGCAGTTGGGAATACACATACTCTTATTTCATTTAGGGGTCCTATGGGACTAATGGGACTCATGGGACCTATGAAATGATAACAGACTCCCCATCCGTCACCATGGCCGGTAGATCCACGGTGAATCGCGCTCCGGATGTTTCCATATTTTTTACACGGACACTGCCGCCCATGGCGCTGATGATGCCGAAACAGACCGACAGTCCCAGGCCGGTTCCTTTGCCCACGGGTTTGGTGGTGAAAAAGGGCGAAAAGATTTTGTCCAGGAATTCCGGGCTCACGCCGGTGCCGTTGTCTTCCACGGAGATTTCCACCCGTCCCTTGTCCGGGATTTGTTCGGTGCGTATGATGATTGTTCCTCCCCGGGCACCATGGGCCTGGGTCACGGCATCAAAGGCATTGTTCAGAAGATTTAAAAAGACCTGCTGCATCTGGGCCGGATCTGCATGGATTAGAAGGGGGCTGTCCGGGAGATGCTTTTCAATGGTGATGCCGTGGACGCCTGCTTTTTTTTCAACCATTCGGGTGACTTCGTCCATAAAGTCCCGCACATCCACGGCTTTGGCCTGGGTTTCCTCCTGTCGTCCGAATTTCAGGATGGACCCGGTGATCCGTGCACAACGCTCGATCTGGATACTGATCTGGGCCAGTGAATCGTTTATTTCCAACAGAGTATTCTCTTGTTCGGCCGGGGTGATTTGGGGGTCTTTGGATGCGATATCATCAATGAGAAGGCTCATAAGAGCCTGTTCGCTTTTCATGATTTGAAGGGGGTTGTTGATTTCATGGGCAAAACCGGTAGCCATTTCGCCAATTTCGGCATAACGACCGGCACGGATCAGTTGTTCTGAAAGTCGCCCTTTTTCAGCATCTGTCTTTTCAATGCGCCGTACCACACGGCCTGTGATGACAAAGGCCAGGACCACCAGCCCGGTTCCACCCAGGGTCATGACGACAACAATCAGACTCAAGGCCCTTCGAAGCAGATGAAAGGCGTCATTTTTTTCTTGCTTGACGATCAGTTGCCAGGTGTTGTCTTTAAGCCACATGGTGGCGTAGACCTGGGTTGCACCGGAGGTGTCTTTGTCGATAAAGGTTCGGACCTCCGGGTGGGCATTGCTGTAATGGGCAAAGTCAGGGTCTTTTTCCATAAGCATGCCCCCTGACCTTTTTTCGGTTTGGTAAAAGCCATTTTTATTGATCAGATAGGCTTCGCCTGTTTTTCCGGTTCGGACACTTTTAACGAATTCGTTGAAAAAGGCTGAATCAATGGTGGCCCGAAGCACCCATTTCCCCGTGGGTGAATTTTCGGATACGGCGATGATAAAGTGGGGGACATGGCGGAATCCCATGAATACATCACTGATATAGTAGCGGTTTTGAAGAACCTCCCTGAACCATGAGGTATCGTGATAATCCATGCCGGTGAGCTTGAAGGGGCCCTGGTAGGATACGTGGACCCCGTTTTCGTCAAAGACACCCAGGTCCACAAAGGCATGGGACTTGTTCTGAAGGGTTTGGAAGACATGTTCAAGAACATCCTTTTGGCTCAAGTCTTCAAAGGTATAGGATCTGGCAATGAAGGCCAGATCCCCCTTTCGTTCCTCTAAAAATGAGCTGATCATGTTCCCGTGATCGGAGACGATGCGTTTCATGGCTGAAACCGTGTTTTTTTCCAGGGAGGAGGCAAAGTAGAAATAACCGATGGCCAGGGATGAAAAGAAGGGAATCAGGGGCACAAGGATCATGCTCACAAGGATATTCTTTTGGACCGATGCGTAATTTTTTTTTATGTCATTCATATCAGCATTCTTTCGATTGAAGGATCTCCGATGATACTTTTTTGAGTTCACCAATGCTGTTCCAGTTTTTTTCCACTCGGCCGTAAACAATCCCCAGGGGACTGATTTGTTGGGGATTGGGGCACAGAGAATGGACGATGACTGGGAGATCCGGATAACATTGGCGGATGCGCTGCCACACAGTACTGAACGTATTCTCAACGATTTCAGGGTCAATGATCAGAAGATCAACTCGGCTGATACCGTCCATGATTCCAAAGAGCTCATGTTCATTGGCCGCCCCTGAAACCTGATATCCTTCGGACTGGAATTCCCGTTCCAAAAGACTGCGGATATGGGGATTTCTTTCCACAACCACAAGCCGTTTCATAATCAGGCTCCCAGGGGTCCAAAGGGACTGATGCCTGAAAGACATGTGGCTTTGGATCCGGTTAACATAAAACGGTGGGTTGTCATTTTAAAATTCAACGCCATCATGTTCTCCTTTAATTAGGTTTCTTGAAGATCTGTATGAGACCTTGAAAACAGAGAAACTCTGTGGGGGAAATGAGCAATGAATGTGCCATGGGCCAGATTTAACCGGTATAAAAAAAATAAATCAATAATACTATTGTGTTATCAGATTGTTCGTGGCTTTTGGCATCCCATGCCGGATCCGGGAAGTCAGACCCATGGGCCACCCGTTTGTCCGCTTACTTTACACCTTGGAAAAATAGGGATTTATCCCTCCCTTTTAATAGGAATTCACGAATTAACAGGGGGAGTGTCAGCACTATTCATAAAAACAAATCCGGTTTTCCATGATGTAAAAGATGCTGACAGTTTTAACCGGATTTTTTTGAGGAAGATCCTGGGTTAATGATTCATAAATACAGATATATAAAAAGTATAATCACCATGGCACAGTCAATGCAATTACCCAGTGTCGATGACAGGGCACCGGTGTGACAAAGGTCAGGTGCCCTCCCCTTGAATTCTACGACGACGAGGTGACCCATGGAAACAAATTTTGTACTGCCCGGTTTTACAGAAATGATGTCCCAGATCAACACCTTCCAGAAAGAGAATGTGGACCGTATGATGGCGGCCATGAATGAAGGCCTTGGCGGAAAAAATCCCATGAACATCTTCTCTTCGGAAAAGATGGCCGATTATTCCATGACCGGAGGTTTTTCGGATTTCTTTGATATCATGCAGAAAACAACCCGTGGCATGCTAGATATTTCCCGGATTTTAATGCCTGCGTTGTCCGGTGACGGAAAGAATCCCATGGGTATGTTTATGGAAAATCTGCCTGAAATCCCGGCCCAGATCATCAAAAAACTTCTGGAAATTCCACCTGTGGGCATCACCCGGCCCTACCAGGAAAAAATCAACCAGGCTCTGGATAAACTGGGCATGTACAACACCGCAGCCATGGAGTTTTTGTACTGCACATGTATACCACTGGAGGAAGCCACCCGAATGACCTTGACGGAAATCATGAAAAAATCCGATTCGGTGAAATCCATGGATGATGCCCAGAAGATCTATGAAAAATGGTTGAAAATTCTTGAGGAGGAATATCAGGCCCTGTTCAAGACAGACCGGTACAAACATGTTCTGGCCAAAATAATGAACGCCATGGGCGAATATCGAGCTGCATCACGGGAACTTATTCTTGATATTATGCATTTGGCGGGTCTTCCCTTTGGTCGTGAGGTGGATGAATTGTGTAAGGACGTTTTCACCCTCAAGAAAAAGATTAAAGAACTTGAAGCCACATTGAAGAGAATGGAAAAAAGCACGGTACATTGATGGTACCTTAAAAATAAAGAAAGGAGAAACTCATGCTTCCCAATGAACACCCGCTCAACAAATTGTTTTCAGAATCAATGAGCAGTACGAAAAAGGCTCTGGGGTTTTCCTTGGACTCCCTGCAGACCATGCTGGGTTCTCTGGATACAAAAATCGCATCCACCCCATCTGAAACGGTTTATACGGAAGACAGGATTAAACTCAAACACTATGTTTCGGAAAATAAAGAAAAAAAAGGAACAAAAGCGCCTCTTTTGATCGTTTATGCCCTGATCAACCGGGAGACCATGCTGGATATCCAGCCTGAACGCAGCGTTATCCGGAGTTTTTTAAAGGAAGGCATGGATGTGTATATTCTTGAATGGGGTTATCCCAGCTGGAAGGATCGTTTTTTAACCATCGATGATCATGTGTCCGGTTACATGAACAATGTGGTGGATTATATTCTGGAAAGCCGTCAACTTCAATCGTTGAATCTTATGGGCATCTGCATGGGCGGGACTTTTTCGCTCATGTACGCATCCTTGTACCCGGATAAGGTCAGGAATCTGATCACCACCGTGACACCGTCGAGCTTTGATACACAAGACGGCCTTCTTCATGTGTGGATGAATGAAATCAACGCTGACTCAGTGACAGATGGCTTTGGGAACATCCCCGGTGACTTGATGAATTTCGGTTTTCTGCTTATGAATCCGCCCCGACTCATGGTGGACAAGTACAAAAATCTTTTTGAAAATCTTGATGACAAGGCCTTTGTTGAAAATTTTATTCGCATGGAAAAATGGATTTTTGACAGCCCGGATTTGCCAGGGGAAACCTTCCGTCAGTTTATCACGGATTGTTACCAGAAGAATTTGTTCATCCAGAGCAAGATGGACATCGGCGGGAAGCGTATTGATCTGTCCAATGTGACCATGCCCCTTTTGAATATTTACGCCAAATATGACCATCTGGTTCCCCCAGCGGCTGCAAACAAGATTACAGCTGCTGTGGGCTCAACGGATGTTCAGGATATCTGCCTGGATACGGGCCATATCGGGATTTATGTCAGCTCCAAATGCCAGGGTGCATTTGCTCCGGCCATCGCATCCTGGCTGAAACAAAGGGATCCTTCAGGAAAACCCGTGTTAAAAGAGGTGAAGAAATCTCCAAAAACAGGAAGAAAACATGAGGGAAAACGGCAGGAACACCCTGGCAGAGCCAGGGAAATGAAAACAGCATAAGGTGTGTGAGGCAGGCTATGAATACATTATATGATTTTAAGGTCGGAGATAAAGAGAGCTATACCATGACCATGGTTGATGCGGATGTTGTTCTTTATGCATGCATGACCGGTGATTTCAATCCCATACATATCGATGACGCCTATGCGGAAAAAGGACCTTATGGACAGCGAGTCGTCCACGATATGCTGGTGGCGGGTCTTATTTCCACGGTTTTGGGGACAAAGATGCCCGGACCTGGCAGCAGCTGTATCCAAAATACCCTTGAATTCCTGGCACCTGTATACATTGGTGACACCGTAACAGCATCGGTGCAAGTCATCTCGCGCGATATGGGACAAAACCAGATGACCCTTTCCACCCAGTGCGTCAAAGATAACGGAACCGTGGTGATCAAGGGCCATGCCCTGATGCGTTTTTTGGAACATGGTGTTCGTTTAAACTCAACCATGAAAAAAATTTATAAAGCGGTGGAAAATGCATGAGTTTAGCCGAAAAATAAAGGGCCTTGACAGTGTTCTTCATGCCTATCAAGGTCGTTTTTTCATGAACATGTCCCCCACGGCCATTTTTCTGGCTTATGCGGACTGGGCCTGTCATTTTATAAATTCACCGGAAAAACAGGTTGAAACACTGGACTCCCTGATCAATGGGCTTGTGAAACTGAGTCGTGACATATACGCCGGTCAGGAAACCAAGGGGCAAAATGGAACAGACCCCAGGTTCAGTTCATATGGCTGGCAGCGTTTCCCATTTTCAGTGACGTACAAAACATATCTTGCAGCCGAATATTTTTTGAACCACATCATGTCCAATGTGAACGGTGTCACCCCCCATCACGAAGAAATGGTCTGTTTTATCACACGGCAGATGCTCCAGGCCATGGCCCCGTCAAACGTTATCATGACCAACCCGGATATTCTCGAGTTGACCCTGGGCACACGGGGGCAGAACCTTGTCCAGGGAAGCATGAATTTCATCGATGATTGCAGCCGGTTGGCTCAAGGAAAGAAACCCGCAGGCACCGAAACATTTCAACCCGGAGTCAACGTGGCGGTAACACCCGGAACCGTTGTGTTTAAAAACAGGCTCATTGAGTTGATCCGCTATGCCCCCTCAACCGATATTGTTTACGCAGAACCGGTTCTTATTGTGCCTGCGTGGATTATGAAGTATTATATTCTAGACTTATCTGAGCACAATTCTCTGGTCCGTTTTCTGGTGGATCAAGGCCATACCGTTTTTATGATTTCATGGAAAAATCCCGGTGCCGAGGAAAGGGATCTCGGCATGGTGGATTACCTCAAACTGGGCGTGATCGAAGCTGTCAACGCCGTGTCTGCCATGATTCCGGGTCAACAGATCCACAGCGTGGGATATTGTCTGGGCGGCACACTTCTGGCCATTGCCGTGGCTTATCTTGAAGGCCGGGGCGATGCCTGCATGAAAACCATGACCCTTCTTGCAGCCCAGACAGACTTCACCGATGCCGGTGAACTGACTCTTTTTATCGATGACAGCCAGGTGGCCTGGCTGGAGGATCTGATGAACAGTCAGAACTATCTGAAAACCGATCAAATGGCCGGTGCGTTTCGCCTGCTCCGGGCCAATGAACTGATCTGGGCCGATATCATCAACACATACCTGCGGGGTGAGCGTACGCCCGTCAGTGACCTTATGGCCTGGAACGCCGATGCCACCCGGATGCCATATACCATGCACAGCGAGTATCTTCGCTCGCTTTTTTTACAAAACGATCTGTTCGAAGGACGTTACCGGGTGGAGGGTGTTCCCGTTGCCTTAAGCAATATTCATGTGCCTGTGTTTCTCGTAGCCACCCGCAAAGACCATGTGGCCCCCTGGCTTTCGGTGTACAAATTTTATCTGCCCTCGGATGCCGCAAGCGTGACCTTTGTTCTGACCAGTGGTGGCCATAATGCGGGGATCATAAGTGAACCGGGGCACCCAGGTCGCAGTTATCAGATCGCCTGTCGCAAGGAAGGGGAAACCTATATGGACCCGAAAACATTTGAGGAAACAACCCCAGTCAATAAGGGGTCCTGGTGGATTCCCTGGCAGATGTGGCTGGCAGAACATTCAGGCGCAAAAATTCTGCCGCCGGGTTATCAGACAGATCCCCAAAAAATGATCCCGGCACCCGGAGAGTATGTGCTTGAAAAGTAAAATGAAACGGTGTTTTTAAATCATAAAGGAGAGGCCATGGAAAACAAAAAGAAAACCATTCTGGTCACCATTGATCATTCCCGTCAATCCATTGATGCTGCCACCTACATCAGCGCCATGGTTGACCCCAGGGAAAACATCGTCACTCTTTTTCATGTGGAAAGTGATCTTTTCGATATTTTTTTTGACAGCGATGACTACCCGTCCCTAAACCTTGGCGAAACATCTCATTTTTCAGACTGGATGAATGTCCAGAGGCACAGTATTGACGAAAATCTGGAAATGGCGGAAAAAATTTTTCTTTCAAAAGATTTCCCCAAAGAAAACATTCGGATACTTAAACAACCCCTGACCAAAGGGATCACCAGGGATATTCTGGTGGAATCCCAGAAAAACTACGATCTGCTTGTGATCGGCAAATCCGGTTCCAACTGGATCGCCGATGGCCTGACCGGAACCGTCACTGAAAAGCTCTTGTCCCGAACCTTCCATATACCCCTGGTCATTATTGCAGGCACGCCTGATACCCATAAGGTTCTGCTGGGGTATGACGGCTCGAATGGCGCAGACAAAGCCGTTGCAACCTCTGCCAAATTGATCCGTAGTGATATGTCCGAGGTCCAGCTTTGTCATGTGATTCGGTCCTTTAACATGGCACTGGCCCAGAACACCCCGGGCTATACGTCCTTTTACAATACCTATCTGCCTGAGCTGGAGGAGGCCTTGATCAAGATCCGGCGTGAAAAGATGGAACCCCTTCTCAACAAGGCATGTAACGTTTTTGTCCGCCATGGATTTGTACCATCAACGGTGCGCTGGTCCTTGATTAACAGGACAGCCAGCCGTTCCCAGGCCCTATTGGATATGGCCAAAACCCAGGAATGTGGAAGCCTTGTCCTCGGGCGTCGCGGGAATTCGGCGGTGGAGGAATTTTTCATGGGCAGGGTTGGGAAAAAAGTCGTTCAAAAAGCAGATTCCATTGCCGTCTGGATCATATAAGATTCGGGAACACGGACAGAGAAAGGAGGGCGTATGGGCATTGAAAATATGGACAAACTCTTTAAACCCCAAGCCATTGCGGTGATTGGCGCAAGCAACCGTGAAGGTTCGGTGGGCTATGCCATCTACCGGAATCTGATTCAAAGTGGATATAAGGGGAGCCTCTATCCCGTGAATGCCCGGCACCGGACCATCTGGAACGAAACCGCATACGAATCCGTGGCAGACATTCATAAACCCGTGGACCTTGCTGTCATTGCCACTCCCATTGCCTCGATACCCCAGATCATGAAGGAGTGTGGGCATGCCGGGGTAGGCGGGGCTGTGATCATTTCGGCCGGTGGCAAGGAAACAGGTTTGGCCGGAGCGGAACTGGAAGCCAGGATCAAACTGGAAGCCAAGGCAGCGGGCATCCGAGTCATTGGGCCCAACTGCCTGGGTATATATTCGGCGGAAAGTCTTGTTAATGCCAATTTCGCCAGCCATAGGCCCATTCCCGGAAACATGGCGTTTATCTCCCAGAGCGGTGCCATCTGCACATCGGTTCTGGATCTGGGGGCCAAGGAACGTATGGGCTTCCGTTATTTTGTCAGTCTGGGCTCCATGCTGGATGTGGAGTTCGGAGATGTGATCGATTATGTGGGGGCAGATCCCGAGGTATCCAGTATTGTCATGTACATCGAAAACCTGAGTCGCTTCAGAAATTTTATGAGTGCAGCCCGGGCTGTCTCCAGGGTCAAGCCCATCATCGCTCTTAAGGCCGGCCGTACCCGGGCAGGGGCCAAGGCTGCCTTTTCCCATACAGGCGCCATGACCGGAGAGGATGCGGTTTATGATGCGGCATTCAAGCGGGCCGGTGTGATCCGGGTATCCACTTTTGAAGAACTCTTTGACTGTGCTGAACTTTTATCCAAACATCCAAAAATCTCCAGCCAGGGTCTGGCCGTAATCACCAATGCAGGAGGTTCGGGCGTCATGGCCGTGGATGCCCTGAGCGATTATGGGGTTGAACCCGTCAGTCTGAGTGCGGAAACCATCGACGAACTCAACAAGGTGCTGCCTCCCCACTGGAGCCACGGCAATCCCGTGGATATCCTTGGAGACGCCACACCCCACCGTTATAAAAGCGCCATGGAAATCTGCCTGGGAGCACCTGAAGTCAAGGGCATCCTTATCCTGAATTCCCCGGTGGCCATGACCCGGCCTTCGGAAATCGCAGAAGCCCTGATCGGGCTTCTTCATGGTAAGAATTTCCCTGTGTTCACCGCCTTTATCGGAGGGCTGGATGTGGAGATCGCCAGGGATTTGTTCAACCAGGCCGGGATCCCCACCTTTGACAGTGCAGAACGGGCGGTCAGGGCCTATATGGATCTCAACCGGTATTCACGGAATGTGGAATTGCTCCGGGAAGTGCCTCCAGCCCTGAATATGAAGCTGGATTATCACAAAAACCAGGCTGAAAAAATGATTCGAGAGAGCCTTGCGAAGGATCCCTGTGTGCTCACGGAAGGTGAATCCAAGACCCTCTTGTCATTGTATGGCATCCCCGTGAATCCCGTTGAACTGGCTTCCACAGTGGATGAGGCCCTTTCAAAGGCAGACGTGGTGGGCTTTCCCCTGGTGATGAAAATTAATTCCAAGGACATCAGCCACAAATCAGATGTGGGTGGGGTTATTCTGGGAATTAAAGACAACGAGGCGCTGAAAACCAGTTTTGACCGAATGATGACCCAGGTGAAAGAAGCCAGGCCCGATGCCCAGATTACCGGCGTGACTCTCCAGCCCATGCTCAAAAAAAGCAGCTATGAACTGGTGATCGGAGCCAAAAAAGACAAGGACTTCGGTCCGGTGATTCTTTTTGGCATGGGGGGCGTGATGACAGAAATCATGGCGGACAGGGCCCTGGCCTTGCCGCCCTTGAACCGCCTTCTGGCCCGACGTCTCATGGAAGAAACACGGGTCTTCAAAGCTCTCAACGGCTTCAGGGGCCAAAAGCCCGTGAACCTGGAACAGCTGGAGGAAATTATGATTCGACTGTCCCATCTTGTCTCGGATTTTTCTGAAATTGAAGAACTGGACATTAATCCCCTGTTTGTGGATGAAAAGGGGGCATTGGCCGTGGATGCACGGATCATGCTTAAAGTCCAGACCGTCAAAGCCCCCTTGCATCTGGTGATCAGTCCTTATCCCAACCAGTATGAAGACCGGACCCTGATCAAAACAGGCGAAACCCTTTTTATTCGACCCATCCGGCCTGAAGATGCACCCTTGCTGGTGACCTTTTTTGAAAATCTGTCACCCCGGACCATCTACTACAGGTTTTTTAGCCCATTGAAGCATCTTCCCCCAGTCATGCTGGCCCGGTTCACCCAGATAGATTATGACCGGAGCATGGCCCTGACCGCGTTTCTGGAACCTCTGGGTTATGAGAAAATGATTGGCGTTGCCCGCATCATAGGGGATGCAGACCCCCGCATCGTGGAGTTCGCCGTGATGATCGATGATCGATGGCAGGGCAAAGGCATCGGGGCCGAGTTGATGAAACGTCTGATCGCCATTGCCCGGTCACGGGGAGTTGAAAAGATCTGGGGCACGGTGCTGGCTGAAAACACCCAGATGCTGGCCCTGGGCAAAAAAATGGGTTTTGAAATCAAAACAGCAGCGGATGCAGGGTGCTATGAATTAAGGGCCTCCCTTAAAGATATAAATATCTGAGGTAAAGGGCATGAAATGCTTTGAATTTCTTGGGCCGGTTTCCCAAAAAGGCATACTCACGGGATGTGTGGTGATGGCTGTCCTTATCGGGATACTGCGATATGCCACCGGTCCTGAACTGTCCTTGTCCTTGTTCTACCTGTTTCCGGTCAGTCTGGCCGCCTGGAAATCCGGGAAAGTTCCCGGGATACTCATTGCCTGCTTTTGCGCATTAACTTGGCTTGTGGCTGACCTGGGCATGCAGGACCGCTTTTCCAGTCCTATGATCCCCCTGATCAATGAATTGTTGCGGCTTATGGTTTTCCTCTTCGTGGCACTCCAGGTATCAACCATGAAGATGGTTATGGATGCTCACAAGAAAACAGCACGCACCGACTCTCTCACCGGCATTCCCAACCGTCTTTCCTTTTTGGAATACAGTGAATTTGAGATAAACAAATCCCGTCGCGATAAACGGCCCATATCCCTTATTTTTCTGGACGTGGATAATTTCAAGGCCGTCAATGACACCAAAGGTCACCATGAAGGGGATATCCTTTTGTCCAATGTGGCGGCCACTCTCAGCCAGGTGATCCGGGTGACGGATTTCGCGGCCAGGTTAGGTGGGGATGAATTTGCCGTTCTTCTCTGGCGTTCGGGTGCAGAGGATTCCTATCAGGTGGCTATGAAAATCAAAGAACAGCTGCTCAAACTGGTGAAACGGAAACACTGGCCCGTGACCTTCAGCCTGGGACTGGTCACCTATGAAGCCATTCCCGCCAGTGTCCATGAGATGGTGGACGAAGCCGATAAACTTATGTACCAGGCCAAGCAGAAGGGGAAAAATACGATTGTGTTTCGGACTGTGAAAAATGGGGAGGGGGTGGACTTGGTGGACTGAGTGGACTTGGTGGACTTGGTGGACTGGGTGGACTGGGTGGACTGATTTTTTTTGTCCACTGGAGTCCACGTTGTCCACTTTGTCCACAAAAAAATAATAAAACCCTTGATGTTCCCTCCAAAGTCAATTATATAAAAAATTATTGACTAATCACAAAAAAAATGAGGCCATCCGTCCCATGAACCACGAACCGCTTATCCCTAAGCATGGCGGCTACAGAAATCTCAAGAGCTTCCAGCTGTCCCAGTTGGTGTATGATGTGACGGTGAGGTTTTGTGAACGCTATATTGACAGGAAAAGTCGCACCCATGATCAGATGGTCCAGGCGGCCCGAAGCGGAGTCCAGAATATCGCCGAAGGAAGTCAGGCTTCAGCCACTTCAAAGAAATTCGAATTAAAACTCACCCAGGTGGCCCGGGCAAGTCTGGAAGAGCTGAAGCTGGATTATGAAGACTTTTTACGGCAACGGGATCTGCTGCAGTGGGAACGGGACAACCCGATTAGACAAGCCTTGATCAATAGGCGGTGTAAAACTGCGGATGAGTTGGCTGAGTGGGTCAGGGGGATCAAAGAGGGTGGACAGGGTGGACGGGGTGGACAGAGTGGACAGAGTGGACAGGGTGGACGGGGTGGACGGGGTGGACGGGGTGGACAGGGTGGAGAAACTGTTTTGTCCACTGTGTCCACTCAGTCCACTCCGATATCCTATCCATGTCTCGCCGCCAATGCCGCCCTGGTACTCATCACCGTCGCCTGCTCTTTACTCGACCGTCAGGTCGCAAACCAAGCCAGGGACTTTGAAAACCAGGGAGGATTTACTGAGCGACTCCACCGCGTCCGAACTGCAAACCGGAGGCAGACATTCTAAGACTTCACCAGCCTTAAGCCCCTTCTGGGTTGCTTTTTCTTTATTTTTGGAGTCCAGATGGTATCCACCAGTCGATTGATATCCGAGGGTTTCATGTCCCAGTTGAACTTATCGTTCAGTGCTTTTTCAGTAAACAGGCGTTCAGCCTGAATTACTTTTTTATCTGTGGGTTTTTCTTCAGATGTCAGAACATCCCCTAAAAAATATCCCATGCTGATATGGGTGAGACGTTTATTCTCCTTATCGCTTTCCTGAATGGAACCTGTTTTGTCAAAATGCAGCATGGAACCGACCACCCGAATGATTTGTTGAGGTTCTCTGTCAACAAGACCCAAAACAACCTCGGCCATTCTGACCGAGGATGAGGCATACTGGGGGAAGGTGAGCTCCCCATGCTCAAGCTTTTCAAATCGAGTCAAGGGTATGCGTTTGATGGTATCATCATTGTCAAATATGTATAAGCGTAACGATAAATTCATGAAAGTACCTCCGGCCAAATCGAATGAAAATCTATCGATAAACCAGACGGGAAAGTTTTTCAACATGAATGTTAATTTAAAAATCCTCCTGAATAATTCGTTCAATATTTCTTTCAGCAATGGCAGCAACTGTAAATGAGGGATTGGCAGATGCGGTTGAACCTGGAATGAGCGCGCTGTCATTGACATACAGTCTGTCATAATTTCGAACCCGTCCAAAAAAATCGCATGCCTTTCCCATGACAGCACCACCCAGGGGATGATAGGCGGCTGCATCATTATACCCTTTTGAACCACCGATCAGGTTGCTTGTGATGCCGCCATTGGCCTCATTCAGAATGTCCATGGTGAAGAGCAGTGCCTCGTTTAATGTCTGCTGCTCATTGTATTTTTTGGGCCAATGCAGATATGCTTTGTCTTTAAAGGCATTGTAGAAAAACCTTCCCCGGGTCGGGTTGATGCCAATTCCAAAATACAGCAGGCAACTGCAGTTAATGCCAAGGGGAAGTTGGGGATGCTCAATAAAAAGGGGCGCAATCGGATTGTCGTAATCTTCCACGGCTGCGGCAGGCGGCCCCCCTTGCCACTGACCGGTGGAGGTAGTGAGATTGACTCTCAATGCCTCAACATTCCCATTATTTCCCCAGCCTCTTCCAATATGGCCGTTTAAATCCGGCAGCAGTCCCTTGGCCTTGGCTTTCACAAGAATGTTTGTTGTCCCAATTGATCCGGCTGCAAGGAAAAGATAATCACAGGAATACACCTTTTCTGCCATGATCTTGCCTTTGACATCAATCTCTTGTATTTGAACAAGGTATTTGCCGCTTTCATCCATGCTGATATTTTTGACCTCATGCAATGTCTTAACGTCGAGAAACCCGGATTGCTCAGCCAGGGCAAGATAGTTTGTATCAAGGGATTTTTTGGCGCCGCTGTTGACGCCATAAATGGCTTCTCCATGAATGATGGAGGGTTTGATGGTGCCCTCAATTTCCTGTCTGACAATGTCCCAGTCAGATGCGGATTGGATTCTGGCTGTTTTTAATCCTGCAACATCATCTTGCTCTTCCATAACGCGATAATGTTTGAAATATTTTGTTTGATAAATATCGTCCGGCACAGGGCTGATGCCCATCATGTCCCCAACACGTTTATAGTAGACCTCAAGGTCCTTGTAATTGACTTCCGGGGGGAATACCTGGTTAAAAAGGTTTTCCGGAGGCTTTACATGGAGGCCCCCGTAAACAATAGATCCACCACCATAGCAGGCGCCTGTCAAAACCCGCATTCCCCGGTAAAAATGGCCTTCTAAAACGCCTGTGTATTTATTGATGGGAAGTGGGGGCCCCAGAGGTGTTACTGTCGTATAATTCAACCAGGTTGACCGTCCGTCAGGGTATATATATGGGGAAAAGATGGATTTTTCTTTTTCAACCTCCCATCGTTTTCCTTTTTCAATAATCATGGTTTCAACACCTTTTTCACAAAGGCGGAGTGCGGTGATGGCTCCTCCAAACCCACTGCCGATAACAATAGCGTCTTTATGCACCGTTGGAGAGGGTAGCACAACAGGCGGCCGGGATCCCATGGCCAAGGTGTTTTTTGAGATGCCTGTTGCGGCCAGAAATCCACTTAAACCGGCAATCCCTGATTTCTTGAGAAAGCTGCGCCTGGAATGGTTGGCATCTTTCACTATGTTGCTTTTCTGGTGAGTATCGTCATTCATATTCGCTCCTTTTATTAAAAGGGTATCATGTCATGATTCACATGTTTCATTGTGAACCTAAGGTCAGTATGGTTCTTTTTGGAAAGAATGGATTTGTCAGGAAACAAGAGGTTGCTTTTGCAAAGAAACGTCTTGTCTGGAAATATGAGAAATCAGAAATGGGGCTACCTGATGAGTCTGTCATAGCTTCCTATGCCGAAAGAATTGTGGATGATGCCCATGTGGTGGCCCGGAAAAGAGGCATGAATGTATGGGCCATTATCAAAGACGCTGTAAGGGATTTTAAAAATAAATTGTAAAACTGTTTTGGCGATCAGGCTTAATACATTGAATTTCAAGTTTAAAAACCCATAAGTAAGGCATGGTGTTTGGCCGGGGGGTATGGCATACTTGGTCGTATGCCAAAGGTCCGGCCAAACACGATAGCGACGCATATGGGAAATTTTTTATTCATCGATGTTGGCTACATTTTTCCTGGCTTGGTCAGCCCAATCACCATAGAGAAAATTATCATCAGTGCCTGAAAGATAAAATATAGCTTTCGCCTCTGCATTATCAAGGAGGTGGGCATAAATAAAAGCTCTTATCATTTCATGCAATGACACTTTTTCCGCCACGGGAAAATGATTCGTGTCCGCGGAACAGCCATACCAGACAGGAGGTTTATCACTTTCAGCTAAAAGCCCACTTGTTTCATTATAAGCGCCAAAAACTACGAATGGATTTGTATATTTGCCATCATCAATTTCACCGGAAATAAAAAAAATCGGAACTGTGATCAGGCCATATTGGACGGGTGTACCGTTGACAAGTATAGATTCTCCCGTTCCCGGCATCAAGGGCAATATTGCCGTGACCCTTTTATCCTGCTCCCAGACCCGCATGGCTGAAAACCCGCCCTGGGAGTGACCCATGGAAAGTATCCGGTCTGTTCTTAGCATATCCTTGTACGGACTTTCGGTAATCAGCCAGTCCAAGCCTTCAAGAGCCTGATCACCGTCGCGTTGAAAACCGTCAATGCCGGCGATCACAACGATCCCGTGTGATGCATAACTTCTTAACATGTATCCGTACATCCAGGGTCTGGCAAAGGTGCCCACGCAGAATACAATGACAGGGTGATTGCCTACCAATACGTTCGGTCGGTAAATATAGAATTGATTCCCGGGGCCGGTCAATGCTTCTACTTCTACTTCAATACCTCCATCTTCATATTGGTACCCATATTCGGCCTGTACTGATTCAGAAACAAAAACGATTACAATGATGAAAAGCAAAGCAAATGACAGATGTTGTAACTTTTTCATTGGGAAGATCTCCTTTCTTGAATGAGTTGACATTAAACAGATGATTTGCATTCGTCTCACAGACTAAAAAGTGTAGCAGCACGATATTAAAGCGTCATATAGGTTTTGGAGCGGAAAAAGCATGTGCCAATCAATGAAAATTATATTGGGAAATAATTTCATACAATCGTCAGAATTAAACATAGATATAAAACAATGTCAATGAAATAAACATTGTTTTTAGAGTTCAGATGTTCTGTTCTTAATCATAATATACATTGTTAAAATAATTATTTTCATTCCACATTGTCACCCAGTGGTATTATTCGCGTGTGAAAAACGCCTCAGCCTGTTTTAGGAATGTCAGCAAATACCAGTCGACCATGATCCTGCACTCCGCATCGAGAAGATGTTCGGCCTGTCTTTCTTATAAAAGGGATGCCTGGGCTGGTAACTGTTCATCAGCATCGTTGAACAGAAACAATAACGGGATATGGGGTGGTGCAGTTAAAACGACTGATACATCGTGCTGCGCCTTTTTTTATTCAGAAACACGTTTATTCAAAACATGGTTAGATTAAAACTCAGACTACCCATTTTTTTTTCTGCTGATCCCGATCAATGCGACTCCGCTCAGAAGTGCAATAGCTCCAACGATCGGTGGTAAGGGTATGGTTCTTGTTTTTTTCGCTGTCATCTGTAACGGGCCAATATCCACAACTTTTTCTCTGGTGGTATAGGTGATTCCCTGATACCCGAATGCCATGACTCCTATAACGATAAGTATGATGGCAATAACTGTTGTTGATTTCATTTTGACTTCCTTTCCATGTCAATGTGTTCTGGTTTCACAACAGGCCGAATCATTTTCGGAATAGCTTAGAAACGGAATCCAAGATCGGCTGTGGTCGTGAATCCGTCCAGCTTGATGTCCTGGCCGCCGTAAGACGGTTTAGCCCAGAGGTATCTTCCCTCAATGCCCAGAAACACATTCTCAGTAATGTTTAAATTAACACCCGCCCCGGCATGAAGCCCGTATGTGACCTCAGAAGAACCGGAGAAGTTGCCGAGATTGCCTTCCACATCCAGTTTTGTGAAATAAGATCCGATTCCAAACTCGGCATAAGGCTCAATGGGCAGGAGCGGGAGAAAGATCTTGGCCGTGGCGATCACCGGTCATTGTGCATGGAGTCCACATAATAAATGGTTTCATTGTTTGAACTATAACCGATCAGAGTCACATAATGTCCGAGGAACGGGATTGAACTATCAAGGTGTATCACAACAGGCATGTCTTTATTAAGGAGGTGTTCACGGATATATGTGAGTCTTGCCCGTCTGATCTCGATGTCTTCGATGAGGGTATGGGACGAACACACATAAACATCATAGAGGGGGGCATTGTCATCTTTGGAATAGTAAAGATTGGCAACCCTTTCAAGATATGACCAGCTGGACCCCGTGTCATCGGGCTGAATAAACGAACCAAACGACGTATCGTCGATATACATCAATGGACTTGTGCTGGTGATGACAGGGATCTCGATGAGGTCAGCAGCCCAGTCATTTTCGGGAAGATTTTTAGAGTCATATAAACCGTAATCTCCATAATAGCTGATGATATGGTACAATGCGGCCGGACCGCAATACCCAGAACCATCGATAGGAGCCACCCAGGACCATTGTGCCGTTTTTTCGTAAGGCTGTTGAATAACAGAAATTCCTGAGCTGCTTTTGCTATTTCCATTTGAGCCGCAGGCAAAAAGCGTTAAGATGACGATAACACATGCTAAAAAACATGATGATTTTGTTTTCATAAATTCCCCCTTATAGATGATTATGTGCCAACGATTTATCTTTCTGATAGAGCATGTTTTATGCCTGCATCACTGCACATGATATTTTATATTTTTTCATTGTGATTAGAGGGGTATATGAAACATGGTATCCAATTGGAGAGGTCCATCAGTCAGAAAAAAAGTGTTTCACGCAACAGAAACGTTGCGTCCCAACTACATGTAACACATCTCCACCTAACATTTATTTTTTCAATGGGTTTATCTGACCAATAAGTAACTGTATATGCGCAATAATCAGAATCAAGGCATGGCCGGATGAAACGAGGCATGCAACGTGCAAGTTAACAATATTCAACGACAATGTTCAAATATTTAGGCAATGTCTGAGTTTATATTATCGTCCGGTTGGACTCAACGTTAGCGTACTATTATGTTCACTTTCCATGAAAAGTGCTTTTGCTCCTTGGTCTTGGAATGACTGGTCTTGCTGCTTTCAAAAGAGCGAAAACCAAAAACAGGGGGTAGGAGGCGATACGTCTATGTCACTATCTGATGGGTGACGAATCAAAGAATTAAACCGATAAACATCTGAGATTAAAGGTAATTGAGCGTTTCTGCTCAACTGCCTTTTCTCGTTTAATGGATAGGGAGCGGACCTTCCGTCGTCGCCTTTGGCTATGGCGTGACACGTGATAAAATTCCATAACAAGAACATTAACAATATAATCGACATATAATAAAACAATTACATTGACAAATAGACATATCTATTTGTAAAATATAATATGGTCAAAACATAATTGAGGTTAATATGAATAAATTTCAGCATATTGCATTCTCTAAACGATGGAACATCACGCCAGAAATATCTTACATTTTAGGCCAATGTAAAACGCTAACCCGCGCAATATCAGATACACCGATTCAGCCCGAATACCATCAGAGGCTTTTAAACTTATCTTTAATCAAAGGAGCCCAGGCCACAACAGCCATTGAGGGGAACACTCTCAGCCATGAAGAAATTCAAAAAATACAGTCCGGGGAAAAACTTCCTCCAAGCAAGGAATATCAAGAAATAGAGGTTAAAAATATCCTTGATGCGTTTAATAAATTTTTAAATGATGTCACAGTTAAAAACAGCATTCAATACATCACACCGTCGCTTATCAAGGATATGCATAAGTTGATTGGCGTTAATCTTGGGAAACACCTTGACGCAATACCAGGGCAGTTCCGGGAAGACTCACGGATCGTAGGTTCATACAGGTGCCCTGACCACAGAGATATCAAGGAGTACATGACATCCCTGTGCCAATGGCTGGTCAAAGAATTTAATTTTGGGAAAGATAACAGCTTTAAAACAACCGTCATTCAGGCCATTGTAACCCACATCTATATTGAATGGATACATCCATTCGGAGACGGAAATGGAAGGACAGGCAGGCTGGCAGAATTTTATATTTTACTTAGATCAGGGCTTCCCAATATAGCAACACACATCCTGTCAAATTATTACAATCTAACCCGCCCGGAATACTACAGGCAACTCGAAAACGCCCGGGTAAAAAACGATCTTACAGAGTTCATCCATTATGCCGTACTTGGGTTCAGGGATGGCTTGAACGAGACCCTGGGAAGTATTAGAAAGAGCCAGTTTGATATACACTGGAAATATTTTATTTATGAAACGTTCAAAAACGTCGCTTACCGGAAAAAGGACGCATTCAAACGGAAACGAGATCTGATGCTTGACTTTCCAATTCATTCGGAATTACGCCTCGAAGATATTGAAGAAATATCACCAGCGATTGCAAGGCACTATGTAAAGATAACTGAAGTCACCCTTAAGAGAGACTTGAAAGAGTTGGTCGAAATGGGGTTATTGATTAAAAACCGGGGAACATACAGAGCCAACACAGAGATTTTGAAAGCATTCACGCCAGTAAAGCGGCCAGATCCAGACTTGAATTATTGAGATCCGTTTTTTCTTTCCGTATTAGTGGTTTCCTGAGTCACGTCAGCTGATGCATATAAAAGAAACAAAAGAAGCACAACGACCCCAATGACAGCACCTGCGATGTTTGAGAACTTCTCGGGCAGGTTCAAACCGATTTTGGCCTGAAGAATAAACGATGCATCAACGGCCGTCATAAACGTGGCAGGCAGTGAGCATATCCAGTGAAACTTTTTATTCTTGGCAAGGAAGATGGCCGCCGCCCATAGCACAAGCATGGAGAGCATCTGGTTTGACCATCCAAAATATCTCCAGACAATATTAAAATCAACCTGAGTGATCATAAACGCGACGATAAAAAGAGGCACTGAAATCAGAAGTCGTTTGCCTGCCTCTGACTGATCAATCCGGAAGGTTTCCGAAATAATAAGCCGGGTGCTTCTAAACGCCGTATCACCGCTGGATATGGGCAGAATAACAACGCCCATAATGGCCAAAAACCCGCCGAAGGGACCCAAAAGGCTTGTACACACCTCATTGACAACGGTTGAGGGGGAACCGGATAAAATAACGGCATTCAGCGCTTCCGGGCTGTTATAAAAAGACAGGCCGGCCGACGCCCAGATCAGAGCAATGATTCCTTCGGCGATCATGGCCCCATAAAAAACCAATCGCCCCTTATTTTCATTTCGGATGCACCGGGCCATGAGCGGCGACTGGGTTGAGTGGAATCCGCTGATGGCACCACAGGAAAGTGTGATGAACAGAAGCGGCCAGATCGGCTTATGGTTAGGATTTGTATTGGTGAAAAAATCAAGGTTGGGAAGAATGTCATACCCATGAAAGACCAGGCCGCCCATCACGCCGAAACTCATGAAAATCAAAAGCGCACCAAAAAGGGGATAGAGTCTTCCGATGATTTGATCAATGGGCAGGATCGTTGCAAGAAAATAATAGATAAAAATGCCTGCGACAAATATCTGAACATGCCATCCGGTCAGGTTGTTCAAAAGTTTTGCCGGTCCTAAAATAAAAACGACGCCCACAAGCATCAGAAGGAGGACTGAAAAAACCCGCATGATATAACGCGCCGGCATGCCCATAAAAGACCCGACGACTTCGGGAATGCTTTTGCCCCCATCTCTGACCGAGAGCATGCCGCTGAAATAGTCATGAACACCCCCGGCAAAGATAGACCCTATCACGATCCACAACAGGGCCACAGGCCCGTACAACGCGGCAAGAATGGGGCCGAATATCGGGCCTAATCCTGCAATATCAAGGAGTTGAATGAAGAAGACCTTCCAGGTCGGAAGGGATATATAATCCACACCATCTTCCAGGGTATGACAGGGTGTCGGCCTTGCCTCATCCACACCGAAAACCTTTTCCACAAGCACACCATACGTAAAATACCCCAGAATCAGCAGGGCCACACACCCTGAAAAAAACAGCATGGCACGTCTCCATTGTTAAAATAACGTTTCGATTGGGTTTTGCCTCTGGCGGCCAGCATTTTTAAGCTTGTCTCAGCGACGTGAGGGACTCGACCGCGGCATGCGTTAAAACTTGGCTCTACTTTGTGCTCGTTCCCAGGCTCCGCCTGGGAACGCTTTCTGGGAGGCTCCGCCTCCGATATTCGCATGTATCAGAGCGTTTTTATCCACACGATGCCCCTTGAGTTCATGAATACACAGGCTTATCCCCAGTATCATCTTTTTTGTTTGGGGCCGATCATTCAAGGCGGAGCCTGGGAACGAGAGGGGAGCCTCACAGGCTCTGGTGTTTCACAAGGGGGCAAGAGCGCCCATTTTTTTCGGCCATTGCGCCCTTTAAACAGCGACTTTTCGTTATGGGCATGGTGCCAGAGCCCCACACTCCGATGGGGCAGACTCTTTCGAGGGGCCAAAGCGCCTCATTCATCCCCCTCATGTGTTCCCAACCCATTTGTCCAGCTTTTTAAAAGCTGGCCCCCGGAGGGCCGCCGGAGGCTTATCCTTGATTCAATCGGAATAGATAATTACTGATCAAAATAGTCCAACGTGGCCTTGACCGAATGGATCCCGACTGAAATGGTCGAGCCGTCCTCTCTTTTGCCATGGAGGACAAATTCGCTCAAACCGATGTGGTTGTTTCTCCCCCAGTCGTAGGTGTAGCCGAGGCGGGTCCAGGGATAGGGGTTTGAATCCGGGGTGTAGGAGTAGAGGGTTTGATTGTCGAACCATGATGTATAGGTCATGAACACACCGTCGTCAGGCCCGGCCGTTGCCATCACCGTGTTGTCGGGATCGATAAGCCTGAACGAATCCGTGGGAAAGTCGGTTTCACATTCCCTGTCCGAAATCTCCGTGTCGGGACAGGGGCGGAAAAGATCCTCCGGAGAAACCCACATCTCCAGCATGTAGGTGTATTCCCCGGGATCTCCATCAACCGCCGCTTCGGGGGGCAAACCCAGTAACTGGGCCATGCGTAAGGGGGCAGGCTGGGTGTTCGCGAAGAACTGTTTGATCTCCGGCACCACCGTCACCCAGGAATCGTATCTGTACGTCGGACATTCACCCCCTTCGATACACGAGGTATTGCCGGTGCAGCCGTCAGGATCATCACACCTATAATAGTCTCCCGCATCGCCCAGCCAGGTGACCACCAACAGACGCGACCCCACCACGCCGTTTTCCCAGATAAGATCGGGATTCTCAACAGTGATCGGTGTGAGGAGGTGTGATATCTCGGAGGCCGTGGCCATGCGGGCATCGTCAACGGCACGGATATAAAGGGCCTGGAGGCTGGCCGGGTCCGGATCGGGTGGTATTGATGAAGGAGGGTCCTCGCCGCAGGCGGCAAGCAGCCAGAGGAGTAAAAGCAATGATAAGGTGATTCGATGTTTCAGAAATCTCATTTCATTGATCCTTTCATTCACGATAAAGATATGTTCTTAACCTTATTCTTCCGGATACAGTGTCGCCAGTTTCGCAATCATTCCGGGACTCAATTGCTTGATAAGCTCCGCATTGTACGATCCCGTCAGCATGGGCTTGATGATTGAATCATTGGACGACATGGCTTGTGTTTTTGATGCGTTTATCATGAAGAAACGCGTCAAGGCCTGATCCTGAGGGCCTTCTACCGATTCATGCCAAGCAACTGAGCAATAAGGATGGCATCGGATGACACGTTTAAAGTCATCATGAGTTGGGCGTGATAGTTGCCTGGAATGGGTTTGTTCACGTGGCTCATGCATACCCATCTCATGAAATGGATCCGTTTCCTTTTGTATGGTGTATGAGGCTGTTTCGCTGAAGGATTTTCCTGTCACGATAATCAGAGTATGATCATCAACGAGAACGTTTTATCGTTTTAGAAATAGTCCGGCGAGCACGTTATAAGTAAGTAATAATTATACAGCCCTGACCTTTTTATGTCAAGGTGGGACATGGGGTGATCCATTGATACAGACATGACACTCTTTACGTGATCATTCAACTTAGGGCCACGGGAAAAAATAAAATCATCAGCCTCTCAGATGACGTTGCTTTAGAAGGTAGCATCTGCTATTATTGTGAATTACAAACATCAGAAAAAATAGTTGATTCAGCCATCCACCTCCCGAGAAGCATAAATCGTTCTGATAACATTTTGACCTCCGCCCATCGTTGAAATATTTTTGTATTGTTCATGGCGCATTATCGAGGACCCTCAACCGAAAAGCATCATGAGGGGTTGTGACTTTGAAACATACGACATGTCGTAATATCTCTTTAACTGAACAATTGATGAGATTCATAACTTCGAGACATTGATAAGCAAATATGATGAAAAGGTGATTTATGAATAAATACCCCAAACAAACACCGTTCTATTCAGTCATGTTAATCGTCATGATTATTTTCTCTTTGCCGATACCGCCATATACGCTCTTGAACCCATGACCCATGTGCAGACCGATAACAATTACCCTGACATGGCGGGCATCTGGTCCATACAGCCCTTTGCCCTTCTCAACCAGATCACCTTACCCATCTATGGGACGGATACCCGTTATGAGGCCTACAGCTACCCAATCAATGCAGCCTATGGTCCGGGATCACTGCCTGACGGAGTTGTTGCGCCGGCGGAATACTGCCCTGATTGCCAGGGGCTTGATTTCGACGACACGGTAGGCGACAATGTTGACCTGGTAGCCGGTATCATCACGGCAAACGATCCGGGTTTTTATGTTTTTTCCGCACCCTGGGAAACCGTCCATGCCCTGATGGAAACAATCAATCAGCAAGAGAATTATACCCTGAATCTTTCCACGAGCTATATGGGTCCGAACATGGTTTATGCCATCGTCATTACGCCGTCGGGAGACGCCAGTTTATCCATCTACGACAGTAATCTGAAACCGCCTTCCACATACCCTGAACTGCCCTTACCGGTTGCGAGCGCTCCATGCGTACATGATCTGCAACCTTATTTCAATACTTCACGGACCGGAGGACTTAATGGCGTCGTCATTCCGGGGACCATCAACACCAACGAGAGAATTTACATTATTCGGCACGCAGAAGCGCATCCTGATCCGACAAACCATTTTGAAGATGGCAACTTTGTGGGTGCAGGGCTATGGCGTGCACTGGACCTTGCCCATGCCCTGAGCGGTAAAATAAGTCCCAATATGGTGTATTCCATCGACCCCTCCCAGTGGTTCTATACAGGTCATTTCAATGCGTCGTACGTCAGGCCTTCATTAACAATCATGCCCTATGCTATCGCCAATAATCTGCCCTATTATCTTGTATCGAGCTTCCATCTGGGGGATCCGAACCAAGCCCAGCTCGCCAGTGACTTTTTCTTCACCGGCGGCACGTTCTCCAATCAAACCATTCTGCTGGCCTGGGAATCTTCACGAATTAAACCCATGATCAATGCTCTCCTCAACAGTTATGGTGGCGCCGACCTCCCGCTTCCTCCCACCGCATGGCCGAGCAAAGACTACGACACCATCTGGACCGTGACCCTTGACGCCATGGGTAACGTGACGGTGGATAACGATCTGTGCGAAGGCATAGATTCCGAGAGTCTGCCTGAAATGGCGCCTCAATTTTGATGGCGTCGTAAAAAGTCCAATATGCGGCGTTATAGTGTTTGACCGGACGTTCGACATACGACCAAGTATGCCTTCTCGCCCGGCCAAACACTATGCCTTGCCTATGGACCTTTTTCCATAGCCATCCATCTGTCGACTTCTTACGAGCGCCTCAATTTTGACACGCTCAAAGACGGAAGGGTTAAGAGTAAAACCCTGGCCCTCCAGAGATTCATCTTTGTCCAGATTTTTAAAGCTTGTCCCAGCGAAGTGAGGGATCTGGTCCACCGGAAGGGCAGCCGGAGGCATTCATCGAAAGTTTATTAAAATGACAACGTCAAATTAATCGTCATTTATATTTTAGAGGTAGTCTACCGTGAAAAAAAAGATCGCTAAAACCCTGTGGCTTGTTTTGTTTTTGACGGCCGGTATCATTTTTATCGGAACGACCCATGCCGGGCCCACCCTGATGTTTCCTGCGGAAGCCAAATGGAAAAAAATTCAGGGTCCACCTCAACGGATGTCCTCGGATCTGATCCGCATGAACGAGGCTGCCAAGACCAAATCGACCAAGGGAACATCCCCGGCCGGTGTGGACACCATGGCGCGGTGGATCAGGCATGTGAACGGACTGCCCGAACTGGAAATCTGTCTGAAATCAACAGACCCCCAAGCCGTTCAAACGGCCCGTGAGTTCCTAAGCACTCTGGGCATGTCCATCACTTACGTGTCCATCACCTACGGACGGATTTACGGGACCCTGGACCTGGGCCGCTTGGATGAGATCCAACACACCCCCTATCTGGCCACGGTGCATCCCAACTACCTGCCCATCTGCCGGTATGGCAGCGTGGATTCGGAAGGCGATGCAGCCATGGACACCCAGACGATACGGGACACCTACGGGATTGACGGAAGCGGTGTGACCCTCGGAATCATCTCTGACAGTTTTGATGCAAGGGCAAGCGGCGACGTGGCCACATCCATCACAAACGGCGATCTTCCGGGGCTGGGGAACCCCAATGGGTATGTGACACCGGTCGTTGTTCTTGAAGATGATCCCGACGGTGAGGATGAGGGACGGGCCATGTCGGAAATTATTCATGACGTGGCCCCCGGAGCCATCCTGGTTTTTCATGCCGCGTTTCTGGGCGGACAGGCAGGATTGGCCGATCATAAGGACCCAGGTTGAAGACGTTCTTTTCTTCCGTGCTATTTATTGATAGAACAATAGGTAAAGATTGTGAAGTGGCACTTGTGTCAAAAAACATGCTGATTGTGCCATGTGTTGAAAATACAACTTGTTTTTATCTGGCCCTCATGTCAGTGAATCCCTGGCCGGGCGAATAGCCATTGTGCATCCTTGCCCCGAATTCGAATTTAAGTGTCCCCCTGAATTTATAAAATCAATTCATCACAGGATTGACCAGAGCATCCGCATTAATCAGGATTTTTGGTAATTTCGGATTGACGTAATATAGCATATTTGCTATATTTAAATCATTAACTGGACGATCACATACTACAGCGAAGCCGTGCAAAACGAGATTCTTGATTTCCCGAAAGGTTTTCTGGCCCGATACATCAGGTATACGGACAGAATGGAGATATACGGCCCGGACCTTGGGATGCCTCATACCAGAGCCATGGGTGACGGCCTGTTCGAATTACGCCTGAAATCAGCCGAAGGCATCGCCCGCGTGTTTTACTGCACGTTTATTGAAAGAAAGATCGTTATCCTGCATCAATTTATAAAAAAAACAGATAAAACCCCAAAAAGAGAACTGAACATTGCCAGAAAACGGATAAAGGAGGTTAAGCCATGATCACCCATGAAGAACTGAAAAATAAAGCGCTTAAGCGTAAGGATGTCCGCGAGGAATACGACAATCTCGAAGAAGAATTCTCCTATCTTGACGAATTTCTGAAAGCCAGGATGGGTTCAGGGCTTACTCAGGCAGAGATCGCGCGGATGATGGGCACAACCCAGTCCGTTGTGGCCCGGCTTGAAACAGGAAAAGGCCGTCATTCTCCGTCTATTGCGACACTTACAAGATATGCAAAGGCCCTTGGCCTGCGCCTTGAACTGAAACTTGTTGAAAACAGATGACCTGGATGATGATGCCAGTAAAAAAAAGTCCATTCCCGCAGCATCACAGGATTGACCAGAGCATCCGCACTCTCTTCCTCCACACTCCAGAGTTCCAGTGTTCGCAGGGGCACGGTGCTGCGTGCCCTTATTTAGGAACAACCACCATAAGAACCAAACTGAATTTTTATAAGGGATTATTGATTGTGGCCATGAAAAAATGAGACCTATGATGAAGGGGTTTATTAAGGAGACCTATGGACGGAACACGAAGATCAGATATAAAGAATGGCCTTACTGTCAGGATTGTTTTAAAAAAAGACCAGCGAAGCGGTATTCTGACCCAGGGCGTGGTTAAGGATATTTTAACAAACTCTGCCACGCATCCCCATGGGATTAAAGTTCGTCTTACGGATGGGAATGTCGGACGCGTGAAAGAGATTGTAACATGAAATTTTATGCAGACGGGGAATGATGGTATGACATCTCAACTGTCGGATCGCTTGAATCAGCATTTTGGTTTTAAAACATTCAGGCAGGGGCAGGAATCAGTGATTAGCCGCCTGGTAAATGGAGAATCGGCTGTCGCAATTTTTCCGACAGGTGCCGGTAAATCATTATGTTACCAGCTTCCGGCCCTGATGCTTCCAGGCTTGACGCTGGTGGTGTCACCCCTTCTGTCATTGATGAAAGACCAGCTCGATTATTTATTAAGTCAAAACATACCGGCGGCACGGCTTGATTCAACTCTGGGCAGAAATGAATATAATGCGATTCTTGAGAATGCGAAGTCAGTCAGGCTAAAGATCCTGATGATTTCTGTTGAACGTTTTAAAAATGAGCGGTTCAGAAATCGCCTTAAAACCATGAATGTATCGCTTCTGGCCGTCGATGAAGCCCATTGCATTTCTGAATGGGGGCATAATTTCAGGCCGGAGTATCTGAAACTGCCGGATTACAGAGACGAATTTAATATCCCCCAGGTGCTTCTTCTTACGGCAACAGCAACCACACAGGTCGTGAAAGACATGTGTCAGAGATTTAGTATACCAGACAGCAACGTCACCATCACCGGATTTTACAGAGAAAATCTTTATCTTCAGGTATCGCCTGTCGCAGGTTCGAATAAGAATGAAAAACTATACACGACCATCAGCAGCCAGCCGGAAAGTCCTTCAATCATTTACGTGACACTTCAAAAGACGGCAGAAAAGGTGGCTGAATTCCTCGTATCCAAGGGAATCGGTGCGGCCCATTATCATGCCGGATTAAAGAGTGATGAGCGCGAACAGATTCAGGACAGGTTCATCCAGGGTGATTTAAGGTGTATTGTTGCAACCATCGCTTTTGGCATGGGAATCGACAAGAAGGATATCCGACGGGTGATCCACTATGACCTGCCAAAATCACTGGAGAATTACAGTCAGGAAATCGGACGCTCAGGCCGTGATGGGGAAAAATCATTTTGCGAGGTCTTTGCTGACAAAGATACGATTATCACCCATGAAAATTTTGTCTATGGTGACACACCGGAACGGTCCTCGATCCGTGGCCTTTTAGAGATTATCAAAGCCAATGAAACCCCGCTTCTTGAACTGAAGCTGGTCAGTCTTTCACGGGAGCTTGATATTCGACCCTTACCTTTGAAGACGCTTCTGGTCTATCTTGATATGCATGGAATTCTTAAGCCACGGTATGCTTATTTTCAGGAGTATTCCTTTAAATTCAACCAGCCGCCGGAGCAGATTGCAGGGTCGTTTGAAGGGGAGAGGCGGACCTTTGTTTCAACGCTTTTTAACTGCTGCGAAACAAAGAAAACATGGACATACCTGAATATGGAACGAGCCACATCCGCTGCGAACAGTGACAGAAAAAGAGTGGTTGCCGCCCTGGATTATTTTGACGAAAAAGGCTGGGTTGAGCTTCAGGCCAAACAATCTGTGGACGTTTACGATATACTAAACAATCAATTCGATCCTGAGCAGACCGCAGACACGCTTCACGCCCTCTTTGTGCAGAAAGAGACCCGTGAAATAAAACGGATTCATACAATGCTCTCATTTTTTGAAAGCAACACCTGCATCAGCCGAAAACTGGCCGCTTACTTTGGTGAAACCATTTCCAAAGAGAACTGCGGCCATTGCTCATTCTGTGCCACAGGAACCGGTGCCCGATTCACGGAATCAAAACGAATTTTTATTCCTCAAACATACAATGCCTCAGAAATAATCACTAAGATCAGAGAAAAAACCGGAACAGGCCTTTCTCTTCAAAATACGACCAAACTCCTCTGCGGTATACAGACGCCGCTCTTTTTTAAACTGAAGGTGAAATCAATGCCGGAATTCGGGCTGCTGGAAAACTATCCCTTTCAGGTTGTAAAGGATTGGCTTACAGGGTCTTAAACGTTAAACGTCCGAACAAAAACGGTATACCGGGCCATGGGGCACTTCCAGTGCCGTTTTAAGCAGAAAGGCTGTGTTGACCCTCAATGTTCATAGATGGGTTTGCAATAAAGGTCAAACGGAGACTTGCCCCCTATTGTGTTTTTACCATGAAGCACAGGCAACTTTTTTCTTAAAATTGTTCATGTGCTCGTGAATCTATAAAGCTGTGAAGATTGTCGTTGAATGTTCCTAAATTATCAACAATTACTATTTGATTTTGTAACGTAATCTGGATACTATGCACAGCAACCATGCCTTTTAGCAGGGCCATCTTCACTGAAAAATCAAAGTATAAAGTGTTTCGGATTCTGAAAAATGAAGGACTTATTGATGAACGGAAACGTGCCTGAAACCTTACGGGACTATCTGAAAAGCCGGGATGAAGAACTTGCCGACCGGGCGAATCATTTCTGGAGAATATCAAAACAGATTTTAGACAGGCAAAGCAGGCCGAACAGCAATGAAAATGGTGAAGTGCATGTAAAAATGGTTGAACGGAATATCTGGCGTTTGATCAAGGATTCCGGAAACGTATCCGAATTCACACCCTATGAGGTGTTTCTTCTTTCATGCAGTGCCTGCTGTCATGATTTTGACAAGGGGCTGTTTGACTCTCTTCCCTATGATATGGAACATGGCGAAGGTTCCGGGGATTATGTGTTCAAAGAATTTAAAACGTTTCTACAAAATTTCCATGAATCCTTTGCCATCAAAAAAATTATCGGAATCCATGATTTTTCTTCTGAAAGATTCCATGAAGAACTAAAAAAGGTTGATTTATCGTTTTCTTTGAGTTCAGGGCCTGTAAAACTCCAGAAACTGGCTGTAATATTTAAAGCAGCAGACATTCTGCATACGGATAATTCCCGTATCCCCACCATGGGAGTTGATTTGGCTAAATTGACCGATAAACAAAAAAACAAGCATCATGCCAGGGAATCCATATCAGGTTGAAATATCGATGGGACCCGTATCCTGATTCAATCAAATCCACAAACACCGGAACATCTCAACGCTCTTCAGGGTTGTATCGCATCCATTGAAAATGAAGAGTGGCCAGCTGTCAGCGATAAGTTATCGGGTTACAATTTCCCTTATAAATTGGAATTTAAAGTTGATCGTTCCATCTGCGGTGAACCTCCGGAGCAAGCCATCATTTCAAGTGAAACGGAAAGAGAAGGTGTTGGCGCAAAATACAACAAGGATAACGTCGTGTTTAATGTCCCGTACAGGGCAAAAGGACAAGGGGTTGTGGGGAGAGAAGGTGCTTTACAACAGATTCGAACGGTTCTGACCGAGTCGAACGGCACGGCCATCGGCCAGACCGCGTCCTTTCTTGGAATGGGAGGGCTGGGGAAAACCCAACTGGCTGTGGAGTATGCGTATCGTTTTAGGCAGGATTATCCTTATGGTATGATCTGGATCAGTGCGGATCAGGAGATTGATGCCCAGCTTATCCACATTGCCAAGAAGGGGGAGTGGATTGCACCGGAATCCGAACACAAAACAATTTTGGATGTGGCCAAGCGAAGAATGGCCACGTATTCCGGTTGCCTGATCGTTTTCGATAATGTTGAGAAGCTTGACGATATCAAACCCTACTTCCCTGAACCCGCTGCAACACCTCATCTTATTTTGACAAGCCGGAAGCCTGTGCCCGGTTTTGAACCCATCGACATCGATATCCTGGATGAGCAGGATGGTTTGAAACTTCTGATGATGGAATCGGGAAGGTCTGCTGATTCATTGTCACCCCAAGAAAAAGACGCTGCCCAAGCCATTTCTATCGAATTGGGCGGCTTGCCCCTTGCCCTTGAAATTGCCGGGGCTTATCTGAAATACGCGAAAAGTTTTTCACTTGTCAAATATCTAACCGTTCTTAAAACGAATCTGCCATCCGCTCTACCCGGTGACAGGGTGTCCAGCTTTACATCCCATGAATCCGACCTGTACGGAACCCTTAAAATCAGTGAGTCTGTCTTTGAAAAAGAGCCCCTTTTGAAAGATATTCTCAATGTGTTGACCTGGAGTGGACCGTCATTCATGGGATTGTCGTTACTGTCACACCTTTTGAATGTGGAGGAACACCGCCTGTATTCAGCCCTGAACTTTGGTTTGGAATTGAGGTTGCTCCGAAAAGACGAATCCCAG
This sequence comes from Pseudomonadota bacterium, assembly GCA_018818835.1. GTDB lineage: Bacteria > Desulfobacterota > Desulfobacteria > Desulfobacterales > Desulfolunaceae > JAHIRD01. The sequence goes on from JAHIRD010000127.1 coordinate 55,788, forward strand.
GACCGGTATGAAATTCATCGTCTGCTTCGAAAAGTCCGTCAGGCGGAATGCCCTTTACCCGGCAGTCTTGAGTGGGCCAAGACCATGTGCGAACGGATGGGGTCCTGGTTTGAAGAACGGCGGGAGGATTTTTCGTATCTTTCCGAATACGAAGCGGAAATGGACCACTTGAAACAGTGGTTTTTAAATACGAAAGAGATTCAATCCGATCAGAATGCACGCCTGCTGTGGCTTCAGGCTTATCCGTCCTATCATTGGGGAAGATACAACGAAACGCTTTACGCCGTGCAATCCGCCCTGGAATTATGTGAAAAAAACGCGGAAGAGGACTCAGAATTAAAAGCACATATCATCAGTGACATGGGGCATGTTTTTTTATTGTTAGGGAAATATCACAGCGCTATAGAGTTTCAAGAGCGAGCACTAAAAATCAGGGAAAACCAGCTTGGTCCGGAACATCCGGATACGGCAGCATCACTGAATAATATTGGCATAACATATGGGGAGCTTGGAGATCATCCAAAATCACTTGAATATAAAGAGCGAGCCTTGAAAATATTGGAAAACAAGCTTGGCCCGGAACACCCGAGCACAACAACATCAGTGAATAATATTATAGTTACCCTTTGCACGCTTAAAAAATTTATAGATGCAGACTCATTGCTTCGCCGTTATTTAAAAGAGATCCCCAAGGATCATTCACAGTATCAAGAACTCAATGCGTTACATGATGTCATCCATCGTGAAAGTAAAAATGCCGGTTTCCGGCCTCCTGCGACGGTGCGTTCAAATAAAAAAAATAAGAAACGAAAATCCGGGAAAAGATAAAGGAAGATATCCTTTGATTCCGTTCCGGCTTATGACTGTCCGATCGAAGAGGCAGACCTTACTGAATTTACACGGCATTATAAAGAAAAGACAGGGAAAGAACTCGATCGTCAACACTTGAAGAATCTCGGTCTCATCGTTAGTGAACGAGGCGGCTTTCTGTATACCCATGCCGCTGTTTTATTGTCCACTGGCATAGGGAAGAAGACGCTGTTTCCCTATGCAAAGGTGGAATGCGCCCGTTTTAAAGGGACTGATACACGGGTTTTTCTTGATCAGATGACCTGCGAGGGTCCGGTCTATACGGCATCAGATCTATGTATTGATTTTATAAAACGAAATATCTCCCTATCCTCCAGCATTGGCGAAGTGTATCGGGAAGACCGGTGGGAGTACCCTCTGAACGCCGTCAGAGAAGCGGTCAACAATGCCCTTATCCACCGGGATTACAGCATTCTGGGTAGTGATATCAAAATTGCCATTTATGATGATATGCTTGAAATAACGAGTCCCGGCACATTGCCTGACACCATATCCGTGGAACAACTTGGTTCCGGGAGATCGGACATCAGAAACCGAATCCTTGCCCCCCTGTTTAAAGATTTGAAACTTATTGAATCATGGGGAACCGGTATATCAAAGATGAAACAAGACGTGGCGAGCCGAGACGATATTGATCTGATATTGGAAGAATCCGGATATTCATTCCAGGTCCGGTTTGTTAAAAAAAGTTATGACACTAAAAAGATTAATGACCAAAAACAGAGGGCAGGGTCAGGGCAGGGTCAGGGCAGAGTCGGGGCAGAGTCAGAAAATATTGATGCGCGTGTGCTCAAATGCTTAAAGGAAGGGCCTCTGTCAAAAAAAGAAATCGCTGAAAGACTGGGTCTCGAAACAGTGACCGGACAATTAAATCGAACCGTCAGGCGATTGCACGATGTTGGAGTGATAGATTATACCATTCCGGAAAAACCAAACAGCGGGCTTCAAAAGTATAAGCTGATATAACTATGAGTTAGGCCATAATCGAATAATGGCCCATGGCATGGAGTCTATGAGCGAAGTTACCATGCAAGGGATTGTTTTTGGCCCCCGGTCGGATGATTCCGCCAGTTCTTCTCTGCAATAGTGTACCATTGAAAAGGCAGGAAAAATAAACAACCTCGGAGAGAAAGCTAATATTCATTTTTCATGGTTGTCATCGATGATAAGGCCAACAAGCTCTTTGAAAAACGATTACCTAACACGATCGAGGCGGTATCAATTAAGCCAAGCCTGACCAATGTCATTGTTGAGTCAATGTACAACTGGTTCGGGCTTGTGGACGGCTTAGAAAAAAGCCTTTTTACTTGATTTTATTCGCTCCAAAGATTAAGTCTTGCTGTGATTAGCCGTGCTAAAAAAACAGCTATATTGTTATTCAAACTGAAATGCCAGCACTGCCGGATTCTGAGGGCAACTATTCCAACGAGAAAGATTAGGGAGGCGTGATATGCCAAAGCGAGACGATGTGAAAAAAGTTCTGATCATTGGGTCGGGTCCGATTATCATTGGCCAGGCGTGTGAATTTGATTATTCTGGAACGCAGGCCTGCAAGGCGTTAAGAAGCCTTGGGTATGAGATTGTCCTTGTTAACTCAAACCCGGCCACCATCATGACCGACCCCGGTATGGCCGACAAAACCTACATCGAACCGCTGACCGTTACTGCCCTTGAAAAGATCATCGACGTGGAACGGCCGGATGCACTTCTCCCGAATCTTGGCGGCCAAACCGCTCTGAATCTGTCATCGGAACTGGCAGCTGCCGGAATTCTGGAAAAATACGGCGTAAAAGTGATCGGCGTCAACATGGACGCCATCCAGCGCGGTGAAGATCGAACGGCATTCAAGGAAACCATGGATCGTCTCAAGATAGAAATGCCACTTAGCCGGGCGGTTAATTCGGTGGCCGAGGCGGAGGTGGCCGCAGCGGAACTCGGTTATCCGGTGGTGATTCGTCCGGCTTACACCATGGGGGGAACAGGCGGTGGGCTGGTTTATAATGTGGAGGAACTCCGGGTTATTGCGGCTCGGGGCATCGCGGCGAGTATGGTCAATCAGGTCCTTGTGGAAGAGTCGGTTCTCGGGTGGGAAGAGCTTGAACTGGAGGTGGTGCGGGATGCCAAAAATCAGATGATCACGGTCTGCTTTATTGAAAACGTGGATGCCATGGGCGTTCACACGGGTGATTCCTTTTGTACGGCCCCCATGCTGACCATCAGCACGGAGCTTCAGGAACGCCTGCAACGCTATTCCTATGCCATAGTCGAGGCCATTGAAGTTATTGGTGGCACCAATGTCCAGTTTGCCCATGATCCGAACACCGACAGGGTGGTGGTCATCGAAATCAACCCCCGTACGTCTCGGTCCTCGGCGTTGGCATCCAAAGCCACCGGCTTTCCCATCGCTCTTATTTCCTCATTGCTTGCAAGCGGTATGACTCTGGATGAAATTCCATATTGGCGGGATGGAACCCTTGAGAAATATACACCTTCCGGAGACTATGTGGTGGTGAAGTTCGCCCGGTGGGCCTTTGAGAAATTTGAAGGCGTGAAAGATCAGCTCGGCACGCAGATGCGTGCCGTGGGTGAGGTGATGAGCATTGGAAAGAACTATAAGGAGGCGTTTTTAAAATCGATCCGGTCCCTTGAAACCGGCCGGTACGGACTCGGTTTTGCAAAAGATTTCAACAAAAAATCCCTGGAAGAACTGATGGGAATGCTGAGTATCCCCACAAGCGAACGCCAGTTTATCATGTACGAAGCCTTGAGAAAAGGGGCGGATATTCAGGAGCTCCACAAGCGGACCCATATCAAGGCCTGGTTCATCGAACAGATGAAAGAACTGGTGGACCTGGAAGAGAAGCTGCTCCCGTCAAAAGGCAGTCTTCCGGCGGATGACCTGCTGATCCAGGCCAAAAAGGACGGGTTCGCCGATAAATATCTGGCTCTGTTGCTTGATATACCCGAAGCAACCATTCGCGATAAACGCATCGCCCTTGGACTGGGTGAGGCCTGGGATCTGGTTCCGGTGAGCGGTGTCGAGGATGCCTCCTACTACTATTCCACCTACAATGCACCGGACAAGGTTCCGGTGAGTGACAACAAAAAAATTATGGTGCTGGGCGGGGGCCCCAACCGGATCGGACAGGGAATCGAGTTCGACTATTGCTGTGTTCACGCGGCTTTTGCCATCCGTGATGCCGGGTACGAGTCGATTATGGTGAACTGTAACCCGGAGACGGTGTCCACCGATTACGACACATCGAACAAACTCTATTTTGAACCCTTGACCGCAGAGGATGTGCTGAGCATTTATCACAAGGAAAAACCTGACGGGGTGATTGTCCAGTTCGGCGGCCAAACTCCTTTGAACCTTGCCGAAGAATTGTACAATGCCGGGGTCAAGATTCTGGGCACCTCGCCGATGACCATCGACCTTGCCGAAGACCGGGAACGGTTCAGTGCGCTCATCAAGAAAATGGGCATTCCACAGCCTGAATCCGGCGTTGCCATAACCCAGGACGAAGCACTTGCCGTGGCGTCACGCATCGGATATCCGGTGATGGTTCGGCCCTCCTATGTGCTGGGAGGACGGGCCATGGAGGTGGTCCTGGATGAAGATATGCTGAAGCATTACATGAAAGTGGCGGTGGATGTCTCGCCGGAGAGGCCGATTCTTATCGACAGGTTTCTTGAAAATGCGGTGGAGGCGGAAGCCGACGCCATTGCCGACGGAACCGATGCCTTTGTCCCTGCGGTCATGGAACACATCGAGCTTGCCGGCGTGCATTCCGGAGATTCCGCGTGTGTGATTCCGCCGGTTAGCATTTCGAGAAAACATCTTGATACCATAACCGAGTACACCCGAAAGATCGCCATTGAACTCAAGGTGGTCGGCCTGATGAATATTCAGTACGCCATCGCCGATGATACGGTCTATATTCTTGAAGCCAACCCGCGGGCTTCACGGACCGTACCGCTGGTGTCCAAAATCTGCAATATCTCCATGGCCCGCCTGGCAACCCAGGTGATGCTGGGTAAAAAACTCTCCGATCTGAATATCACCCCGAAAACCGTGCCCCATTTCGGGGTGAAAGAATCGGTCTTCCCCTTCAACATGTTTCCCGAAGTGGACCCGGTTTTGGGGCCGGAAATGCGCTCGACCGGAGAAGTCCTCGGCCTTGCCGATTCCTTCGGCCTGGCTTTTTTCAAGGCCCAGGAGGCAACAAAAACCCCCTTGCCGCTTGACGGCGGCGTGCTGATCACCGTGGCTAACCGGGACAAACCCAGCGCCCTTGAGCCTGCCCGGCTGCTTCGGGATATGGGCTTTAAATTGTTTGCCACCAAAGGATCACGCACGTTTTTGGAGTCTCATGGCATTGAGGCTGAGGATATCGCTAAAATCGGCCATGGTCGCCCGGATATCGTGGACGCCATGAAGAATAACCGGATTCAACTGGTGATCAATACGCCGAGCGGCAAGGAAAGCCAGGAAGATGATTCCTATATACGGAAAACGGCCATTCGGTTTAACATTCCGTATATCACCACCACAGCCGCCGCATTGGCTGCGGCCAAAGGGATTTCAGCCCGGAAAGACAACGGGGCGGTGACAGTGAAGTCTCTGCAAGATTATCACTCGGATATCCGTTAACCAGTAACATAGAGGAGCAGGTGCTGGTATGCCCAGTAATGAATATCGTGATATAGATAAAGATTGGGATGGTCATACCCTACCCAGGGAACAGACCCTGTCGTAACGCTGGGCGAGTCACACAAGGGGTAATAAGATGAAAGAAACACAAAAGCCCGGATATACCGGGCTTTTGCTGTGTCCGTTATCGATGAGATTCTCAGGATTAGAGTATGCTTCTTCACTCCAACAGACAAAAAAATGATGGGTTTATCGTTCGGTTTACGACATTTTTATGATTTGAAAATTGCCGGATTATCATTTAGGGCTGTGCCGTTTTGTCTGAAGGAGGATTGTTTGGGTAAGGTCCTGTTTCGCTTTAAGAAGGCGGAAGTGAGAATATTAGATGCTCACGGAAAAAAAGACCTGTTTGTATAGTGGACCAAGAAACCACGCTAAAAAATTTTGCGAGAGACAACTCGAAAAAAGACCGAGACAAGCCGCTCGTTAAAAGGCTTTGTACTCAAGAAGCGTATTTAACATTCAGAATAATAACATCCACACAAAACAACTTAAACATCTTAGATAACCTTTGTGAATAAATTGGGCAATGGTTTTTCCACATCCAATCAACGCGGCAACTCGGTCCCTTCGTGCATAATCCGGATAAGGCCTGGAGGGCAAGTCTCCGTTTGACTCTTAGTGCCGACACCATAGCCTAAATTCATATTTCAAAAACGGATTTTTATTCCCATTAACCGATTCAAACCGTTTGCACCTTTCAATCTCACCAGGTATCCACCGGATCTGCTTTGTCTCATCAGCTCTTCACAGCACCACTCTAATCGTCGCCATGACTTGAACGCTGATAAAAAATCACGCCAACCCGTTCAATATGTTCACGCAGTCCGGCATGATCAATCCGGCTCCATAACGATAAATCCACCTGATACGGGATCGACGATTCCTCAAGGCTTGCGGCGAGTTTGCCAAGGGTGTTTAGGTCGAGGTGGTCCCCGACCAGAGTTAGATCAATGTCGGAGCCGGGCCGGTGGTTGCCTTTGGCCCGTGATCCGTACAGGATCGCTTGCTCGACTGCCGGGCACCCGGCCAGAATGTTTCGGAGGACCGTCTGTGTTTTATCGGGTAATCCAAAATTCCGCATGGCTAAAGTTCCGGTGCAAGGCGTTCTTGCAACTCCAGAAACCTGGGGTAATATGTGCCGCGGATTGCTGTGACCAAATCAGATGCCAGATCCAGGTTATAGGTGTGGTTTGAAAGATTCCGTTTGTCAATCATGTCCATCCATGCCTCGCCATCGGTGACCAGGCCTTGCTTGAATGCCTCGCGCACAACGCTTCTGGAACCGATCAGCCCATGGATTCCTTCATACTCAAGATAGTCCTTCAGCACCTTCCAGGCCAGTTCATGGGTGAACTCGAACCCTTGGATGAGGCCTTGCTTTTCCAGATCGGTAAGCGGACGCTGGTCCATAAGCTGCACGGCCAGGGATAGCTGAAGCAAAGCGCGTTTGAAATTATCGAATCGCTGTTTCCAGCGAATATCTTCAGACATGGTTTAAGGCTCCTTTTTAGATCAACAGCTTCCGGATAGAAGATAAAATGTATCGTTTTTACTTTTCCATATCAATAACACGATTTTGGGTGGAAAAAACACTCTCAACAGCTTTTTTATATAGGCATCAATTCAATAAAATTGAATGTTTATTAAAAATTACAAAGTCAAAATCTAAAATAACGTTCTGAGGTTGGAGCGTCAAAGGAATGCTTTAATAGAATCCAAGCCACTGATTTATAAGCTTAAAGGATTTAAACCATCCCTTTTTGAACGAGTCCAGCTAAAAACCTGGAAAACGGCTCAATATTTTTTCTTACACTCGCTTCTTCAAGGGTGGCCATGTAATGATTACGGGTTTCAAGCGGAATCACGGTCCATGGATAACCGCCACCGGCCAGCATGACATTCATCAGGAATCGTCCCATGCGGCCATTCCCATCGTTGTAGGGATGGATGTAGACAAAGAAAAAGTGGCCTAAAACCGTCCTCACAGCCGGTTCTTCTTCATATTTTAAAAGAGCGAAGAAAGCGGGCATAAGATCACGCACCGCTTCATAGCGGGGGGGGAAATGCATGGATTGCCGGATATAGACCGGCTGCCTTCGATAACCCGCAAGGTCGGATGCGGAAATAAGACCAGCGTTAACACTTGGGGCAAATAATTCTCTGTACCATTGGGCATGGTCATCAGCGGCCACGTTTCCCGGCGCGTTCCCATCCAGAACTTTTTCCAGGCTTTTCTTTACAGCTTGAAAAGCCTGCCAGTAGCCACGGGCAGCCAACGCATCGGCATATTCTTTGTCCTTGCTATGTGTTTCCGGGTCCCATTTCCCCGAGCGGACTCGATCAATCAGATCTTCGCTAACGCGATAGCCTTCTATGGAAAGTGAATGATAGGCATCGGTCAGATAGATATCATCGACATGTTTAAGATAGTCATCAATATTCCGGCGTTTCTCAGATGCCTTGGGAAAGTTTGCAAGGACTACACCGCGCATGGCTGCCCAGTCCATCCGCATCCGGTTGACATAGGGAGAAAGCTCCCGGTCATTAAAAACAATGGCAGGTTTTTCATAAAATGGGTCATCTTCCGTAAGGCTGTATCCGGCAGCTTTCATGGCGTCGATGATATTATCGGCAATAGCGTTTTTCCCAATATTCCTGAAAGCGCCTGCAAGCCTTCCAGCTATGGTGCTATGCCCACCTTCAAGAAGTTTGTGTAATAACTCTGAAGCATCGGAAATCATGGATAGTACGGCACGGGCATCCACAGCGTGATTTGAATAATAGCCGGGAGAACATGAAATCAATGCTGCGGGGAGGGTCATCATGTGCACGTTTTCTTTAATCTCCATATCATTCTTGTCCGGCAATTTCAGGCGAAGATCCATGATGGATGTGTTGTGGAGAAGGGCTGTCGGCTTATTGCCGCCTTTGGGGGTCCGGATAATCAACTGGCCGGGGACATTCCAGTTCCCACTGTGAAGACTCAATGATGGTTCAGGCGACAGGCACCACTGATCGCCAAATCGTGCGTTAAGATAATCGGCACAAAATCCCCAAAATGAGGCATACCAGGCCGTACTTTCCCCTGCGGGCTCATCCGGACGGGAGGGGAAATACCACCCCTTCATCACTTCTTTCATGAATCCGCTTTTGACAAGACGCTCCCGGTGCGTGCGAGTCATGTTCTTTGTGTTAATTGCAACAATACCCTCATCCTGAAGTTTTTTCAGGATAGCAAGGGATTCTGCAAGCTTTTCTTGTGGTGTCGCCATTTTGTAACCTGCTCGATATATACGGACTATTTTTAGGTTATTAAGCTTAATCGTTTTTAGGTTATTGTGTCAATCTAAATTTAGGTTATTCGGTTTTGTTGTTTTTAGGTTATTGTGTTGTATCTTATATTCTAATAGGTGTTATGATCCAATTTTATAGTGGATTTTGCCCCAGACCGTATAATAATTATATGAACTTATTTTCGTTTTAAATAACCTGAATTTATTTGGAGATCATATAGCAGGACCAAGTACCCCACCTTCCAGTAACATTTATTATGTCACCGTGTGAACTTCATGTTAATTATTTGATTTAATAACATTATAATTTAATGCAATAAAACATACGACATATGGTTCACTTGGCAAACGGGAACTGGATGACACTCTGTTGCCCCTCTCCCAGCCGTGCAAGGTTTTTCTGGTAATTGTCGAAATAATAATCCGCTGCAAGATTTGCCTTTCCATGTTCTCGAAGGCCGTCCAGGTAATCCGCCCAAGCCCGCATCATGACTTTTCTGATGGGCAGGTATTCGGCGAAGTTGTAAGCGGCCTTGACGCTGTTTCCCTCTTTGTGGGCAAGCTGCAGTTCGATCAGGTGGGAGGGCCAGCCCATTTCATGAAAGCGGGTTACGAACATGCTCCGGAATCCGTGGCCGGTCATCTCGTTTTTTGAATATCCCAAGCGCCTTAAAGCAGCAAGAATGGTGTTGTCGCTCATAGGCCGGGAGTTTGTCCGGATGCTTGGGAACAGATAAGGGGTGCCACCTGTCAAGGGTTTCAGTTCCGAGATGGTTCATCAGAACGTTTCAGGAATTTGGAAGTAGTCGTTTTGAGGCAAATGCCTTTCCGGAATGGGATTTTAGATAACTCTCAAAAGCCAGTGCCTTGTGCTTGTCTTGAAATGCGCAGTACCAGATCAAGTTCCAGGGTTTGAATTTTGCTGTGTGTTTGCATCCGCCTTCATTATGTTTTTGGAGGCGTGCCTGTAAATCGGATGAATATCCTATATAGGTTTGATCTGGAGTTGTTTTGCTGCGGAGAATGTATACGTAGTGCATTGTTTGATGTTGAGTTATTGTAATATTACAAGGAGTGGGCCCGTGCGTCGCTTTCGTGCCTCAAGCCATGCAGGGCACCACGCTTCGCCCTGCCGTGCTCCTTGTGGCTGCGCCACGCGTAGCCGGTTTGGGTATAGTGCATTGTTTGATGTTGAGTTATTGTA
>JAHIRD010000128.1 GCA_018818835.1 Pseudomonadota bacterium
CAATGTCCGTGGCAGTCCGTGGTCGTCTGTGTTCGTCCACGAAAGAAATAGCCTGGACAAACACGGACTGTCACAGACAAACACGGACATGTTCCGCAGACGGTGTTGCAAGGTTAAACTGCTTTTTTTCAATCCCAGGCAAGGCCTGGGATTTTTATGATCACCATGAAACCCTTGAAAGATCATTGGCGCCTCCTGCATAACCATTAAATGGAATAACAAAAATAAAGCACGCCTGCAAACATAAATCCAAAAAAAAGTGCCATTCTGGCATTTTATGGGCCAGATCGTTCAAATGACTGTCTCCCTGATCCACACCGGGTTAACATGCCACCCTGTCATTGACCGCTCGTGCCTGTTTATCACGCTGAGAGCCCCTAAAAAAGAATTGGCACAATGGTTGCTGTAGATAGAATGGATAAAGACAATCATAAACGCATACCCATTATCGCCATAATCGTTTCTAATGCAAAAAGGAAAAACAGATGAAGGACATTCATGGGACCAGCAACAGGATTCTTGAGATTAATCTGACTGAAAAGAAATCGTATACATTCATTGTTGAGGATGAAGACAGAAGAAAATATCTGGGTGGAAAGGGATTGGGCTTAAAATATCTCTCTGAAAGAATGGCCCCGGGAACGCCCCCCCTTGGAGAAGAAAACTACCTTGTTTTTATGATGGGAGTGCTCATGGGAACAAGCGCTCCCTGCAGTGGTCGTTTTGCTGCCCTGACCAAATCGCCGTTAACCGGGATCATGCTTACCTCCTCCTGCGGTGGCCCCTTTGGTATGGCATACAAAACAGCGGGATTTGACGGCCTCTTGATCACAGGCAAATCAGAGAAGCCCATGTATCTTACCATTGATGAAAACCAGGTGAAATTCATGGATGCATCGCACCTCTGGGGCAAAGACACCGATGAGACCCAAGACCTTCTTGGTCTTGATAAAAACGAAAGTGCCCTGGTCATCGGACCTGCCGGGGAAAACAAGGTTCTTTTTGCAAATATTGCCTCGGGCCATCGTTTCCTGGGACGGGGGGGAATGGGTGCTGTCATGGGATCCAAAAATTTGAAAGCCATTGTTGCAAAGGGGAAAACACATAAAATCATCCCCCATGACCCTGAAAAATTACAAAAAATCGTAAAAAGAGCCAATAAATATATTAAAAACAACCATTTCGTTGGGGGCCTGTACAAAAACTACGGCACCAGTGCCAATGTCACCATCTGCAACACCGGGGGGATTCTTCCGGTCAATAACTTCCAGGCGGGCTCCCATCCGGACGCCCCCCAGGTTTCCGGCGAAACAATGGCAGAGAAATACCCTTCAAAACCCAGCACGTGCAAACCCTGCTCCATTGGGTGCGGTCACAAGGGCAGACACCCGGACGGATCCATGCACCAGATCCCCGAATATGAAACCGTGGGGCTCTTGGGAACAAATCTCGGGATTTTTGATGCAGGCCGAATCACTGAGTGGAATGATCTGTGCGGGAAAATGGGCATGGACACCATTTCAACCGGCTCGGTCATCGGCTGGGCCATGGAGGCCGGTGAAAAGGGACTCTTTGAGTCAGACCTCACATTTGGGAATCCTGAAGGAATCGCAGAGACGATTTCCCGGATTGCCAACAAACAGGGCATTGGAAAAGATCTTGGCCAGGGCACCAGGCGTTTGGCTGAAAAATTTGGAGGCCTTGACTTTGCCATCCAGGTCAAGGGCCTTGAAATGGCGGCCTATGACCCACGGGGATCATGGGGACAGGGGCTCGCCTATGCCGTTGCAAACCGAGGCGCCTGCCATCTTTCAGCCACCACCATGGCACTTGAAGTCTTTATGGGATATCTTAATCCTCACACGGATCGGGCAAAGGCTGACTTCGTCAAATATTTTGAAAACATGTTTGCCATGGTCAACTCATTGCACACCTGCCAGTTCGCGGCATTTGCATATATTCTTGAGCCTCCCATTGTCAAGTATACACCCAAGCCCCTTCTCGGACTGACCATGCAGTACCTGCCGCACATTGCATTGCAGCTGATTTTTATCAACGTCCTCACCGGACTGTACAGCTCAGTCACAGGGATCAAGATGCCCCAAAAAGATCTGTTAAAGGCAGGGGAACGAATCCATGTCCTTGAACGATATATGAACACCCGGGAAGGAATTTCCAGGAAAGACGATAATCTCCCGGACCGGATGCTCAAAGAAAACAGAGTGAACCATTTGGACAAAAAGCCTATCCCCTTGGAAAAAATGATAGATGCCTATTATAAAAAACGAGGGTATGACAAAAACGGAATTCCAAGCCCCAAGACGCTAAAAAAACTTGGGATATCATTGGACGAACTCCCTGTTGCCATCCGGAAGACTGAATTTGAAACCATTACGGGCTAATCAGGCATTCAACAGTTTATAAAGCTCATCAAGATTTGGTGAAAGAATGATTTCGGTTCGCCTGTTCTTTGCCCTTCCTTCATCGGTTGTGTTGTCGGCCTTGGGTAAATATTCCCCTCTGCCCGATGGGATGAGTTTCGTTCTGTCGAGCTTGAATTCATCGGATAAAATACGGACGACTTCCGTGGCTCTGGATACGCTTAAATCCCAGTTATCTTTATAAACGGCGCTCTTGATGGGAACATTGTCCGTATGGCCTTCGATGAGGATGTCAATGTCACGTTGTTTGGAAAGAACCTCGGCAAGTTGTTTCAGGGCTTCTTTTCCGGTGACATCCACTTTCGTACTGCCTGATTTAAAAAGAAGCTTGTCGGACATGGCAACGTAAACCTTTCCGTTTTTAATCTCAATAGACAACTGGCTGCTGTCATACTTGACCAGGGCGTTTTTGATTTTGCTTAACAAGGCGTTAACGATATCCTTTTGTTTTCCGATAAGCTCATTTAGATCCTTGATTGTCTTTTCACGCTCAGTGATGCGTGCGATTTTTTCCTTGAGATCCTTGTCGAGTTTGGCCTGGGCCATTCCCGTGTCATCGAGTTGGGCTTTGGTTATATCCAGTTCTGCGTTTAATTCATTGAGATTCTTTTCCAATTCCGCGTTTTTGGCCTCCATGTCCGAGAGGTTCTTTTTTAGAATATCTTCACGTTGCTCACAATCCATGCGGGTTGCATCAAGTTCCAGGTATTTTTTCTTTGAAACGCAGGCGGACAAAAACACACAGGATAAAATGGTCACCCATACAACAAGGTCCGTTTTTCGTATCATCTTCATGTTCATCTCCTTATAATGTATTGTTGAGAATATATGATTGTTAACGTCACAGAACAGCGCCATGGCTTTAGCTTAAGATACCTTGATGCCATGCACATATCATAATGGACAGCTATGAAGCAACATAAAGTTCAACATACCGTATCAAGCATTTATTAGACGTGTTGTATTTCAACAATCATGTTGAAATACAACAACCTATTTTTAAACTCCCCTTCATGTAAAAGACGTCCAATATTTCAAATTATTTACTATAACCAGTTACTTACAAAATACTCAATCTCTGGCACAGGCATTGCTTTTCATAATAAAATGATGTCTTTAATTGATAATGAATTGATTTATAACCCTATAAGGTTTCTTGCAAACATCGTCATTCAAGAAAAGGAAACACCATGAAACGATTGACTGTGATTATTCTGCTGGCCTTGCTGGTCATGGTATGGGGATGCGACAGCACTAAAACGGAAAACCCGGACACCACCGTTGATGAAACCTACGATACCTCGGACCAGACGCCTGCCATGGGTACCTGGAATCCGGATGATTTTGCCCATGTCATTGATGTGGGCCCTGGCCGTGATTATGAAGAGCCCACCGATGTGCCCTGGGATGAGCTTGACGAGTCCACCCTGGTCAGAATATACAAACGGGATACGCCCTACCGGTCAAAATGGGTGATCACCACGGCCGCATCCTCAGAAAATCCCCTTGTCATCACCGGAGTGGCTGATGGAGCTGAGCTTCCCATCATCACAGGTGAGGATGCAGACACACGGTCCGGCCTTTACTACCTGAACGAATCACGGTCCGTGATCAAATTAGGAAACTACACCGGTTCTGGTGATACGGATATCCCGTCCCATGTGTTCATCGAAAATCTGGATATCCGATCAGGACGCCCGGGATATTCCTTTACGGACCGTTACGGGGCAACACAGACATACAGCACCAATGCAGCAGCTGTTCACATCGAAGAGGGAGAGGCTATAACCATCAGAGGGTGTAATCTCCATGACTGCGGGAACGGCCTCTTCACGTCCCATTTTACCCGGGACATCCTGATCAGCGGAAACCACATCCATGACAACGGCATTGAAGGCCGCATATACGAGCATAATACCTATACGGAAAGTATGGGCATCACCTATGAATATAATTTGTTAGGCCCCCTGAGGGAGGGGTGCCCGGGCAACAACCTCAAGGACCGATCCGCAGGAACTGTGATTCGATACAACTGGATTGAATCCGGGAACAGGCAGCTGGATCTGGTGGATACCTCCTATGAATCGTTTTACACCGACCCGTCTTACGACGAAACCTTTGTATACGGAAACATCCTCATTGAACCGGATGATGCGGGAAACAGCCAGATGATCCACTACGGGGGGGACAGCGAAGATACGACCCTTTACAGGCGCGGCACCCTTTATCTCTATCACAACACCATCGTGTCCACCCGGAGCGGAAACACCACCCTGATCCGTCTATCTTCCAATGATGTCACCGCAGATATCCGTAACAACATCATCTACACCACAGAAAGTGGCAGCGCCCTTGCCCTGACCAACGGCCAAGGTCTCCTCCGCCTTAACACCAACTGGCTGAAACAGGGCTTCAGGGAAACCCATGAAAGTTCATCCACATTGATCATCACGGAAAACGTGAGGAATATTACGGGAACCGAACCACCCTTTAGCGACGCTGAAGACAAAGATTACTCCCTTGCGGCAGGCTCATCCTGCCTCAACAAAGCCTCATCCCTTCCATCGGTGTTTAGCGCGTATCCCCTAAACAAACAGTATGTCAAACATATGGGAAATACCGCCCGGGCCCTTCTCGGGCCAGGCCCTGACATCGGGGCCTTTGAGAAGGAATAAGCCGGTTCCATGCTTTCAGGTATTGTTTTCATTAACCACCCGCTCCCGGTGGTCGCCGGCGAACACGAAGAACACAGTGCGGCAGACAGTGTTCCAATGTCCGTGTCAGTCCGTGGCCGTCTGTGTTCGTCCACGAAAGAAATAGCCTGGACTAACACGGACTGTCACAGACAAACACGGACCTGTTCCGCAGACGGTGTTGCAAGGTTAAACTGCTTTTTTCAATCCCAGGCAAGACCGCCGGAGGCCCTTTTATTTGCTCTTCTTCGTGGTTCTTCGTGTCCTTCAGAGAGCGTAGCGAACGGGTGGTGGTTATAGAAGTTATTTATTGCCCCATGTCCCCGGAAAGAACCTCCCTGACCTTGGCGGCAAGGGCCTGGACGGAAAAAGGCTTCTGGATAAACTGTACCCCTTCCAACAAAACCCCTCGTTTGGCAATGATACTATCCGTGTAGCCGGACATATAAAGCACCCTTGCCTCGGGGTGATGCTGACGGATTTTGGCAAAAACTTCCGGGCCTTTCATTTTTGGCATAACAACATCCGTAAGCACAAGATGGATAGGGTCTTTATAATTTTCTGCTTTTATGACAGCTTCGTCTACGTCATGGGAATCGATGATGTGATAGCCCCGACTGGTAAGAATATGGCTTGCCAGTCTTCGGACCCCTGGGTCATCCTCCACCATCAATATGGTGGCAGAAACGGCTTCTGCCTCGATTCCCTTTGTCTTCTGAATTCGTGGATGGACGCGTTCGGTACAAAGGGGCAGATAAATTTTAAACGTCGTTCCCTGGCCTGGCTCGCTGTACACCCAGATATTGCCGTTATGCTGTTTAACAATGCCATAGGACGTTGAAAGACCTAGGCCGGTTCCTTTATCCTTTTCTTTGGTCGTAAAAAAAGGATCAAATATTCTGAGCAATGTCTCGTGATCCATTCCGCAACCGATGTCGCTGATGGCGATCAGAGCATAGTGACCGGGTGCCCTTACCCCTTTTTTATCAGTGTACGTTTCGTCCAGTTCAACGGGTGAGGTTTCAATGGTCAATGTCCCACCATGGGGCATGGCATCCCGGGCGTTTATGGCAATATTCATCAACACTTGTTCCAACTGGACGATATCCGCTTTCACCATAAGAGGCTCAGATGGAATCACCATATGGAGTTCAATGTCTTCACCGATAAGACGGCGCAACATCTTTTCAAAGGTGGTGACCACCTTGGACACATCCACGGTTTTCATTTCAAGTATCTGTTTTCGGCTAAAGGCCAGAAGCTGCCGGGTAAGGTCTCTGGCCCTCAACGCCGCGCTGTGTATCTCCTCCAGAGGTTCACGGTGGGCATGCTCTTTATCTAATCCTTCAAGCATCATTTCTCCATAGCCCAGAATAATGGCAACCAGATTGTTGAAGTCATGGGCAACCCCCCCGGCAAGACTTCCAATGGACTCCATCTTCTGGGACTGATTGAGCAGTTCCTGAAGATTTTCCCGTTCCTTCTCTGAATGTTTCCGATCAGTTATATCGCTGACAATATGGACCGCACCGGCAAATTGCCCGGATGTGTCCAAAATGGGGTCCACCGTCACATCAAACCAGCTGGAGCCGATTTGAAGTTCCATGGTTTCACGGTGCAAACTCGTTTTTGCCCTCTTTATGGGGCAGTTTTCAATGGGCTGGTTCGTGCCATGCACAATTTCCCAGCATGGCCTTCCGATCATCTGTTTGCCGAATTGATGGAAAAGACGTGATGCGGTTTTATTGGAAAGTCTTACCCGTTGATCCTTATCCAGAACCCAGATGGCATCATTTGTGGCATCAAAGGTCGTCTGCCATTCATGTGCCGCCTGGGCATTGGCCTTCTCCGCCCGCCTAAGCTCGGTGATGTCCGAAAAGGTAATAACAACACCATAGGGCCGTTCCTGGCCGTCCATAAAAAGGGGGTTGGTATTGACATTGATCCAGGACACATCACCCTGAGCATTCGTGATGCCCATGATGACGTCTTTACAGGGCTTTCCCGTTGAAAGAGCCACCATGGACGGATGTTCCGGCCCAGGAAAGGGCGATCCATCCTCACGAATCGTATTCCAATTCCGGTCCAAGGACAGATGCCCCACAATATCTTGTTCTTTCACACCAAATATTCGCTCGGCAGCTTTGTTCCAGGTGATAATCCGGCCCGATGCCTCCTGAAGTATGATGCCTTCAAAGCTGTTATCGATGATGGTTCTGTACCTGATTTCATTTTCCAGAATAATTCCCCGGGATCGTTTGTGTTCGGCCCGGTGACGAAAGGCTTCCACGAGATGGGCGATGCTGGCCATAAACGGAGCCAGAAAATCAATCACGGCCTGATCGTAGCCGCCTGGCCGGTTGGCCATGCCCACCTGGGCGATCAGCTTTCCGCCAAGATGGACAGGAATGGCCAGAAAGGTTTCCAAGGGGGGATGCCCCTTGGGTAAACCGCCCCGTCTTGGATCCTGGGTCAAATCATTGCAAATGAGCGGCTCTCCCGAGATGAGGGATGCGCCGAACAAGGTCTTGAGATTACGAAATTCTAAGCCCTGTGATGCATTCTGATCCATAAATTCAAAGGTGTTTGGATCCACCCAGCTGTCGATGTTGATGGCATGGGTCTTAATAAAAGGCTGGCCTTCGGGAGAAAACAACACCTCACCCATAAATCCGTATTCACTGTCTGTGAGGTCAAGGACATCGGACAGGATTTCGTTGAATACCGCTGGCGCGTTATTGTCCGCAATAAAAAGATTTTGACCACGGGTTATGGCTGCAAGCAATTGCTGACTTTTCCTGAGCTTTTGATCCACCTGCTGTTTATAAAGGGCAACCTCAATCACGGATTGAAGTTCATTTTCGCCAAAGGGTTTGATGAGATAGCCATTGGGCTCGCTGAGTTTGGCCTTCGCAACGGTATCTTTATCTGCGTGGGCCGTTATATAAATGACCGACAGGTGATAGATTTCTTTTAACTGCATGGCCGTTTCAATGCCGTCCATTCCCTGGCCCAGACGAATGTCCATCAATGCGAGGTCCGGTATCCTGGCTTTCACGGCGTCCAGGGCTTCTTCCCCACTTGTTGCAATACCTGTCACGGTATACCCCATATGGTTCAGCTTGACCTTGAGATCCTCTGCAATGATCCGATTATCTTCGACGATTAATATGTTTGCTCTTTCCATGTGATCTCTTTTTCCGTTTTTAAAGTGGGAATATAATTTGAAACGTCGCACCATTCTCGTTAACCGCTGACAAACTCCCTTTTAACTGGCCTTCAGCCAGTATCCTGACTATTTTTAAACCAAGACTTTCATGGGTGTTTATATCAAAACGATCCGGCAAACCGCAGCCGTTATCCGATACGGTCAGGCTGGCCACATGATCATCTTGTTTGCGAAAGGATATCAAAAGATGGCCCTCGGGTTTACCGACAAATGCGTATTTCATGGCATTGCTGACCAGTTCGTTGACAATCAAGCCGCAGGCGATACACCGGTCCAGGTCAAGCTCAACCGAATCAATGTCTATGGATAGGGTTATCATTTGTTCCGGGTTATAATATATCTTGTAAAGATGATTGACCACATTGTTAAAATAAGCTTTCACATCAAGATTGCCCATATCGTCAGAATGATAAAGGGTTTCATGAATCAGAGCCATGGATTTGATGCGATTGTTTGAATCGATAAGAGGCTGTTTCACCTCCGGCCTGCTGATTCTGTCTGCCTGAAGACTGAGCAGACTTTGAATGATCTGCATATTATTTTTAACGCGGTGGTGAATTTCCCGTAGCAACACCTCTTTTTCTTTGATGGATGAAACCAGTTTGCTTTCAGCCTTTTTTTTATCGGTAATATCAATAAGTGCCCCTTCAATGTTCCCATCCTCGGGATATACCCGGGCAGAAAAACTGATCCAGAAATGAACATGGTCCTTTCGGATGATTTCGGCCTCAAAATCATTCACTTCCCCATGGTGTTTCAACTCTTCAAGCAATCTGTCCCGCACCTTGGGGTCGGCATAGTGGGTTGCTGCCGCAAAATTTTCCAGACAGTCTTCAATGGACGAATATCCGGCCAATTCAGCATAGCGCCGGTTGATTTGAAGCGGAACCCCGTCTGATATCCGTGTTCTAAACAATCCCACCAGGGCATTGTTGTAAAGTGTTCTGAAACGGTCTTCACTTTCTTGTAATTTTTTATCTGAACGGGCCTTTTCAATGACATTATTTCTGAAGACATTCAGTGCCTTTTCCATTTGCCCGATTTCGTCGCTTCGTTCGCGCCCCTGGCTGGCCACGGACACATCTCCGTCAGTCAACCGCCCCATAAGTTGCGTCAGTAAGACAATGGGTTTCGAAATATAGTGTGATCCGATATACACGGTCATAAGGATTGCGATCAGGGTCATGAAAAGTGCAATGGTCATAATGGCTGTACTGATCTGACCGAGCAATGCTTCTGAATTTTGTTTGGCCTCAATGATTTTATCATTCTGATGTTCAAGAAGTCGTAAAAGTAAACCGTTGAGCTCACTGAACGGGACTGCGGCTGAGCGAACAAGAAGAATGCCAAAGGAAGGGCTTTTTGAAACAGCCATAACAGCCTGTTGAACCTGGTGCCTGAATGCGTTCAAAGACGTTTTCAACTCATCTAAAAGCAATTCTTCCTGGTGATCCAGGGTCCATGTTGTAAGGATTTCCCCATGAATCACTGTCACATTATTCAACCCCATACTTAGACGTTCAGATACGGGCAGAATCTCATTTTTTGGTGCCCCCATAAATTGAAGCACAGAAAGACGATAGACATCCGATTGCACGTGTTCACTGGTGGTGATAAAGTCCTGGACCAGCTTCAACCTGTTGAGTGAACGTTCCTGGGCATCGGTTAAAATCCTCCGCTGTTTTTCCATGCCGTGAATGGCAATAAACAAGATAAGCCCAAGTGCTATGGCCATAATACCAGGGGCAATCAATACTTTAATTTTAATGGATGTGTTTGTAAACAGTCCCATGCATTCCCCTGATTTTATTCCCAACGCAACACGCAAATACAGTCATCCTCTGTCAGTTTACCACACCAGACATTCATGGTTCCGACGTGATGCGTCACAGGATTGGGCCATACACCGTCAATGCGAATGGGATTATCCCCTTGCCCATCCCGGGATCGCACCAGCTGCTCCACAATGGAATGTCCCATTAAGTCACGTAAGCCGCTGATATCCATTCCCGGTTTCATCTGTCCTGAATTGTCAAGAAAGACACTGCCGTTTGTTGTAAATCCGATCACATGGAGCCCGGAATGTTCCAAATCCAGATAGCTGTTTGTCTGATCTTCGAGTATTTCACAGGCGTCCAGTAATCTTTTTTGTTTGAGAAGGTTGATGGCCTTATGGCCAACCTGTTCAAGATCGGTTTCCTCTGTCCCGAGAGGCTCTATTGAAACATACGTTTTAACCGGAGCCTTTTTCCAGTAAAGCTCATCAAATGGGGAGTGGATCCCCCAAATGGAAATGGGCGGATTCCCTAAATTTTTATTATATACCGTCTGATATGACATCACGTTCAGCCATACAACGGGAAGGTCTTCGGTCACCATGCGCTGAAATTCGCTGTACAGCTTTTTACGCAGAGGCAGGTCCATTTCCATTGCAGCACGACCAAGAATGGCGTCGACCTTGTCATTCCTGTAGTTCTGGGTGTTGGACCAGAGAACGCCTTTACGGATGTTATTTGACAAATAGGTTCTATGGACACCGATAATGGGGTCACCCCAGTTGTAGACAACATCCATGGTCATATCAAAATCCCAGGTTGAAATGTGATCGGCCCATTCCTTGAAATCTTTTGATATTCGGACACGGACATCAATGCCGATTTTAGAGAGCTGCCGTTTCATATAAAAAGCCATGTCATGTTGCTGGCTGGGAATGATAGGAATGTAATCCAGGGTTACGGAAAAACGAATACCGTTTGTTTTTACCGTAAGTCCGGCTTGATCAAGTAAATCCCCGGCTTTTTTCAGATCAAGATCATACATCCGGACATCCGGTTCATAAAAAACGCTGAACGGAGAAATGGGGCCGGTTGCCCTCACAGAGCTGCCTCTATTCATAAATTTATTAAAAAACGCCGGATCAATGGCATAGGCAATGGCCTTTCGGACTCGTTTATCATCAAACGGTTTACGCAAAAAATTAAAGGCCAGCCAATTAATCGCACCCATGGCTTCGTATCCTTGTGGCGTGACAATGAGGGACTCATTTTTTTTTAGCCTGTCTATTCCCTCTGGATCGATGAATAATGGCAGGATATCCACATCCTGATGTTCCAGATAAACCATTTGTGCCTGGGGATCATCGTCAAACCGGATAACCAGTTCATCAAGAAAAGGGCGTCCCGGGATGAAGAAATGGTCATG
>JAHIRD010000317.1 GCA_018818835.1 Pseudomonadota bacterium
CAACCTTGAGGGAGCCTACCTTGAGGGAGCCAACCTTGAGGGAGCCTACCTTGAGGGAGCCAACCTTGAGGGAGCCAACCTTGAGGAAGCTGACCTTCGTGGAGCCAACCTTAAGGAAGCTAACCTTCGGGGAGCCAACCTTAAGGAAGCTGACCTTCGTGGAGCCAACCTTGAGGGAGCTGACCTTCGTGGAGCCAACCTTATGAGAGCCGACCTTCGTGGAGCCAACCTTATGAGAGCCGACCTTGAGGGAGCCAACCTTAGGGGAGCCAACCTTGAGGGAGCCAACCTTAAGGAAGCTGACCTTCGGGGAGCCGACCTTAAGGAAGCTGACCTTGACTTTTCTTGTTTCCCTTTATGGTGTGGATCATTTGGTATAATAGCTGATGACCGACTTGTGTCCCAGCTATTCTACCATTTAATAAAGCTTAATACTTCTAGTTGCTCAAAAGAAGTACAAGACGATATAGCCCATTTAAAGACAATGAGCCTAGCTAAAGTATTTCATAACTATAGGTCAGAATTAAAGGAGGTAGAATGAAAGTATTAGAGCTACTCCTAGTACTGAGTGCAATAGCTCTTCTTGGTTATGGCTCATATGATCAGATAACCAAAAGAGATAAACACATTGCATATCTACAAGAACAGCTGGAGATTTCTAAACAACAAACACAGCTTTACACAGACCGATGGGTTGAAGCATACTCAGCCCATCAAGACTGCATTAACTTTGTAACAGGAGGAGAATGATGGAAGATTGTAAATCTAAGGTTATCATGGTTGCATATTATGAGATACGTGATTGTATCCAAGGGATTCTCAAAGACTATACATGCAAATACTCGGCAACAGATATGATGGATCCTATGCCTCTTTTGGATAAGTTGTCTCCTGCTGAGGATGTTACTATCACACGCGGTAAGCTTGAGTTAAAGGCTTTAGCTGAGTACATAGCTAACGAGTTATTTGAGAGGTTATAATGGCACTTGTTATTAATAACTTTAAGTATAGTACTGGTTTTTTACAGTACATTAAAGACAGAGCTATAGTTCCTGAAATGCAGGAATATAGATTGTTTCAGGATGCTATAATAGAGTTATTTAATGGTATTAGACCAAGAACTCCAGATTATTGTACAAATCAATTACCAATGGCTAAATCAACGCCTATAGTTATGGAGGAAACTGAAACAGGTTGGCGATTAGCAGAATCTTTAACCTTTACATTAGAGAATGTTTGTATTTTAACTTGGGGAAGAATTATATATCCTGATGATTCCCTACAAGATTCAACAACTGATGTTAGAGTAGACTTTGACATCAATGGGCCTGCTACTAAGGGAACAACTATTAGTTTTAGTAACTTAAGTTTAAATGGAATAACTAAAAAATGGAGGTATTAAAAATGTCAGATTTAGCAGTCAACATGAAACAAGTAATTGGTGTAAGATTTCCTGAACCTCACCGTGGTATGTCCAGTGAATATTGCTACTGGGCTGAAAGAAACACAGTTAGTATTGGTGATTGGGTTGTAGTAAAAGTCAA
This sequence comes from Pseudomonadota bacterium, assembly GCA_018818835.1. Lineage (GTDB taxonomy): Bacteria > Desulfobacterota > Desulfobacteria > Desulfobacterales > Desulfolunaceae > JAHIRD01. The sequence continues at coordinate 1,545 of JAHIRD010000317.1, forward strand.
TGCCACTTTTAAATGTGCAAAAGTAAGCCAAGTTGGTGGGTTTACCAAAGCCGAGCGAGACAAAGCTTGTAAATGGATTGTTCAAATAATTGATGTCAAAGCTTATGACCAGAAGTTGGCAAAAGAACGTGCAGTGCAAGAGATCCGAGGTCTACTCAGAGAGCGGCGAGAAGAGATGGAAGACATTGATCTTTATAAGCGCTTAGCCAAAGATGATGCAGTAATGGCAGAGCTCATCCAGAAATTAACGGATATTGAGTCTGGCAAAGAAGTACCTCTTTTGGATATGAAAGAGGACTCTGATACCTTACTGTAAAAACCAATAATTGGGTGGAGGAAACTCCACCCATTTTGGAGGGACATGGAAATAATTTATAAAGACCTTAAAGCTGAAATTGATGTTATTATAATGCGAGAAGGCAGCAAGATTAAAGAAATACTTCTTACACATAATGAGTTTATTCAGCTTAAAGTAATTCTTAAGCAACCACATCCTGTAGTATATAATGAAATTATATACAGGAATATCCCAATAAGGAGAAGATAATGAGTAGAGAAAGTTATTTGCTATCCCAGGAAGTATCGGCAATGCCATTTGACGCCATTATAATGGGCTTTATGAGGATTGCTGACGACGACAACCTAGCCTTTCTTAAATGCAAATACCCAATGCTATGGAAGGAGTTACAAGCACGGTACAATGCACCAGGTGGATACCTTGAGCCTGAGGCTGAAATGCGCCTTATAGTTAATCCTTTTCCTTGGGCAGTTCCTGAAGAATAGTAGGCTGGATCATACCCGCAAAAAGATTAAATAATTGTTTACTTTTTCAGTTATACGTGTTATAGTATAATTTGAAGGTTGAGTCCTCCAAGTGTTTAGGCTTGATAATCCTCGACTCCACTGGCCCTGGAGTCGAGGCTTATCGTTTTATAGAGTCTATTACACTGATGTTAATGCCTAAGACATGTGGAGAAAAGTATGGCACAATTTCAGTCAGCAGAAGACATTTCCCATTTTAATACTGAGTACATTAAAACAGAATTACAACACCTTAAACAAATATTCCATAACAACATTCCGCAAGAGTTAAAAGAAGATACTTGGCCTCATTGGATAATGTGGGAAGCCACACCATCTAAGAAAGCTTTAGAATCTAAAGTACCATTTGACGAAGACAACCCACCTAAAATATTAAAGAAACCTATGGGGTCTGGTTGGCAAGATTTAGCAAACCAAAGATCTTATGAAACAATACTCCCTACCCAAAAGAAATTCCAAGAAGAGCAAGACCGTCCAGTAAGTCTAGGTTTTGTATTCTCAGATGCTCACCCATACATTTGCATAGATATAGATGATGCGAGTCCAGCTAATCATACATTATTAAAGTCCTTTAAGTCATATATTGAGTGGTCACCTTCAGGTAAGGGTGCACATATCTGGATACAAACATTAACCTTGGCTGAGAAAGCAAAAGTTCAAGAAGCTTTAGGCAAAGGCGTAAGAAATAAAACAGCAGAACGAGATTTGTTTATTTCTTCTGGATATGTGACTATCACAGGAAAGC
>JAHIRD010000309.1 GCA_018818835.1 Pseudomonadota bacterium
ATGTCATCATCTGGGTGCTGAAGGGCGCCTGGGAAGGGAATCCTGTTCTCAGTTCTTCGACTTGCTACCTCCCCCGAGAGAATCGGGTAGACAATCGTGTCCAACGCACCTACGAGGCCTCCTGACCAGCTTATGAACCAGAGCAGGTGAGGGTCCGGATCCGGAACCTCCCAAAGCTTAGTCCTTGATGATGCTAAAAGCGTCGTAGGAACGGTTTCAGCGAGTCTGACCGGAAGATATTTGGCAAGTCTGAACGTTGTCGGTGCTACAGACATATCCTATCACATGACAATGGGGGGAGTTAGACTTTTAAAGAATGTACCTGATTATACGTAACATGTCCTCTCGTGGTCTCGTTAAAGGCGATCCGACCATAAAGGTGACTGTTTCCATACGGGGAAGCCAGAAGAAGTGGGCCGATGAAAACCACATAAATCTAAGCAGCGTACTCCGGGAAGCATTGGACGAAATGAGGCTTAAGCGATTGAAATACGTATAGACATTGTAATGAGGAATGTCAATGGGGTCCATGGGTCCAGATTTCTATGACTACGTTTACTCGAAGAGCCCCGGATACCGGGGGCCTCCCGAGGAGAGCCTTTACTATCCCCTATGGAAGGTCATCCTAGACTGCCTGGAGCCCGGTTGGAGGATCCTTGACGTGGGCTGTGGGCCTGGTCAGTTTGGGAGGCTCTGCGTAGACGCCGGCCATCCCTACGTTGGCCTCGACTTCTCAGGGGAGGCTATAAAGCTGGGCCGCGCCCGTGTTCCCGAGGCGGAGTTCCGACAGGTCGACGTCGAGTTTGACCGTCTCCTCTTGAGGAGGGGAGGATACGACGTAGCCACCTTTGTTGAGTTCTTTGAGCACGTGGAGGACGACCTCGGGATCCTCGGTGCCGTTCCCCCGGGAAAGAACGTAGTATTTAGTGTTCCCAGCTACGGTGGGATTGAGCATGTCCGAAGTTTTCCCAGCATCGAGTCCGTTACCTCGAGGTACGGATTCCTCTTGAGGATCACCAAGTACGGTGAGCTTGCCCGGGGAAAAGATGATCGGGTTTACGTCATGGCTGGGGTACGAGTTCCCTGACTATCTGCATGAGCTCCTCAGCGGTATCCCTGACGTTATAGCCGGTTTCAGCGAGTTCCCTAGCCCTCCTTCTCTCCCCCTTCGGATCAGCCTCGATACGCTCCCACAGGTCAACGATGGCGTCGGCCATGCTGCTCGGTCGGTCAAGGCACTTAGCGGAGGCGGGTTTATCGTCCTGTCCCTCGAGAAGGATGGTCGGGCAGCCACAGGCAAGGGCCTCCGCGGCGACCCGGCTCGCCAGGCCCCATTGCGTGGGGCTCACTAAAATGTCAGCTCCGTTGTACATCTCCAGGGGCTCCGGCCAGAGCCCTATGACCATGTTCTCGACGATCATTTCTAGGTTCAGCTTTGCGAGGAGCATGGTCCACTGGGACTGCATCCTCTGCTCGAGAGCAAAGAGATTCAGTTTCAACCGTGGTATCTTCCGTTGCGCGCGCTTCGCCGCGAACATGAGAGTGAACGGCTGCTTCATGAACCTCTGGCTTATGTCCATGCCTACGACGCAGGGGTGCCATCTGAACTCCTGCCCTTTCTGGGGGCGCCAGTATTCGAGGTCTACGCCTCGAGTGACGGCGTGAATAGGCTTATCTGACAGGAGACGGTAGTACTCGGCCTCGTACTCGCTCCAGCATACGGCCTCCTCACACTCCCTGAGCAGGGAGTAAACGGATGTCATTCCGGCACTCTTCTCCCACCCCTCCCTTATGAAGCAGTAGAAGGGTATGGCGTGAAGGAAACCGATTCTGTGTGGAAGTCTCTGGAAGATTTCTATGTCGGGGATAGCGCTCATAATGTTCGCGTCGGCGTCCAGGGCCCAGCTCCAGGGCTTGCTCTGGACGGTACGCCTCCTGAGCACCACCTCGTCGCCTCCTGCCTCGTTCTGGTAGTTGCAGAATCCGGCATCGACCCCCAGCTCGACCTCGGCCTCGAGGGTCTCCCTTATGCTCCGCGTCAGACCGCTAACCCGGAACCCCTTATCAAGATCCTCCTTCTTCGGGAGGGAAACGAAGTGGCATATCTTCATGGATTAACATAGGTTAATACGAAGTATTAAAAAATAAGGGAAAGAGGATTATGGGTACTTTCCAGCTGAGTCCTTGAGGTACAGGAGCGTGAGCTCTACCGTGTCCTCCGAGTTGAGGGCTGACCCCGGGTTTATCGTCTCCCAGTCGACTAGCCTGACGTGGTTCGCCGCAACGGTCGTTCCCGCTGGGAGTGGGGACATCCTACCGTTCGCGTCCACCGTCAGGGTCGCCAGAACACCCGCGGGGGTGAAGTAGTTGTATGATACGAGCTGAGCGATCTTGTCCTCGAGGTATCCAGCTAGGTCTATGTCAGTTATGGCAGGCTGATCCGCCGCAAAACCGGCTATCACGACTACATTTACCAATTTTCATCACCTTAGACTATGGGTACTCTCCAGGCGCATCCTTGAGATACAAGATTGTGAGTTCCGCGGTGTCCTCAGATTCAAGAATTGACCCCGGGTTTATCGTGTCCCAATCGACGAGTCTGACGTGGGTGGCCGCCACGGTGGTCCCCGCCGGGAGTGGGGACATCCTACCGTTCGCGTCCACGGCCAGGGTCGCTAGAACACCTGCCGGAGTCCAGAACCTGTATGACACGAGCTGAGCGATCTTGTCCTCAAGGTATCCAGCTAGGTCTATGTCAGTCAGGGAGGGCTGATCCGCCGCAAAACCGGGTATGACAAGTACGTTGACCATGCTGCATCACCTAGTACTCTATGTGCGTCCCGCGCATCTGCATCTCGAGGTCGCCGATGGCGATGGTGGTGCCCGCGTCCGCGACGGCTCTGAGCTGGGTCAGGTTGTTGTATGCCAGTACCTTGGTATCCATCTCGTAGGGTCCCTTGAACATTCCCGTGAGTCCCGGGGCGCCTCCGCCTGGGATCAGGTTCGGGAAGCCCGCGTCGATGACCCATCCGTGGAACATGTTCAGGTGGCCAGGCCTCCGGAGCGGGGGCTGGTGCCACCAAACCCTTCCACGGCCAGCAGCGATGTAGGCTGCGACATCCTTGATCACGAGAGCCCGGTTACTTACCTTGGTCCAGTCGAAGCTCATCTCCTCGAACTCGTCCGCCAGGTGCACTGGGTTGCTGCGGGTCCACTCGTACTCGGGAGTGGCAGGGATAGCTACCGTGTTGACTCCGTAAGTCCAGAAGGGCGTGATCTTCGGGGAGTCCTGCCCCGTCGCCCCTGACATCCGTGAGGCGTTGTCAATGGTCAGCGGGAAGGACTTGCTTATGGGAGGAGCGACCTTCCCCGACACGCGGTCTTTCAGAGTTA
>JAHIRD010000310.1 GCA_018818835.1 Pseudomonadota bacterium
GCCGCTATTGACCTATGTCAACGCCATCGGTGGCGAGGGCCACATGCCGAAGGTGTACGCCAAGAAGCGCTTCCCGGCTGAGATGTGGGCCGAGCTGGAGGCGAAAGGGCTGGTCCATGGGTAAATACACGCTCAGCATCCCTCACGATCTGGCACTGGAGATGCGCGATAAATACGGGCTCCAGTGGCTGATCGAGACGGGTACTTACAAGGGCGGGACGGCCTTCTGGGCGGCACAGAACTTTGAGCAGGTCATCAGCATCGAGGCCTTCAGCCGCTACTATGCCCGCTGCAAGGCTCGCCAGACTACCGAGGCCCATCCGAACCTGGAGCTGTGGTTCGGGGACAGCCGCGTCATGCTGGCTGATGCGCTGGCATTCGCTGGGGGCCCCGCGCTGCTGTGGCTGGACGCGCACTGGTGCGGGGATTCTGTCATGGCCCATGCCGTCGGCGATGAATGCCCGCTGCTGCAGGAACTAGCACAGGTAAACGCCGATGGGCGGGGGCATGTGCTGATGATCGATGATGCACGGTTATTTATCGACGGCCCGGATAGGCCGCACGATCCGGCGCAGTGGCCCGATTGGGAGACGGTGCAGCGGCTACTCGAGCCGCGCAAGGTGAGGGTGGAGATGGACGTGATTATCGCGGAGCCGAACCATGGCTGATTACACGACCGTTGCCAACGTAAAGCTGGAGATCGGCAAGACGCAGGCCGACCATGATGCCATCCTGGCCTTGATGGTCACCGCGGCCAGCGCAGCGATTGATCGCTGGTGCCGGCGGCCTGACGGCTTTATCGCGCTGAGCACGGCCACGGCGCGTACCTATGCCGGCCTGGGGCTGCCTTATCTGCTGATCGACGAATGTGCGACGGTCAGCACCGTAGCGGCCAAGGACGCGGTGGATGATACGGCCTACACGGCCTGGGACCCCACAGATTGGCTGGCTTTCGCTGGTGGGCCGGAGAATCCCAACTTCAACCGCCTGCCGTACACGGGCATCATGGTGGCCGCGGGTGCCGATTACAGCGTGTTTCTGGATGGCCGGCAATCGACCTGGGTCGGCTTCCGGCCTGTCGATAGCAAAGTCAGCAACCGCATGGTGCCGACGGTGCAGGTGACGGCGAAATGGGGCTACGCGGCCAGCTGTCCGGCGGCCATCGCGCAGGCGTGCATCATGCAGACGGCCAGATGGTACAAGCGCGGATTGAGCGCCTTTGCCGACACCGTGGCCAGCCAGGAGTTCGGGCAGTTGCTCTACCGGCAGAAGCTGGATCCTGATGTGGAGGCGATCTTGAGCCTGGGCGGATACGTGAGGCCACTCGTATGATTTCCTTACAGGTCCACGGTATTGAGCAGACGGCCAAGAAGCTGAACCAGGTCTCCAATGACTTGCACGGCCGGCCCATGGCGGCGGGTATGCAGCAGGCGACGATGCTGGTAACGGCGGACGCCAAGCGGCTGGCGCCGGTGGATACGGGGAGATTGCGAGCGAGCATCACGCCAGACGTGGAGGTCGGGGCCAAGGAAGTTGTGGGCGTGGTGGGGTCCAATGTGGTTTATGCGCCGTACATGGAGCTGGGCACTCGCCCGCACTGGCCGCCTCCGGGGGCCCTGGCAGCCTGGGCGAGGCGCCACGGGGTGAGCGAATACGTCGTGGCCCGCGCTATCGCGGCCAGGGGCACCAAGGAACGCCGCTTCTTGCGGGGCTCCTTCGAGCAGAACAGGGGCAAAGTGGAACAGATTATCGGCCAGGCGGTGTCTGGGATCGTGCAGAGGTAGCATGGGGGCGATCACCTTCCGCACCATCAATGACGCGATAGAGACGGCCTTGAGCGCGGCGACGGGCCTGGCCAAGAGCGAGAGCTATGACGAGCTAACCGATGGCGTGATGGACTATCCTCTGCTGCAAGTCTACTACCAGTCGCACACGGTGGACCCGACGGGGCCGACGGATCGCAGCGCCTTCGGTGGGGCCGTCCGTGTGTGGGAGATCCTCTACCATGCCGACCTCTATGCGGCCCAGCGCGGCGATCTGGCCGAGAATATGGATGCGGTGATGACCATGGTAGACGAGATCGACCAGGAGC
>JAHIRD010000129.1 GCA_018818835.1 Pseudomonadota bacterium
CATAAAAATTGCCTTTATATTATTGATAATATTAGACTTCTTTATCAAATTTCAATGAAAAAGGCAAGTGTTAAATTTGCAATTTTATAATTTTTTCAGTAACTTAACTTGAATTACTTTTTACGAGTTCATCAATATTGATGAACTCGTAAAAAGTCGATGGATGGCTATGGAAAAAGGTCCATAGGCAAGGCATAGTGTTTGGCCAGGCGTGAAGGCATATATGAACGTATGTCGAACGTCTGGCCAAACACCATAACGCCGCATATGGGACTTTTTATGATGCAATCAAGAAATCATGGTGTGTAAACGTCCCTTGATAATGGTTTCCGCATCCTTAACAATTCGTGTGATCAGATCCCTGACCGATGGGATATCCCTTATCAAACCAGCCACCATGCCTGCGGACCAGACACCGGCTTCAATATCGCCGTTTTCGTAAACCGTTCGACCCCTGGCGCCACTGACCAAAGGCGACAACTCTTCAATGGTGATGTTTCCGCGGGATTCCATGGCAAGGATATCCTTGGCCACGGAGTTTTTGTAGATCCTGGCCGTATTTTTCAGAGTTCTCAAAATCAGGGCACTCTGGCGTTCATCCGCGTCCACCAGTGCTTTTTTCACGTTTTCATGGATCGGCGCCTCCCGGGTGGCCAAAAAACGGGTGCCCATATTGATGCCCTCTGCGCCCAGACAAAGGGCTGCGGCAAGGCCCCTTCCGTCTCCGAATCCTCCGGAGGCGATCACGGGAATGGACAGGGCATCGACAGCCAGGGGCAAAAGAACCAGCCCGGGGATATCATCTTCCCCCGGATGCCCGGCGCATTCAAAGCCATCCACACTGGCAGCGGCACAGCCTATTTTCTGGGCTTTGAGGGCATGGCGCACCGAGGTGCATTTGTGGATCACCTTGATTCCAGCTTCAAGCAGCCGGGGCATGAATTCTTCGGGGCTCCGGCCGGCTGTCTCAACGATCTTGATCTTCTCGGAAATCATCACATCCACATAGTCACCATAGGGAACCGGCTTCAATGTGGGCAGAAGAGTGAGATTCACGCCAAAGGGTTTCCGGGTCATGGCCCTCATGCGACGGATCTCCTTGACCAGATCCCCAGGGCTGGGCTGGGTCAAGGCGGTCAGAATACCCAGGCCCCCGGCCTCGGATACGGCCGAAGCCAGTTCCGCTTTTCCGACCCATTGCATGCCCCCCTGGATGACAGGATGTTCAATACCCAACAGTTCTGTTAGTTTGGTTTTCACGTGTGGCCCCCTCTATTTTATTTTATGTTGTGTTAAATCTAATCGCTGGATGTTAATGGGACTTATGGGACATATAGGACCTATATCATTTTCATTGTGTTATCTGTCTTTGTGAGATCCTGGCACGAAGGAAAATATCCAAAGCCAAGGGCATTGCCTTATTATGACATTATAAAAAAGAATTAATAGTTAATTATATATCATAGTATGTTTGAAAACCAAGTGATTTATGTTTTGCGAGGGTATGACCGGACATCGGACGAACGATAAGGATTAAAAGTAATATCTTATTTCACAGCTGATCCGGTCATCGTTCCGGTAAGTCCAATAATAACTCCTTTGGTTTCTTTCCCTGAAAAATGTGTAATCCATGATCACCCGGATATGATCTGAAAACAAATAATCAAGTTCGCCATTATGAATGGTATGCCCTTCTTGAAACTGATGATAAAAACGATACTGGCATGTCAGGGTATCGTTTAAAAACAATCGGCGATACTGGATAAACAGTCCGTCCGTGTCTTGTTTGACACCTGCGAGATCGTCCTGATCATTCACGATATGACGGTGGGTCAGTTCAGCATTCAGGGTATATCGCCCACCTGCATCATACTCCACCCCCAGAGCATTATCGGTCATCAGGCATTCCGATCCGGCATATCGACCACTGATATCCACGGTCTGAAGCTGATAATGGCGTTTGAGCGAGGCATCCAGAGTAAATAAGAGTGATCCCGTGGCATACCGTGCCCCCATGCCGTAAAACCAATATGACGGGTATTTTTTTTTGTATGTATCGCTATGGTCATACACCAGAACCCCGGTGTTCTGTCTTAAACGTGCTGCCATGACCGACAGATCGAATTGATGAAAGATTTTTTTCCATTTGATACCGGACTCCTGATCCGATGTATCCGGTTTTTCATTCTCAACACGGATACCGGCCGGCCCCCTGAAATACCGAGTACCCGGCGCGGGGGTTTCATTGACCTTGGGGTCCAGAGTGACAAAGACGAACACATCACCCCATGGAGAATAGAGATCCATGGACACCATGGGCTGGCCCAAGCGCGCATCTTCAAGGTTTGTGAACACAAATTCTCTCTCATCCCGTGGAGAGATGACATCATTGATCACATCACCGTCGGTTTCACCCCAGACAACCACCTGTTTTCCGGCTTTGAACGACACAGCGTCAAACCCGGCCTGAATATAACATTCCCGGAGGTCGTTTTGGGCGAGGGCGTTCGTGTCATCGACCCCTGCCTGATGATCCTGTTTCCAGTAAAGGGATGAGCGGCCGTCCAACCGAAGGGAAAATCGTTTGAAAAACGTCGTGTCAAACTCATACCGCAACGAGGATCGGTTCGCGATGGCCCCGGATTCGGATGTGCCGTATGCATACACATGTGAAAGCGTCAACCTGACATCATCCCAAAAACGATGGTCACTGTTTAAGGCGGATACCGTTTCAAACGCCCCCTCCTCCTCATCATACATCCCGGCCGAAACATCATGACAAACCCCTACTACGTTTAGACATATCAAAAGACACACAAGCCCCCGCATCACCATTATTTTAAATCCTTGAATTCCTGGAGTTTTCGCTCTCTGTAGCCTTTGTCCGTCAGGGTTCGCACACGGAGGAATTCATCGTCCACCGGGCGGTTCAATACAATTGTTTCGTAAAGCAATACGGTCCGTCGTCGTGATTCCACATTATCCACCACAATTTTCCTTGGAACGAGTATACCGTCGAGGGTTTCAATGTTCCCTGACATGATGATCTTGGTTTTTTTGCCGTTCCGGTTAAACAGAACCGCTTTCAAAATCATGTCACGGTCCTTGTCAATCCACAGGATCTGCCGGCTGTAATTGCTTTTTTTCGCCTTTCTCAACACGGGAACCGCTTCAATGACCCAACAGTCCGTGTCCCTGTAGGTTTCGGGACCAAGGAGAGTGTAGGTAAAATCATCAAGGTTATAGGCTTCCATGTCCTCGTAATTGAATTCCGACCCGAAATAACTCCCTGTTTTGGGTTCATTGTCGTTCCCGGCCACGATCCGCTTGACCTTGCCCAGGGCCGAAAGATACATCCATTGGTCGGTCTCTTTCCCAACCTCTTCATAATCGTACTGGAGAAAACCGATTCCCTGCTCACTCTTGGGTTCCCTAAGGATAGACACGCTTTTGTGATCTTTTTCCCGTGGGCCCTCATCTTTTTTGACAAAGGTCATCCGTTTGATCCGGGCTTGTTCCATGGCCCGTGTTTTTCCGTTTTGGGTCATGTACCGGAAGGTGGTCAGGCTGACGTGTGCAATGACGGTTTGACCATCATTCCTGTTATCCACTTTTTCCATGATTTCCCTGGCCTGCCCGGCAGCTGCCGCGGATGCGAAAGCCACCATGATCAGACAAATAAGTGCTGTTTTTTTCATATTTTTTCTCCTTTAGGCTTGAAAATCACGGGTCAATGGAGCCGATGCCCTATGTTCTATCCCTCCGCCCTTGTCAAAATTCAGATGAACAAGCACACACAGGGCCGGAAGCAGATAAAGATCCGCGATGCAGGCCGTCAGGATGGCTGCGGCGGATAAGATCCCGAAATGACTCAACCCGTTATGAAACGATAACACAAACATGGAAAACCCCGAGGCAAGAATCAGCGAGGTAAAGCAGATGGCGTGACCGGCTTCGTTGAGAGAATGAGTGACCGCCGCATGGAGGGTTGTGCATTGATCCATGGCCAGTTTGTAGTGTGTCAGAAAATGAATCGTATCATCCACGGCAAGCCCGATGATGACCGGTGCAATCAAAAGGGTGTCCATATCCAGAGGGATATCCAGATACCCCATGATCCCGAAGGTAGTGACAATGGGGAACACGTTGGGAATCACGGCAATGAGGCCTGCCTTGGCATTACCGAACACCACAAACAGAATCAGGGAAATCACAATAAGGGTCAAGCCGAAGCTCTTGATCTGGGACCAGCTGATATAATCCAGCATGGCGGCAAGAAGCGCCATATGCCCGGTCAGCGTGACGCTAAAGCCCGGATACCTTGTCTCCAGGGGTTTGAAATGAAGCTCGATATAGTGTTCCACCTGGTCCTTGAACGCCAGGGCCGATACCGAACTAAGATTTTTGGAATGAATGCCGATTCTCGCCTGGGCGTAATCATCCGTCACCAGCCGCCTTCGATCTGCCGGATTGGCATTTTCAAAAAGAAAAAGAGTTTGTGCCAGAACATCCGGTTCCTGGGGTATGGTGTTGAAATGGTCATCACCGTTATGAAGTGCTTTGTTTGATTCCTTGACCACATTGACCACCGACTGGGTTTTCACGACCCGTGATCCGGCATGGTTTATCAGATAATCCTGAAGGGCCTCCATGTGATTAAGCACCAGGGGATCTTTCAGGGCGTCCGCTGTTTTAAAATCCAAGGCGATTTCCATGGTCCCGCTGCCACCCAGATATTCATTCACCATTTCATAGGATTCCCTTAAAGGAAGCCCTTTTTTCAGGACGTCGATATCATCGGAATCAATGCGGATCTTCACAAGCCCGTTGACAAAAAAGGCGCATAGGACGGCAAAGACCGCAATGACCCACCCCGGTTTTCCCGTTACCGTCTTGACTGCATGGCCGACAAGCCCCTGGATGACCCGGACATGACGCTTGCCTTTGGATGAATATGGACTCCACACATCAAGCATCAACGGAATGAAAACCAGGGTCAAAACAAAGGCGGTCATCACGCCGATGGCTGAAAACAGACCAAAGACCGCAATGGGTTTGACGGGCACCAGGGCCAGGGCAAAAAGACCGACGGCCGTGGTCAGACTGGTCAGAAAACACGCCATGCCCGATTGTTTCATCACCCGATCCAGGGCAGCGACATGGCACAAACCGGTGTTTCGGATATACAGATAACCGGACAGGAAATGAACCGCATCGGCAACGCCCACAGCCAGAATCAGAAACACAATAATCTGGAACATGATGGACATGGGCACACCGCTCCATCCGATGATACCGCAAACCCAGACCAGGGTTACGAAAATCAGAACCAGGGGCCACACCACGGCGCTCAAGGACCGGAAAAGGACCACAAGCATCCCAAGGATCAACAGCAGGACCCATCCCATGATACGGCCCATGTCATTCATCACGGCATCGGCAAAAAAATCCATCAACACGGGTTTTCCCACCGGATGAAATTCCAGGACACCGCTGTAGGTGTTTTTCTTCAGAATGGTTCTTAGGGCAGATATCAGCAAGGGATATTCATCCATTGCCGTTTTTTTGAAATCCGGTGTCAAAACCTTACCGTCCCACGATTCAAACCCAAGGGGTTCAGCCAGATCATCATGATCGTCAATATCGCCCCCTCCGGCTTCCCGGGATAAACCCTCGGGCTCTGTTCCCGCGAGTTCCGAATTAAAATCCGTTCTAAGCAAAACCCCTCCGTATCGGCAGTCCGGAGATAAGAACACATAAGGGAAATCCGGATGTTTCAGTGCTTTTTCGCGGAGTTGTTCCCGTTGAGTCGACGTGCCGGGCAGGTTATCCCCGATCAGACACCCCGAGTACAGAGCATCCCCACGTGCTTCGATGGGTTTGATATTTATCAGGGATTTGATCTCGACAATGTGGTCCAGGGGGGATGGTTCCGACGATATGTCGCCTAAACGATATTGGGTCAACTCATCATAAACCCCTTTCAGGGCCCCAAGGGATGCCTCCGAAAAAATATCCCCGTCTTTGGCTTTATAGACGATATAGATGTATTCATCGCCTCCGAAAACTGTCTTGAAATGGTCATAACTTTTCTTGACCGGATCGTTATCCCTGAAAAATGACTCCAGGGAGTTATCAATGACGATCCGACCAGCCCCGGCTCCCAGGCCCACCGTGATCAAAACAAATAGCATCACCACACTGAACCTGTGCCGCCTGAGCAGGCCCGGCAGTTGTTCAAACCAATGATTCAAGTTATTCATCCACGTTTCCATGTACTCTCCTCCATGATTAATCAGCTGTCTATGGTGGAGATTGTAAAAAATGGAGCCCGGTGAATCACCATCCAAAAGGATGGAAATAAGGATGGAAATGGGGATTGACACATCCCTTGAATCGAGTGTTGTTTTATAATGTCACGGACGCGTTTGAAAAATCTAAGGGGGCCTGGGGTTTAAGTGTGAAAAAAGGCATCAAATCAGATCATATTTTTCAGCATGAACAACAGCTTCTCCTCTGCGTTTCACATTGAGCTTGGCAAAAATCCGACTGGCATACCATCGGACTGTATGGACGGAAAGAAAAAGGGTTTCGGCGATCATCTTATTTGACGACCCTTTTTTCATCAATTTCAAAATATCGATCTCCCGTTCATTGAAGCGTTCCTTGAATTCGTGGATCATCACGGTCCTGTCTTTGTGGTCATGGCCTGTGGAGAGCAAATACGGTTTCAGATAGTCCGGCAGAATGTTTCGCTTCCGGGCCTGTTTCAAAAGTGTCATCATGGGCTCACCTTCATCCAGAAAAATACGGACATACCCGTCCCTTGCGCTTAGGGTAAAGGCTTTTTCAAGAAATGCCAGTGCCTCGTCCATCCGTTGGTCCACCTGGAAGGCCAAGGCCTTCAGGACATAGCACTCCAAAAGTCGTGCATTTCTTTTCCGTCCCTCGTCTTCACAGATCATGGTGTCGGTGATATCATGCACCTGTTTTGTTTGTTTTTTGCACAGACAAAGCCTGCAAAATGAAAGGGTTTCATTGGAGGTATAAAAGGGAATCTCCTGTGCTGAAAAATCCCCCAGATCCTTGACCAAGGCTTCGGCACGTGCGATATTCCCTTTGGCCAGCTCAATTCGGATTTTGTAGGCGGCCGTCAAATTCACTCCCCAGGTTGCACTGGACCGGGCCGCCGCCAGAGACCGGTTGATGGCCTTGGTTGCCTCGGCATAATCATGATTTGCAGCAAGTGCCCTGGCATACTCCATATTGCCGATGAAAACAAACTCGATATAGTCATCGTTTCTGCCCAGATAAAGCCCGTGTCGGCAGGCTTTCAATGCATCGTCCACCTGATTTTTTTCCCTCAGAATGCTGCCTTTCTGTATGTAGAGATAAGCGTATTCCGAAACAAGATTTTCACCGTAGCGTGCTTTGCCCCAGGCAATACTTTTAGTGATAAACACCAGGGCGGAATCAATCTTTCCCATGCCCATAAGGATATCTGCGTAACTGATGGCCTTAAGAACAGGAATATTCTCATCCCATGGTATGGAACTCATCCGTTCGTACGCGGTTTCTATTTCTCCATTGTAGCGTAGTGAAAGGCAGAGCAACAAGTCACCCATCTCTCTGACGGTAACGTGTTTTTTCGGCAAGACATCAAGCATCACGGATATTTCCTCAATGCATTTTTCAAATTCACCGGACCGATAGAAATAATAATAGCTTTGAATGAGAGATTTGAAACCCTGAACCGTGGGATTTCCTTTAAAATGATCCTGATAAAGAAGAGGAGCCCTCTCAAATGATCCGGCCATCACGTTCAGCATCACCTGGTACGAGCACAGATCAGGATTCTTGAAAACGATATCAGACGGTAAACGGCTGAGCAATTGATTGAGCATGAATCCACCGTATTCACTGAACTGTTCCGGCGCATGGTCGGCCAGAAGATTTGCCGCTTCATCAAACTGTTCCGCCAGGATCCCATGATTGAAGGCTTCCATTTCATAGCCATGGTCACGGAACCAGATAAATGCGTTGACGTGAAAAGGCCGGATGTCCCCACACACCCTTTCCCGAAGAGCCTTCAACAAAACTTCCCGGAACAGGTGGTGAAACCGGAACCACTGTCTCTGATCATCCAGAGGAATCAAAAACAGATTATTTGCCTCCATCTCTTTCACCATACGGGCACTGTCGTCATAACCGGAAATAGCCCGACACAAAGACGGGCAAAACCGATCAACCGTTGATACTTTCAACATAAATTCCCGCATATCCTGTCCAAGACCGGATAAAACCTCTTCCATCAAATAGTCGAGAACCAAGCGATGGCTTCCGGTAAACGCCTCGATAAAGGCATGTTTATCCTGCTGATCCTTGATGGACAAGATGGCCAGGGCAAGCCCGGCGGCCCAACCTTCGGTTTTTTTCTTGAGGGACAGAACATCTGTTTTTCCAAGTGCAAGGCCATGGATGCCATTCAGAAGCTGTTCTGCTTCATCGTCTCGGAAACGTAAATCTTCAGCTCGTATTTCCCTGAGTTTTCCGGAAATACGGAATTTTGAAAGACAAAGCCTGGGTTCGTCCCTTCCGGAAAGAATGATGCGCATATTCCGGGGAAGATGATCCAGAAAAAATTCCATGCTCTTATGGATATCCTGATGGGAAATCACGTGATAGTCGTCCAGAACAAGTGAAAAGACCCTGTCGTCATCAGCCAGATCATTGATCAGACCGATCAGAATCGTTTCAATGGAAAGGCTCTGGGACGAGGTGATCTGGGACAGGGCTTTTTGACCCCTTGGGCCCAAAACCGAATCCATGGCCGTGAACAGATAACACCAGAACACCATCGGATTATTTTCGCTTGATTCAAGGGATACCCATGCCACAGGGAAATCATGGTTGTGCGCCCACTCACTTAGCATCGTTGTTTTTCCGAACCCCGCAGGGGCTGAAACAAGGGCAATGGAACAATCCTCACCAAGCAGACTACTCATCCGTTTCCGTGAAACCGAAGACGACGTTTTAAATTCGGGAATATGAAATTTTGTTTTAAGGAGCTGCATCATGTCCTTCTGATTGAAATGGTATGTTCGGTTTCCTGCCCATGATCATTGGGATAAATCCGTTCACGAGACCCTTAGGACTCTATATATTTTTTTACGGTCCGCCTGTCCAGTTTCGTAATACGAGCGACCTCCCCCAAGGTTCCGTGGGTGTCATAAAGCTGTTTGCAATAAGCGGTCATAAGTTCCCCGGCAGTCATTTTCCCTTCATCGACCTGGACAGCAAGCTCAGAGACAGGCCCTTTCACCGTCGTATAAACCTCCTGGGAATAGCTACGTTTCAAAAGGATTCGTCGCACGCACTGACCCAGCTCCCGGACATTGCCGGGCCAGGGATAATCAGGGCCCAGCTGACTGGCCATGGTTTTCCTGACCATGGTGACCAGCTTCAAAGAGGGTTTGCCCACAATTTTTTCAAGGGTATAGGCCAGTAAATCATCCAGCTCTCCCGGCTCTTCCCCAAGACGGTCCCGTAAGGGAGGCACCACGATGATATCCGAACACAGGCGGTAAAAAAAGTCACTTCTAAAAAAGGATTGGCTTTGTATCTCAGACAATTCTTTATTGGTGGCTGCGATGATACGGCCTTCAAATCTGTGTTCTCCATGGCTTCCCACGGGGCTGAAAACTCTTTCTTCAAGAATTTTCAGCAGCTTGATCTGAACCGGGGGAGAGACGTCTCCGATTTCATCCAGAAAGATGGCACCATGGGGGCTGCACTGGTCAAAAATGCCCTTGTGGTCTTCAACAGCGCCGGTGAAGGCCCCTTTTTTGTGGCCGAACAGTTCCGATTCAATGAGGTTTTCAGAGAACTGCGAAATATTCAAGGGCAGAAAGGTTTTGGTAAAGCTCTCCTTAAAACTGCCCTTTTTTTCTTCAAAGGGAATAAATCCGCTTTGGCCGATGGCCTTGGCCGCCGTGCCCTTTCCGGTTCCGGTTTCACCCAGAATCAGGGTTGAAAAATCTTCCATACGGGACCAGAGATATTCATTATACAAGTCCAGATCATAGGTAAAGACATTATTCCACAAGTTTTCCCTCAGCTTTTTCATGCAGGGGCTTCTACCCACAAGCCCCCTGGCAATAAAATAAAAGGCCCGCCTCAACTGATAACATAAGGCAACATCGTGGAGAATCTCCTGATGTCCGAATCCGTGCACCCTCAGGTAGGTCATCATTTCTTCGGCAAATGGGACCACAAGGGTTGTTTTTCCAGCTTTCAGCTGGTCTTTGATCAGGATGTCAAACCGTTCCAGAAAACGATGAAAGACAACGAACAGATAAGTTATCTTCAAAATTTTCCGGTCTGACCCTGAAAAAAAAGCGATGTTTCCCCGTCCGCTTTGGTCGATCAAGGAGATCCTGCGATCAATTTCCCTGATGGTTTCCCAAAGCGCTTCCTCCCGTGAGCTCTCGGGAAACAAGCCCGCAATGGTGCGATCAATATCCGTCCTTTCATCGGAAAAAGGATTGGCCAGAACAGCCTGATTGACCTGTGAAAAAAATTCACGTTCGTCGGATGTTAAGCTATGTCGTGGTGTCATTCTATCCTTTCATGATGGCGTCGTAAAAAGTCCCATATGCGGCGTTATAGTGTTTGGCCGGACGTTCGACATACTTTCATGTATGCCTTCACCCCCGGCCAAACACTATGCCTTGACTCTGGGCCTTTTTCCATAGCCATCCGTCGACGTTTTGCGAGTTCATCTTTCATGATCGTGACAATGGTTTAAACACTGCCTGATATTTTCATTTTATGTATACACGATACGCATATATTGACAAGCATTGAAAATAATCCAACACCGGTAACGGCTCAGGTTATTATTAAAAAAATCAAATAATATCAGATATCTATACTCAAAATACCATCCTGGCACACTTGTTGATCTATCAGGATAAAAAAACAGACTCACCCAAACCATGGATAAAGGAGAAAAAAATGAAAACACCGATACGAAAAATCACGCATCTTATGACAGCCGTCTTCTTGGCCATCTGCATGTTCGCCACGTCCAGCATGGCCGCCGGACTCCTGAAACCCTTGAGCGGAAACAAAGACAGTATCCACATGAAAAGCCATCGGGTGGATGTGACCATCAACAACGGGTTTGCCCGGACCCAGGTCGAGCAAATTTTCACCAACTCCGGTCCGGAAGACCTTGAGGCCATCTATTCATTCCCCATTCCCAAACAGGCCAGTCTTTCCGAACTCAGCCTTTGGATTGACGGCCGGGAAGTCATGGGCGAAGTCCTTGAAAAAGAAAAGGCAAAAAAGGTGTACAACGATCAAAAAGCCAAAGGCAATGATACGGCCCTTGCTGAAAAAAATGATCACAAAACCTTCGAGGTCAAGGTTTACCCAGTCAGAGCCAACAATGAAACAACCATCCGGTTGGTCTATTATCAGCCCCTTGACATGGATCTCAATGTGGGACGATATGTCTACCCCCTGGAAGAAGGGGGTGTGGATGAAGAGCGCATCGCATTCTGGTCCGTGGATAACACAGTCAAGGAATCCTTTGTTTTCAATCTTGAATTGAAATCAGCATTTCCCGTCAAGGACATTCGCATTCCCAAATACGACCAACAGGCGGTTATCACAAAAACAGGCTCCGATAACCAGAATGAAACCTATTCGGTCAAACTGGAACTCAACGATTTTCACTCAGACTCACACGACAGTAAGGAGACAGCATCCACAACAAGCGAGCAAATCCAGCAGGCAAGCTATACGGTTCACCTTGATCTGAAGGACAAGGGAACCCTTTCCAAAGATATTGTCTGCTATTATCGACTTGAAGATACTGTTCCGGCACGTCTTGAACTTATCCCATACAAAAAAGATTCTAATGAAGACGGCACATTTATGGTGGTCGTCACCCCCGGAACCTCCTTACAAAAAATACAGGATGGAACGGACTGGACCTTTGTCCTTGATATATCCGGAAGTATGGGTGGCGAAAAAATGAGATCCCTTGTGGATGGCGTAAGTAAAGTCATCGGATCCATGTCCGGCCAGGACCGGTACCGCATTGTGACGTTCAATGATAATGCCTTTGAGTTTACAGGGGGATACATTCCTGCCACAACAGAAAACATCTCAAAAACCATAGCCAAAGTCAATGCCATCACGGCATCGGGCAGCACCGCATTGTACAGCGGCCTGACAACGGCATACAAGGGTCTTGATTCGGAACGAACCACAGGTATCGTTCTTGTGACCGATGGAGTCGCCAATGTAGGCCCATCCGAACACGCAACCATCATGGGCCTTTTAAAAGAAAACGATTACCGTCTGTTTACCTTTGTGATCGGAAACAGTGCCAACCAGCCTCTCCTGGATGCCCTTTCTAAAAACTCAGGCGGGTTTGCCATGAATATTTCTTCCAGCGATGACATTGTGGGGCGAATCCTCCAGGCCAAAGCCAAGGTTCTTCATGAATGCCTCTACGATGCCAAGCTTGAATTCCACGGTGAAACCGTCAAAGATCTCACCCCTTCGGACGTGAAAAACCTTTATATGGGACAGCAGCTTGTCCTCTTTGGAAAATATTCACATGCCGGTCAGGTGGATGTGACGCTAACGGGGAGAATCGGCAGTGAAGCCAAACGATGGACCTGCCGGGCCAATTTGCCCGATTTTGACACAACAAACCCTGAAATTGAGCGTTTGTGGGCGCTGTCCGCCATTGACGATACCATGGAAGAGATCCGAATGAAGGGGAAATCCAATCAGTTGACCCAGCGCGTCACGGATCTGGGCACTGAGTATTCCCTTGTGACGGATTATACCTCCATGGTGGTTCTTAATGAAACGGACATGGAAGGCCTTGGTATAAATCGAAAAAATGCAGACAGGGTCCAGCGCGAACGGGATGCCCAGACAAAAAAGGCAAGCCAGCCAGCCCGAAACCATCGTGTTGACAACACAAGCTCACCCCAGGGAATGTTCAAGGGATCCCGGTCCCATTCCGTGGGAAGCGGTCCTGTGGGCCCTCTGTTTCTCTTGGTCGCATACTGGGTCAGACGAAAAAAAATACAAAAATAGCCTGTTTCAAAGGGAGGGGTTTCCCCTCCCTGAACCTGAAAAGATCAGGAATCATGAAAATGCAAACACAAGACAGTGCCCCTTTTTTTATGCCCGACACACTAAAAGACAAGCCATCCCACATGCTCAAACCCTGGGATATGTTCGTTTTCACAGGAGTGATCATCCTACTCAATGGCCATTTATTAGGCGCCTGGGGCATAGACACCTTCCTGTTTCTCCCCAGGGCCGTCATAGCCGGCCAATGGTGGCGGATCCTGACCCATCCCTTTATTCACGTTTCCTGGTATCATCTTTCACTGGATGCCGGAGCCTTTCTTCTTCTATACAGCGGATTAAAAAGCCAAACCATTCCAGGACGACTTATCCATGTTGCCATCTGCGGATCATCCAGCCTTACTGCGGCCTGGGCCTTTTCCCCGGTCATCAATACCACGGGCCTCTGCGGCTTATCCGGCATTGCCCACGGCCTGATGATCATCACATCCTTGGAAATGATGCAATCCCCAAAATCATTCCGTTCAGGCATGATATGCCTGACCCTCATCGTATCAAAAAGCATCTTTGAATTCATTTCCGGAGATGTCTTCTTCTCATTTCTCCATTTTGGTCGATGCGGCACCCCCCTGGTTGCCTGCCACCTGGGAGGGGTTGTGGGAGGAATGATGTCTTATTTTCTCTCTAATTGTGATGAGCTCGTAAAAAATCGACAGATGGTCAATGGGGCGTAAGGAGACGATAATGATGATGTACATATATAAGACGCTGTGGGGAATCTGGTTTACTCTTTCTTTCATAATGATTATGGGTACCTTTGTTTTTATCCATTCATCTCATAGCCTCATTGTCCCGCTGAATTTATCACCTAATAAAACCGTTGAAATAAAACTATCCCATTTTCTGCCTTACAGATTAAATGCCTACCTTATGCTCTCAAAAAACAAGGGCCAAGAAAGAAAAGAGCTCGGAGAGTACCGGCCAAGGGATAACCATCAAAAAAGAGGCCGTCTTGAGTTCGAAAACCCAGGAGACACCATCACATTATCCATACAAAGTGGCAAGACTGAACTCGTTTACAAAGCCTTACCTGCACGGTCACATTCTTCAAGAAATATGTATCGGTCCTTAATCCCTTATCACAATGATGGGAACCCCAATGAATTTATACTGCCCCCTGTTCAAGCTTCAGATCACATCATGATATCCTGGCGAAAAACAATTCGGTTCAAGGTATTGGATGTGGGAGAACACCACATGGGCGAAGACATTTCTTTGATCATCACCCCGCCCATCACCTTCAAACACATTGCTTCGAACTATGTATTCTTCCGCTGGTTTATTTTTTGGCCGTTTTATGCGTTTCTGCTATTTTGTTCTGCCATGATTTTGCTTGTATTGTACCATTTTGTTTATCCCTAATTCAAACGCCCGTATGCGTTCAGGGGCAAAACAGTCACGTTTTCAGGCTCAAGCCCAAGACGAAAATGGAATTTAGCACACGTGAGACGGTCATTCTTGACTCATCCATAAATGCATGTTGACGACCTTTTTAAAAGAGCCTGCCCCAGCGAAGGCTGGGGTTGGCCCCCGGCAGGGATAATCTTTTGCCCTTCTTCGTGCTCTTCGGGTCTTCGTGGTTAAACCGTTTTTCATTTCGTTTCCAGGCAAAGCCTGGAAACTTAACTTTTTTTATTCACCATGAAGGCACAAAGATCACGGAGAAGGGCAAAAAAAACAGAAAAACAGGGGGGCGCAAATAATTAATTTTCTACAATCCCAAAGCTTTTCTCTGCGCCCTCAGCGCCTCAGCGAGATCAATTTCTTTTTCATCGAATAACGTTAGCACCAGCAACTGAGACGCACTATAAACGTTCAG
>JAHIRD010000177.1 GCA_018818835.1 Pseudomonadota bacterium
CCTGTCTCAAGAACCATCAGAATTGACGTAGCTGAGCTATCGTCATAGCTATTCTCCAGAAAAGCATGACCCTTCTTGGTAATCCGAAATCTCTCCGCCATTTTGTTTGTCCTCCTATCATCTATAGGTTTTAATACCTCTCGCCTTCCTATTCTTTGTTTGGCGTCGCCCTTGCCACCATTTAAGGTCTCCAATATAACAAATAATCTTTATGACCAACGTGCCCTACTGGCACACTCTTTATGGTAGTAAATCCACCGAATGTTTTTTTGTGCCCTCTTGCACCTCTTTCAGCTTCTGCTTTGGTATTATAGTTGTGTAAGAATGACCAATAATGCTTTCCAATAAGTTTTTTACTCATAGTACTACTCCTTCTCATTTATCTAATCGCTAAGCTCTCATTCCACCAAGGCTTGACGGTGGAGCTGGATACCGACGAACAGTCCTCTTACCACGGGGAGCTATCTTGTATCGGGGTTTGGGCTTCTCTGGTCCCGTGCTGAATAAGTCTGCCATATCGTCCTCTTCCGGTAACGCCAGTATGTCGGATAGGGCGTCGTTCTCATTCTCACCTTCGCCGATACCTTCAATGTCGCCCTCGCCAGCTTCGGCACCCTCTTCTCTACCCTCTTCGCCTATGTCAAGTACATCACCTACACCGAATAGTTCATCGTTATCTTTAGCCGACAGCCCCGTGATGTCGGATACATCATCTTCGTCAGGCTTCGCTCCTAATTCGGATTCAAACTTCGCTACCGGTTCAGGTTCTCTCAACATCGGCATCATTATGGGCTCGGGCAGTGGCACTGCTTTCTGTACAGCCTCTTCTCGTACGACTTCCTCAGCATCACCAGCACCTTCGCCATCTACTTCTTCCTCGCTTTCTGCTTCTTCAGCTTCTATCTCCTCTTCCTCAGCTTCCTCCTCAGCTTCTATCTCCTCTTCCTCTACTTCTTCCTCTTCATCTGGGTATACCATCTCACTGTCTCCTTCTTCTAACGACATTCCCTTTGTCGCACTGGGCATCCTTGTCCCTACATCTGTATCCAGACCACCGCCAGCGAACCTAATCTTCCTGCCCTTGATAACCTCGATGTCAACAAAGCCCAAGTCCACATTAACCTTGTTAGGGACGCTCTTAGCCTGTCCGATAATCTGAATCGTCTCCGAAGGTGTATTACTATCGGTATTTATCGCTCCGACAGGGGGACGATTACCGAGCGGAATAGGCTTTAGCTGGTTGTACGGAGGTGGTATATATTTCCAGTCCCAGCCTTGTGCCCAAGTGATAGAACCCTCGGGCAGCCTTCGTGCTTCTGCCTCAACACCTGCTAACTCGGGCAGAGGAGGTGGAGGCGGAGGCGGAGGTGGTTTGATTGGCTCTGTAATAGGAACAGGAGTCGGTGTTGGGACGGGAGTGGGAGTTGGAGTAGGGACAGGAGTCGGGGCAAACAATTCAGCGGCTACGCCAGGCTCTATAGCCACTTCTATAGCTGGTTCAACTCTGACTTCTGCAAGTTGTTCCAACTGGGTTTCTACAGCACTACGTACTACGGGAGCAAGTCCCGGAAATGTACTATCCACAATAGCTTGAAAGGACTCCGCCGATACTCCCGAACTCACTAAACTGGTTGCTAGAGCCTCAACCGCACGCCTCTGCGCAGCACTTGTACTCGCTTCAAGGTAGGGTTCTACCCACTCCTCATACAGTGTCTTGGTTTCTGGATCCAACTTAGGGACATACACAATACTAGGACTCCAAGTTATCTCACCGGGCTCGGGTTCTCTGCTTGGTATTACTCTTGGTATGACTTCTGGCTCTCTAACAGGAGCAGCAACTACACCGGTCCAGACAGGTTGGGGCGAAACCCGTATTACTCCAGGTTCGCTTGGCTCGATAATGCGTGGAGCAGGGAACTCACGAGGTACAACTTTTGTCACTCTCATTGGTCCTGTTACGGTCGGCACCGTGACAGTCACAAGAGACACACCGCCTAGTTGAGGCGTTACTCCAGCAGGGGCACGCCGTGCTCCGCCTCCAAATAATCGCGTTGTGGGTGGTCCTA